>NZ_JBIRGP010000002.1:430216-942890 GCF_044328075.1 Streptomyces sp. NPDC017991 | reverse complement strand
GGTTGATAGGCCGGATGTGGAAGCCCTGTAAGGGGTGAAGCTGACCGGTACTAATAGGCCGAGGGCTTGTCCTCAGTTGCTCGCGTCCACTGTGTTGGTTCTGAAACCACGAACAACCCCACACCCCTTTTATGTGTGGCCACAGGGGGGTGTGGTGCGGGTGTTTGAATCAGAGTTTCATCGTGTTTCGGTGGTCATAGCGTGAGGGAAACGCCCGGTTACATTCCGAACCCGGAAGCTAAGCCTTACAGCGCCGATGGTACTGCAGGGGGGACCCTGTGGGAGAGTAGGACGCCGCCGAACAAATATTACAGGAAAGCCCCCGCACTTCGGTGCGGGGGCTTTTTTGCGTTTGCCTCCTGTCATGCGTTCTCCCTTTTCGGGGGAAGGGGAGAAGCAGGTTCAGAGGCGGCCTGCGGCTTTGAGAGCCAGGTATGCGTCCGCCAGGGCCGGCGGCAGGTTGTCCGGAGTCGCGTCCACGACAGTGACACCGTGACGAGTCAGTTGTTCCGCCGTGCGGTGGCGTTCCGCCTGGGCCTGCGCTGCGGCGGCGGCCTCGTACACGGACTCTGTGCTGCCCCGTGCCGTGGCCATGCGCTCGATGTGCGGGTCGGAGACCGAGGCGACGAGGACCGTGTGGCGCTGGGTGAGGCGGGAGAGTACGGGCAGCAGGCCCTCCTCGATGGGGGCCGCGTCCAAGGTCGTGAGGAGCACGATCAGGGAGCGGCGCGGGGCCGTGCGGAGCGCGGTGGAGGTGAGGCCGCGGGCGTCCGTCTCGACGAGTTCCGGTTCGAGGCGTGCCATGGCGTTGACCAGCGAAGGAAGCACGTCGCCTGCGGCGCGTCCCTGTACCAGGGCGCGAACCCGGCGGTCGTAGGCGAGCAGGTCCACCCGGTCGCCGGCGCGGGACGCGAGAGCCGCCAGGAGGAGGGCCGCGTCCATGGAGGCGTCGAGGCGGGGGGCGTTACCGACTCGGCCCGCGGCTGTGCGGCCCGTGTCGAGGATCAGGAGGATGTGCCTGTCGCGTTCGGGACGCCAGGTGCGTACGGCGACTCTTGGTCGGCGGGCGGTGGCCCGCCAGTCGATCGAGCGCGTGTCGTCACCGGGGACGTAGTCACGCAGGCTGTCGAACTCGGTTCCCTCACCGCGTGTCAGCACGCTGGTGCGGCCGTCGAGTTCGCGCAGGCGGGCCAGCTTCGAGGGGAGGTGCTTGCGGCTGGTGAAGGGGGGCAGGACGCGTACCGTCCAGGGGATTTTGTGATTGCCCTGGCGGGCGAAGAGGCCCAGAGGACCGTATGAGCGGATGGTGACGCGGTCGGCCTGGCGGTCGCCGCGGCGGGTGGGGCGCAGGCGGGTCGTGACGCGTCGGCGTTCGCCTGCGGGGACTGTCAGGCGGTGGCGGGACGCGGTGACCTCTGTGCCCGGCTGCCAGCTGCTGGGGGGCCAGGCGTCGCGGATGCGGGCGCGCAGGGGGCGGCCCGACGGGTTGGTGACCGTGAGGGTGACGTCGGCGGTTTCGCCGAGGCGTACGGAGGTGTCGCCGGAGCGGGTCAGGCCCAGGCGGCGTACCGGTGCCGCCAGGGCGAAGTCGCAGGCGCAGGCGAGGGCCAGGGGGGCGTTGACGGCGAGGATGCCCGTCCAGCCGGGCTCCCAGATGCCCACCGGGAGGGTGCCGAGGGCCGCGAGGAGGGCGGTGCGGCCGGTGAGGGCCATCAGCGGGGAACGGGGACGTGGGAGAGGATCGCGTTGATGACCGAGTCGGCCGTCACACCCTCCATCTCGGCTTCCGGGCGGAGCTGGACGCGGTGGCGGAGGGTCGGCAGCGCGAGGGCCTTCACGTCGTCCGGGATGACGTAGTCGCGGCCTGTCAGCCACGCCCAGGCGCGGGCCGTGGCCAGGAGCGCCGTCGCGCCACGGGGGGAGACACCGAGGGTGAGGGACGGCGATTCGCGGGTGGCGCGGCAGATGTCCACTACGTAGCCGGTGATTTCGGGGGAGACCGCGGTCTTGGCGACGGCCGCGCGGGCGGCTTCGAGGTCGGCCGGGCCCGCGACGGGACGTATGCCTGCGGCGCGCAGGTCACGGGGGTTGAAGCCCTCGGCGTGCCGGGTGAGGACGTTGATCTCGTCCTGCCGGGACGGGAGCGGGATCGTCAGCTTGAGGAGGAAACGGTCCAGCTGCGCTTCCGGGAGGGGGTACGTGCCCTCGTACTCGACCGGGTTCTGGGTCGCGGCGACCAGGAACGGTTCGGGGAGCGGGCGGGGGGTGCCGTCGACCGTCACCTGGCGTTCCTCCATGGCCTCCAGGAGGGACGACTGGGTCTTCGGAGGGGTGCGGTTGATCTCATCCGCGAGGAGGAGGTTCGTGAAGACCGGGCCGGGCTGGAAGGAGAACTCGGCGGTGCGGGCGTCGTAGACGAGGGAGCCCGTGATGTCGCTCGGCATCAGGTCAGGGGTGAACTGGACGCGCTTGGTGTCGAGTTCCAGCGCGGAGGCGAGAGCCCGGACGAGCAGGGTCTTGGCCACTCCGGGGACGCCCTCCAGCAGGACGTGTCCGCGGCACAGGAGGGCGACGACGAGGCCGGTCACTGCGGGGTCCTGGCCGACCACGGCTTTGGCGATCTCGGCGCGCAGGGCTTCCAGGGAGGCGCGGGCGGTGGCTGCATCCCCGGTGTTCCCGGCGTTGTCAGTGGTCGGGGCCATCATGGACGGCGTACCTCTCTTTCGAGGGCGTCGAGTTGGTCGGCGAGTGCGATGAGGGCCGCGTCGTCGCGGGGCGGCGGCCCGAAGAGCAGGGAGTGCAGGGCCTGTCCTTCCTGGCGGAGCCGGGCGGACAGGGCGGGGAGCAGGGCTTCGGGCGCGTGCGCCTGAGCGGGGGATACGCCGACGAGGGGGGCGAGGCGAGTGCGGGTGGTGGAGCGGAGAGCTCCCGCGGCACGGTCGCGGGCGTTGGACTTGCGGTAGAGGCGGGCGCGGCCTTCGACGGTCTCGGAGGCGCGGATCGCGACGGGGAGCCGTTCGGGGACGAGCGGGCCGAGGCGGCGGGCGCGCCAGAGGGCGGCCAGCAGCGCGGCGATGAAGAGCTGCAGCGTGCCCCAGAGCCAGCCGGAGGGGACCAGGTCGAGGAAGCTGCGGTCGCCGGCGTCGGTGGCCGAGTCGTCGGAGAGCGAGGGGAGGTACCACACCACGTGGGTGCGGGAGCCGAGGAGTTGAAGCGCGAGGGAGGCGTTGCCCTGCTGGTCGAGGCGGTCGTTCCGCAGGATGTCGGGCGCGCCGAGTACGACGGTGTCGCCGTCCCCTTCGGAGGCGGGGAGGCGCAGCAGGGTGGGCAGGCCGTCGCTGGCATAGCAGGTGTCGGCGCCGGGTGTCTGCGTCCTGTACCGGATGCCGCCCGTGTCGGCGGTGCCCGCTCGTCGGGCGGCGGGCAGGGCGCAGCCGGGGGAGAGCGTGGAGTCGTAGCTGGGTGTGGCGTCCGCGTCGACTCCGGGGGCGAGGGTGCCGACGGACGGGGTGCCGGGGGCGACGAGGACGGTGCGGCCGCCGGAAGTCCTGTACGAGGCGTGCAGGCGGACCTGTTGACGGTCGGTCAGCAGGTCGGGGCGGGCGACCAGGAGGGTCGTGTCGGGGCCGGCCGCGGTGCTCGCCTCGGCCAGGGTGGTGACCACGCGCGTGGACACGCCCCGGTCGGCGAGGAGTTCGGCGACGGCGCGGCTGCCGGTGGCGTCGGCGGAGCGCGGGTCGAGGCTGCCGTGCTGGGCGCCGGAGCGTACGACGGCGATGGCGACGGCGGCCACCAGGAGGATCACGAGTGCGAGCAGGATGCCGCGCGAGCGGGTCCACACCTGGCGGACGGTGGGCGAGGCCGAGGTGGAGGGTGGGGCCGGGGCCGCCGTGGGGGCGGTGGGTGTCATGTGGTGGCCCCCCGGCCGGCGCTGCTGGTGAGGACCGGTCTGGTGCGTTCCAGGTCCTGGTCGAGCTGTGCTAGGCGGTGGTACGTCTCCGGGGCGGCGGTTCGGCCGCCGTACGTGACGTCGTCGAAGTCCCGTGCCGCGGCGCGCAGTCGGTCCGTGTGGGCGGGCAGGGTGCGGCCCGCTTCCGCGGCGGCCTCGTCGGCGGTGCGTCCGGGGCGGGGGTCGAGCAGGGCGCGTTCCTCCAGGGAGCGGACGACGGCGCGCATGCGTTCCTGGACGGCCTGGTTCCAGTGGTGCTGGGCCGCGTGTGCCTCGGCGGACGCGCGGTGCTCGGCCGCGCTGCGTGGCCGGTCGTCGAAGAGCGGGGCGGTCGAGGTCGGCCCCCGGCGGGGGGAGCCGAGGCGCCACCAGAGGGCACCGACGAGTGCCAGGACCGCCAGGACGACGACCAGGAGGCCGAGTCCGCCTCCGGGGGTCGCCGAGGAGGCCGCGCCGAGCAGTTTGTCGACCCACTTCCAGAAGGCGTCCAGGGCCTGGCGGAGGAGGCCGGGATCGTTCTCGTGGTACATCCGCTTGGACAGTTCGCGCCGGGCGGCCTCCCGCGCGGGATCGCGCGGGACGGTCACCGGTGGTTCGCCGTCGGCGCGTGGCAGCGCCAGTACCGCGGTGAGAACTCCCCCCGCCGGGCTCACTCCGTCAGCTCCCCGGGGTCGGGCCGGGGGCGCCGGAGCCGTGGTCCTGGATGCCGGCCGCGCGGGCCAGGTCGAGGTCGAGGGCCTCGCGGCGGATGCGCTGGTCGATGTAGAGGAGCACGGTGACACCGGCGGTGATCGGGAAGGTGAGCATGGAGCCGATCACCGAGCCGATGCCGCTCACGATGAGGAACGTCCAGCCGAGGTCGCCGGTGCCGCTGTCGAGCAGGCTGCCGATGCCGTCTCCGCCGAGCGCGGAGGCGAGGAAGGCGAACGGGATCACGATGATCGACGCGACGATGTTCGCGATGATCGTGGCGAGGAGCTGGATGCCGAAGACCCGCCACCAGGAGCCGCGGACCAGCTTCGCGGAACGGCTCAGCGACTTCCGGACGCTCTGCTTCTCCAGCATCAGGGCCGGCGAGGCCAGGGAGAAGCGGATCATCATCCAGAGTGCGACGACGGCCGCGGCCAGGCCGCCGAGGGCGCTGAGTGCGACGGCGCCGTCGCCGCCGCCCGCGAGGCCGACGAGGACGCCGGGCAGGATGCCCACGGCGACGATCGCGGCCGCGATGAGCGGCAGCAGGAAGGTCAGGCCGAAGAGCTTGAGCAGCTGGGGCCGGGCGTCGCGCCAGGCCTCGGCGGTGGTCACCGACTTACCGAGGACGGCGCGGCTGGTCACGGTCGTGAGCAGGGCTGTCGCGACGATCGTGCCCAACAGGGTGATCAGCAGGACGACGCCGGAGTTCAGCAGGGTGTCGCCCATGGCGCGGGACAGTTCGCCCGCGGTGGCGCTGGGGTCGTCGAGGACGTCCGTGCTGGCGCTGTCGTCCAGGACGAGGCCTTGGAGCAGGATTACGAGGATCTGGGTGAAGACCGCGACGGCCAGCGAGATTCCGAGGACCGTGCGCCAGTGCGTGCGCATGGTCGACACCGCGCCGTCGAGGATCTCACCGACGCCGAGCGGGCGGAGCGGGATCACGCCGGGCTTGGCCGCGGGCGGGGGGCCTCCCCAGCCGCCGCCCCAGCCGGGGTAGCCGCCCGGACCGGGTCCGTAGCCGCCGCCGGGGCCACCAGGGCCTCCGTAACCTCCGGGGGCGCCGTATCCGCCGGGGCCCGCGGGAGGTTGGCCGCCCCAGCCGGGGCCGGGCGGCGGTGGTGGCGGGGTCTGGGGCGGGGCGCCCTGCGGGCCGGCGCCGGGCGAGGGCCACTGGGCGGGCGGGGGCTGCTCCTTGGACCAGTTCGGGCCCGGGCCGGACGGGGCGGGGCCGGGCTGCCCCGGTCCGTCCGCGGGCTCCGGGGACGCGGGCCGGTCCGCGGGCCGGGCAGGGCCGGAAGGCGTCGGCTCCTGTCCGTTCTGCCCGTCGGAGGGGGCAGATCCGGGCGATGCCCAGCCCGGAGTGTCGTTCATCGTCGCTCCTTCACGGTGCCCGCCCGCGGTCGCGGCGGCAGGTTGGCTGCCATCGTGCCACGGTGCGGCCGGGAAGTGACCGGCCGCCGTATGGGCTGCACACCTTCAATTGTCTGCCCCGTACGGGGCAGACTGAGCAGATGGCTGATCAGTACGCGCAAATCCGCGAGGACAACCGGCCCATCGAGATACCTGCGATCCGGTGGGACGAGCCGCCGGAGGGACCCGTGCTGGTCCTCCTCGACCAGACGAGGCTGCCCGCCGAAGAGGTCGAGCTGGTGTGCACGGACGCGTCCGCGCTGGTGGAGGCGATCCGCTCGCTCGCCGTGCGCGGGGCGCCTCTCCTCGGGATCGCGGGGGCGTACGGAGTCGCTCTCGCCGCCGCCCGGGGGTTCGACGTGGACGACGCGGCGGCCTCGCTCGCGAGTGCGCGGCCCACCGCGGTGAACCTCTCGTACGGAGTCCGCCGGGCGCAGGAGGCCCACCTCGCGGTGTTGCGGGCCGGTGGCGGCCAGGAGCAGGCCGCGGCGGCCGCGCTGGCTGCCGCGCGGGCGCTGCACAAGGAAGACGCCGAGGCCAGCGGGCATATGGCCGTGCACGGGCTGGCGCTGCTCGACGAACTGCTGCCCGGGGGCAACCACCGGATCCTCACGCACTGCAACACCGGCGCGCTGGTCTCGGGCGGGGAGGGCACGGCGTTCGCTGTGGCGCTCGCGGCGCACCGGGTGGGGCGGCTGCGCAGGCTCTGGGTGGACGAGACGCGTCCGTTGCTGCAGGGTGCTCGCCTGACCTCCTATGAGGCGGCGCGCGCCGGAATGGCGTACACCTTGCTCACGGACAACGCTGCCGGGTCATTGTTCTCGGCGGGAGAGGTGGATGCGGTGCTCATCGGAGCGGACCGGATCGCCGCCGACGGTTCGGTGGCGAACAAGGTGGGGAGCTATCCGCTCGCGGTGCTGGCCAGGTACCACCATGTGCCGTTCATCGTGGTGGCACCGTTGACGACGGTGGACCGGGACACTCCGAACGGGGCATCGATCGAGGTCGAGCAGCGTGCCGGTCATGAAGTGACAGAGATCACAGCACCTTTGGTGCCCGTGGCGGGAGTCGAAGCGGGAGGCGGGATACCGGTGGCACCCCTGGGGACCCAGGCGTACAACCCGGCGTTCGACGTGACGCCGCCCGAGTTGGTGACGGCGATCGTCACCGAGGCGGGCGTCGTGTCGCCCGTGACGGCCGAGGCGCTCGCGGAGCTGTGTGACAGGTCACGCCAGGTAACGATTTAGTTAATGGGATGATGTCGTTTATGAAGGGACGAGTCCTTGTCGTCGATGACGACACCGCACTGGCCGAGATGCTCGGCATTGTGTTGCGTGGTGAAGGTTTTGAGCCGTCTTTCGTAGCCGACGGCGACAAGGCGCTGGCCGCTTTCCGTGAGAGCAAGCCCGACCTGGTGCTCCTGGACCTGATGCTTCCCGGCCGGGACGGCATCGAGGTGTGCCGCCTGATCAGGGCGGAGTCCGGGGTACCGATCGTGATGCTCACAGCGAAGAGCGACACCGTCGATGTCGTGGTCGGCCTTGAGTCGGGTGCGGACGACTACATCGTGAAGCCGTTCAAGCCAAAGGAGCTGGTGGCCCGGATCCGGGCCAGGCTGCGCAGGTCGGAGGAGCCGGCGCCCGAACAGCTCGCGATCGGCGATCTGGTCATCGACGTGGCCGGTCACTCTGTGAAGCGGGACGGCGCCTCGATCGCGCTCACCCCGCTGGAGTTCGACCTGCTGGTGGCGCTGGCCCGCAAGCCGTGGCAGGTGTTCACCCGTGAGGTGCTCCTGGAGCAGGTGTGGGGCTACCGGCACGCGGCGGACACCCGTCTGGTGAACGTCCACGTGCAGCGGCTGCGCTCCAAGGTCGAGAAGGACCCGGAGCGTCCGGAGATCGTGGTGACCGTCCGTGGCGTCGGTTACAAGGCCGGACCGAGCTGACGTGTCCCGGGACAGTGCCGCTTCGGCGCCCGGTGAGCCGGGGGTCCGCTCGGGGCGGCCTGTCGGCCGGAGGATGACGGGCTCCCGCTGGGGCCGGTTCGTCGAGGGCGGGCTGCTCCAGGGCGGAGTCCAGGGCAGCCCGGTCTTTCGGCTGTTCATGCGCTGGGTGCGCCGTCCGCTGCTGCCGGTCATGCGGCTGTGGCGGCGCAACATCCAGCTCAAGGTCGTCGCCACCACCCTGCTGATGTCGCTCGGTGTCGTCCTGCTGCTGGGTTTCGTCGTGATCGGGCAGGTGCGCAACGGTCTGCTGGACGCCAAGGTGAAGGCCTCCCAGAGCCAGGCCACCGGCGGGTTCACGGTCGCCAAGCAGGAGGCCGACAGCGCGGCGGGCGCGGGCGGGGACGACCGCTCCGGGCCGGACGACAACCCCGTCCAGAACGTCAGCGGATGGATGAGCTCTCTCGTCGAGTCGCTCTCCAGCGGCGGCCAGGGCGCGTTCAGCGTCGTCACGCTCAGCACCACCTCCGCGGACAGCAGCAGCCGGGGCCTGGGCCCGCGTGCGTCGGGGTACGTGGACTGGAGCCTCAGCGTGCCCCAGGACCTGCGCGAGCGGGTGGACGCCGGCACGGGCGCGGCCCAGAGCTACACGCGGATCGTCTACACCAACGGCCAGGACTCCCAGCCGGCGCTGATCATCGGCACGCAGGTCAACGACCCCAAGGGCGATCCGTACCAGCTGTACTACCTCTTCCCGCTCACGCAGGAGGAGAAGTCGCTCAGCCTGGTCAAGGGGACCCTCGCCACGGCGGGGCTGTTCGTCGTGGTGCTGCTCGGGGCGATCGCCTGGCTCGTGGTGCGCCAGGTCGTCACGCCCGTACGGATGGCCGCCGGGATCGCGGAGCGGCTGTCCGCCGGGCGCCTCCAGGAACGTATGAAGGTCACCGGTGAGGACGACATCGCGCGCCTCGGTGAGGCCTTCAACAAGATGGCCCAGAACCTCCAGCTGAAGATCCAGCAGCTGGAGGACCTGTCACGGATGCAGCGGCGGTTCGTGTCCGACGTGTCGCACGAGCTGCGTACGCCGCTGACGACCGTGCGGATGGCGGCCGATGTCATCCACGACGCGCGCGTGGACTTCGATCCGATGACCGCCCGGTCGGCCGAGCTGCTCGCCGACCAGCTGGACCGTTTCGAGACGCTGCTGGCGGATCTCCTGGAGATCAGCCGCTTCGACGCCGGCGCGGCGGCCCTGGAGGCCGAGCCGATAGACCTGCGGGAGGTCGTCCGCAGGGTCATCAGCGGGGCGGAGCCGCTCGCCGAGCGCAAGGGCACCCGGATACGGGTCGTCGGGGATCAGCAGCCCGTGGTCGCCGAGGCGGACGCCCGACGGGTGGAGCGGGTGCTGCGCAACCTCGTGGTCAACGCCGTGGAGCACGGCGAGGGCAAGGATGTCGTGGTCAAGCTCGCGTCCGCGGGCGGGGCCGTCGCGGTCGCGGTGCGCGACTACGGAGTGGGGCTCAAGCCCGGTGAGGCGACCCGGGTGTTCAGCCGCTTCTGGCGGGCCGATCCGGCACGCGCGCGTACCACCGGCGGTACGGGTCTGGGCCTGTCCATCGCCCTGGAGGACGCGCGGCTGCACGGCGGATGGCTGCAGGCGTGGGGCGAACCGGGCGGCGGCTCGCAGTTCCGGCTGACGGTGCCCCGGACGGCCGACGAGCCGCTGCGGGGCTCGCCGATACCGCTGGAGCCCAAGGACTCGCGGCGCAACCGCGGCCTGAACGACGCGGGGCTGCCCCTCGGCGGCACGCAGAAGCTGGCGACGGTGCCGGCGCAGCCCGCCGAGCGGGCCGTGCCGCCGATGCCGTCGCGCGACCCCAGGGTGGCGGGCGCGGTGGATCCGGCGGCGCTGCCCGGCAGCGGGGCACGCGTGGTGCCGCGGCCCGCCGCGGAGACCAGAGGGCCCGTCGCGGCACCGGAAGAGGCGTCCGGAGCGGCGTCGTCCGAGGACGGGCCGCAAGCCGGCGGGCAGCCGGAACAGCTGAAGCATGGGGAGGGGTCTCGTGGGCGCTGACCGCGATCGGGGCGGCCGTCGGCGTCCGGCACGTGTGGTGGTGTACGCCGCCTGCGGGAGCGTGCTGCTGGCCGGGTGCGCGTCGATGCCGGACGAAGGGGACCTGCGGGATGTCGAGGCCTCCCAGCGGCCGGACGCGCAGGTCAGGGTCTTCGCCATGCCACCGCGGGAGAACGCGCAGCCCGAGGAGATAGTCCAGGGCTTCCTCGAAGCGCTGACCAGCGACGACCCGCGATTCGAGACGGCCCGAAAGTACCTGACCGAAGGCGCGTCCAAGAAGTGGCGTCCGAACGCGTCGACGACGGTGCTCGCGGACGGACCTAACACCGTGGCGGAGCACAGCGGCAGCAGGGAGGCGACCGGCGACTACGCGTACTCGCTGATCGGCACCAAGGTCGCCACCGTGGACTCGCAGTTCGCCTACAAGCCCGCCGAGGGGGCGTACGACGAGATCGTGCACCTCTCGGAACAGAAGACGGCGGACGGGGCCAAGGAGTGGCGCATCGACGCCCTGCCGGCCGGCCTGGTGATGGGGATGTCCGACTTCCAGCGCAACTACGAGTCCGTCAACAAGTACTACTTCGCCTCGAACACGCAGGGCAGGACCGGCGACCAGCTCGGCGCGGTCGCCGACCCCGTCTACGTACGGGAGCAGGTGGACCCGGTGACACAGATGGTCCGCTCGGTCCTCAAGGGGCCCACGAGCTGGCTCAAGCCGGTGGTCAGGTCGAGCTTCCCCACCGGTACGGCGCTCAAGAAGGGCGTCAAGACGCTGACGCCCGACGACCAGAACCGGCTGACTGTGCCGCTGAACGCGAAGGCCGACCGGGTCGGGCAGTCCAAGTGCACGGAGATGGCCGCCCAGATCCTGTTCACGCTCCAGGACCTGACGCCCACGGGCATCGACGAGGTGGAGCTGCAGCGTTCGGACGGCACGCAGTCGTGCGCGGTGAACAACAACCAGGCGGAGATCTACGTCGTCCACGGTCCGGCCAAGCGGGCCGAGTACGAGTACTTCATCGACGGGGAGAAGCGGCTGGTCCGGATCCCGGGGGCCGGCAGTGAGCAGGAGCCCGAGCCGGTGCCCGGTGCGCTCGGCGACGGCGACAAGGAACTGCGGGCGGCCGCCGTCTCGCGGGACGAGGACACCGCCGCCGGGGTGTCGCTCGACGGACGCTCGATGTACGTCGGGTCGCTCGCGTCCGGGGGCTCGCTCGGGGAAGCCGTGCTGCGCAGCAGAGCGACGTCGCAGGACGACGGGCTGACGACCCCCAGCTGGGACGCGAGCGGCGACCTGTGGGTGGCCGACCGCGGGCCGAAGGACTCCCGGCTGCTCCTGCTGCCGAAGGGCGCGGGCGACCCCCTGGTGGTCTCGACACCCGGTCTGGAGGGGCGGATCGAGGCGGTACGGGTGGCGGCGGACGGGGTGCGGATCGCGCTCATGGTGAGCGACGACAAGCGGACGACCCTGCTCATGGGGCGGATCGAACGCGGGGACTCCGAGGGCGCGAGCGGGAAGGACACCGTCGCGATCCATGAACTGCGCTCCGTGGCACCGCAGCTGGAGGAGGTCACGGCCATGTCCTGGGCCGGCGACAGCCGCCTGGTCGTGGTCGGGCGCGAGGCGCGCGGTGTGCAGCAGATCCAGTACGTCCAGGTCGACGGGTCCACGCCGGTCGGCCCGGCTCCCTCCGCGCTCACCGGCGTGAAGGAGATCGCCGCCTCCGAGGACGAACGGCTGCCGCTGGTGGCGCACTCGGAGGACGGGATCGTGCGGCTGTCGACCGGTTCGCAGTGGCAGACCGTGGTCAAGACGGGGATGGCGCCGGTCTATCCGGGCTGAGTTCGTCGGGCCGCTCCGCTACGGCGCGGCCCGCGTTCGCTCGTGTGGGGGACAACGTGCCGACGTGTCCGAGGAGTTGTCCACAGGTAGTTGTCCACAGGGCTGGCCGGGGCGCTCCGGCTTTTGGCAGAGTGGTGGGCAGGCGGGGGTGGTGGGCATGCGGGGGTGGTGGCGGGACCTCACCGACCTGGTGCTTCCGACCGAGTGCGGAGGCTGTGGACGGCCTCGCACGGTGCTCTGCCCGAAGTGCCGTGCCGCTCTGACGGGAGACGCGCCGGGCCGTGTACGACCGGATCCGGAGCCGCCGGGGCTGCCGGTGGTGCACGCGGCGGCTCCGTACGAGGACCAGGTGCGGGCGGCGCTCCTCGCCCACAAGGAACGGGGGGCGTTGACGCTCGCCGGGCCGCTGGGAGCGGCGCTGGCGGGGGCTGTACGGGCCGGACTCGGGCCCGGTGGACGGGACGGTGCGGTGGGCTCCGGTGTGCCGGTGCTGCTCGTACCGGTGCCGTCGGCGCGGTGGGCGGTGCGGGCGCGCGGGCACGACCCGGTGCGGCGGATCGCGTTCGCCGCGGCGGCCGGGCTGCGGAGTTCCGGGACGTCGGCCCGGGTGGTGGCCGTGCTGCGCCAGCGGCGTGCCGTGGCCGACCAGTCGGGGCTCGACTCACGGCAGCGGCTGGACAATCTCGCCGGTGCCCTGGAGGTGGCCCCGGGTGGTGCACGGCTGCTGGCCGGCGCCGGGCGGGTCGTTCTCGTCGACGACTTGATGACGACCGGCGCGTCCTTGGCCGAGGCGGCGCGGGCCCTGAGGGCCGTTCTCCCGGAAAAAGACGGATTCTACGGACGGGTAACACCTGGAACGACGGGAGAAGGAGCGAGAAAGGCGCAGATGACAGGTGTAGGCCGGGCAGAAGCGGTCAGGGAAAAGAGAGGCGCGAACAGTGCGGATGACGGGGTTGGCGCGGCAGTGGTCGCGGCATCTCCAGCTTCTTTCGAAATAAACCGGAACTGACAGAGAAGTTGCGTCGTTGCAGGTAGTGAGAGGTTCCATTCACCTGAATGGAGGTACGCCGCAGTAGAGGGTGACGACATCCGTCCAGGCGAGATATGTTCGGTTGTGAGGGAATGGCGGACGCCGTCCCTTGCATATCGGAATGCCGCGCCGTGGGTTTTCCTCATTCACCCGGGACAGTGGGGTGGAGATCTTGCCCGCGGGGGAGGAGGAGGTGGAAGTCACCGAGTCCGAGGCTCCGGGACGCGCTGGAGCCTGGTGCAAAAAGGAGATGCTCCGCCGTCGATGCGGAGCGATCCGGGAACGGAGTTCTGCGTGGACATCGTCGTCAAGGGCCGCAAGACCGAGGTGCCCGAGCGGTTCCGCAAGCACGTGGCCGAGAAGCTGAAGCTGGAGAAGATCCAGAAGCTCGATGGCAAGGTGATCAGCCTCGACGTCGAGGTGTCCAAGGAGCTGAACCCCCGGCAGGCCGACCGATCCGACCGAGTGGAGATCACCCTTCACTCCCGCGGGCCGGTGATCCGGGCGGAGGCAGCGGCAAGCGATCCGTACGCGGCGCTGGACCTGGCGGCGGACAAGCTGGAAGCGCGGCTGCGCAAGCAGCACGACAAGCGGTACACGCGCCGCGGCGCCCGCAGGATCTCGGCCTCCGAGGTCGCCGACCACGTCCCGGACGCGGCGACGCTCGACGGGAACGGCAGTGTCGTCCACGACGAAGAGCCCGAGGCGGTGCCGACCAAGAAGATCGGCTCGCTTGAGGTGAAGGGTGACGGCCCCCTCGTCGTCCGCGAGAAGACCCACGTCGCGTCCCCGATGACGCTCGACCAGGCGCTCTACGAGATGGAACTGGTCGGGCACGACTTCTACTTGTTCGTCGACTCCGAGACCAAGGAACCGAGTGTCGTCTACCGGCGGCACGCGTACGACTACGGCGTCATCCACCTCAACACGGACCCGATGGTCGCCGAGGCGCAGCAGGGCCCGCCCGGCGGGGCGCTGGGTGGCTGACCCCGACCGGTGAGCTCCCCCCCGGCCTTCGGGCCGGGGGACGGCCCGAGCCGGTGCCCCTGGAGTGCTTGTGCGCCCCCAGGGGCACCGGTGTGCGACCCCTCAGTGCCCCGCTCTGTCATCCCGTTGTCGTCCGGGCATGAAATCATGGCCGGACCGGCCTCAACCGGTGTGTCGTCGCGCGGGGTTGGTGATGGCACAGGAACACAGGCCACGGCCTTCAGGGGGAGGAACCATGGCGGACAGCTTCGGACCGATGCGTGACGGAGATGCCGACGACGGCGTCGTCGGCATGGGCCCGGACGCGGGCTCCCCGGACAAGGAGCCCATCCGGGTCCTTGTCGTGGACGACCATGCCCTCTTCCGCCGCGGCCTGGAGATCGTGCTCGCCGCCGAGGAGGACATCCAGGTCGTCGGGGAGGCGGGGGACGGTGCGGAGGCGGTCGACAAGGCCGCCGATCTGCTGCCCGACATCGTGCTGATGGATGTGCGGATGCCCAAGCGCGGCGGGATCGAGGCGTGCACCTCCATCAAGGAGGTCGCTCCCAGCGCGAAGATCATCATGCTGACGATCAGTGACGAGGAAGCCGACCTCTACGACGCGATCAAGGCGGGGGCCACGGGTTATCTCCTGAAGGAGATCTCCACGGACGAAGTGGCCACGGCGATTCGCGCGGTGGCCGACGGGCAGTCGCAGATCAGTCCGTCCATGGCGTCGAAGCTGCTGACCGAGTTCAAGTCGATGATCCAGCGCACGGACGAGCGGCGGCTTGTGCCGGCGCCTCGGCTCACCGATCGTGAGCTGGAGGTTCTGAAGCTGGTGGCCACCGGGATGAACAACCGGGATATCGCCAAGGAGTTGTTCATCTCCGAGAACACCGTGAAGAACCATGTGCGGAACATCTTGGAGAAGCTGCAGCTGCACTCGCGGATGGAAGCGGTGGTGTACGCGATGCGGGAGAAGATTCTTGAGATTCGTTGAGCTCTGAGCCCTGACCCTGAGCTCTGACTCGGATGGGGAGGGTGGTTGAGGTTGGTTGTCGGGTGCGGGTTTGATGTGGCTGGTCGCGCCGTTCCCCGCGCCCCTTGGGGGCCCCTGCGGGGCCTTTGCGCCGTTCTCCGCGCCCCCAAGAGAGCCCCTCTAGCTGAGGGTTCTTGCTAGTTCGGCTGTCAGGGCCTCTCGGATTTCCGGGGTGTTCGCCCGCTCCACCCGGACGTTCGTGCAGTCCACCCAGGTGGCTGCTTCCAGGAGGGCCTGGGCCACTGACGGGACGGACTTGGGACTGTCCACGGTGACCTGTTTGGCGACCAGGGTGGCGCCCTCTCGGGCGGGGTCCACGCGGCCCACCAGCCGGCCGCCGGCGAGCACCGGCATGGCGAAGTAGCCGTACACGCGCTTGGGCTTGGGGACGTATGCCTCCAGGCGGTGGGTGAAGTCGAAGATCCGCTCCGTGCGGGCCCGGTCCCAGACCAGCGAGTCGAACGGCGACAGGAGCGTGGTGCGGTGACGGCCGCGCGGGGTCATCTCCAGGGCCGCGGGATCCGCCCAGGCCGCCTTCGACCAGCCCCACACCGTGACCGGGACCAGGCCCGACTCCGAGATCACCGCGTCGACCTGCTCGCGCTTGAGGCGGTGGTAGTCGGCGATGTCCGCGAGGGTGCCCACGCCCAGGGAGCGGCCCGCGAGCCGCACCAGACGGCGCAGGCACTCCATGTCGTCCAGATCGTCGTGCAGCAGCGAATCCGGGACGGCCCGCTCGGCGAGGTCGTACACCCGCTTCCAGCCGCGGCGCTCCGTGCACACCACCTCGCCGTACATCAGCGCGCGCTCGACGGCGACCTTGGTGCCCGACCAGTCCCACCACTCGCTGGTCTTCTTCGCGCCGCCCAAGTCGGTGGCCGTGAGCGGCCCTTCGGTCTTCAACTGCTTGATGACCTGCTCGTACGTGCCGTCCGGCAGCGCGTGGTTCCAGTGCGGGCGGGCGCGGTAGGCGCGGCGGCGGAAGGCGAAGTGCGGCCACTCCTCGACGGGCAGGATGCAGGCCGCGTGCGACCAGTACTCGAAGGCGTGCGGCCGGGGCGGAGTCGTGCCGACGGGTGCCGGGGTCCAGTACGCCTCGTCGACCGTCCTGCGGCCGACGGCGCCGAGCCGCGCGTACGGGATGAGTTCGTGGGAGCGGGCCAGGACGGAGATGGTGTCGAGCTGGACCGCGCCCAGGTGCCGCAGTACGCCTCGCACGCCGCCCCTGCGGTCGGGGGCTCCCAGGAATCCCTGCGCGCGCAGGGCGATCCGACGGGCCTCGTCGGCGGAGAGTTCGGCGGTCGGGCGCGGCAGACTCGTCATGGTCCGCACGATATGCGGTGCCACTGACAATCGCGTCCGGCCTGGACGAACACGGCCTGGCGGGCGGCGCGTCAGCTCTGCCGGGGTGCGGGAAGGTACGGCGCCGTCGACGGCAGTCCCAGGTCCGACGGGAGCAGGGAACCGACCCAGCAGTCGCGGCGTACGCCCTTGTTGTTGACGCCCGCGCGGAGGGTGCCCTCAAGGACGAAGCCGGCGCGTTCGGCGACCGCGAGGGAGCCCGTGTTGCCCACTTCCGCCCGCCACTCGACGCGGTCCATGGCCCGCCGGGTGAAGGCCCAGCGGCAGGCGGTGAGCGAGGCCTCGGTGATGTAGCCGTTGCCCCGGTGCTCCTTCGTCGCCCAGAAACCGATCTCGCCGACCCCCAGGCCGCGCATCGTGAGGGCGAGCATGCCGGCGAGTTCGCCACCGACCGGCAGGAAGACGCCGAAGGTGAACATCGAGCAGTCCGCCCACCCGTCGGGCACCATCTGCTCGGTGAAGGCCGTGGCGTGCTCGCGCAGATAGGGCGACGGGATCGTGGTCCAGCGCTGGATGTCGGGATCCTGGACGGCGTCGAACACGGCGTCGGTGTCGTGTGCTCCCACCGTGCGCAGCAGGAGGCGTTCGGAAGTCAGTGTGACGGGGTCCATCGGCCGATTCTGCTCGGGCTTCGGTAAGGAAGCCATCACTTTCGCACTGCGTGAGGGTGTCGTCACGTTTCGTGGCGCCGACGCGGCACCTTCCGCATCCTCCGCCCGTTGTCTCTGTGGCTGTCACATGCAGACCTCCCGGCGCGGTGGGGTCCTCGCTTACGATGGCCGTTGCTCAAGCTGTGATTTGAATCTGCCATTGAAACCGACAGTCCCAGGCCCGACCGGCAAGGAGACAAACCCTCGTGTCCGTCCTCTCGAAGATCATGCGTGCAGGCGAAGGAAAGATCCTGCGCAAGCTGCACCGCATCGCGGACCAGGTCAAGTCCATCGAAGAGGACTTCGTCGACCTCTCCGACGCCGAGCTGCGAGCCCTGACCGACGAGTACAAGCAGCGGTACGCGGACGGCGAGAGCCTCGACGACCTGCTGCCCGAGGCGTTCGCGACCGTGCGCGAGGCCGCCAAGCGCGCCCTC
Organism: Streptomyces sp. NPDC017991; assembly: GCF_044328075.1. NCBI lineage: Bacteria > Bacillati > Actinomycetota > Actinomycetes > Kitasatosporales > Streptomycetaceae > Streptomyces > Streptomyces sp. NPDC017991. Next base: position 925,492 of record NZ_JBIRGP010000002.1, on the reverse strand, counting down.
GGCCAGCGTCCCTACGACGTACAGATCATGGGCGGCGCCGCGCTCCACCTCGGCTACGTCGCCGAGATGAAGACCGGTGAGGGCAAGACCCTGGTCGGCACGCTGCCCGCGTATCTGAACGCCCTCTCCGGACAAGGCGTCCACCTCATCACGGTCAACGACTACCTGGCCGAGCGCGACTCCGAGATGATGGGCCGCGTCCACAAGTTCCTGGGCCTGAGCGTCGGCTGCATCCTGGCCAACATGACGCCGGCCCAGCGCCGTGAGCAGTACGGCTGCGACATCACGTACGGCACGAACAACGAATTCGGCTTCGACTACCTGCGCGACAACATGGCGTGGTCGCAGGACGAACTGGTGCAGCGCGGCCACAACTTCGCGATCGTCGACGAGGTCGACTCGATCCTGGTCGACGAGGCCCGTACGCCGCTGATCATCTCCGGCCCCGCCGACCAGGCCACCAAGTGGTACGGCGACTTCGCGAAGCTCGTCACGCGCCTGAAGAAGGGCGAGGCGGGCAACACCCTCAAGGGCATCGAGGAGACCGGCGACTACGAGGTCGACGAGAAGAAGCGCACGGTCGCCATCCACGAGCCCGGCGTCGCCAAGGTCGAGGACTGGCTGGGCATCGACAACCTCTACGAGTCGGTGAACACGCCTCTGGTGGGCTACCTGAACAACGCCATCAAGGCCAAGGAGCTCTTCAAGAAGGACAAGGACTACGTCGTCATCGACGGCGAAGTCATGATCGTCGACGAGCACACCGGCCGTATCCTCGCCGGCCGCCGCTACAACGAGGGCATGCACCAGGCGATCGAGGCGAAGGAAGGGGTGGACATCAAGGACGAGAACCAGACCCTCGCCACGATCACCCTGCAGAACTTCTTCCGCCTCTACAAGCGCCACGACCAGAACGGCAAGGAGGTTCCCGGCCTCTCCGGCATGACCGGTACGGCGATGACCGAGGCGGCCGAGTTCCACCAGATCTACAAGCTCGGTGTCGTCCCGATCCCGACCAACCGGCCCATGGTCCGCAAGGACCAGTCGGACCTGATCTACCGCACCGAGGTCGCGAAGTTCGACGCGGTGGTCGACGACATCGCCGAGAAGCACGAGAAGGGCCAGCCGATCCTCGTCGGCACCACCTCGGTCGAGAAGTCCGAGTACCTCTCGCAGCAGCTCAGCAAGCGCGGCATCCAGCACGAGGTGCTGAACGCCAAGCAGCACGACCGCGAGGCTCCGATCATCGCCCAGGCCGGCCGCAGGGGCGCCGTCACCGTCGCCACGAACATGGCCGGCCGCGGTACGGACATCAAGCTCGGCGGCAACCCCGACGACCTCGCCGAGGCGGAGCTGCGTCAGCGCGGCCTCGACCCCGAGGAGCACATCGAGGAGTGGGCCGCGGCGCTGCCGGCCGCCATGGAGCGCGCCGAGAAGGCCGTCCAGACCGAGTTCGAAGAGGTCAAGGACCTCGGCGGGCTCTATGTGCTGGGAACCGAGCGGCATGAGTCGCGGCGTATCGACAACCAGCTGCGCGGCCGTAGCGGCCGTCAGGGCGACCCGGGCGAGTCGCGCTTCTACCTGTCCCTGGGCGACGACCTGATGCGGCTCTTCAAGGCGCAGATGGTGGAGCGCGTCATGTCGATGGCGAACGTGCCGGACGACGTGCCGATCGAGAACAAGATGGTCACCCGTGCCATCGCCTCCGCCCAGTCGCAGGTCGAGACGCAGAACTTCGAGACCCGCAAGAACGTCCTCAAGTACGACGAGGTCCTCAACCGGCAGCGTGAGGTCATCTACGGCGAGCGCCGTCGCGTCCTGGAGGGCGAGGACCTGCAGGAGCAGATCCAGCACTTCATGAACGACACGATCGACGCGTACATCGACGCGGAGACCGCGGAGGGCTTCGCCGAGGAGTGGGACGTCGACCGGCTGTGGGGCGCGTTCAAGCAGCTCTACCCGGTGAAGGTCACCGTCGAGGAGCTGGAGGAGGCGGCCGGCGACCGGGCCGGTCTGACCGCCGAGTTCATCTCGGAGTCCATCAAGGACGACATCTACGAGCAGTACTCGGCGCGCGAGGAGCAGCTCGGCTCCGAGATCATGCGTGAGCTGGAGCGACGGGTCGTGCTGTCGGTCCTGGACCGCAAGTGGCGTGAGCACCTCTACGAGATGGACTACCTCCAGGAGGGCATCGGCCTGCGGGCGATGGCCCAGAAGGACCCGCTGGTCGAGTACCAGCGCGAGGGCTTCGACATGTTCACCGCCATGATGGACGGCATCAAGGAGGAGTCCGTCGGCTACCTGTTCAACCTGGAGGTCCAGGTCGAGCAGCAGGTCGAGGAGGTTCCGGTGGAGGACGCGAAGCCGTCGCTGGACAAGAAGGACGCGGTTCCCGCCGGTGGGGGTGGCCGTCCGGAGATCCGCGCCAAGGGGCTCGACGCTCCGCAGCGGCCGGACCGGCTGCACTTCTCCGCGCCGACGGTCGACGGTGAGGGCGGTGTCGTCGAGGGCGACTTCGCCACGGATGACGAGCCGGTGCGGTCGGAGTCTGATGGGCTTACGCGTGCGGAGCGGCGTAAGCAGCAGAAGGGTAGTCGGCGCCGTAAGAAGTGACTGGGCGCTCCGCGGGGTTTGTAGGGCGTGTGGGGTTCGCTCGGTGAGCGGGTGAAGGGTCGGGTGCCGTTTGGGCGCCCGGCCCTTTGCGTTGGACTTGGCCTGGCCCGGTCGGCTTGCGCCTTGCGCCTTGACCTTGGCCCCGAGGCCCCGAGGCCCCGAGGCCCCGCGGCCCCGAGGCCCCGCGGCCCCGAGGCCCCGCGGCCCCGCGGCCCCGAGGCCCCCGGCCCTTGGCCTTCCGCCCGGGAACGGGGGCGGGGCGGGGGTTGTTGGGTGCGGGGCGGTGGGGGCTGGGCGCGCAGTTCCCCGCGCCCCTGAGGAGGTGGGCTGTACCGGGCCTTGGAGGGTGCGACACGGTGAGGGCTGGGGTGTGTAGTTCCCCGCGCCCTCACAGGGCTACAGGGCTGAGAGGGGCGCGGGGAACTGTCCTGGGCGTGGGTGGGAGTGAGGGTCAGTCGTCCTGGGGCGGGGGCATGCGGGTGCCGCCCAGTTCTACTGCTGTGCAGCGCCAGCGGAGGTCCGGGCCCTGTTCCAGGCGGAAGGCCATGGCGCGGAGCTGGTCGCCGGCGCCGATGCGGGCGAAGGCCTCGACGGCGTCCGGGCGGGCCACGTAGTAGCCGATGTCCCGGACGAACGGGCGGGTGCCGCGGGTGCGGAGCGGGCTGTGCTCGGCGAGCCAGGCCAGTTCGTCGTAGGCGCGGCCCGCGGTGTGCCGGAGCATGCAGTGGACCGGGCGCCGCCCGCTCAGCACCTCGACGAGCCGGTCGGCGAAGACGTCGGTGGGGCGGGGCTGCGGGGGCGCGGAGGAGCCCGTCCTGGCCCGTGGGGTGCCCGGGGCGCCCCTCGGCGTCGTGCGCGGGCTGGCGCCGCCAGGGCGGCGCGTGTCGTGGCGGACGGGGGGTCGGGTGCCCTGGGTGCGCCTCGTCCTGGTCATCACCTTGTTCACGGCGGAACCCCATTCGTTCGGACCGGGCTGATACCGGTCGGTAACTTTCCGTTGGGGATCTTGTACGGGGCCGGGGCGAGCGGCCGCAAGCGGGCCGGGCGGGCGTCGGGACCGGCGGAATGTTCACCTATCAGGGGGACGGGAGAGGGCGGCGGGCTTGGGGGGCCCGGGGCGTACCGGGTGACGGGTGGGACGGGGGTGGACGCCCGGGCAGGGGTGGGTGCGAACTCGAAAGGGGACACCCGCACGTATCCTGAAGACCTTCCCGGAGGTGCGGGGCCCGCCCACGACACCCCCGCGGTGTCCCCACGGAACGACGTCTACGAAAGCGGTCAGCCATGCGTGTGTACGTCCCTCTGACCCTCTCCGGTCTCGCCGAGGCGTACAAGACGGGTGAGCTGGGGTCGGGACCCTTCGTCGCGTACGCCGTCACGCCCGCGCTGCGTGAGTGGTACCTCTCCGACGACATCGAGGAACTGGAGTACGCGGCGCTGAACCGGGCCGCGCTCGCCTCCCTGCGACTGGTCGCGCTCGATCCCGGTGCCCCGCGCCGGCGGGTCGTCGTCGCCGTCGACGTGCCGGACGGGGCCGCGGTCGCCGATCCCGGTCCGGGGCTCAACCCCGCGTCCCTCGGTGAGCTGAAGGTCGGCGCGGCGGTGGCACTGGCCAAGGCGGCGGCCGTACACGTCGACGCGGACGACGCGGAGGCGGAGGTGACGGCGGCGGCGGACGCGCTGGGCGCGGCGGACCGGGGCGACGACGACGCGCAGTTCGTCGTGGACGGGGCCGCGGACCACGAGCTGCTGTGGTTCGCCACGCAGGAGATTCCGAACCTGCTGGGGCTCGGCGCCTGAAGCACTCCGGGGGCGTGTTTCGCCCGGCAGGCGTTCCCGCGGCGCACTCGAAGCGCACATGGGGCTTTGTCAGTGGTGCCGGGTACTTTTTGGATATGGGGATGCGCGGAGCGACACATATCGTCTGGGACTGGAACGGGACCCTGTTCCACGACAACAAGGCAATCATCGGCGCGACGAACGCGGCGTTCGCGGAGTTGGGCATACCGGCGATCACGCTGGAGCGGTACCGGGAGCTGTACTGCGTGCCCGTGCCGAAGTTCTACGAGCGGCTGATCGGGCGGCTGCCGACGGACGAGGAGTGGGAGATCATGGACGCGATCTTCCACCGGTACTACCTGGAGCACCGGGTGGGGTGCGAACTCACCGACGGGGTGCCCGGACTGCTCGCGGAGTGGGTGTCGGCCGGGCGGAGCCAGTCGATTCTGAGCATGTACGGGCACGAGGAACTGGTCCCGCTGGTGCGCGGGTTCGGTATCGAGCCCCATTTCCTGCGGGTCGACGGGCGGACCGGGCCGTCCGGCGGCAGCAAGGCCGAGCACATGGTGCGGCATCTGAGAGCCCTGACGGGCGTGGACCCCGCTCGTACGGTGGTGATCGGGGACGCGGCGGACGACGCGATCGCGGCGCGGCATGTGGGGGCGAAGGCCGTGCTGTACACCGGGGGGTCGCACAGTCGGGCCAGCCTTGAGGGGGTGGGGGTGCCGGTGGTGGACACGCTTGCCGAAGCGGTGACTCTGGCCGAGTGGTTGGCGGCTTGAAAGTCTGGGCCTCGGGCCCTGGGCCTGCTTGAGCTCTGCGGCTCGGGCCGGCCAGCCGCCGGCCGGGGGTCGTGGATCGGGTGCGGGTTCGCTGTGGCTGGTCGCGCAGTTCCCCGCGCCCCTTAACGGCGCGGGTGCCCGCGGCCTTGAAAGGCGCAGTTCCCCGCGCCCCTTACAAGCGCGGGTGTCCGCAGGGCTGGAGGGCACGTCTTGGTGTGGGGCGGACTGTGCAAAGTGTCAAAAAGGTGATCCCTCTTTTGTACACATACGGCTCATGACGAGTCCCCCCGCAGGAGCGATAGCCTTGGCACGTGATCAGCGCGATACGTCGCGGGGGCATCGTTGCCCCTGCCCTGCGCCCGGACCGCACGGACGACATCCGTGACCGGGCGGTCGCTGGTCCCCGCGAGCGGGCAGCCGCGGAACAGGCACCGAGATCAGGGTCACACCCTCCGGTGCCGCCAAATGTGGCCGATAACGCCCCGCTCATCTCTCATCGCGGCATAGCGTCGGATCAGACCGGACACCCCGCGTCGCGGCGCTACGTCACTTCACGTTCTACGACGTCACGCAACGGCGCGCGACAGGAGCCAGAGGACAATGCAGACCAAGCTGGACGAAGCCAAGGCCGAGCTGCTCGAACGAGCCGCCCGGGTTGCTGAGAACAGCCCGGTCGGGGGGAATCTTCACCTGCCGACCGGGAAGACGGGCGCGAGCGCTCCCGACCAGGACACATTGCTCGCGTTCCTCCAGCGCTACTACCTGCACACCGCCCCGGAGGACCTCGCCGACCGCGACCCGGTCGATGTCTTCGGAGCCGCCTTCTCGCACTACCGACTGGCCGAGAAGCGCCCCCAGGGCACGGCGAACGTAAGGGTGGTCACCCCGACCGTCGAGGAGAACGGCTGGACCTGCAGCCACTCCGTCGTCGAGGTCGTGACCGACGACATGCCCTTCCTCGTCGACTCGGTGACCAACGAGCTGTCGCGGCACGGCCGCGGGATCCACGTCGTGATCCACCCGCAGTTCGTCGTGCGGCGCGATCTCACCGGCAAGCTCATCGAGGTGCTGAAGACCCGGCCCACCGGCGACCTTCCGCACGATGCCGCCGTCGAGTCCTGGATCCACGTCGAGATCGACCGCGAGACCGACCGCGCCGATCTCAAGCAGATCACCGCCGACCTGCTACGGGTCCTGTCCGACGCCCGTGAGGCCGTCGAGGACTGGGAGAAGATGCGCGACTCGGCGCTGCGGATCGCCGAGGAACTGCCCAAGGAGCCCACCGCCGACGACCTGCGCGACCAGGAGGTGGAGGAGGCCCGCGAACTGCTGCGCTGGCTCGCGGACGACCACTTCACCTTCCTGGGATACCGCGAGTACGAGCTGCACGACGACGACTCGCTGGCCGCCGTCCCCGGGACCGGGCTCGGCGTCCTGCGCTCCGACCCGCAGCACGGGGAGGACGAGAGCCACCCCGTCAGTCCGTCCTTCGAGCGGCTGCCCGCCGACGCCCGCGCGAAGGCCCGCGAGCACAAGCTCCTCGTCCTGACGAAGGCGAACAGCCGCGCCACCGTGCACCGGCCGTCCTACCTGGACTACGTCGGCGTGAAGAAGTTCGACGCCGACGGCAACGTCATCGGCGAGCGGCGCTTCCTTGGCCTGTTCTCCTCCGCCGCCTACACCGAGTCCGTGCGCCGGGTGCCCGTCATCCGCCGCAAGGTCGCCGAGGTCCTGCGCGGCGCCGGCTTCTCGCCCAACAGCCACGACGGCCGCGACCTCCTCCAGATCCTGGAGACGTACCCGCGCGACGAGCTCTTCCAGACCCCGCCCGACGAACTGCGGGCGATCGTCACGTCCGTGCTGTACCTCCAGGAGCGGCGCCGGCTGCGGCTCTACCTGCGCCAGGACGAGTACGGGCGCTACTACTCGGCGCTCGTCTACCTCCCGCGCGACCGCTACACCACCGGCGTGCGCCTGCGGATCATCGACATCCTCAAGGAGGAACTGGGCGGCACCAGCGTCGACTTCACCGCCTGGAACACCGAATCGATCCTCTCCCGGCTGCACTTCGTGGTCCGGGTCCCGCAGGGCACCGAGCTGCCGCAGCTCAGCGACGCCGACAAGGACCGCATCGAGGCGCGGCTCGTCGAGGCCGCCCGTTCGTGGGCCGACGGTTTCGCCGAGGCGCTGAACGCGGAGTGCGGCGAGGAGCGCGCGGCCGAACTGCTGCGCCGGTACGGGAACATCATCCCCGAGGGCTACAAGGCCGACCACAACCCGCGCACCGCGGTCGCCGACCTGGTCCGCCTGGAGCAGCTCGGCGAGGGCAAGGACTTCGACCTCAGCCTGTACGAGCCGGTCGGCGCCGCCCCCGGAGAGCGCCGCTTCAAGATCTACCGCATCGGCGAGTCGGTCTCCCTCTCCGCCGTCCTGCCGGTCCTCACCCGGCTCGGCGTCGAGGTCACCGACGAGCGGCCCTACGAACTGCGCTGCCCGGACCGCGCGTCCGCGTGGATCTACGACTTCGGTCTGCGGCTGCCCAAGTCGCTCGGCGGCAACGGCGACCACCTCGCCGACGACGCCCGCGAGCGGTTCCAGGAGGCTTTCGCGGCGACCTGGACCGGGCGCGCCGAGAACGACGGCTTCAACTCCCTCGTCCTGAGCGCCGGGCTGAACTGGCGGCAGGCGATGGTGCTGCGCGCGTACGCCAAGTACCTGCGCCAGGCCGGTTCGACCTTCAGCCAGGACTACATGGAGGACACCCTCCGCAGCAACGTCCACACCACCCGGCTGCTCGTCTCGCTCTTCGAGGCCCGTATGTCGCCGGACCGGCAGCGGGCGGGCACGGAGCTGACCGACGCCCTCCTGGAGGAGCTGGACGCCGCTCTCGACCAGGTGGCCAGCCTCGACGAGGACCGGATCCTGCGGTCCTTCCTCACCGTCATCAAGGCGACCCTGCGCACGAACTTCTTCCAGGAGGCGGGCGGCGGCGTACCGCACGACTACGTCTCCATGAAGTTCGACCCGCAGGCCATCCCGGATCTGCCCGCGCCGCGGCCGGCGTACGAGATCTGGGTGTACTCGCCGCGGGTCGAGGGCGTGCACCTGCGGTTCGGCAAGGTGGCGCGCGGTGGTCTGCGCTGGTCCGACCGGCGGGAGGACTTCCGCACCGAGATCCTCGGGCTCGTCAAGGCGCAGATGGTCAAGAACACCGTCATCGTGCCCGTCGGCGCCAAGGGCGGCTTCGTCGCCAAGCAGCTCCCCGACCCGGCGGTGGACCGCGACGCCTGGATGGCCGAGGGCGTCCGCAGTTACAAGACCTTCATCTCGGCGCTGCTCGACATCACCGACAACATGGTGGCCGGCGAGGTCGTACCGCCCTCCGACGTCGTACGGCACGACGGCGAGGACACCTACCTGGTGGTCGCCGCGGACAAGGGCACGGCGACGTTCTCGGACATCGCCAACGGCGTGGCCGAGTCGTACAACTTCTGGCTCGGGGACGCCTTCGCGTCCGGCGGCTCGGCGGGCTACGACCACAAGAAGATGGGCATCACGGCCCGCGGCGCCTGGGAGTCCGTGGAGCGGCACTTCCGGGAGCTGGGCGTCAACACCCAGACCGAGGACTTCACGGTCGTCGGTGTGGGCGACATGAGCGGTGACGTCTTCGGCAACGGCATGCTGCTCTCCGAGCACATCCGCCTGGTCGCCGCCTTCGACCACCGGCACATCGTCATCGACCCGCGCCCGGACGCAGCGACCTCGTACGCCGAGCGCCGCCGCCTCTTCGAGCTGCCGCGCTCCTCCTGGGCCGACTACGACAAGGAGCTGCTGTCGCAGGGCGGCGGCATCTTCCCCCGTACCGCCAAGGCCATCCAGCTCAACAGCCACATCAGGGAAGCTCTCGGCATCGAGGGCAACATCGGCAAGATGACCCCCGCCGACCTGATGCGGGCCATCCTGGCGGCGCCGGTGGACCTGCTGTGGAACGGCGGCATCGGTACGTATGTGAAGGCGTCCACCGAGACGCACGCGGATGTCGGCGACAAGGCCAATGACGCCATCCGCGTGGACGGCGCCGACCTGCGGGTCAAGGTCGTCGGCGAGGGCGGCAACCTCGGCCTCACCCAGCTCGGCCGCATCGAGTTCGCGCAGGCCGGCGGCAAGGTCAACACCGACGCCATCGACAACAGCGCGGGCGTGGACACCTCCGACCACGAGGTGAACATCAAGATCCTGCTCAACGCGGTCGTCGCGGAAGGCGACATGACCGTCAAGCAGCGCAACAAGCTGCTCGCCACGATGACCGACGAGGTCGGCACGCTGGTCCTGCGCAACAACTACGCGCAGAACACGGCACTCGCCAACGCGCTAGCCCAGTCGCCGAGCATGCTCCACGCCCAGCACCGCTACCTGCGGCACCTGGTGCGGGCCGGCCATCTCAACCGCGCGCTGGAGTTCATGCCCACCGAGCGGCAGATCCGGGAGCGCCTCAACACCGGACACGGGCTGACCCAGCCGGAGACGGCCGTCCTCCTCGCGTACACGAAGATCACGGTCTCCGACGAGCTGCTGCAGACGTCGCTGCCGGACGACGAATACCTGCGGAGCCTGCTGCACGCGTACTTCCCGAGCGCGCTCGGGAAGCAGTTCGCCGAGCAGATCGACAATCACCCGCTGCGCCGCGAGATCGTCACGACCGTGCTGGTCAACGACACGGTCAACACCGGTGGTACGAGCTTCCTGCACCGCCTGCGGGAGGAGACCGGGGCGTCCCTGGAGGAGATCGTCAGGGCGCAGACCGCGGCCCGCGCGATCTTCAACTCCAGCTCCGTGTGGGACCGCGTCGAGGCGCTCGACAACACGGTCGACGCGGGGGTCCAGACCCGGATCCGGCTGCACTCGCGCCGTCTCGTCGAGCGCGGTACGCGCTGGCTGCTGAACAACCGCCCGCAGCCGATCCAGCTCGCGGAAACGATCGGCTTCTTCCAGGAGCGGGTCACGCAGGTCTGGGGCGAGCTGCCCAACCTGCTGCGGGGCGCCGACCTGGAGTGGTACCAGCAGATCTACGACGAGCTGTCCGGGGCCGGGGTGCCGGACGAGCTGGCGCAGCACGTGGCCGGCTTCTCGTCCGCCTTCCCCACGCTCGACATCGTCGCGGTGGGCGACCGTATGGGCAAGGAGCCGATGGCTGTCGCGGAGGTCTACTACGACCTCGGCGACCGGCTGCGGATCACCCAGCTCATGGACCGGATCATCGAGCTGCCCCGGGCGGACCGGTGGCAGTCCATGGCCCGGGCGTCCATCCGCGAGGACCTGTACGCGGCGCACGCGGCGCTGACCGCGGATGTGCTTGCCGCGGGGAACGGGTCTGCCACGCCTGAGCAGCGGTTCAAGGCGTGGGAGGAGAAGAACGCGGCGATTCTTGCGCGGGCGCGGACGACTCTGGAGGAGATTCAGGGGTCCGAGTCCTTCGATCTGGCGAATCTGTCTGTGGCGATGAGGACTATGCGGACGATGTTGCGGACGCATTCGTAGCGGTTGTCACCGCGGTTCTGTCGGAAGAGGGGTGCCCCTGCGGGTTGGGGGTGCCCTTTTCTTTTCTCGCCCCCGCCGCCCCTACCCTTCCCGTCACTGCATGGGGGCTGCGCCCCCTCGCCCCCCTTATCGCGCTACGCGCTCGTCCTCAAACGCCGGACGGGCTGAAAGACTGTCTTTCAGCCCGTCCGGCGTTTGAGGACCGGGGGTTCGGGGGCAGCGCCCCCGAGTCGGTGACGGGAAGGGTAGGGGCGGCGGGGGCGCAGAAAAGCCCTGTGCGGCCCCGACCGGCCTAGCCACCCTGCGTGGATCCCTATGGGGCACTTAGGGTAAATAGGATGAACGAGGAATGCCCTGACATCTCCGTTGTCGTGATCGTCTACAACGACGAGGCCCGGCTGGACACAGCCGTCCGCTCCGTGCTGGAGCAGACGCTGCGCAACGTCGAGGTCGTGATCGTCGACGACTGGAGCACGGACCGTTCGTACGAGGTCGCGCGCGGGCTGGCCGCGAGGCACCCCGAACGCGTGCGCGCCTTCCGGCTGGACGAGAACAGCGGAGGCTGCGGCGCGCCCCGCAACCACGGCATCACCCAAGCCCGCGGCACATACGTCCTCTTCCTCGACAGCGACGACGTACTGGAACGCAACGCCTGCCGGAACATGCTGGAGGCGGCCGAGACGACCGGCGCCGACCTCGTCTCCGGGCTGTGCGTGCGGGTCCACGTCGACTCGCGGGGCGGCAAGGAGGTCAAGTGGTACCCCTGGCTGTACACCCGCACCCGCACCCTGGAGTCGGTCTCCGAGCTGCCCGACCTGCTGGTCTTCGACACCTTGTCCACCAACAAGTGTTATCGCCGGGAGTTCCTGGTCAGGGAGGGACTGGAGTTCCCCGTCGGTATTCACTACGAGGATCTGCTCTTCTCCGCGCAGGCGTACGCGGCGGCCCGCAGGATCACCCTGATCCCGAACCGCGTCTACGACTGGCGGGTCGTCGACAAGGCCGCGGCGAAGTCCATCAGCAACCGCCGCGCCGAGATCGCCAACTTCGCGCACCGCATGGAGATCCACCGGCGGGTCGACCGGCTGCTGGCCGACCGGGGGCTGGCGGAGCTGAAGTTCTTCAAGGACGTCAAGTTCCTCAAGCACGACCTGGTGCTGCATCTGCGCGATCTGCCGTTCCGGGACGCCTCCTACCGGGAGGAGTTCGCCGCCATCGCGCGCGGCTATCTGGAGTCCATCGACCGGGCCGCCTTCGACGAGGTCGAGCCCATCCACGCCATCTGCGCCTATCTGCTGCGCAAGAGCGACTGGGACAACCTCCTGCCAGCCGTGGACACCCTCACCAACCGCGACAAGATCTCCTCGCCGCTCGTCGAGCGCGACGGCCGCGTCTACTGGTGCGCCGAGCACATCGACGACGCTGACAGTGACAGTGACAGCAACGGTGAGGGTGACGAGAAAGCCTTCGCGCGGCACGTTCTCGATGTCACCGAACTCGGCTATCACGCCAAACCCGTCGAGAAGATGTTCCTGCGCAACGTCCTGACCGCGTACGAGGAGACTGGGGCCGCGGAGACCGGGGCCCCGGCCGGTACCGTCCGGCTCGCCGGGCGTATCACCAACCCCCTCGGTGTCGTCCCGCCCGGCGCGCGGCTCACCGGCGAGCTGGAGTTCGGCGCCCGCCGCAAGGGTGTGCGCTTCCAGACCTTCCGTTTCCCCGTCCGCACGCTGCGGCACGAGGGCGGGTTCATCGCCTGGGAGGCGTCGGTCGACCTCGCGCACGGACTGCGGCCGCTCGGTGTCGTGGACGCCGTGTGGGACGTACGGCTGCGCCTCGGTGTCGACGGTGTGCGTACCACCACCCGTCTCACCGCCTCCGAACCCGGTCTGGCCGTCGGCCGGTCGCCCGTCCGGCCGCGGCTCACCCGGCTGGTCGCCGACCACATCGAGCCCGAGGTCTCCGCGCGCGGTCACCTCTCCTTCCGGGTCGTCACCCGCGACAGGGTCGAGGCGCTCGTCGGGAGGGGCGCGCGGGGGACGCCCGGCCGGCTCGCCAAGTCCGGGTACCGGAAGGCGAAGGGGGTACGGCGGAAACTCACCTCCGGGGCCACCAAGATCCGCGTCTATCACGAGGTGTTCAGCCGGCTCCCCGTGAAGAAGGGCCTGGTCGTCTTCGAGAGCCATCTGGGCCGGCAGTACAGCGACAGCCCCAAGGCGCTCTACGAGGAGATGCGGCGCCAGGATCTCGACTTCGACGCCGTGTGGTCGTACGCGGGCCGCCCCGAGGGCTTCCCGTCCGACGCCACGCTCGTACGCCGCTGGTCGCTGCCCTATCTGGCGGCGCTGGCCCGGGCGGAGTTCTGGGTCGACAACCAGAGCTACCCGCTGAAGCTCACCAAGCGGCCCCGGACCACGTACATCCAGACCTGGCACGGGTCGGCGCTCAAGCGGATGGGCTTCGACGAAGCGGAGTGGAAGCTCAGGAGCCGGGGCGCGCAGGAGGAGCAGCAACGCGTCCTCGACCGCTTCGACCGGTTCCTGATCCGCTCCGAGCACGACGTACGCACCCTCGCCCGCGCGTTCCGCCTGAAGGAGCGCACGTTGTTGCGCGTGGGCTATCCCCGCAACGACGCGCTCGTGGCGGCCCGGAGGCGGGAAGAGACGACCGGGCTGCGGGAGCGCGGGCCCCTCGCCGCCGAGCTGGGGATTGCCGACGACAAGGCCGTCCTGCTGTACGCGCCCACCTTCCGGCAGCACGGCGGCAAGCAGCGGCGGTTCGAGCTGCCCTTCGACGTGGAGCGGTTCGCCGACGAGTTCGGCGACAGGTACGTCCTGCTGGTGCGCTCGCACTACCTCAACCACGTCGTGCTCCCGCCGTCCGTGCGCGGGCGGGTCGTCGACGTGTCGGCCCACCACGACGTGACACCGCTGCTCGCGCTCGCCGACGGCCTGATCACCGACTACTCGTCCGTGATGTTCGACTACGCGCTCCTCGGCCGGCCGATGTTCTTCTTCGCCTACGACTACGAGGAGTACGTGCACGAGGGCCGCGGCACCTACTTCGACCTCCTCGAACGGGCACCGGGACCGGTCGTGCGCACCGAGGAGGAGCTGTACGTGGCCCTCGCCTCCCTCGACGAGCAGGTGGTCAAGCACCGGGAGGCGCGGGAGGGCTTCGTCGCGGAGTTCGGCGAGTACGACACGGGCACGGCCGCGCGGAGCATCGTCGACCAGTTCTTCTCCCAGTGGAGGCGCGCATGACCGCCGAGGCCGCCGAGGACGTTCCCGTGACCGCGGAGCCGCGGCGGGACGTCTTCTTCGTCTCCAACAGCGTCGACGAGCTGGGCGGGGTGACCAGCTGGTCGCACGGGATGGCCCGGCTGTTCACCGATCGCGGCCACCGGGTCCACGTCGTCGGCATCACACCGCCCGAGGTGCCCCAGGAACTCGGCGAGGTCCCCTACCCGACGACGACCCTGTACGCCGGACAGCCGCCGCGCCCCGGCCGCGCGCGCGAGGCGAGCATGCGCGAGGAGGCCGCCAAGCTCACCGCCCTCTTCCGGGCGGCGCGGCCCGGCGCGGTCGTGATCGTCACGCAGGTGTGGGCCATGGAGTGGGTCGCCCAGGCCGACACACGGGGCCTGACGGTGATCGGGATGAGCCATGAGTCGTACGCGTACTCGAAGTCGTCCTCGCGCTTCCACCGTGTGCGCAGGCACTACCGGGACGTCGACCGCATGCTGGCGCTGACCCGCGAGGACGCCGACCTGTGGATCGGGCAGGGCATGAACAACGCCTCGTACATGCCGAATCCGCTGCCGTTCATGCCGGAGGTGCCGTCGGCGCGCACCGAGAACGTGGTCGTCAGCATCGGGCGGCTGCACCATCAGAAGGGCATCGACATGCTCCTCGACGCCTGGGCGGAGGTCGCGCCCCGCCACCCCGACTGGCGGCTGCGAATCTATGGCTCGGGCGAGGACGAGGAGATCCTGAAGAAGCAGTGCACGGCTCTGGGGCTCGACGGCTGTGTGGACTGGATGGGCCGTACGGGTGATGTGCCGGGGGCGCTGCGGGGCGGTTCCGTTTTCGCTCTGTCCTCCCGGGGCGAGGGGTTTCCGCTCGCCCTGATGGAGGCCATGGCGATGGGGGTGCCCTGTGCGGCCTTCGACTGCGCGCCGGGTGTGCGCGAGATCGTCCACGACGGTGAGGACGGGCTGCTTGCCGGCCTCGGCAACACCGGGGAGCTGGCTCGGCGGCTCGACATCCTGATGTCCGATCAGGGGCTACGGGACGGTATGGGTGATCGGGCCCGCGCGAACATTCGGCGGTACGCGCCGGGGGAGATCGTGAACCGGTGGGAGGACTTGTTCAGGTTCCTCGAACGCTGAGCCCGGCCGGGCCCCGGCTGAGCCCCGGCCGAGTCCGGCTGATTCCGGTTGTGCGTCGGCTGCGGGTGCGTCGTGGTTGCTCGCGCAGTTCCCCGCGCCCCTTGGGGCGCCCCGTAAGGGGCGCGGGGAACTGCGCGACCAGCCCCCACTCGCCCGCAGCCGACGCACCACCGAACTACCCCTTCGCCCCACCCCCGGTGAACTTCTCGTACTCCCTCAGTACTTCCTCCGTGGGGCCGTCCATCCGCAACTCCCCCCGTTCGAGCCACAGCACCCGATCACACGTGTCCCGGATCGACTTGTTGTTGTGGCTCACCAGGAAGACCGTGCCCGCACTCTTCCGCAGTTCGCGGATCCGGGATTCAGAGCGCTTCTGAAAGGAGCGATCCCCCGTCGCGAGGGCCTCGTCGATCATCAGCACGTCGTGGTCCTTGGCGGCGGCGATGGAGAACCGCAGCCGCGCCGCCATCCCGGAGGAGTACGTCCGCATCGGCAGGGTGATGAAGTCACCCTTCTCGTTGATCCCGGAGAAGTCGACGATCTCCTGGTACCGCTCGCGCACCTGCTCCCGGGACATGCCCATCGCGAGCCCGCCCAGGTAGACGTTGCGTTCGCCGGTGAGGTCGTTCATCAGCGCGGCGTTGACGCCCAGCAGGGAGGGCTGGCCGTCCGTGTAGATCCGGCCGTGTTCGACGGGCAGCAGGCCGGCTACGGCCTTGAGCAGGGTGGACTTGCCCGATCCGTTCGTGCCGATCAGACCGATCGCCTCACCCCGGTACGCGGTGAAGGAGACGGACCTGACGGCGTGCACCTTGCGTACCCCCGACGCCTGCTCGGTCTTCTTCCCGCGCAGGATGCGGTTGAGCGCGGCGGTGGCGCTGCCCCGCCCCACCCCCGTGCCGTTGACCCGGTAGACGATGTCGACGCGGTCGGCGACGACGGTGGGGATCCGCCGGTCGCCCCCGTCGTCAAGTGTGCCAACTGCGCTGACTGCGCCAACTGCGCTCACTGTGCTCTGTTCAGCCACGGCCGTACGTCTCCTCAGCCTTCCAGAAGTAGATGAACCCGCCGACGCCGGCGAGCAGGGCCCAGCCGACCGCGAGTGCCCACACGTGGTCGGGCAGCTGGCTCGCGTGGAACGAGTCGATCAGCGCGAACCGCATGAGGTCGATGTAGACGGCGGCCGGGTTGCACCGCAGGGCGAGCAGCACGACGCGCGGCATGTCCGGGTGGCCGCTGAGCACCCGGTCGATGCTCCACATGACACCGGAGACGTACATCCAGGTCCGCAGCAGGAACGGCATCAGCTGTGCGATGTCCGGTGTCCTGGCGCCCAGCCGGGCCACGATCATCGCCACGCCCGCGTTGAACACGAACTGCAGTGCCAGCGTCGGCACGGCCAGCAGCCAGGACACGCCGACGGGCACGCCGAAGCAGAGCAGGATCACGACCAGCGCGGCCATCGAGAACAGCAACTGCTGAAGCTGCTGCAGCGCGTACGACACCGGGAGCGCGGCCCGCGGGAAGTGCAGGGCGCGTACGAGACCGAGGCTGCCGGAGATCGCCCGGGTGCCCGCCATGATCGAGCTCTGGGTGAACGTCCACACGAAGACGCCCGTTACCAGGAACGGAACGTAGTCCGGCACACCCCGGCTCGTGCCCATCAGGACGCCGAAGATGAAGTAGTAGACCGCCGCGTTCAGCAGGGGTGTGGCCACCTGCCAGACCTGGCCGAGCTTCGCCTGGCTGTACTGGGCGGTGAGCTTGGCCGTGGCGAACGCGGTGATGAAGTGCCGGCGCGCCCACAACTGGCGGACGTACGCGGGCAGTGTGGGCCGTGCGCCGCTGACGGTGAGGCCGTAGTGGGCGGCGAGTGCCGCGGGGTCGTCGTCGGGCGGGGCCGGCGCCGGGGGCGGGATCGCCGAGGACGGTGGGTCGAGGACCTGACTCACATCCGCTGCTTTCACTCGGGGGGAAGGGCGGAGAGGGCGGAAGGAAGTGCCTTTACCTGCGGTTGAGCTGCGTTTGAGCTGCGTTTGAGCTGCGGTTGAGCTGCAATTGGGCTGCGATTGGGCACGGCTTTACGTCGGGACGGGACCGTATCGTCGTAACGTGAGCGTAGGCCGATCCGACGTCGGAACGCAACCGTTTCGTCGTCACGCCCCTATGCTGGTCCGTATGACGACGAACGCCGACGGAGCAGCCCGGAGCCCTCAGCAGGCCCAGCCGCGAACGCCGCCGCAGCCGCCGCGCCGCAGGGCTCCCGCCGGGGCGGCCGTGCTCCGGGAGGACGTCACGGAGGCGATCAGGGCCGCCGTCTTCGGGGAACTTGCGGCCGTCGGATACGCGCGCATGTCCATCGAGGGGATCGCGCGCCGCGCGGGCGTCGGCAAGACCGCCGTCTACCGCCGTTGGCGCTCCAAGCTGCACCTGGTGCTCGACCTGGTCTCCGCGATCGCCGTACAGGGGCTGCCCGCGCCCGACACGGGCACCCTGGAGGGCGATCTGCGCCTGCTGTACGAGGTCACCTCACGGGCCCTGCGTCACCCCGTGGCCTCGCAGGTCATCCCCGACCTCCAGGCCGAGGCGGCCCGCAACCCGGAGATCGCGGAGGCCCTGCAGAAGGCACTGCGCGAGGGGCAGGCGGGCGTCGCGAACGGCATCGTCGAGGCCGCCCGGGCGCGCGGTGAGATCCGCCCGGACATCGACGGCGAACTGGCTCTCGACCTGATGTCAGGACCGCTGTACTGGCGCGCGGTGGTGATCCGCGGCCCAAAGCCGCCGAAGGGATATCTGGAGAGTCTGACCCGGGCCACGGCGGCGGCCCTCAAGGCGCTGTAGAGGGCCGGAGACCGCCGCTCCACCTGCGGTTCGGCGGGGCCTGCCGCCCTGCTCCGGGCACCTCTCAGGGGGCGCCCGACCCCCGTAGCGGCCGGATCGTTGTCATCCACGCCTCACTCTCAAGCCCTCCGGGGGCGCATACTGGAAACACGATGACGAAGCCATCCGCGCCCCGGCGCCACCTGTCCACCAGTCCCTTCAAAGCTCCGGTTGTCCCGGTCGCCAAGCACTTCGCCCTGGGTGACCGTGTGACGCACGACCAGTTCGGCCTGGGCAGGATTGTCGGCGTCGAGGAGGGCATCGCGATGCTCGTCGACTTCGGCTCCCGCCAGGCCCGTATCGTCAGCCCCTACACCCGTATGGACAAGCTCTGACGGAGCCCGTCAGAGCACCCTCGCCGCGGCCCAGGACCAATTCCGGCCCGCGGCGAGTGCGTTTCGGGAGCCGCGGAGCGGTGCGGTTCCTAGCTTCGCCGTGCCTGCGGGTGGAGCCGCAGCCAGCCCTCCCAGGCCGACGTGATCATGTCGTCGAGGCCGTACTTCGCCTTCCAGCCGAGCTCCGCGGTCACGCGGTCGGCGGAGGCGACGACCCGGGCCGGGTCGCCGGGCCGGCGCGAGGTCACCGTGGGGGCGATTGTGCGGCCGGTGATCTCGTTGATGCGGTCGATCATCCGGCGGACCGAGACTCCCTCGCCGCGGCCGATGTCGAGGGTCAGGTCCGTTCCGGGGGCCGCGGCCAGACGCCTGGCCGCCGCCACATGGGCCTCCGCCAGGTCGACGACGTGGATGTAGTCGCGTACGCAGGTGCCGTCCGGGGTCGCGTAGTCGTCGCCGAAGATCCGCGGTGGCTCGCCCTCCGTGAGCTTCTCGAAGACCATCGGCACGATGTTGAAGACACCCACGTCGGCCAGTTCCGGTGTCGCCGCCCCCGCCACGTTGAAGTAGCGCAGACAGGCCGTCGACAGACCGTGCGCGCGGCCCGTGGCACGCACCAGCCACTCCCCGGCGAGCTTGGTCTCCCCGTACGGGTTGATCGGCACACAGGGCGTCTCCTCGGTCACGAGGTCGACGTCGGGCATGCCGTACACCGCCGCTGAGGACGAGAACACGAAGGACGGCACCGCGGCGGCCGTGACCGCCTGGAGCAGTACGCGCAGCCCTTCGACGTTCTCGCGGTAGTAGTGCAGCGGCAGTTCCACCGACTCGCCCACCTGCTTCTTCGCCGCCAGGTGCACCACACCGGTGATCGCGTGGTCCTTCAGCGCCCGCGCGACCCGCTCCCCGTCCAGGGTCGAGCCGACGACGAGGGGCACCCCGTCCGGGACGCGTTCGGAGATCCCGGTGGACAGGTCGTCGTACACCACCGTCCGTTCGCCCGCCCCGGTCATCGCGCGGACGACGTGCGCCCCGATGTAGCCGGCGCCGCCGGTGATCAGCCAGGTCATCTACGGCCGTCCCCTCGTGTGTCCTCGGGTGCCATGGGTGTCATGGGTGCCCTCGTGGGTCCCTCATGGTGCGGATACGGATCAGTGAAGCAAACGCTTCAGCCTGCGGCCCAGCACGGCCGCCGTCCCCCGCAGGCCCGGCGCGATCCGCAGGGCGAGCGAGCCCGCGTGGGTCGCGTACGGCTGGACGAGCAGCACGCCGTGCCGGGCGCTCGGCAGGACCGTCCGGCGCAGCAGGCCGGGGCCGGTGCTCGCGTGCGCGGTGGTCTCGCGGGCCGTGCCGTCGTGGAAACGCAGGCGCAGCCGCAGGTCCCAGGTGCCGGAGCCGAGCGCCGCGAGGTCGGCCGGTGCCTCGGCCGTCCAGGAGCCGGTGCCGGAGCCGATGGCGGCGTGGTCGGAGTCGGGGTCGTCCGCACGGAAGCGCGCGGTGAGCGTGAGGCCCGTCCGCCCGTCCCGCCGGTTCACGAACTCGGCGTCCACGGTCGCCGGTGCCGCGTCCGCCATCCGCCCGTACAGCTCGTGCAGGCGCAGCCGCAGCCGGGTGCCACGCGCGCGTGGCCGCAGTTCCGCGTCGACGGCCACGGGCAGGTGGCGTACGGGCCGGTGCAGGAGGTGTTCCAGGGTGACGTGGGGCAGGTCGGCCGACCAGACCGGCGTGCCGTCCGGGGCCCGCGCGTACGGGGGCCGCAGCCGGGCCGGGCGCGCCGCGACCTCCTTGACGCGGGTCAGGTCGCGCGGCTTCTCGGAGGCCAGCACCACCTGGGCGATCACCCTGCCGGGCGCCGGGGCCAGCGCGAAGTCGGCCGCGTCGAAGGTCGCGAGGTACGCGCGCGTGAGGGCCCACCACTCACGCCGGTACACGGGTCCGCGCAGATCCAGCTCGCGCGCGTACATCCGCAGCGCGTGGTCGAGGAACCGCGCCCGGGACGCGCGGGCCAGCCGCTTCTCACCGGCGCCGAGGAGGATGTCGTACGCCAGGGCGTGGGCGGTGATCCGGGCCCGCCAGTTGTCGACGCCCGACCTGTCCAGCGAGATCGACAGGCGTTCGGCGCTGCGGCGCACGTGCCAGACGTAGACCGTGTCCGGGATCAGCGCGATGCGCGGACGGGCGGCGAGCACGCGTGCGGTGAAGACGAAGTCCTCGTAGGGGAAGCGCCCTTCGGGGAAGCGGATGCCGTGCTCGCGCAGGAAGTCGGTGCGGTACAGCTTGTTGACGCACAGGGTGTCGTGGACCAGGCGGACGCGCCGCGACGGGCGGGTCACCAGGGCGGCCCCCGTGTACAGCTCGGGCTGCCAGCGGACCTCGCGGCCGGAGGGCAGTTCGCGGCGCACGCACAGGCCCGCGGCGACCTCGGTGCCCCGCCCCGTGGCCGCCGTCAGCAGCGCGTCCACCGCGCCGGGCGGCAGTACGTCGTCGCTGTCGAGGAACATCACGTACGGAGCCGTGGCGGCGTCGATGCCGTCGTTGCGCGGGCTGCCGCAGCCGCCGCTGTTGACCTCGCGGCGGACGACCCTCAGCCGCGGCTCGTCCAGTGCGAGGCGGTCCAGAAGGTTTGCGCTGCCGTCAGCCGAGCAGTCGTCCACGGCGATCACCTCACGGACCGCGGGCCCCTGCGCCAGGGCCGAGCGCACCGCGTCCCCCACATGGGCGGCGTCCTCGTATCCGATCACGACGACGCTCACCTGCGCCCGGTGCGGCCGGGGGCCGTGAGGCGTGCCGGGTTCCCTTGCTCGTACGGCTTCCACGAGACGCAATAGTAGTCAATGCGGGAAATTTCCCCTTATGGGGCATCCGCTGTCTCGTGCGGGCGGTGGCGGTCGGGTGCGGGGCGCGCCCCTGGGGTCCGGGGTCCGGCCGGAGGGGACGCGGCCGTCCACAGGCGGTGGAAGGAGAGTCCGGCGGCCGTCACCAGCAGGCCGTTGCGGACGAGCATCAGCAGGGTGCCCGTCCAGGTGCAGGCCACGACGTCGTCGTACAGGACCGGGTACGCGAGGGAGCTGACCGCGGCGGCTGCCGCGACCAGCGTCGCGACCGGGCGCTGGGTGGTGTGCCGGGAGGTCAGGCACACGGCGGCCAGCCCGATCAGCCACACCAGGTACTGGGGACTGATGACCCGGCTCGTCACCGTGAACAGGAGCACGGCACTGAGCGCCGCGTCGTACGGGGTCGCCGGCGTCCAGTGCCGTGCGCGCAGCCGCCACAGCAGCAGGGCGCCGAAGGCCGCGACGGTGAGCGCGAGCGACACCGCGGCGATCGAGGTGACGTACGGGCCGGTGAACTCCATCGCGCCGTACCGGTAGCCCACGTGCCCCGGCCAGCCCGCGTGGCGTGCGAAGGACAGGACCGTGCCGCCGAGCGACTCGATCTGCACACCCCGGCCGCTCTGCTGGTGCAGGAAGTCGAACGGGTCCCGGAAGAGGGCGGCGAGCGTCAGCAGCAGCGCGCCCGCGGTGACGGCCGCCGAGGTCCACGCCTCCTTCGTCGTACGGCCCCGGGGGGTGCCGATCAGCGTCAGCGCGGGCCACACCTTCACCAGGGCGCCCAGCGCGGCGAACGCGCCGCACGCACGCGTGGAGCGCGACAACGTCAACAGGGAGATGACGGCGAGGGCGGTGACCTGCACGTCGTAGCGCGCGAGGGGGATGTGCAGGAGCAGGGGCAGGGCCGCCGTCCAGAGTGCCGCGCCGCGCAGGCTGCGGCCGGGGCGGGTGCCCGCGCGCGTGAGGACGGCGGTGACCAGGAGGTCGGTGGCGAGCGTGAGGGTCACGAACGCCTGGAAGTACGTCAGTCCCGGCAGCAGGCCGGGGGAGAGCAGGACGGGGCCCGCGCCCGGTGGGTACTGCCACAGCCGGTCGCCGGAGGGGTACGTGCCGGTGGCGAGGACGCCGTACCAGCGGGCGTACAGCTCGTGCGCCTCGCGTGCGACGCCGCCGACACCGAGGGGGGTGCGGCCGTCCTGGGAGAGCAGCCAGAGCATCAGGGCGCGGGTGGCCGACCAGGTCGCGGCGAGGGTCAGGAGCCTATTGCGCGACTTCTCGTGGGACTTCGCGCAGGGCTTCTCGTCGGGCTTCTCGTAGGGCTTCGTGCGGGGAATCATCCGGGGGATCGTAAGCCGCAAGGTGGCTCATACCGGCTGATGACGAGTCAATCAGCGGCAAAGGTCAGGTAGTCGCACAAGATCTGGTGCGTGACCGTCAAGCGTTCGAGGGGTGCCGTCGGCTTCGCGGGCGCCGGTGCCGTGGTGGTGCCCGGCGTCGTCATGTTCGTGATCGGCCTGTGGGGGATCGACCGTGGCGGGATGTGGCGTGACGAGGCGGTCACCTTCCAGGTGGCGCGGCGTTCGCTGCCGCAGATCTGGCATCTGCTGCAGTCTGTGGACGCGGTGCACGGGCTCTACTACCTCCTGATGCACCCCGTCCTCGCCGTCCGTCCCGGCGAGGTCGCGCTGCGCCTGCCCTCGCTCTGCGCGGCCGCCGTGACGGCGGGTCTCGTCGCGGCCCTGGGGGTGCGGCTCGCGCGTCCGCGGGTCGGGCTGTGGGCGGGGCTGCTGTACGCGGTGACGCCGATGGTGGGGCACTTCGCGCAGGAGGGGCGGTCTTATGCGTTGGTCGCCGCGGGGGGTGCGGGGGCCACGTTGTCGCTTGTGCGGGCGGCGGGCTCGGAGGAACGGGCTTCCCGGCCGGGGGCGTGTGCCGGCGGGTGCGGCTGGGTGGGGGCTGGTCGCGCCGTTCCCCGCGCCCCTTGTGGGGGCCGGCGGTTGCGTGTCATGTGCGGGCCGGTGGGGGCTGGTCGCGCAGTTCCCCGCGCCCCTCATGGGGGCCGGCGGTCGTGTGTCGGGTGCGGGTCGGTGGGGGCTGGTCGCGCCGTTCCCCGCGCCCCTTTTGGGGGCTGGGGCTGGGGCGTCTATGGAGGTGTTGTCGCCTGCACTGTCCTGCTGCACGAGATGGCCGTGCTGCTTCTGCTCGCGCATGCGGCCACGTTGGCGTTCGCTCGGGTGTCCCGGCGGGTGTGGTGGGGGTGGGGGCGGGCCGCCGGGGGTGTGCTTCTCGTGGTGCTTCCGCTGGTGCTGGTCTCCCGTGGGCAGGCCGGGCAGGTGGCGTGGCTCAGGGCACCCGGCGGCGGGGCGGTCGAAGGGCTCCTGCGGTCGTTCACGGGTCCGGCCCCGCTGGTCCTCCTCCCGTATCTGCTGCTGATCGCCCTCGCCCTGTGCGCCCGGCCCGCCCCCCGCGGCGAGCTCTCCCTCCCCGCGGTCGCTCTCCCGCTGCTGCTCGTGCCGCCCGCGACCCTCCTCGCCGTCTCGCGCCACTGGCCGCTCTTCGACGACCGCTATGTGCTGTACGCGCTCGCGGGGGCGCCCCTGCTGGCGGCGGCGGGCGCGGACCGGGCGGCCGGGGCGGCGGCCCGCCTGTGCGGTCTCCGGGGGCGTTACGTCGGCGCGTACGCCGTCACGTGTCTCGGAGTGTTCGGTGTCGCTCTCGTCTTCGTCGCGCAGCTTCCCGTCCTGCGAGCGGACCGGGATCCCGCCCGCCGCCCCGACAACCTCGCCGCCGTCTCGGCCGCGGCGGCCCGGCGCATGGGCCCCGGCGACCCCGTGCTCTTCCTTCCGGCGCTCGCCAGGCGCGCGGCGGTGGCGTACCCGAAGGGCTTCCGCGGTACGGCGGACATCGCGCTGCACGAGCCCGGCCCCGTCTCCGGAACCCTCTACGGACGCGAGACCGGTCCCGGTGAACTGCGCCGCCGGCTCGACGGGCTCGACCGTGTGTGGGTGGTCGCCGAGCCGTACGCGCTGCGGCCGGACTGGGATCCGCCGGTCCTCGCCGAACAGGTCAAACTCGCCCTGGTGAGGGAGGAGTTCGAGCCGCGGGCCGAGTACGCGCGCAAGGGGTCGGTCATGCGGCTGTACGTGCGCAGGCCGTCGGCGTCGGCGTCGGCGTCGTCGGCGGCGGTAGCGGGGGCGGGAGCGGGGGCGGCGCGGGCGGTCGGGGGAGTGTGAACGTGCCCGCCCCGTCACTCGCGGCCGGGGGTCTCCTCCAGCGCCGCCGCGTCCAGCGCGCCCGTGAGCCGGTCGAGCCGGGTGCGCAGGTCGTCGATCTCGGCCAGTTCGAAGCCCGTCGCGGCGGCGATCCGGCGCGGTACGCGCAGCGCCCGCTCGCGCAGGGCCGTGCCCTCGCCGGTGAGCCCGACCACCACGGACCGCTCGTCCAGGGCACTGCGCTCACGGCGTACGAGACCGGCCGTCTCCAGTCGCTTCAGCAGCGGCGACAGTGTCCCGGAGTCGAGCCGCAGGTGTTCGCCGACCTTCTTCACGGGCAGGTCGCCGTGCTCCCACAGGACGAGCATGACCAGGTACTGGGGGTAGGTGAGCCCCAGATCCTTCAGGACGACGCGGTACAGGCCGCCGAAGGCGCGCGAGGCGGTGTTCAGCGAGAAGCAGATCTGCTGATCGAGGCGGAGGAAGTCGTCGTCGCGTACGGGCGTCGTGGTCATGCCTCCAGGATACCTCGGTACGTCATTCAGTTGTGCACAATTTAATTGTGTGCTCTACTTGTGTTTGTCGGAGGCCGGGACCGAAGGCCGCCGGCCCGACTTGGACCTTTGAGAGGGATGGTTTCCATGGACGCGATCTACACCGCCGTAGCCACCGCCACCCACGGCCGTGACGGCCGCGCCTACAGCTCCGACGGGCAGCTCGATCTGCAGCTCGGCATTCCGACGGAGATGGGCGGCAATGGGCAGGGCACGAACCCGGAGCAGTTGTTCGCCGCCGGGTACTCGGCGTGTTTCGCCAGTGCGCTGGCCTTGGTGGGGCGTGCGGCGAAGGTCGATGTCAGTGACGCCGCGGTGACCGCGGAGGTGGGGATCGGTAAGCAGGGGGAAGGGTTCGGTCTCAAGGTCACGCTTCGGGTGGAGCTGCCGGAGTCTGTGGACGCGGCGAGCGGGCGCAAGCTGGTCGAGCAGGCTCATCAGGTGTGCCCGTACTCGAACGCGACCCGGGGGAACGTGCCGGTCGAGCTCGTCGTCGAGTAGTTCTCTCGCCCCCGCCGCCCCTACCCTTCCCGTCACTGGATGGGGGCTGCGCCCCCTCGCCCCCCTTTGTCCTCAAACGCCGGACGGGCTGAGAGATGTCGCCGGACGGGCTGAAGATGTCCGCCGGTCCGGCTGCATCTCAGCCCGTCCGGCGTTTGAGGACCGGGGGTTCGGGGGCAGCGCCCCCGAGTACGTGACGGGAAGGGTAGGGGCGGCGGGGGCGGAATCCCTCCTCCGCCCACCACAGCGGCACCCCCACCACCGCCACCAGCCACACCATCACCATCAGCCGTCCGATGGCGATATCGGGGTGCGCGGCAATGCTCAGCATCCCGGTCCCCGCAGCGCCCAGCAGCACCACCCCGAACGCGGGCCGCGCCCGCAGCGCCCCCCACGCCCCCGCACCGACCAGTACCAGGAACAGCGGTTCGGCCAGTTGCCGGCGCAGCCACTCGGTCCAGAAGTTGACCTCCAGACGGAGGAACTCCCGCCAGGGCCGCTCCCGGTCGGGCCGGAGGAAGTGGTCGGTGAGCAGGTCCTGGAGGCTGTCCGACTCCGAGGGGTAGTGGAGGAGCCTGGCGAGCAGGACCGTTCCCGCCGCCGCCCCCACCGTCACCTTCAGCAGCGTCTTCACGGCGTCCCCGACCGGCCGCGCCGACCTCCTCCGGTGGACGCCGATCACGCAGCACGCCCCGGCGAGACACACCGCCAGGAACAACGCCTGCGAGTGCTTCACCGTGAAGAGCAGGGCCAGCGAGAGGGCGACCACAGGAGCGGCCCGCCGCCCGCGCAGCACCAGCGCGCAGCCCCACAGCGCCGCCAGCGTGAGCGCCATCATCGTGCCCTCGGTCATGGGCCGCATCGCGGTCGCGCCCGTCGGCAGCACGTAGTACAGCGCCTGCCCCGTCAGCGCGGGACCCACCGGCACGTCCAGCGTCCGCAGGATCAGGAACACCAGCACGCCCCCGGCCGCCGCCACGCACACCCCCGCCGCCCACAGCCCCCACGTCACGCCGAACACCGTCACGAACGGCAGGAGCAGCAGCGGATAGCCGGGCCGCACCTCGAAGATCCGCATGAACCGCTCGCTCATGAAGGGCGCCGTCCAGCCGGACGTCTGTCCCGCGTCGAGCCGCCGGCCGACGCTCCAGTGGTAGTAGCGGTCGCACTCCGCCCGCACCCCCGGCCCCGGATCGGGGGCACGGAAGCGCCGCACGTCCACGCTGTGGTCGCGGGAGGCCGTCTCGCCCCGGCTCGCGCACACGTACGCGATGCTCCGCCCCGCCGCCTCCGTCTTGTCGGCGCCGCCCAGACTCAGCGCGTACGACAGGTAGTTGCGGCTGTCGGGGGTGTCCCGGCCGGTGACGTTGGCGAGCTGGAGGCAGCCGAACAGGACGGCCAGGAACAGCACCCACGCGGCGGGACGAGCCTTCATGAGCGGGTCAGTGCGTCGCTCGGGGCGCCGGGCGCGGGAACCATGGGCGGCGTCATGTCCTCGGCCAGCATCAGCGTCCGTACGACCCGTTCCGCGGCCCGGCCGTCGTCGTACCCGCCGAACCGCGACCGGAAGGCGGACCGCAGCCGCGTCGACTCCTCGTCCTGCCACGCGCCCGACGCGAACAGCCGCGCCAGCTCGTCCTCGTCGCGGGTGACATGGCCCGGTGGGCGTTCGGTGACGTCGAAGTACGTGCCCCGCGCGGCGAGATACGTGTCCAGGTCGTAGGTGTGCAGGACGATCGGCCGGTCGAGGTGCGCGTAGTCGAACATCAGGGAGGAGTAGTCCGTGATCAGCGCGTCGGAGGCGAGCAGCAGATCCTCGACCCGAGGTTCGTCGGTGACGTCCAGGAGGAGGCCCCGCGCGGCCAGGTCCCGCAGGCCGAGACCGCGTTCGTGGTGCTGGGCGAGGGACGGGTGCAGGCGGACCGCCAGGACGTGGTCGCCGGGCAGCCCCGCGATCAGGCGCTCCAGGTCGCAGGTGGGCGCGTAACCGCCCTGGCGGTGGTCCCGGTTCGTCGGCGCGTAGAGGATCAGGGTGCTGTCGGCCGGGACGCCGAGGCGCTGCCGTACGGACTCGGCGCGGCCCTCCTCCGGCCGGACCAGGCAGTCGTTGCGCGGGCTGCCCGAGCGCAGGGACGTGAAGCCGCAGGGGTAGGCGCGGTCCCAGACCAGCTCGGAGTGCGGGTTCGCGACCAGGCTGTAGTCCCAGCGGTCGGCGCGCGTCAGCATCTTCGGCACGCTGAAGCCGCGCCTGGCGCCGGGGTACTTCAGCAGGTCCGCGCCCATCGACTTCACCGGGGTGCCCTGGTGCGTGTGGATGTGGACCGCGCCCTTGCGCTTGACCAGGTCGTTCGCCCAGTTGACGTTGTTGATCAGGTAGGTGGCGCGTGCCGTCACCCGGCGGTAGGCGCGGCTGCCCGGCAGGACGTGTTCGACGCCCGGCGGCAGCGCGTCCACGTGGTTCCTGCCGACCACCCACACCGACCGGATGTGCGGGGCGAGCTCCTGCGCCTTGCGGTGGATCGCGGCCGGGTCACCGAGGACACCCCGGTGCGAGAAGGCCGAGTACACCGCGAGATGCGGGTCGAGCGCGCGCCGCAGGACCAGCCGCCTGTGCAGCGCGAGCAGCACCCTGCGCAGCCGTCGCCGCCACACCAGCCGACGCCTGCGCAGCCCCGCCCGCTTCACCGAGGCGACCCGGTGCAGGGCGTGGAGGGCGTACGGGGTCCGGGCGAGCAGCGTGAACGACGTCCGGGGGATGCGCGCGCCGAGCCGGTGCCCGTCCGGCCGGTACGCGCGCAGGTCCCGGGCCGCCCGCCGGTGGAACTCGGGACGCGAGGACGGCGGTACGCGGTCCGCCTGGCGCAGGATGAAGAGGTAGTGGTCCGCCATGTGGTCGTAGAGGAATCCGCGCCACCGATCCAGCTCCGGCCGCTCCCCGATGAACCGGAACAGCCGCTCGTACTGCGCGAACACCTCGAAGTGCTCCCGGCTGGGCGTGCGCATCGCGTTGCCCTGGCGGCGCTGGCGGTAGTACACGCAGACCCGGTCGACGAGGGTGATCGTGCGGGCCGTCCACAGCGTCTGGTAGACGATCACCGCGTCCTCGTAGAAGCCGGTCGGGAAGGTGAAGCCGCCCTCGCGGAAGAAGTCGAGGCGGTACGCCTTGTTCCACACCACCGTGAACAGGTCGAGCAGTTCGGGGCGTTCGGCGACGGTGAACACCTGCGGGCCCGGCGCGCCGAACACCTCCGCGTCCCGGTTGCGCTTCACCGCGCCGTACCAGTGGGTGCGCGCGTAGTCGAACAGCACGATGTCCGGCCGGCCGGTGGCGTCGATGCGCTCGGCGATCGCCCGCAGGGTGCCCGGGGTGTAGCTGTCGTCGCTGTCCAGGAAGAGCAGGTAGTCGCCCCGCGCCAGTTTCGCGCCGTGGTTGCGGGCCGGGCCGATACCGCCGTTGACGGGCAGATGCACCGCCACGACCCGCTCGTCGCGGGCCGCGAACTCGTCGATGATCGCCCCGCTCCCGTCCGGGGAGCGGTCGTCGACGACGATCACCTCGAAGTCGCCGTACGACTGGTCGAGTACCGACTCCAGACAGGTGCGCAGGTAGCCCTGCACGTTGTGGACGGGCACGACGATGCTGAAGCGGGGCATGGCACTTCCAGGTCCGGGAACTCGCTGGGTCGCGGGAGTACGTGAGGGCATCGACGCGTCCATCAGTGCGCCGGCGTGCGGGGGCGGGACACGGCGGCGGCCGGTGCGGGCAGGCGCTCCCGCAGGGGGATCGGCGCCGGCAGCTCCTCCTCGGGCTGTCCGAGCAGCACGCGCCGTACGACCCGTTCGGCGGCCTGTCCGTCGTCGAACTCGCAGAACCGCTCACGGAAGGCGGACCGCAGCGCGGCGGACCGCCCGTCCGCCCACCGGCCCGACGTGAGGACCCGGAGCAACTCGTCCTGCGTACGGGCGACGTGGCCCGGCGGTTCGGCGAGCAGGTCGAAGTAGACGCCCCGGGTGTCCCGGTAGACGTCCCAGTCGTCGGCGTACGTGACGATCGGCCGGTCGAGGTTGGCGTAGTCGAACATGATCGACGAGTAGTCCGTGATCAGCGCGTCCGAGGCCAGACAGACCTCCTCGGTGTCCCGCAGGGACGTCACGTCGATCAGCCGGCCGTCCCCCACCGCCTGGCGCAGACCGGCGTCGCCGTCGAGGAAGTAGTGCGCCCGCAGCAGCACCACGAACTCGTCCCCGAGCTCCGCGCAGAACCGAGCCAGGTCGAACTGCGCCGACACGTCCCGCGGATAGTCCCGGTAGGTCGGCGCGTACAGCAGGGCCACCCGGCCCTCGGGGATGCCGAGCCGTTCGCGGATCGCGGCGACCTCGCCCGAGGCCGCCGTGTAGAAGCGGTCGTTGCGCGGATAGCCGTACTCCAGGTGCTCGAAGGCGCTCGGGTAGGCGCCCGACCAGACCTCCGTGGAGTGGGCGTTGGACGACAGGGAGCAGTCCCAGCGGTCGACGCGCCGCATCAGCTTGCCGAAGCTGCCGGTGGCCGCCGCGACGGCCCGGTACTCGATCTGGTCGACGCCCATCCGCTTCAGCGGGGTCCCGTGGTGGGTCTGGACGTGCACGGTGCCCGGGCGCTTGACCACGGCGTGCTCGAAGTTGACGTTGTTGAAGGTGTACTTCGCCCGCGCCATCACCTCCCAGTACCGTCTGCTCCCGATCACCACGCTCTCCACGTCCTCGGGCATGTGCGGCAGTTCCTTCTCCTTCACCAGGAACACCGACCGGATGTGCGGGGCGAGTTCACGTGCCTTTCGGTGGATCGCCGCCGGATTGCAGGCGTAGCCGCGTCCCCAGTAGGCGGCGAAGACGGCGAGGTTCTCGTCCAGCGGCCTGCGGAGGTACCACGCGTACAGGAGCGCGCGGCGCCTGCGCAGCGCCGAGCGGCCCGCGTACGCCCGCGCCCGCGCCGTCAGCCGGCCGAGGGCCGGGAGCGCCAGGAACGCCGTGTACGCGCCCCGCCGGAGCAGCCGGGCCCGCACTGTTCCGGTGCGGTGGCCCGCAGGGCGGTACCGCCGGTGGAGCCTGCCCGCGCGCCGGAAGAAGGCCCGGCCGCAGGGGGCGGTGGCCGCCGTGTCGAGGACCTCGGCGAAGAGCTGGTCGAAGAGCTGCGTGAAGAGGGCGCGCGTCCGGTCCTCGGGGAGCCCTAGGGTGGCGGCCCGGTCCAGCACCAGCTCGACCTGGTCGAGGAGCTCGGCGGCGGGGGGTTCGGCCCGCGTGCCCGCCGCCGTGCCGCCTGCCTGCCTGCGTTCGGGACGCCGTACGCAGACCGTGCGCAGTACGGCGGTCCCGTCGGCCGCGAGCGCCACGAGACCGGAGCAGCCGAGGTCCGTGTACCGGCCCTCGGGGAAGGCGAGCCCGTGCTCGCGGAGGAAGGCGCGGCGGTAGACGGTCGCCCAGACCGGCAGCCGTACGTCGGCGGGGTCCCTGTCCTCGAACAGCTCCGCGACCGGCTCACCCTCCCACCACGGCACGCGCTCGTGGCCCAGGCGAAGCACATCGACCTCGGCCTCGGGCCCGGCCCCGCCGGCCTCCCGCAGCCGCGCGTCGATCCCGGCCAGCGACCCCGGCGTCAGCACGTCACCCGCGTCCAGGAACAGCACGTACGTCCCGGTGGCCGCCCGCAGTCCGGCCTCGCGGGCACCGATGGCCCGGACGAGCCTGGAGTCCCGCTCGGCGTACTCGGCGACGAGCGCGCCCGCGGGCGAGTCCGGGTCCGCGCAGGCCGCGACCAGCTCGAAGTCGGTGAAGGACTGGGCGAGCACCGGATCGAGGGTCGTGGGGAGCCGCCCCGCGACGTCGTGGACGGTGACGATGATGCTGAAGCGGGGCAAGGGGACATCCATGGGTCGGCTCGGATCGGGTCGGCTCGGGTGTATTGCCGGGGAACGGCCAAAGGGGTGACGCGGTTACGCCGGACGCGGCATACGGGGGATGCCGGGGGACGCACGGAGGAGCGGGCCCCCGGCGGGCCGTCCCGCCGTGCGCGCGGGCGGCCGGAGGGCGGTGCCGGGCGCCGGCGGGGCCCTGCCGGCCCGTGCCCGACCGGCTCCGGGGTGGTGGTCCACGCCACCCGGGAGGCCCTGCGGAAGCGCCGGCCGGACCGGGGCTCAGGGTGTGTCGACGACCGGGACAGGGGCTCCGGGCGCCGGGACTGGGGGGAGCGAGGCGGCGGGGGTCCGGGACGCCGCGGACGGCACCGGACGGCGCTCGTCCGGTGGTACCACCGCGGGCAGACCGGCCGTCTCGCCGAGCACGACCCGGCGCACGATCCGCTCGGCGGCCCGCCCGTCGTCGTACGGGCAGAACCGCTCCCGGAAGGCGGCCCGCAGCTGCGCGGAACGCGAACCGCGCCAGTGGCCGGTCGCGAAGATGTCGATCAGCTCGTCCTCGTTGCGGGCGATCGCGCCGGGCGGGAAGGCCCGCAGGTCGAAGTAGGTCCCGCGGGCCGCCTCGTACGCCTCCGAGTCGTTCGAGAGGATCACGATCGGCCGGTCGAGGCCCGCGTAGTCGAACATCAGCGACGAGTAGTCGGTGATCAGCGCGTCCGAGGCGAGGCAGAGCGACTCGATGCTCGGATGGCCGCTCACGTCGATCAGCCGGCCGCCACTACGGGCCAGCGGGGCCCCGTACGAGGGATGGGCGCGGGTCAGCAGGACGAAGCGCGGGCCGAGCCGGCGCAGCACCCGCTCCAGGTCGAGCGCGGTGCGCTGGCTGCGGCGGTAGTCGCGGTGCGTCGGCGCGTACAGGACCGCCACCGTGCCGTCGGGGATGCCGAGCGACTCGCGCAGCCGGGCCACGTCCGCCGAAGTGGCCTTCTGGAAGACGTCGTTACGGGGCTGGCCGTACTCCAGCATCGTGTACGCGGCCGGGAGGACGCGCTCCCAGACGAGTGTGGAGTGGCGGTTGCCCGACAGGCAGTAGTCCCACTGGTCGGCGTCGCGCAGCACCTCGGCGAAGTCGGTGTCCCGCGCCGCCGCCGGGCGGTCCTGGAGGTCCAGGCCCATGTGCTTGAGGGGTGTGCCGGCCTGCGTCTGGATCAGGATCTGGCCGGGCCGCTTGACCAGCCTGCGGTCGAAGCCGGCGTTGCCGACGACGTACTTGGACCGGGCCAGGGCCGTCCAGTACGCGGCGGTACCCGGCGTCAGCCTGCGCGTGCCCGTCGGGACCGTGTGGTGGAAGCCGGGGTCCGCGACCCACGCCGTGCGCATCCCCGGGGCGTGCGTGCGGAACGCGGCCTCCAGCGCCCCCGGGTTGCAGCCGTGGCCGCGCCCCCCGCGGCCCGCGAACACGGCGTGGTCGGCCCGCACGGGCAGCAGGCGCTGAACGCCGTAGTGCAGCCGCAGCGAGGCCGTCCGGACCCCGCGGGCCAGCGCCCTGGCGAGCCGCGCGGCACGTCTCTTCAGCCGCGTCGCCGTCCACAGGGCGCGGTAGGTGCGATGGCTGCCGAGGCGCACGAGGGCGTGCCGCAGCCGGTTGCGGGACGGGACACCCGCATCGTGTACGCGGTAACGGACGTAGTGGGCGCGGGCCCTGCGCAGGAACGCGGCGCGGGAGCCGCGCGGCAGCCGGTCGCGCTTGAGGAACACGGCCGACAGATGGTCGACCATGCGCTGGAACAGGACCGGCCGCCAGCGCGCCAGCTCGGGGTGCGCGTCGAGATGGGCGAAGACCCGGTCGTACTGGTCGAAGATGTCGAAGTGCCTGCCGCTGGTGGTGCCGAGGATGTTCCCCTGCCGCCGCTGCCGGTAGTGGACGCAGACCCGGTCGAGCGTCGCGATGGTCTCGGCGGCCATCAGGACCGGGTACGTCCAGGGCGTGTCCTCGTAGAAGCCGGGCGGGAACGCGAACTGCTCCCGCTCGACGAACTCCCGGCGGTACGCCTTGTTCCACACGACCATGAGGACGTCGAGGAGCCCCGGCCGGTCGTCGAGGCGGAACGGCGCCGGGCCCTCCTCGTGGAGCTGTCCCGCCCGCACGTTGCGGACCGTCTCGCCCGACCAGAAGGTGCGCGCGTAGTCGTAGACGAGGACGTCCGGATCGCCGGTCTCCTTGATGCGGTCGGCGATGTCCCGCAGGGCGTGCGGGGTGAGGGTGTCGTCGCCGTCCAGGAAGACCAGGTAGTCGCCGGTCGCGGCCCGCATACCCGCGTTGCGCGCCCGGCCGAGGCCCACGTTCTCCTTGAGGTGGACGGCCTTCACCCGTGGATCACGGGCCGCGAACTCGTCGGCGATCGCACCGCAGGCATCCGGCGAGCAGTCGTCGACAGCGATCAGCTCCAGGTCGGTGAAGGACTGTTCCAGGACCGATGCCATGCACTCGTGCAGATACGCCTGGACCTGGTACGCGGGGACAATGACACTGAACCGGGGCAAGGGACATCCATGGGTCGGCGCGGCCATATTGCCCGGCAACGTCCGAAGGGGTTACGGGGTTACGCCGAATGCGGCATGTGGGGGACCCCGGGACGGCGTTGAGGGGCGGACCGGCACCGGCCCGCCCCTCAACTCGACTGCTGTGAGGGCTACTTCACCGCCCCTGCCATCACGCCGGACACGAACTGCCGCTGGAACGCGAAGAACACGGCCAGCGGGATCACCATCGAGATGAACGCGCCGGGCGCGAGCGTCTCGATGTTGCCGGAGAACTGCCGGGTCTGCTCGGTCAGCGCGACCGTCAGCGGCCGGGAACCGGAGTCCGAGAAGATCAGCGCCACCAGCATGTCGTTCCACACCCACAGGAACTGGAAGATGCCGAGCGAGGCGATCGCGGGCGCGCCCAGCGGCAGGATCACCGTCGCGAACAGCCGGGTCTCGCCCGCCCCGTCGAGCCGTGCCGCCTCCAGGAGTTCACGGGGGATCTCCGCGAAGAAGTTGCGCAGCAGGAAGATCGCGAACGGCAGGCCGAAGCCCACGTGGAAGAGGACCACGCCGATGACGCTGCCGAAGATCCCCAGGTCGCCGAAGAGGTCGGCCAGCGGGATCAGGGCGATCTGGACGGGCACCACCAGCAGCGCCACCACGGCCACGAACCACCAGTCGCGGCCCTTGAAGTCCATCCAGGCGAAGGCGTATCCGGCCATGGCGCCGATCACGACGACCAGGACGGTGGCCGGCACCGTGATGTACACCGTGTTGAGCAGGGAGTCGGTGATCTCCTCCTTGCCGAGCAGGGTCGAGTAGCTCTCGGTGGTGAGCTGGGACGGCTTGCTGAAGACGTCCCACCAGCCGGAGGCCGCGATGTCGGTCGGGTCCCGGAACGACGAGGCGAGCAGCCCCACCGTCGGCGTCACCCACAGCAGCGCGACCAGGATCAGGAAGACCCGCATCACACCGCCCCCCGCGACGCTCGCCAGCCGGGAGGCCGGCGAACGCTTCGGCGGACCGGAGGCGTCCACGGCCACGGACGGCTGCCCGGGGCCCCCGGAGTCCCCGGGGCCCTTCAGAGGTACGGAGGATGTGGTCACCGTCGACGCTCCTTTCGCAGTCGGCGGATATTGACGATCATCACCGGCATCACGAGCAGCAGCAGGACGATGCCGATCGCGCTGCCGAGCCCCTGGTTGTTGCCGCCGCCGAAGGACGCGTTGACCAGTTGCAGGGCCAGCACGTTGGCCTCGTCCTTGCTGGGCTGCGGGGCGATGATGAAGACCAGGTCGAAGATCTTCATCACGTTGATGATCAGGGTGATCAGGACGACGACGAGGACCGGCGCGAGCAGCGGGACCGTGACCCGGCGGAACACCTGCCACTCGTTGGCCCCGTCGACGCGGGCCGCCTCCAGGAGGTTGCGGTCCACCCCGGCCAGCCCCGCCGCGATGAGCACCATCGCGAAACCCGCCCACATCCAGGCGTACGAGCCGATGATGGCCGGGGTGACCAGACTCGGGCCCAGCCAGTCGAC
The DNA here is from genome assembly GCF_044328075.1 of Streptomyces sp. NPDC017991. NCBI lineage: Bacteria > Bacillati > Actinomycetota > Actinomycetes > Kitasatosporales > Streptomycetaceae > Streptomyces > Streptomyces sp. NPDC017991. Next base: position 890,114 of record NZ_JBIRGP010000002.1, on the reverse strand, counting down.
GCCGTTGTAGGGCTCGGCGAAGTTCGAGGACGGCAGCCGCAGTTGCGCGCCCGCGGCGGACGCCGGCAGCGTGAACGTACCGTCGTCGCCGGCCTTCGCCGAGGCCACCACCTTGCCGTCCTTGACCGCCTCGACCTCGATGCCCGGCAGTGCCTTCTCACCGGCGTCGATGGCGCCCTTCGCGCCGCCGCCGCCCAGCTTGAAGTCCAGCCAGACCGTGCCGGACACGCCGTCGCCCGAGGCCTCGGCGGCCTTGGCGTCCCCGGGACTGCCCGGCACCTTGTTCGGGGCGATGCCGACCAGCGGGATCAGGGCCGGGGAGCCCGCGTCCACCGTGCCCGCGGAGGTGAACGCGCCCCCGCCGGACGCCTTGAGGTCGCTCTCGGTGGACGGGCGCGCCTTCGGATAGACCGACGACTCGGCGAACGTGTCGTGCACGCCCACCACCACGGCGTTCGCGACGCCCTGGTCGGGGTCCGCCTCGTACACGAGCCGGAAGATGATGCCCGCGGCGAGCATGGAGATCGCCATCGGCATGAAGATGACGAGCTTGAACGCCGTCGACCAGCGCACCCGCTCCGTCAGCACGGCGAAGATCAGACCGAGCGCGGTGACCAGCGCCGGGGCGACCGCGACCCAGATCGCGGTGTTCTTGACCGCGGTGAAGGTGGCGTCGTCGCTGAACAGGTCCCCGTAGTTCCCGAGACCCACGAAGCCGGAACCGTCGGCGTCGTACAGACTGCGCCAGACCGAGTACCCGATGGGGTAGACCACGAGCGCGCCGAGCAGCACGATCGCCGGCAGCAGGAACAGCCCCGCCACCCACCACCGCGTACCGATCACACTCTTGCGTTTGCCGACGGGAGGCACCGGGTTCGCCGGGCCCCCCGCCGTCGCGACCTGCGACGACATCGGTGGCCGTCAGCCCTTGTACGCCTTGGCGGCGGACGTCTCCAGCTGCTGCTGAGCGGCCTCGACGTCCGAAGGGGTCTTCAGGAAGTCCTGCAGCGCCTTCCACTCGCCGGTGCCCTCGGTACCGCCGAAGGCGGCCGGGGCCTGGTCGGACATGTCGAAGCGGAACGAGTCGCCCGCCTTCAGCAGGGCCGTGCCGATGTCCCGCGCCACGTCGTCCTTGTACTTGTCCGCGTTCATCTCCTTGTTGGGGGAGATGAAGCCGCCCTGCGCCGCCCAGATCTCGGCCGCGTCGGTCGACGCCAGGAAGGTCAGCAGGGCCTGCGAGCCCTTGTCGTCCTTCAGCGCCACCGCCACGTCACCGCCGCTGACCACCGGCGACCGGTCGCCGACCGCCGGGAACGGGAACACCTTGGCGTCCGTGCCGACCTTGGCCTTCGTGTCGGCGTTGATGTTCGCCGCGACGAAGTCGCCCTCGAAGACCATCCCCGCCGGGGTGTCACCGGAGAAGGTGTTCGTCACCGACTTCGGGAACTCGGTGCGCAGCGCGCCGGAGTTGCCGCCCGCGATCAGGTCGTTCTTGCCCCACAGCTGGGCCAGCGTGGTCAGGGCCTCCTTCACGGAGGGATCCGTCCACTTGATCTCGTGCTTGGCCAGCTGGTCGTACTTCTCGGGGCCCGCCTGCGAGAGATAGACGTTCTCGAACCAGTCGGTGAGCGTCCAGCCGTCCTGCCCGCCGATGGACACCGCGGGCGAACCCGCGTCCGACAGGGTCTGCGCGGTCTGTACGAACTCGTCCCAGGTCTTCGGCTCCGCCGTGATGCCCGCCGCCTCGAACGCCGCCGTGTTGTACCAGACCAGCGACTTGTTGGCGGCCTTCGCGTAGACGCCGTACTGCTTGCCCTCGAAGGCGCCCAGGTCCTGCCATCCCTTGGAGAAGTTCTTGTCGAGCTGCGCCTTGGCCTCGGCGCCCATCGGCTTGACCCAGCCCTTCTCGGCGAACTGGTGGAGCACACCGACCTGCGGCAGGAACGCCACGCTCGGCGGCTTGCCGCCCTCGATCTTCGTGCCGAGGAACGTGGAGGTGTTGTTGCCGGTCGGTACGTAACTGACCTCGGCGCCCGTCCGCTTCTCGAACTCGTCCAGGACCGCGGTGAAGTTGTCCTGCTCGGGCCCGGTCCACACGGCCGCGACCTCAAGCTTCTGGCCGTCGAGCTTGGGGAGTTGCACGCTGGAGGCGGCGCCGGTCCCGGTGTCGCCGCCGTCGCCGTCCTTGTCGTCGTCACCGCCGCATGCCGTGAGCGTGAGTGCCATCGCCCCCGCGACGACGGCGGCTGCGGCTTTCGCGGCTCCGCTTCTCCTGTGCGACCTGTTGATCCGAAGAGTGCTGCTGCGAGTGCTGCTGCGCATGGTGTGCCCCGTTCTCCGTCGAACGTCCGAGGTCCTGTCGTCGGATCCCCGTCGTCCGCCCGGGGTGAGGGTGGGCCGGGCGGCAGGCGGGGATCGACGGCAGGGGCTGGCGCTGTCCCGTGCGCTCTTGGTCTACGCCCGTCCGCTCGACGTCGGCAAGGGCGCCTGCGCTGTCAAGGGGGTGATCGTGACCGCGTCGTGACGTGGGCGGTTGGGCGCGGGCCGACCCCCACGACGGGGCTCCGCCCCGGACCCGGCGGGGTACGTCTTCGGGTGCGGGCCCGGTGGGGGCCGGTCGCGCAGTTCCCCGCGCCCCTGGTGCGGTGGGGTGTGTTGTCGGGTGCGGGTTCGGTGGGGGTTGCTCGCGCAGTTCCTCGCGCCCCTGATGGGCGGGGCTGCGCCCCTGGGTTTTTTTAGCCCGTCCGGCGTTTGAGGACGAGCGTGTTCAGCGCGATGGGGGGTCCGGGGGCGCAGCCCCCGGGGTGGTTACAGGAGGGAGGGGACCTCGGCTGCCGAGACCGAGCGGGCCGCTCGATCCAGGGCGCTGGCCAGCAGCGCCAGATCCGTCGGCCCGTTGCCAAGTTCCCGCACGGGCCGCCGCGCAGGCGGATCCCCCATCCGCGCCCACTCCAGCGGCACGACCGTGGGCCGGAGCGTCGCCGTACGGGGGATGCGCCCCGTGACCCGCCCGCCCTGGAACGGCACGGACCGCCCACCGGGCCCCGCCCCACCGACCCGGCCCCGCCCCGGCGACGGCTCCTCCGCCCCCACCCCGGGCGCTTCGAGCACGACCCGCAGCCCGGCCCGCCGGGCCAGCTCCGTCTCGTCCGTACGGACCCCGCCACCGGTGGCCGCCACCAGATGCACCCCGAGCCGCTCACCGTCCCGCGCGACCCCTTCCAGGGCCCGTACGACGGACCCGGCCGCCGGACGCCCGGGGGAGCCCAGCGCGGGGGACAGCAGCGCGTCCAGGTCGTCGACGACCACGACGAGCCGGGGCAGCGGCGGCCCCGCGTCCGGACGGGGCCGGGCCGCGGCGGGACGCAGCCGCAGCGTCGAACTGGACGTCGTGTCGATGTCTCCCGCACCGGCAGCACCAGCAGCACCGGACACGGAACCCGCCGACCGTTGCGCGACGACCCGGCGGGGCCCCTCCCGGCCGGCGTGCCACTCCGTGAAGTCGAGGCGCCCGAGCAGCTCGGCCCGTCGCTTCAGCTCGGCGGACAGGGACTGCGCGAACTCCCGCATGCGTACGGGATCGTGCGCGCCCAGATGCGTCGTGACGTGCGGCAGGTCCGTACAGACCTGCAGCCCGTCCCCGCGCGCCGCCGCACCACCGCTGCCCGTGCCGTCCCGCCCGTCGACCAGCACGATCCCGAGCCGGTCGGGCCGCTCCGCGGCGGCGAGCGACGCGGCGACCGAACGCAGCAGCTCCGTACGCCCGCTGCCCGGGGGGCCCTCGATCAGCAGGTGCGGGCCCTCGCCGACGAGATCCACGCCGACGGGGCCGCGCGGTCCGGCGCCGAGCACGGCCGTGGCCCGGCCCCCGAACGCCTCCGGGTCGTCGGCCGCGTCCGCCCAACGCGCCATCAGGGACGCCGGGGTCGCCCGCGCCAGACCCAACTCGTCCAGCAGCCGCGCGGCTTGCGGCAGGGGCGCGGACACGCGGGTGTGCCGCTCACCGGCCCCGCCCTCCGCGCGCAACGGCGCCAGGGCCCGTGCGAAGCGCTCTGCCCACGCCATGGAGACGGCGTCCACCGTGGCGACCGTGCCATGTCCGACGGGCCCACCCGAAGAACCCGAAGAACCAGAAGAAACCGAAGAACCAGACGAACCAGAAAGGCCGGAAGAGCCAGCAGAACCAGAAGAATCCGTGGGGCCCGACGAGCCGTGGGCCTGTGTCGCGGGCGCCACGCGCAGCAGCCGCAGGGCCGTCGCCACATCGCCGCTGAGCAGCGCGACAGCCCCGCACTCGCGGAACGCCGGCGACACCGCACAGGCCGCCTCGTACGTGTCGCTCACGGGCGAGGAGGGCGACGCGGCCGGTGTCTCGGCGAGGCAGATGACATGGATGCCGACCTGGGGGCCCTCGGCCGCGAGTCGCGACACGGCTTCCCGTACACCGGCCGACCCGGGGTCCCCGTCCACCACGACGACGGTGTGGGGACCGGACCACCCGGTCTCCGCAGGGTCGTCCGACCGGGCCCATGAAGGCCGCCCGGCCCTGCCCCGCGCCTCACCGGCCTGGATGCCGCTGCGGGGGAGTCCGAGGTGGGTGATGTTGGCGTCGCGGCCGAGGGGACGGCTCCCGGGGGCGGGTGCGCCGGACGCGTCCTGGAGGGGTGCCGCCCCGGCGTCCGCAGGGTTCCTGGGGCGTGGCGCGAAGGCCCCGCTGTCGTCCGGCGAGCCCGAGCCGACGCGGGGACCGTGGCCCCGCTCGGCGGCCCGCCCCGTCTCCGTCAGATGGTCCTCCAGGCGCCGGATCAGCTCCTCCGTGCGCGCCGTCGCCTGTTCGCGGTCGTAGGCGAGCAGCAGGCGGCAGTCCTGGCCGTGGGTGGGGCGCACGTGGGGCAGCCAGCCGAGCCACGACCACTCGGCGATGCGCTCCTCAAGGGAGCGCGAGCGGTCGGTGCTGAGGAGGGTGATCTCCAGCGAGTCGGGGGAGTGCAGCGCGGCCAGCTGGGCCACCACCGCGCGCGAGAGCCCCGAGAGCCGCTCGCGCGGTCCGGCCAGACCCAGCGCCCCGACCTCCCGCAGCCCGGCGGTCACCGGGACCGCGGACAGCAGTCCGGAGCCGTCGGGCGTGCTCCGGTCCGCCGTACCCAGCCGGACCGTGAGGGTTTCCTGGTGTCCCGGTTCGCGCTCCCACAGCCGCGGTCCCGGTCCCAGCGCCGCCAACAGCAGTGCGGCCGGATCGGGCCACCGCTCGGGCGCGGGCACGCCCAGGGCGACGGGCTCGGCGAACGGCGCCTCGTACGAGTCGTACGGGTCGTACTCGGCTTCGTCGCCGTACTGGTCCTCGCTCCGGGACCCCGCCAGCCGGCGGGCCCACGCGGAGAGGCCGCGCTTGCGCGCGTTGCGCGGCACGGATGTCCCCCGGAGGGGAGTGCCCTTCCGCTTGCCCTCACCCGGTCCCTGGACGTCGGGTCCCGGATCCTCCTCGTACGGCTCCCCGGAGTCCCCGTACTCGACCCGGTCCCCGGTGTCCCCGTACTCGATCCGGGGCGCCCCGCCCTGGCCCGGCACCACATGCGGTCCCGCCGGCAGGTGCTCCTGGGTGCCCGGGACCCCGCCCCCGGCGGCGCCCCACCCGGCCGTGCCGTAACCGTGACCGGTCTCGGCGGTCGGTGGCGCGACGCCGGAGCGGGAACCGCCGGTGCTCCGGGCGTCCCCGGAGTCCTCGTCCCGCGCACGCGGCACCCGCGCGCCTCCGGTGCCCGAGTCGGACCGGGACGCGGACCGGGAAGCGGACCGGGACGAAGCTCCGGATCCGGCCTCCGCGGTCTCACCGGAAATGGCCGGATTCCGCCCCTGCTCAGGTCGCCGGCCCCGGCCCAGGCCCTGATCCTGTCCGTGCCCCTGGCTGTCGCCCGGGTTCGTCCCCTCGCCCCGTATCCGCCCCTGCGCCTGCCCGTGCGCCTGCGCCTGCCTCTGTCCGTGTCCTGCCCCGGAACGACCTGAAACCGTCGAGCGTCCGGCTCCCCCGGAAGCGCCCGACGACTGCCCCGACTGCCCAGTCCGCCCCGGCCCCGACTGCCCCCGGCCAGGGGCCCCGGCCGCCGTCGGCACCACCCGTACATGCCCCTCGCCGTCCGGGGCGGTCTCCAGGATGTCGGCCGGCTCGCCCGCCGGGGCCAGCAGCAGGGCCGACTCGCCCACCCGCAGCAGCGCGCCCGGTGGGAAGGGCACCGGGCGCTCGCCCACGCGCCTGCCGTCCAGCACCGTGCCGTTCGTGGAGCCCAGGTCCGCCACGGAGACATGGCCGTCCGCCGCGACCGTCACGGCGCAGTGCAGACGGGAGACGTCCGGGTCGTCCAGCGGTACGTCGGCGTCGGCGGAACGGCCGATGTCGATCCGGCCGCCGTGCAGCAGATGGACGCCCCCGGCGTCGGGCCCGGCGACCACGCGCAGCTGTGCCGCCGCGGGATCGACATCGGGGCCGGGCTGCGCGGGGGACCCCAGGGACAGCACGGCGCCGTCCATCAGGGGAGGCTCACCCAGCGTGCAGCGCTGTGCGTCGAGCCGCTCCGCCTCCGCGTACAGCACCCCGGGGCCCTCGCCCCCGACCGCCGAGGCGAGGCCGGAGGCCACCGCCGCGAGTGCGGTCCCGGCGGGTGCTGTGACCAGCACGTCGCAGGACGCGGGGCGTCCGTCGGGGCGCGTCCCCAGCGGGTCTACGACGGTCAGCCGGATCTGCATCGCCGTCAGCGGTCCCTTCTGTCGCGGGCGCCCGCGACGGGGCTCTCCCGCGGTCCCCACCGCAGATTCCCCCACCGCGCACGGGCACGTCGGCCAGTACGGAAAGCATCCTCGCACTTGATACTGACAACACGCCCGCACTCCGCAAGCAAGTGATCTTGATTGGTCGGCTCTGCCCGCAAAAGTGCCTGACCAATGCCCGGTTGAGACCGGTCACGTCAAGATCCGGCAACCAAAGCACCCGAAGCGAGCGTCTTTTCATCGAACGGATACGGGAAAGCCCCACGTAATGCATGGGTGGGCGGGACTGAGAAAACCGCAGTGCGACGACAACCCGGAGCCGTGTTCGGCGGCATTACAGTGGGTCGGAACCACCCGTAGCGCGGTGGACGGACCAGCCAAGCAAGCAGCAGGGAGCGCATGACGTGCGGCCGGTAGGCAGCAAGTACCTCCTGGAGGAACCGCTCGGGCGCGGAGCCACGGGCACCGTGTGGCGGGCCAGCCAGCGCGAGACCGCGGGCGCCGAGGCGGCCGTGGCCGGCCAGCCCGGCGAGACCGTGGCGATCAAGGTCCTCAAGGAGGAGCTCGCCAGCGACGCGGACATCGTGATGCGGTTCCTGCGGGAGCGCTCCGTGCTGCTCCGCCTGACCCACCCGAACATCGTGCGCGTACGGGACCTCGTGGTCGAGGGTGATCTGCTGGCGCTGGTCATGGACCTGATCGACGGTCCCGACCTGCACCGCTATCTGCGCGAGAACGGCCCGCTCTCACCGGTCGCCGCGGCCCTCCTCACCGCCCAGGTCGCCGACGCGCTCGCCGCCAGCCATGCCGACGGTGTCGTGCACCGCGACCTGAAACCGGCGAACGTGCTGCTCCAGCAGCTCAACGGCCAGATGCACCCGATGCTGACGGACTTCGGCATCGCCCGCCTCGCCGACTCCCCGGGGCTGACCCGCACCCACGAGTTCGTCGGCACGCCCGCGTACGTGGCGCCCGAGTCGGCCGAGGGCCGCCCGCAGACCTCCGCCGTCGACGTCTACGGCGCCGGGATCATGCTGTACGAGCTGGTCACCGGCCGGCCGCCGTTCGGTGGCGGATCGGCTCTTGAGGTCCTCCACCAGCACCTGAGCGCCGAGCCCCGCAGGCCCTCCACGGTCCCCGACCCGCTGTGGACCGTCATCGAGCGCTGCCTGCGCAAGAACCCCGACGAACGGCCCAGCGCCGAGAACCTCGCCCGCGGTCTGCGTACGGTCGCCGAGGGCATCGGGGTGCACGCGAACTCCGCGCAGATCGCCGCCGCCGAGGCCGTGGGCGTACTCCTCGTCCCGGACCCGGCGCCCGCCGCCGTACCGGGCGAGTTCGGCGCCGCCGACCCGACCCAGGTGCTCCCGCAGGGCGCCGGCTCGTACGACCCGAACGGCGCGACCAGCGTCCTGCCGCACACCGGCGCCGGCGCGGCCGACCCCACCGCCGTGCTGCCCCACCGCGGCGCGGCCGACCCGACTGCCGTGATGCCGCCGGTACCGCCGAACCAGCCCGGGGCGGGCCCCGAGGACCCGCACCCCTGGCAGAACCAGCTGCGCGCGGCCCGCGACCGCAACGAGGCGACGCAGGTGCAGTCGTACCTCGACCCGAACGAGGACCCGCTGCGCCGCCGCCCGCAGCGGCAGGTCTCCCGGCCGCCCCAGCAGCAGCCGCAGCAGCCGCCCGCCCAGCAGCCGCAGCCGCGCGGACAGCGCAGGCAGCGCTCCCCGCAGCCGCCGCCGCAGAACCAGCAGGGATACGGCTACCCCCAGCAGGGCCAGCAGCCGCAGGGTTACGCCCCGCAGCAGCAGGCCCCCCAGCCCCAGCGGTACTCCCCGCCGCAGCAGCCCCAGCAGCCCGCGCCGCGGCCACCGCGCGAGCCCCGGCAGCGCAGCGCCAACCCGATGAAGATCCCCGGACTCGGCTGCCTCAAGGGGTGCCTGTTCACGATCGTCATCCTGTTCGCGGCCGGGTGGGCGATCTGGGAGTTCAGCCCGCTGCAGGACTGGATCGGCACGTCCAAGGGGTACTGGGAGCAGCTGTCGGACTGGTTCAGCACGGTCTCCGGATGGGTCGAGAAGATCGGCGGAGGATCCACCAACTAGGCATCCCCGGAATCACCTGGGAATCCCCGGAATCGCATCGCGGTTCTGGGGATTTGTCGACACCTGGGGGGTGATTTCCGCCGCCGAAGTGAAGGTTGGTGCTCCGGGCGCGTAGTTTTGTCGCCAACACGCGCCCGTAGGAGCAGTCTTGGTACGGAAGATCGGCAGCCGGTACACCGCGCACCAGATCCTGGGACGGGGCAGCGCCGGAACGGTGTGGCTGGGTGAGGGGCCCGAGGGGCCCGTCGCCATCAAGCTGCTGCGCGAGGACCTGGCGTCCGACCAGGAGCTGGTGGGACGGTTCGTGCAGGAGAGGACGGCCCTGCTGGGCCTCGACCATCCGCACGTCGTCTCCGTGCGGGACCTGGTCGTCGACGGCACCGACCTCGCCCTGGTCATGGACCTCGTCCGCGGCACGGACCTGCGGACCCGGCTCGACCGGGAGCGGCGCCTCGCGCCCGAGGCGGCCGTCGCGATCGTGGCGGACGTCGCCGACGGGCTGGCCGCGGCGCACGCGGCGGGAGTCGTGCACCGGGACGTGAAGCCCGAGAACGTGCTGCTCGACATGCAGGGGTCGCTCGGACCCGGCGGTTCGCACCCCGCGCTGCTCACGGACTTCGGGGTCGCCAAACTCATCGACTCACCGCGGCGCACCCGCGCCACGAAGATCATCGGTACGCCGGACTACCTGGCGCCGGAGATCATCGAGGGGCTGCCGCCGCGGGCGGCCGTCGACATCTACGCGCTGGCGACCGTGCTGTACGAGCTGCTCGCCGGGTTCACACCCTTCGGCGGCGGGCATCCGGGGGCGGTGCTGCGGCGGCACGTCACCGAGACCGTCGTCCCGCTGCCCGGGATCCCCGAGGAGCTGTGGCAGCTGCTCGTGCAGTGTCTGGCGAAGGCGCCGGCCTCGCGGCTGCGGGCGTCCGAGCTGGGGGAGCGGCTGCGGGAGCAGCTGCCCCTGCTCGCCGGGATGCCGCCGCTGGACGTCGACGAGCCCGACGGGGAGGCCGAGGGTCCCTACGAGGACGCGGCGCCCGCCGAGCCGGAGGTTCCGCGGGAGCGGGTGCGGCGCGGAGCCGTTCCGCTGGTGCCGGGGGCCAAGCCGGACTCGAACCGGGACACGCACACGTCCATGCGGGTGCCGGGGCCGGACGAGCTGGCGGGGGGCGCGCTGGGTACCGCGCGGGCGCCTCGGGCGGCGGGGGCGCCGCGGCCCGGGTCCGCGCGGCATCGCGCCTCCGCGCGGCGGCGCCGGATCACGCTCGGGGTGGCGGGGGTGGCGCTCGTCGCCGCCATAGGGGGTGGCGCGTGGCTGGCCGCGTCGGGGGACGACGCGGACGGGTCCCCCTCCGACACGGAGAGCTCCGCACCGGCCTCCCCGTGACCGGAGGGGGTTCCCGCCACTGCACGGGGGCTCCGCCCCCTGTCCCCCGGTGCGCAGTTCCCCGCGCCCCTGAAGGGGCGCGGGGAACTGCGCGATCAGCCCCCGCCGGGCCGCGGACGAAGCGCCCCGGCCGCAGCCAGGGCTGCCCGGCTTGGCGGAGCCGTTACGCTGGGGGGCGTGGCAGTCGTCGATGTTTCCGAAGAGCTCAAGTCCCTCTCCTCGACCATGGAGTCGATCGAGGCCGTCCTGGACCTCGACAAGCTGAGGGCGGACATCGCCGCGCTTGAGGAGCAGGCGGCGGCACCGTCCCTGTGGGACGACCCCGATGAGGCGCAGAAGATCACCAGCAAGCTGAGCCACCTCCAGGCGGAGGTGCGCAAGGCCGAGACCCTCCGCGGGCGCATCGACGATCTCAGCGTGTTGTTCGAGATGGCCGAGGAGGAGGACGACCCGGACACCCGTGCCGAGGCCGAGACCGAGCTCACCGCCGTCAAGAAGGCGCTGGACGAGATGGAAGTCCGCACGCTGCTCTCCGGGGAGTACGACGCCCGTGAGGCCGTCGTCACCATCCGCGCCGAGGCCGGTGGCGTCGACGCCTCCGACTTCGCCGAGAAGCTCCAGCGCATGTACCTGCGCTGGGCCGAGCGCCACGGCTACAAGACGGAGCTCTACGAGACCTCGTACGCGGAAGAGGCCGGCATCAAGTCGACCACCTTCGTCGTCCACGTCCCGTACGCGTACGGGACGCTCTCCGTCGAGCAGGGGACGCACCGGCTGGTGCGGATCTCGCCGTTCGACAACCAGGGACGCCGCCAGACGTCGTTCGCCGGTGTCGAGATCCTGCCCGTGGTCGAGCAGACCGACCACATCGAGATCGACGAGTCCGAGCTGCGTGTGGACGTGTACCGGTCGTCGGGACCGGGCGGTCAGGGCGTCAACACGACCGACTCCGCGGTCCGGCTGACCCACCTCCCCACCGGCATCGTCGTCTCCTGCCAGAACGAGCGCTCGCAGATCCAGAACAAGGCGTCCGCGATGAACGTCCTCCAGGCCAAGCTCCTTGAACGCCGCCGCCAGGAGGAGCAGGCCAAGATGAACGCGCTCAAGGGCGACGGCGGCAACTCCTGGGGCAACCAGATGCGTTCGTACGTCCTGCACCCGTACCAGATGGTCAAGGACCTGCGCACGGAATGCGAAGTCGGCAACCCCGAGGCCGTTTTCAACGGGGAGATCGACGGTTTCCTGGAGGCCGGAATTCGCTGGCGCAAGCAGCAGGAGAAGTAAGCGACTTTCTCGTACGTCGTTTTGTCGACAGGGCAACTGCGGTCCACCGGACGGCAGTTGCCCTTTCTGCTGCGCTCTCGTGAGTAATGTGTGGGTTTTACATCACACTCACATGACGCTGCGCCGGTCAAAAGGCCTTGATCTGGACATCGCGGTCGCAACGACCTTGACGATGCTTTGAAAGATGGGAAAGCTGACGCGTGGCATGCGTATTTCTGGGGCGCGTGTGAACCGGGGGCCCCACTGGGCCATCCCCGAGGTCGCGGCCCCGGACGCTGCACCACTGACAATGAGCTACTGGGGGTAGCAACCAGATGACCAAGAAGACGCGCATCCGGATCGCGCGGATAGCCGCCGGCGCGGTGATCGCCGCCGGCGCCTCACTGACCGCCGCCGGTGCCGCCTCGGCACTCGACGTGGGTGTCGACGTGGCCGGTCTCAACGTCGGCGCGAGCGTCGACGAGAGCGGTGTCGGCGTCGGTATCGCCGTCGACGACCCGACGACCCCGGCCCCGACTCCTCCGGAGCCGACCGAGGACCCGACGGTGATCCCGACGGACCCCACCACGGACCCCGAGGAGCCCACCGAGGAGCCCACCGACCCCACCGAGGAGCCGACCGAGCCCACGGAGGAGCCGACCGAGGACCCCACCGATGACCCGACCAGTCCCGGCAACGGGAGCGAGAACGGGACCGGCGGCGGCAACGGCGGCGGCACCGGTGGCAACGACAACAGCGCCGACAGCGGTGGCTCCAAGGTCGTCGAGCAGGGCGCCGGCAAGGAGAGCCTGACCGACACCGGTTCGGACACCTCCGCGCAGGGCACCGGCGGCGAGCTGGCCGAGACCGGCGCCGCCGAGAACATCACGTACCTGATGATCGGCGCCGCGACGATGATCGCCGGCGGCATCGGCTTCCGTATGCTGCCGCGCCTCACGAGCGGCCGCGGCGCGGCTGCCTGACGTACGACGCGTGACGCATGACGTGTGAAGTGTGATGCGGGAAGGGCCCGGAGCCATCGGCTCCGGGCCCTTCCTGTTCGCTCTCCGAGTTCTGCCGAGTTGTCTCCCCGACGCGCGCCCACGCCTGTGACGCGTGTCTCCTGGTGTGGTGGTGGCGGGTCCTAGGCGGTCTGGTGGGCCAGCAGGGCCATCGCCGCGATCAGGATGGCGAGCAGCGCGATCAAGGTCATGGGGTTGAGTCCACCGCCCATGGGGCCCTCGTTCTGCAGCCGTGCGCGGTTCGCGCGGCACACTGGGCAGCGGCCCTCGTTCACGGGCGCGGCACAGTTCGCGCACACCAGCCGGTCGTACGTCATGCGCTCGCCCTCCTTGCACCGGTTCCACGGACACAACGCTCTCCGGGACGGATACGTTCCCTCTCCACTGTGCCAGGTTCCTCCGGAAGGTGCGCGGGTTCCCTTGCAGGGGGCTCCGTGAGCGCCTCGGGAGGGGGCTCCAGGATGTATCGCGACCGCGGGGCGGCGGGGGCTTGTCGCGCAGTTCCCCGCGCCCCTGAGGGGCGGAGCCCTTCCCGAAGAAGCCTCTCCTCCTATGTGCCCGGTACAAATGCGCACAACCCTTGTGCAACCCGTCCCGGCGCCTGCGCGCGTGTACCCGGGTCGCGTAAGGTCACGCTCATCTACCCCCGATATCCCCGACGCCCTGTGGTGCATCCGTGATCCGATTCGACAACGTCTCCAAGGTCTACGCCAAGCAGACCCACCCCGCTCTCCGGGATGTCTCCCTGGAGGTGGAGCGCGGCGAGTTCGTGTTCCTGGTGGGGTCATCCGGCTCCGGAAAGTCCACCTTCCTGCGGCTGATCCTGCGCGAAGAGCGGGCCAGCCACGGTCAGGTGCACGTGCTGGGCAAGGACCTCGCGCGCATCTCCAACTGGAAGGTGCCGCAGATGCGCCGCCAGTTGGGGACCGTGTTCCAGGACTTCCGCCTCCTGCCCAACAAGACGGTCGCCGAGAACGTCGCCTTCGCGCAGGAAGTGATCGGCAAGTCCAAGGGCGAGATCCGCAAGTCCGTGCCCCAGGTGCTCGACCTCGTCGGCCTCGGCGGCAAGGAGGACCGGATGCCCGGCGAGCTGTCCGGCGGTGAGCAGCAACGAGTGGCCATCGCGAGAGCGTTCGTGAACCGGCCCAAGCTGCTGATCGCGGACGAGCCCACCGGAAACCTGGACCCGCAGACCTCCGTCGGCATCATGAAGCTGCTCGACCGGATCAACCGGACCGGGACCACCGTCGTGATGGCGACGCACGACCAGAACATCGTGGACCAGATGCGCAAGCGCGTCATCGAGCTGGAGAAGGGTCGCCTCGTCCGCGACCAGGCGCGCGGCGTCTACGGCTATCAGCACTGACCGCGAGTCCCACGCGTCCGTCCACGGAAAGGCCTGAGAAGACGCCATGCGCGCCCAGTTCGTTCTGTCGGAGATCGGTGTCGGTCTCCGCCGCAATCTCACGATGACCTTCGCGGTCGTCGTCTCCGTCGCCCTGTCCCTCGCCCTGTTCGGTGGCTCGCTCCTGATGAGCGACCAGGTGAGCACGATGAAGGGGTACTGGTACGACAAGGTCAACGTCTCGATCTTCCTCTGCAACAAGTCCGACGCGGAGTCCGACCCCAACTGCGCCAAGGGGGCGGTCACCAGCGAGCAGAAGAAGCAGATCCAGACCGACCTGGGCAAGATGTCGGTCGTCGACAACGTCACGCACGAGTCGAGCGACGAGGCGTACAAGCACTACAAGGAGCAGTTCGGCGACTCCCCGCTGGCGGCCTCGCTGACCCCGGACCAGATGCAGGAGTCCTTCCGCGTCAAGCTGACGGACCCGGAGAAGTACCAGGTCATCGCGACCGCCTTCGACGGCCGTGACGGCGTGCAGTCCGTGCAGGACCAGAAGGGCATCCTCGACAACCTCTTCGGGCTGCTCAACGGCATGAACTGGGCGGCCCGGGCGGTGATGGCGATGATGCTCGTCGTCGCGCTGATGCTGATCGTCAACACCGTGCGCGTCTCCGCGTTCAGCCGTCGGCGTGAGACCGGGATCATGCGCCTGGTGGGCGCGTCCGGCTTCTACATCCAGGCGCCGTTCATCATGGAGGCCGCCGTCGCCGGACTGATCGGCGGTGGTGTCGCCTGCGCCTTCCTGGTGATCGCGCGGTACTTCATCATCGACCACGGTCTCGCCCTGTCCGAGAAGCTGAATCTGATCAACTTCATCGGCTGGGACGCCGTTCTCACGAAGCTGCCGCTGATCCTCGCCACGAGCCTTCTGATGCCCGCGCTGGCCGCGTTCTTCGCGTTGCGCAAGTACTTGAAGGTGTGACACATGCCAAGAGGGCCGTACCGGCAACCGCCGGTACGGCCCTTCCCGTTGTCCTAGACTCACCCGCATGTCAGGCCGTGACCTGTTCTGTCAGCCCCGCCGCATCCGCCGCGGGGCGGCCCTGACGTTGGTCTTCGCGAGCGTCCTCGCGGCGGGCGCCGCGACCGGCTCGTTCGACACCCCCGGCCGGAAATCCGTCTCCCCGGCGGCCCGTACCGCGCAGGCGGGTCACCAGGACGACGTCGCCGACGCCGCCGCCGAGGCGATGGCCGACGGCAAGTCGCCCGTGGAGGCCGCCGAGCGGGCCGTCAGCCGCAGCGGCGACCGCTGGGGCGCCGTCTACTCCCCGGGCGAGTACGAGGAGTTCGAGGAAGCCCTCGGCGGCCAGTACACCGGCGTCGGCCTCTGGGCCCGGCGCGAGCGCGGCGGACGCATCGAGGTGACCCGGGTCCAGTCGGGCTCGCCCGCCGCGACCGCGGGCATCCGCAAGGGCGACCGGCTGCGCAGCATCGACGGCCACCGTGTCGACGGCAGGCCCGTCACCGAGGTCGTCTCGTTACTGCGGGGCGACGCCACCGACGCCGACGCGGGCACCGCCGTCGACCTCGGACTGCAGCGCGGCACGCGCGCGTGGAGCGAGACCCTGCACCGGGCGCGGCTGTCCACCGACTCCGTGAGCGTGCGCGAACTCCCCGGCGGCGTCACCGTGATCAAGGTCGCCGCCTTCACCAAGGGCGCCGGCGACCTCGTACGGACCGCAGTGGCAGACGCGCCCGTCGACGGGGGGATCGTCCTCGATCTGCGGGGCAACTCCGGCGGCCTGGTCACCGAGGCCGTCACCGCCGCCTCCGCCTTCCTCGACGGCGGCCTGGTGGCCACCTACGACGTGAACGGCGACCAGAAGGCCCTGCACGCCGATCCCGGCGGCGACACCACCAGACCGCTGGTCGCGCTCGTCGACGGCGGCACGATGAGCGCGGCCGAGCTCCTCACCGGCGGTCTGCAGGACCGTGGCCGCGCGGTCGTCGTGGGCTCCAGGACCTTCGGCAAGGGCTCGGTCCAGATGCCGAGCCGGCTGCCGGACGGCTCGGTCGCCGAACTGACGGTCGGCCATTACCGCACCCCCTCCGGGCGCTCGGTGGACGCCCGTGGCATCACCCCCGACCTGGAGGTCGAGGAGGGCGCGCTGGAGCGCGCCGAGACCGTCCTGAGCGGGCTCGGGGACGCCGAGTGACCGGCCCGCGCACGGCCCTCGCGGCCGCCGGCCCGCACTTCGCGTAATCGGCTTTCCCTCCGGCCCCCCTGTAGTGCGAAAATGGCCAGCACTATGAGCAAGGGCATGTACGTACCGAAGGAATCCCAGCCGAAGCAGGGAGGTGGCGCCAAAGCCGCCGTCAAGGACGGCAAGCGCAAGATCGTCGCGCAGAACAAGAAGGCCCGGCACGACTACGCGATCATCGATGTCTACGAGGCCGGACTCGTGCTCACCGGCACCGAGGTGAAGTCGCTGCGCCAGGGGCGCGCCTCGCTGGCCGACGGCTTCGTCCAGATCGACGGGAACGAGGCGTGGCTGCACAACGCGCACATCCCCGAGTACAGCCAGGGCAGCTGGACCAACCACTCCGCGCGCCGCAAGCGTAAGCTGCTCCTGCACCGCGAGGAGATCGACAAGCTGGCCTCGAAGTCGGAGGAGACGGGTCACACCATCGTGCCCCTCGTCCTGTACTTCAAGGACGGCCGGGCGAAGGCCGAGATCGCGCTGGCCCGCGGCAAGAAGGAATACGACAAGCGTCAGACCCTGCGCGAGAAGCAGGACCGGCGGGAGTCGGACCGGGCGATCGCGGCGGTCAAGCGCAAGCAGCGCGGCGAGTAGGACGGCAGGCCCGGCACACCCGCCGCGAGGGGCCGCCGGGAATACAGTGGCATCGACGTGCGTTGGTCACGTACGATGGCAACGCACCTCACAGCGGGTGCACACTCCCTCCTCGGAGGGTCCTCTTCGGAGGGTTTTGAAAAAACAACATGGGGATGATCGGTTTCGACAGCGGCTGTCGAAGCAGGGGAAGCGAGCCGAGGAAGCGGCAATGATCTCGTTAACCATATGTCGCAACCAATAATCGCCAATTCCAAGAGCGATTCCCAGTCCTTCGCCCTCGCTGCTTAATAACCAGTGACTGAAGGACCCTAAATGGGTGTCAGCCCGGGGGTGTTCCCGACCCGGATCCTGGCATAATCAAGGGAACTAAACCGTCTGACCCGGTCACGGGGTGAGACGGGAAATCAAACAGTGACTGAGCCCGTCGGAGACTTGTTCGCGTGATCTCCGGGGCTGAGAAAATCTAAGCGAACTGCGCTCGGAGAAGCCCTGATTCTGCACCGTTGGACGCGGGTTCGATTCCCGCCATCTCCACTTTCCCATGTTCACATTTAGAAGCGAAGGCCCCGCTGCCATAGGCAGCGGGGCCTTCGTCGTGGATGCTGCTGTGGCATGAGACGACTCGCAGGAGCCGGAGAAGGCAAGAGATCTCACCACCCGCGTGGACGGGCGTGGACCTGGGCCGTGGTGCTGGGGATGCTGCTGGCCGGGCTCGGCTGGAGCGCGCCCGCCGGAGCCGACCCGGGCACCAGCGGACTGCCGGAGGCCATCGACACCATCCTCGGGGACAGCCGGCTGGAGGGCGGGGCGGCGAGCGTCGTGATCGCCGAGGCCGCGAGCGGGGACGTGCTGTACCAGCGGTCGCCCACCGCACGGCTGATGCCCGCCTCGAACACCAAACTGCCCACCTCGGCCGCGGCGATGGAGATCCTCGGCCCCGACCACACGTTCACCACGGACGTCCTCGCGACCGGCCGCCGGCACGGCTCCACGCTGAGCGGCGACCTGTATCTGCGCGGCACCGGCGACCCGACCGCCCTGGCCGCGGACTACGACGCCCTGGCCGCACGCGTCGCCGCGTCGGGCGTCACCCGCGTCGACGGGCGGCTCCTCGCCGACGACACCCGCTTCGACCGCAACCGCCTCGGCCGCGCGTGGGCCGCCGACGACGAGTCCGCGTACTACTCGGCGCAGATCAGCGCGCTGAGCGTCGCCCCGGACACCGACTACGACACCGGCTCGGTGATCGTGACGGTCGCGCCGGGCGCCGCCGCAGGGGAGAAGCCCAAGGTCACCGTCACCCCCAGGACGAAGTACGTGAACTTCGACGTACGGGCCACGACCGTCGCCGCGGGCGGGGCGAACGACCTCACCGTGGAGCGCGAGCACGGCACCAACACGATCGTCGTCAGCGGTACGACACCGGTCGGCGGCTCCGGCGCCGAGGAGTGGGTGAGCGTGTGGGAGCCCACCGGGTACGCGGCGGCCGTCTTCCGTGACGCGCTCGCCGCGCACGGGGTGAAGCTGACCGGGGCTACCCGGCTCGGGCGGGCCACCCCCGCGACGGCCCAGCGGCTCGCCTCGCACGCCTCCATGCCGCTGAAGGACCTGCTGATCCCGTTCATGAAGCTGTCGAACAACATGCACGCCGAGATCCTCACCAAGACCATGGGCCTGAAGGCCTCCGGCGAGGGCAGCTGGAGCGCCGGGCTCGCCGCCGTGAGCGGTTACCTCAAGGGCGTCGGCGTCGACACGGGCAAGGTGCGGCAGGTGGACGGCTCCGGGCTCTCCCGGATGAACAACCTCACCGCGGGGCAGTTCGCCGAACTGCTGCTCGCGGTACGGGCCGAGCCCTGGTACGCCGACTGGTACAGGTCCCTGCCGGTCGCCTGCGCCCCCGACCGCTTCGTGGGCGGCACCCTGCGCACCAGGATGTGCGGGACGCCCGCGGCCCGCAACGCGGTCGGCAAGACCGGCTCGCTGACCGGGGCGTCCGCGCTCTCCGGATACGTGAAGGACGCGGACGGACGGGAACTCGTCTACAGCGTCGTGCTCAACAACTACCTCGCCGCGTCCGTGAAGCCGCTGGAGGACGCCATCGTGGTGACCCTCGCCCGGTCCACGGCGGACGCGACCGTGACGGTGGAGCCGACGAGTCCGAGCGCGCGCTCGGCCGAGCGGAACGGCGATCTGGAGTGCTCGTGGCGCAAGCCGATGGAGTGCTGAGGGAGTGAAGCACGGTCCGGGGCGCCGGCGGGCGCCCCGGACCGTGCTTCACCGCAGGTCAGCCGAGTGTGAACGTCGACAGCCGCATGCCGTCCCCCAGCACCAGGTACACGTCCTGGCGTCCCTTCACGGCGGCCGACAGCGAGGCGCTCACCTCGGCGTACGAGTACACCGACCCCGTGCCGGCCACCGCCGCCGTGCCGACGAGCGTCCCGGAGGGCGAGCCGAGCCGTACCTCCACCTTCCCGGCTGCCCCCGCCACGCGTGCCGTGAACTCCGCGCGGCCGGAGACCGGCCGCGCGTCGGCGAACTTCAGCCAGGCGCCGTCGCGCGAGGCCCCCACGGCGGTGCCCCGCGCCTTGGACTCGTCCACCAGCCGCACCCCCTCGTAGTCGTCGAAGTTCTCCGCCCGGGTGGTCCGGGTGAGATCCCGGGCCGGAATCTTCTCGCCCGCCACCTTCAGGGACGTACGGGAGCGGATGTCCTCGGAGGACGCGCCCACCAGGACGTCGTACGTGCCGCTCTCCACCACCCACTTCGAGCGGGTGACGTCCCAGTGCGCGAGGTCCCTCTCGCGCAGCTTCAGCCTCACCGTCCTCGTCTCGCCGGGCTTCAGCGGGACCCGCTCGAAGGCCTTCAGCTGCTTCAGCGGCTGCTTGTCACGGGAGAGGCGCTGGTGGGTGTAGAGCTGCACGACCTCGTCCCCGGCACGGCTGCCGGTGTTCGTCACCGCGACCTCGTAACCGCCGTCGACGCGCTGCACCTTCCCGTAGCGGAAGGAGGAGTACGAGAGCCCGTAGCCGAACTCGTACAGCGGGTCGCCCTTGAAGTACTGGTAGGTGCGGTCGTACTTGATGTTGTCGTACTCCAGGATGGACGGCAGATCGGCCTCCGAGCGGTACCAGGTCTGGGTGAGCCGCCCGGCCGGGTTCACGTCGCCGAAGAGGACGTCGGCGACGGCGTTGCCGGTCTCCTGGCCCGCGTGCGTGGTCCACAGGAGCGCGGGGACCTTCTCCCGGAGGGCGCCGAGGGTGGTCGGGTAGCTGTTCTCGACGACCACGACGGTGTGCGGGTTGGCCTTGCGCACCGCCTCGACCAGGGCTTCCTGGGACGGGGCCAGACCCATGTCCTCGCGGTCGTCGTTCTCGCGCCCGTTGATCGCGGGCATGGACCCGACCACCACGACCGCCGCGTCCTTGCCCCGCACGGCCGCCACGGCTTCCTCGGTGCCACTGCGGACGACGTCCTTCGCGTAGTGCGCGGCTTCCGCCCTGCCGACCAGGCCGAGCGTGCCGTCGGGGCCCGCCGGGCCGAGGTAGACCGGGTTCGACCACCAGGGCTCGCGGGTCTCGTAGCCCGCGTACCGCAGCAGATACGTACCGTCGTCCTGCTCCTCCAGCGCGAACTGCTGCTGGACGAACCAGCCGCCCGGCTGGACCTGGTCGTTGACGAAGTCCGACCAGTTGTAGCCGACGTATTTCCCGTTGGCGGCCGAGCGCAGGGTCACGATCCCGGCGCCCCAGTCGAACACGTCGAACTGCGCGGCCGTTCCGTCACCGGCGCTCTCCTTCAGCGCCTCGCCATCCGCGTCCGTCCCCGCCGTGACGTACGCGCCGCTCTCCGTGTTCCGCAGCGAGATCCGGTCGACGCCCTCGCTGCCGGTCACGGGAGCCCCGAGCCGCGCGGCGATGCCCGCCTTCGGGGTGACCGCGTACGGGAGGGTGCCCGAGTACCAGTCGGTGTAGAGGGTGTCGGCCAGCGGCCCGACGACGGCCACGTCCTTCGCGGAGGCCTTCAGTGGCAGTGCGCCGCCCGAGTTCTTCAGCAGGACCGCCGCGTCGGCCGCCGCCTTCCGCGCGAGCTTCCGGTGCGCCGGGCTGTTCACCACCGACTTGTCGATGGCCCCGTACTTCCCGCCGCCCGGGTCGAACTCCCCGAGCCGCACCCGGACGTCGAGGATGTGCCCCGCCGCCGAGTCCACGTCCGACTCCTCCAACAGACCGTCGGCGAGCGCCGACTTGACGGCGGTGGTCGTCGGTACGGAGTTCGTGTCGTCCGTGGTGAAGCTGTCGATGCCCGCCTTCAGCGCCGCCGCGTTCCCCTCGGCCAGGGTGTCGTAGTACCTCTGGCTGCCCGTGCCGGTCAGGTTGTTGGGTGCGTAGGCGTCGGTCACGTTCAGCAGGTCCCGCGAGGTCCAGGTGCGTACGTCGTCGAGCGCCGGATCCACCGTGGCCGGGCGGCCGTTGACGAGGTTGTACGAGGACATCACGCCCGTCGCCGCGTCCGCCTCGATCGTGGGCCTGAACGCCTGCTCCTCGTACTCCTTCAGCACCCGCGGGCGCAGGTCGGAGGAGGTGGTGGTGCGGTCGACCTCGTTGTTGTTGCCGAGGAAGTGTTTCAGGGTCGGAGCCGTCTTCAGGTGTCCGGGATCCCCGCCGGTCAGACCGGTGCCGTACGCCGTCGCCATCGAACTCGTGAGGTACGGGTCCTCGGAGTAGCCCTCCTCGTTGCGGCCCCAGCGGGGGTCGCGCAGCGGATTGACCACGGGCGCCCACAGGTTGAGGCCCCAGCCGGGCGGGCGTTCCTGCTGGAAGCCGCGCGTCTCGTCGCCGACCGCCGAGCCGACCCGGCGGATCAGGGCGGGGTCCCAGGTCGAGGCGAGCCCCACGGCCTGCGGGAAGACGGTGGCCTCGCCGAGCCAGGCGACCCCGTGCAGTGCCTCGGTACCGGTCTTGAACGCCTGGATGCCCAGGCGGGGGATGGCCGGCTGCCACTGGTGGAGCAGGGAGACCTTCTCGTCGAGGGTGAGCCGGGAGAGGAGGTCGTCGACGCGGCGGTCCACGGAGAGGCGGGGGTCGCGGAAGGGGTACGCGGGGTCGTCGGCCGCCGCCGGGGCGGTGGCGCCGAGCCCGGCGACGAGGGTGAGCGCGAGCACGAGCGGGATGCGCGGTCCTGTCCTGCTTCTCTTGCCTTTCATGTCACGGCTCCTTCGGCCAGTGCCTTGCACGAACGGAAGTCGGGTACGGATCAGGGGCGCGGCTGTGTGCTCGCCCGTACCGTCAGCCGGGGCGGCAGCAGCGTGGCCTGCGGTACCGGCGTGCCGCCCAGCTTCTTCATGAGCAGCTCCACCGATCCCGCGCCCACCTCGGCGGCCGGTATGGCGATCGAGGTGACGGGCACACGGACGCGTCCGGCCAGCTCGTCCGGGCAGATCGCGGTGACCGACAGATCACCCGGGACCCGTAACCCGAGTGCTTCGAAGGCGTCGATCAGCGGTTCCAGGACCGGCTCGTTGTGGACCACCACACCCGTCAGGGCGGGCCGCTCCCGCAGGAGCCGCTCGGCGACCTGCCGGGCCGCCGCGGGGTCCGCCTCGCACGGGTGGACCGAGGAGGACAGGCCGTTGCGGTCGGCCGCGGCGGTGAAGCCCTGGACCACCCGCTGGGCGAACCCGGTCTCGCGCACGTACACCTCGGGCGGTGAGCCCACCAGGCCGATCACCCGGTGGCCGAGCCCCGCCAGATGTTCGACGCACAGCTCGCCCGCCGCCTTGAAGTCCAGGTCGATGCAGGTCAGCCCGGCGGGCTCGGCGGGGAAGCCGATGAGTACCGACGGCCGGTCCAGGCCGCGCAGCAACGGCAGGCGCGCGTCGTGCAGCTGGACGTCCATCACGATCAGCGCGTCCACGAGGGCGGTGTCCGCGACCCGGCGCAGCCCGTCCTCGCCCTCCTCCTGGGTGAGCAGCAGCACGTCGTGGTCGTGGCGGCGGGCGGCCGTCACCACGGACACCGCGAACCGCATCACCACCGGCACATGGATGCCGGCCCGCAGCGGGACCACGAGCGCCAGCACGTTCGACCGGCTGCTCGCGAGGGCGCGGGCACCGGCGTGCGGGCGGTAGCCCAGCTCGCGGATGCTGCCCTCGACGCGCCGCCGGGTCTCCTCGGAGATCGGCCGCTTGCCGCTCAGCGCGTACGAGACGGTGCTGGGGGAGACCCCGGCGTGCCGGGCCACATCGGTGATCTTCACCATGCTCAGCCCCGCTCCCGGTGCGCGCCGTTCCCGGGGGCCGGCTCCGGCTCGGGTGCCGGCCGCAGTTCCGGTTCCGGTTCCCGTTCCGGCTCCAGTTCCAAGGACAGGAACCCGGTTCCGGCCGCCGCCCGCGCGGTCCGCTCGCCCGCCGCCAGCGCCCAGGGCGCCTTCGGGTCGCTCGACGACGCCCGCAGTGTGTCGCCCTCCCGTACGACGGTGAAGGTCACTCCGTCCACCGCCACCGTGACCTGCGCGCCACGCGCCAGACCGTACGCGTGCAGGGTGACCCCGTCCGCGTACGGATAGTCGGGGCGGTCCTCGACGGAACCCACCGGGATCACCGCGCCCGGCCGGACGAGGAGCGGCACGCTGGAGAATCCGTGCCTCTCGCGCACCCAGCGCGGCCCGGTCACCGTCCGCCCGGTCAGGAAGTGCGTCCAGGTGCCCTCGGGCACGTAGTACGACACGTCCCCGTCGTCGGAGAAGACCGGCGCGACCAGCAGATCGGAGCCGAGCATGTACTGCCGTTCCAGATGCGCGCACCCGGGATCGTCGGGGAATTCGAGCACCATCGCGCGCATCATCGGCACCCCCTGCGCGTGCGCGGTGCGGGCGGCCTCGTACAGGTACGGCATGAGGCGCAGCTTCAGGCGGGTGAACAGGCGCAGGACGTCCACGGACTCCTCGTCGAAGAGCCACGGCACGCGGTACGAGGAACTGCCGTGCAGCCGACTGTGCGAGGACAGCAGGCCGAAGGCGAGCCAGCGCTTGAAGAGGGCGGGGGTCGGGGTGCCCTCGAAGCCGCCGATGTCGTGGCTCCAGTAGCCGAAGCCGGAAAGCCCCAGCGACAGTCCGCCGCGCAGCGACTCGGCCATCGACTCGTACGTGGCCTCGCAGTCGCCGCCCCAGTGCACCGGGAACTTCTGGCTGCCGGCCGTCGCCGAGCGCGCGAAGACGACCGCCTCGCCCTCCCCGCGGTGCTTGCGCAGCACGTCGAAGACGGTCCGGTTGTAGAGGTACGTGTAGTAGTTGTGCATCCGCTCGGGGTCGCCGCCGTCCGCGTACGCCACGTCGAGCGGGACCCGCTCCCCGAAGTCGGTCTTGAAGCAGTCGACGCCCTGCGCGAGCAGCGCCTCCAGCTTCGCCGCGTACCAGTCGCGGGCGGCCTCGCTGGTGAAGTCGACGAGTGCCATGCCCGGCTGCCACAGGTCCCACTGCCAGACACTGCCGTCGGGCCGCCTCAGCAGATGCCCGAGCGCCTTGCCCTCCGCGAAGAGCGGCGAGCGCTGCGCGATGTACGGATTGATCCAGACGCTGATGTGCAGCCCGCGCTCCTTGAGTCGGGCCAGCATCCCCTCCGGGTCTGGGAAGACCCGGGGGTCCCACTCGAAGTCGCACCAGTTGAACTCGCGCATCCAGAAACAGTCGAAGTGGAAGACGGAGAGCGGCAGTTCGCGCTCCTTCATACCGTCGATGAAGGAGCTGACGGTGGCCTCGTCGTACGAGGTGGTGAAGGACGTCGACAGCCACAGCCCGAACGACCAGGCGGGCGGCAGCGCCGGACGGCCGGTGAGGGCCGTGTACTTGCGGATGATGTCCTTCGGGGTCGGCCCGTAGATCACGTAGTACGTCAGCTGCTGGGTCTCCGCGCTGAACTGGACCCGGGACACCGCCTCCGAGCCGACCTCGAACGACACCCGGCCCGGATGGTCGACGAAGACGCCGTAGCCCGCGTCCGTCAGATAGAACGGCACGTTCTTGTACGCCTGCTCGGTGGCCGTGCCCCCGTCGGCGTTCCACATGTCGACGACCTGGCCGTTCTTCACCAGCGGCCCGAACCGCTCACCGAGCCCGAACACATGCGTGCCGACGCCCAGGTTCAGCTGTTCCCGCAGGTAGTGGCCGCCGCTGCCGCTGTCGCGCATGATGCCCATGCCCTTGGGGCCGCTGCTGGTGAGGGTGCGGCCGTCGGCGAGGAAGTCCACGTGCCAGGGGCCGGTGCGGCTCACCCGCACGGACAGGGCGCCGGCGGTGAGGGTCGCGGAGTCGTCGTCGTACTCGGCGTGCGCCCGGAAGCCCTCTTCCCTGCCCAGCTCGAACTGCGGCTCCCGGGGCTCCTCGCCCTCGAAGTGGGTGAACGTGACGCCGATGACGTCGGGCATCGGGGCGTGCGCGCCGATCGTCACGACCGGTCCTTTCAGCAGATCGCCCCGGGTGCGGATGGGCTGGGTCGGCGCGTGGATCTCCAGGGCCCCGGATCCGGCGCTCACGTCGAGCACCTCGACCGGGTGGGCGGCGCTCACGCCCTCCCGCAGCAGCCAGTAGCCGTCGGTGAACTTCACGCGCGCACCCCTTACTTGACGGCACCCACGGCGATGCCGCGGGTGAGCGTCCGCTGGAAGACGAGGAAGAAGACGATGGCGGGCAGGACGCCCAGGAGCGCGGCGGCGTTCGTCATCGTGGCGTCCATCAGGCGCTGGCCCTGGAGGACGCCGAGCGCCACCGACACGGTCTGGTTGTCGTTGGAGATCAGCATCACCAGGGGGAGCAGGAACTCGTTCCAGGTCCAGATGAAGAAGAAGACCAGGAGCACGCCGATGGTGGGCCGGCTGACGGGCACCACGATCCGCCACAGCACCTGCCATTTGTTCGCGCCGTCGATCCGGGCGGCCTCGATGATCTCGCGCGGGAACTGACCGAGGACGGCGGAGAGCAGGTACGTACCGAAGGCGGCCTGGATCACGGTGAAGACGATGATCACGCTCAGCCTGGTGTCGTACAGGCCGGCTTCCTTGCTCAGGTAGTAGACGGGGTAGACCAGGGCCTCCTGCGGCAGCATGTTCGCCAGCACGAAGAAGGCGAGCACCCAGGTGCGGCCCTTGATCCGCCCGATGCCGATCGCGTACGCGTTGAGGACGGAGAGAACCACCGCGCCGAGGGCGACCGACCCGCTGATGAGCACCGAGTTCACGAGCTTCTGCCCGAAGTCGACGCGCTCCCAGAAGTCCTTGAGCCCGTCGAGGTAGACGCCCTCGGGGAGGCTCAGGGGGCCGTTCGCCGAGTACTCGGCGGGCGACTTCACCGCGTTGACGGCGACGATCAGGAACGGCAGGACCATGAACAGGGCCCCGATGACCAGGGCGAGGAGGACGGGGTAGCGGCGGAGGGCGGTCATCGTACGACTCCCTGTTCGGCGTCCTCGGCACGGGTCTGGAGCTTCAGGCCGACCACCGCGAGCAGCAGGACGATCACGGTCAGGACGGTGGAGATCGCGGCGCCGTAACCGACCTGCGTCTTCTCGAAGAACGTGGTGAAGGAGAAGTACGAGGGCACGTCCGTCGCCCCGCCGGGCCCGCCCTTGGTCAGCACGTACACCGCGCCGAACACCTTGAGTGCGGCGATCGTGCACCAGAGCAGCACGACGTAGATCTCGGGCCTGATCTGCGGCAGTGTGACGTGCCAGAACCGCCGCCACCAGTTGGCGCCGTCCAGTTCGGCGGCCTCGTACAGCTGCGGATCGACGCGTTGCAGGCCCGCCATGAAGATCACGAGCGGGAAGCCGAGCTGCACCCAGACCATCACGCCCATGACGCTGTAGAGCGCGAGGTCGGGATCGCCGAGCCAGTCCTGCTGGAGGCCGCCGAGCCCGACCGCCTTCAGGAGTTCGTTCAGCGAGCCGTTCTCGGGCGCGAGGATCCAGCTCCACACGATGCCCGCGACCGCGATGGGCAGCACCTGCGGCAGATAGAAGCAGGCCCGCAGCACGGCGGCCGTCCTGCTGCCGAAGTGCTTGCCGACGAAGTCGAAGAGGGCGGCGGCCAGGACGAGCCCGAGGACGGTCGGTACGACCGCCATCGCGACGACCATGAAGAGGCTGTGCCGGAACGACGCCCAGAACTCGGCGTCGTCCATCAGCTCGCGGTAGTTGGCGAGCCCGGTCCACTTCGGGCTGCCGACGCCCTGCCACTCGGTGAAGCTCACGCCCGTGTTCATCAGGAAGGGCAGGACGACGATCACGGAGAAGGCGAGGGCGCCGGGGAGCAGGAACAGGGCGTAGGAGTCGCGGGGCGGACGGTTGCGCTTCGCGGTCTTCGCCTGGTGACGCGCTTCGACGACCGTCTCCTTCCGTCCGCCCCGTTCGTCGACGGTGAACGTCATCGGTCCTGAACGCCCTTGTCGTACGCCGCCTTCACCGCGTCCAGGTAGGCGTCCGGCTTCGCGCTCCCGGTGATCAGCTTCTGGGTCTCGGAGACGAGGACGTCGTAGAAACCGGGGGCCGGCCAGTCGGGATAGAACGCCAGGCCGTCGCGCTCGGAGAGGGTGTTGAAGTTGGCGATGAGGCCCTTGGAGCGCGGGTCCGTGATGGCGGCGGGGTCGGCGGCCACCGGGACGCCGCCCTTGTTGCCGAGCAGGTTCTGGATCTTCTTCGACATGGTGATGTCGATGAAGTCGTACGCCAGTTCCTTGTTCTTGGCGCCCTTGGGGACCACCCACAGGTTGCCGCCCGAGCCGAGGGTCAGGTTCGACTCCGGCCACAGGAACGTGCCCCAGTCGAACTTGTTCTCCGCGGTGAACCGGCCGTACCACCAGCTGCCGGAGAACAGGATCGGGCTCTTGCCCTGCATGAACGAGACCCCGGCGTCCTCGGCCTTCGTACTCGTGGACTTCTTGCTGATGTAGCCCTTCTTCACCCAGTCCGCGAAGGTCTCGGCGGCGTACGTCCAGGCGGCGTCGTGGAAGTCCGGCTTGCCCTTGTAGAGCTGGTACGAGTCCACCCAGGCGCGGTCGGCCTTCGACAGCGCGAGCTGGTAGAGGTACTGGTGGGCCACGTACTCGGCGCCCGCGTTGGCGAGCGGGGTGACGCCCTTGTCGACGAACGTGTCCATGGCGGCGGTCAGTTCGTCGAACGTCTTCGGCTCGGCGATGTCGTACTTCTTGAAGAGGTCCTTGTTGTAGAACACCATCGTGTACTCGGCGTAGTTGGGGATGCCGAACCACTTGCCGGAGCCCATCACGCCCTTGGCGTCGTACTGGCTGGTGGTGCGCACGCCGGCGCTGAGCTTCTTGTCCCAGCCGCGCTCGGTCACTTCCGCGGACAGGTCGGTGAGCAGGCCCTGCTGGGAGAGGTGGCCGGCTGTCGCGTTGCCCTTGTTGTACTCCATGAGGTCGGGGGCGTCGTTGGAGTTGAGGACCATCGGGGCGGTCTTCTGGATCTGCTCGAAGCCCTTCTCCTCGAACTTCACCTTGACGCCCGGGTGGGTCTTCTCGAACTCCTTGATGGCCGCGTTCCAGGCCACCGCCATGGCGCTGTCGGGGCTTTCGTAGTGCCACAGCTTCAGGGTCTTCCCGTCGGACGACCCGCTGTCGGAGTCACCGCAGGAGGCCAGCATCAGGGTGGTGCTCACCACCGCGGCCGCCGCCGCCATCACACGCCTTCGTGCCGTCAACATCCTGTGCCTCCGGGGGAGTCGGACGGGTATCGGAGCCTCGCGCGTCGCCCGCACGGGGTCTCGTCGAATCGATTCGACGAGACTCGTCGAAGCGCTTCGACGGGGGAACGTATGTGGGGGCTCCGGGGGAGTCAATGGGGTGCGCGGGAATTGAAGCGAGCGTTCGGCGGGCCGACCGGGGTCTGGTTCGTATGGTGCGGGTGGGTGGGGGCTGGTCGCGCAGTTCCCCGCGCCCCTGAATGCGGCTGCGCCGCGTGGGGTGGTTCGTATGGTGCGGGTGGGTGGGGGTTGCCCGCGCAGTTCCCCGCGCCCCTGAAAGCGGCTGCGCCGCTCCAGGGCCCCGTCAGGGGCGCGGGGAACGGCGCGGGCGACCGAGGCCGGGCGGTCAGGTGGCATGCGGCCCGTTTTTGGGGGCGCGGGGAACTGCGCGGGCGGCCCCCACCGGGCGGTCAGGTGGCGTGCGGCCTGGTTTTCAGGGACGCGGAGCGGGTCGTCGTGAGTGCGATCAGCAGCGCCGTCACCGCCGCCCCGACCGGCACCCCATAACCCGCCGCAGGCGACGCGTGCTCCACCACGAACCCGCCCAGCGCGGACCCGCACGCGATCCCGCCCAACAGCCCCGTCACCGCCCACGTCATCCCCTCGTTCAGCCGCCCCTCGGGCGTCCGGTGCTGCAGCAGCGTCATCCCCGTGACCATCGTCGGCGCGGTCGCCATCCCGGCGAGCAGCAGCGCGAGACCGAGCGTCACCAGACCGCCCCCGCCCCCGCCCCCGACCGTGGCAGCCACCAGCGGCAGGCACATCAGCGGAGCCATCGCGCCCACGCTGAGCAGGAACCGCCGTTCCACCGCCCCTCCCAGCCGCAGCACCCCGTACAGCAGCCCCGCCGCACACGACCCGGCCGCCTGCAGGGCGAGTACCACCCCGGCCGCCGCCCGGTGCCCCTGTGCGTCCGCGAACGCGATCGTCACCACCTCCATCGACCCGAACACCGCGCCCGTGGCGAGGAACCCGACCAGCAGCGGCGGGATCCCTGGCGCCCGGAGCGGCGACGGCGCCCCGGCGTCCGTACGGCCCCGCGCGGGCGGCTCCGTCGAGCGCTGGGCGCTGAACACCAGCACGCCGGTCAGCAGCAGGACGACCGCGACGAGCGTGCCCGCCTCCGGGAACAGCGCCCCGCACAGCAGCGCGGCCAGCACGGGACCGAACATGAAGCACAGCTCGTCCACGGCCTGCTCGAAGGAGTTCGCGGTGTGCAGCCGGACCGGGTCCCCTTCGAGGAGATGGGCCCAGCGTGCCCGCGACATGCCGCCCGTGTTGGGCGTGGTCGCCGTGGCCGCGTACGCCGCGAACAGCGTCCAGTTCGGCGCCCCGAGCCGGACGCAGAGCAGCAGCGCGAGCGAGCCGAGCGCGGCGACCGCGGTCGCGGGAACGGCGATCCTGGCCTGCCCGTGCCGGTCGACGAGCCGCGCCGTCCAGGGCGCGACGACCGCCGTCGCCGCCAGACCGGTCGCGGTGACGGCGCCGGCGAGCGCGTACGAGCCCCGCGTCCCCGCGATCATGATCACGGCGCTCACGCTGAACATGCCCATGGGGAGCCGCGCTATCAGATTCCCGATCGTGAACGCCCGGGTTCCAGGAATGGCGAAAAGTCGACGGTAGGGATTCCGTGAGGGAGGGGGTGAGGGGGAGGACGAGGGCGAGGGGGAAGGCGAGTGCTGCGAGGACGGGCTTGGCGGCATGGATCAACGTTCGCCCGCCCTGTCGCACGGGGTCCAACACCTTCTCCGTACCGATTCACGCACTCACGTTGTAAGTTCGCCCGATGCCCGACCGTCCCGCGCACCCCGCCCATCTCGACCCCCGGCTGCTGCGCGCCTTCCTCGCCGTCGCCGAGGACCTGCACTTCACGCGCGCGGCCGCCCGGCTGTACGTCGCCCAGCAGGCCCTCAGCCGCGACATCCGGCGCCTGGAACGGGAACTGGGCACCGACCTCTTCGTACGCACCACCCGGCAGGTGACGCTCACCCCCGACGGCGAGCGGCTGCTGCCCCACGCGCGGCGGGCCCTGGAGGCGCAGGACGACCTGCTCGCGGCCTTCGGGCGGACGGGCCCGTACGGCACGCCGGGCGCCGCGCGCCCCCTGCTCGTGGACGTGAACAGCCCGGGCCTGGTCTCCGGACGGATCCTGGACCTGGCCCGCGAACTCGCCCCCGACTGCGAACTGATGGCCCGCTTCGAGAGCGGCCTCACCGGCGCGGCGGCCGAGCTGCTGGCCGGCCGGCTCGACGCGTCCTTCGGCCGCTTCGCGGGCCTCGGCCCGGCCGTGCGCGCCCGCCTGGAGCAGCAGCCCGTACGGTACGAGCGGATGGCAGTCGTACTGCCCGAGGGCCACCACCTGGCCGCGCTGGACGCCGTACCGCTGGACGCCCTGGCGGGGGAGCGGGTGTACGCGGGCGCCGGGAACCCCCGGACGCTTGAATGGACCGACCTCGCCCGTCAGCTTTTCGAGGGACGCGGGATCGAGGTGGCTCCGCCCGCGCCGCTCGCCGTCGGCACCGAGGAGTTCCGAAGGATCATGGCCAAGACGCGGACCCCCGTTCTGGCCGTGGTGGACTTTCCGGCCATGCCCGGTTCCGCGCTTCGCCCCCTCGTCGACCCCGTCCCGTTGTCACCGGTGTCTTTGGTGTGGCGGAAGGGTCTGGTGCATCGTGGAGTTGCAGCATTGCGGGCTGCCGCGTCACGACTCGCGGCGGACGAGGGATGGCTGGAGTGCCCTTCTGAGGGGTGGATTCCGGCCACGGATGCACTCATCATGATGAGTCGGATCTGACACATAACCCTCACTCATGGCTACGTGCGATACATTCGTGGCCCGGGTGCAGTGTGATAAAGGGGGCGCTCGGACCGGATGGGGGTCCGGTTCCGGACGACGACGTGCGAGTATCCGGGTCGCACGCGCCACCCCAGAACGATTCCCGTGGGGGGATGTACGTGCGCGTGAAAAG
This sequence comes from Streptomyces sp. NPDC017991, assembly GCF_044328075.1. NCBI lineage: Bacteria > Bacillati > Actinomycetota > Actinomycetes > Kitasatosporales > Streptomycetaceae > Streptomyces > Streptomyces sp. NPDC017991. The sequence continues at coordinate 858,650 of NZ_JBIRGP010000002.1, read as the reverse complement.
TTGGCCAGAAGACGCTCAACCGGGTCGGAGTGAATCCGATCAGCCTGGTTCCGGCGGTGACGACCGTTCGGCCGGGGACGAGGCCGATCGGGCGCCTCGAAATGGTCCTGATCAGCCCTTCCGTAACGGTTCCGGCCATGCCGGCGGCGCGGACGTGACCGAGGTCATGGGCGGGCCGGGAGTACCCGGTCCGTCCGGTGCGCCGGGCGCGTCCGACGGCTGGTTCCGTCGTGAGGCCGCCGCGGCGGTGCCGCGGCAGAGAGACGACGGCCAGGACACCGACCGCTTCGCCACGAACCAGGACACCGCCCGCTTCCCCGGGGGCCAGGACACCGCCCGCTTCCCGCAGGGCCCGAACACCGACCGGTTCCCCGGCACCCAGGACACCGCCCGCTTCCCCGGAAGCGCGGTGGGCGGCACCACCGCGGGCGCCGGGTACGACCCGGCCGCCGCGCAGGACGCCGGTCCCGCCGTCCACGACTCCTGGCAGGAGTCCGAGCACCCCGAGCACACCCACGACCCGCACGAGGTCACGGTCCAGCTCGACGGTGTGGGACGGCAGCTGGAGGACTGGCTAGTCCAGCAGGCCAAGGGTGCCCCCAGCACCCAGGAGGGCTCGGACGGCCCGGTCTTCGTCGACGAGACGGGCCGCCGCAGCCGCAGATACCGCAGGATAGGCATGGCGGTGGGCCTGGCCTGCGCGGTCTACGCGGTGGCCATCCTCATCACCCTCCTGTCGGGCAACTCGAACGCTCCCTGGCTGCCCATCAAGGACCAGCAGGGAGACGCGCCGGCCGGCCAGGTCGAGCCCTCGTCGCCGCCCACCGAATCCGCCGGTCCGTCCGGCTCCGCGAGCGCCTCGCCCGAGGCGAGCGTCTCCGGCACCGAAGGCACGACGCCGTCACCCGGCGCCAGCCTCTCGGCCGATGCCTCGGCCAGCGCGCAGGCGCCCGACACCTCGGCCGACCCCGAGCCCTCCGTCAGCACCACCAGGCCGGGCACGGGCACCAACAACTCGCCCGACCCCGGGGCGGACCCCACCGACGAAGTCCCCGCGTCACCGGACCCCGATCCGGAACCGACGGACACCGGCGTCACGGACGGCCCCACCACCGAGGCCCCCGCCGGAAGCGGCACCAACGACGTTGCCGACGCCCCGCTCACGGCGGAGGCGACTCCCATCGAGCCGAGCCCCCCCAACCCGTCCCCGGAGAACATCCTCTGATGGCACGCCGCACCAGCAAGCGCGGCGCAGGCCGGGGCGCCGTCCGGCGCCGCCGCCTGCCCATGCGCTACCTGTTGCCCTCGCTGATCCTCATCGCCCTCATGGCGATGCTGATGCTGCGCGGGTACGTACACAGCGAGATACTCGCCGACCACCGCATCCAGCCCGAGGCCGCCACCGACCGCGTACCCGAGAAGATCCTGGACGGCGGTCCCGTCATCGACACCCGCGGCGGCCGCACCAGCAGCCTCAGCGTGCCGAAGCACCGTCTCGTCCTCACCTTCGACGACGGCCCCGACCCCAAGTGGACCCCCAAGGTCCTCGACGTCCTCAAGAAGCACCACGCGCACGCGGTGTTCTTCGTCACCGGCACCATGGCCTCGCGCTACCCGGACCTCGTCCAGCGCATGGTCGACGAGGGCCACGAGATCGGGCTGCACACCTTCAACCACCCCGACCTCTCCTACCAGTCCAAGAGCCGTATCGACTGGGAGCTGTCCCAGAACCAGCTGGCGCTCGCGGGCGCGGCCGGCATCCGGACGTCGCTCTTCCGGCCGCCGTACTCCTCGTTCGCCGACGCCATGGACGACAAGTCGTGGCCGGTGACCGAGTACATAGGCAGCCGCGGCTACCTCACCGTCGTCAACAACACCGACAGCGAGGACTGGAAGAAGCCCGGCGTCGACCAGATCATCCGCAACGCCACCCCCAAGGGCGGCAAGGGCGCCATCGTCCTCATGCACGACTCCGGCGGCGACCGCCACCAGACCGTCGAGGCCCTCGACCGCTTCCTGCCCGACCTGCAGAAGAAGGGGTACGAGTTCGACAACCTGACCGGCGCGCTCGGCGCCCCCAGCGCGCACACCCCGGTCACCGGACTCGACCTGTGGAAGGGCAAGGCCTGGACCTGGGCGGTGCAGTTCTCCGAGAAGAGCACCGACGTCCTCGTCGTCTGCCTCGCCGTCATCGGCACGCTGGTCATCACCCGCTTCGGCCTGATGCTCGTCCTGTCCGTGGCCCACGCCCGGCGCGTGCGCCGCAAGAACTTCCGCTGGGGACCGCCGGTCACCGAACCGGTCTCGGTGCTGGTGCCGGCGTACAACGAGGCCAAGTGCATCGAGGCCACCGTGCGTTCGCTGGTGGCGAGCGAGCAGCCCATCGAGGTCGTCGTCATCGACGACGGTTCGAGCGACGGCACCGCCCGCATCGTGGAGAACCTGCGGCTGCCGAACGTACGCGTCGTGCGCCAGCTCAACGCGGGCAAGCCCGCCGCCCTCAACCGGGGCATAGCCAACGCCAGGCACGACCTCATCGTGATGATGGACGGCGACACCGTCTTCGAGCCGGCCACCGTGCGCGAACTGGTGCAGCCCTTCGGCGACCCGAGCGTGGGCGCCGTCGCGGGCAACGCCAAGGTCGGCAACCGCGACTCGCTGATCGGCGCCTGGCAGCACATCGAGTACGTGATGGGCTTCAACCTCGACCGCCGTATGTACGACATGCTGCGCTGCATGCCGACGATCCCCGGCGCCGTCGGAGCCTTCCGCCGCTCGGCCCTGGAGCGCGTCGGCGGCATGAGCGAGGACACCCTCGCCGAGGACACCGACATCACCATGGCCATGCACCGCGACGGCTGGCGCGTCGTCTACGCGGAGAACGCCCGTGCCTGGACCGAGGCCCCGGAGTCCGTCCAGCAGCTGTGGTCCCAGCGCTACCGCTGGTCGTACGGCACCATGCAGGCGATCTGGAAGCACCGCAAGGCGCTCGTCGAACGGGGCCCCTCGGGCCGCTTCGGCCGCGTCGGCCTGCCCCTGATCTCCTTCTTCATGGTCCTGGCCCCGCTCCTGGCCCCCCTGATCGACGTGTTCCTGCTGTACGGGATCGTGTTCGGCCCCACCGAGAAGACGATCGGCGCCTGGCTGGGCGTCCTCGCCATCCAGGCGGTCTGCGCCGCGTACGCCTTCAGGCTGGACAAGGAACGCATGACCCACCTCATCTCGCTGCCCCTGCAGCAGATCCTCTACCGCCAGCTCATGTACGTGGTCCTCCTCCAGTCCTGGATCACCGCCCTCACCGGCGGCCGGCTGCGCTGGCAGAAACTGCGGCGCACCGGCGTGGTCGGCTCGGCCCCCGGCGCGGCGGGCGCACCCGCACCCATGCCCCGGCAGCGCGCGGAAAGCGGCAGCGGAAGCGATCGGAGGCCTGTCGGATGACGCACGGCCACACCACGAATCCGGGCGCCACTCCGCCGGAGCACACACCGTCGTTCGGGGTGCCGCAGCAGCGGGCCGACGCCCCCGGCAGCCACCCGGAGGAGCCGGGGTACGACGCGCGGTGGGTGATGTCTCCCTTCGACACATCCCCGAAATCCCCGACATCCCCGACATCCCGTACGTCCGATGCAGCCGGCGCGGCCGACACGTTCGGCACGAGGGTGCCGGCGGAGAATCCGGGGTCCCCGTTCGAGGCCCCCTCCGCGTCCGCCGCGTCCCGCGCACCGTCCGTCCCCGCTCCCGCCGTCCCCGCCGCTCCTTCGGCTTCCTCCGCGCCGAAGAAGGCGGGCGGCCGTGACCGCTACCTGGACCTGCTGCGCACCCTGGCGCTGGTCCGCGTGGTCGCCTACCACCTGTTCGGCTGGGCCTGGCTGACGGTCCTCTTCCCGTCCATGGGCGTGATGTTCGCCCTCGCCGGTTCCCTGATGGCGCGCTCGCTGAAGCGCCCGGCCCTGGGCGTGATCCGCGGCCGCATACGCAGGCTCCTGCCGCCCCTGTGGATATTCAGCGCGGTCATGCTCGCCATGATGTTCGCCGCGGGCTGGAACATCTCCGAGGACCCCGACAACGGCGGCACCTGGGGCATGATCGAGCTCTTCAACTACATCGTCCCGATAGGTGCCCCGCCGTTCCCCTGGAGCATCGGCGACAAGTCCGGCCTCCTGGAGCAGACGTGGGCGGTCCAGTCGGCGGGCGTGCTCTGGTACCTGCGGGCGTACCTCTGGTTCGTACTCGCGTCGCCGCTGCTCCTCTGGGCGTTCCGCAGGGCGCCCTGGCCGACGCTGCTGGCCCCGCTCGGGCTGACGGCCGTGGTCGGTACGGGCATCGTCACCATCCCCGGTGAAACGGGCAACGCGGTCTCGGACTTCGCGGTCTACGGCGGCTGCTGGGTCCTCGGGTTCGCCCACTACGAGGGCATGCTTCAGAAGATCCCGCGCTATGTGGCGGTGTCCTGCTCGACCCTGCTGATGGCCTTCGGCCTGTGGTGGGCGTCCGGCCATCTCGGCCCCGACGGCTGGGACCTGAACGACATCCCGCTGGCCCAGGCCACCTGGTCCTTCGGGTTCGTCGTCATCCTGCTCCAGTACTCCCCGTCCTGGCAGGACCTCCCCGGCCGCCTCAAGCGCTGGGACAAGCTGGTCACCCTCTCCAACAGCCGTGCCATGACGATCTACCTGTGGCACAACCTCCTGATCATGGCGACGGTCCCGATCCTCGACCAGCTCTACAACCTCCCGTTCATGAACGACCGGATGGTGGGCCTGCTGGACGCCACGTACATGGTGTGGATGTTCGTCCTGGTCTGGCCCCTGATCGGCCTCGCGATCCTCTGCGTCGGCTGGATCGAGGACCTGGCGGCGAAACGGAGTCCGCGGCTGTGGCCGACGGGGTCGAAGAAGCCGGCTTCGTCCGGCACGCACGCCGGCCCCGGTTCGGGCCCGCCGTCCCGCTCCCGGGCCCGCTCCCGCCCCCGTTCCCACTCCCGGGCGCGTTAGGGACAGCGAGTGAGGGACTGACGGACGGACTTCTGGTGATGATCGCGCGGGCCGAGCAGAGAGCTCGGCCCGCGCTTCGTCGGAGCTCTCTCCCTCGGTAGCGTGGCTGCGCTCATGACCCCCTCGCCCCACCGGGAGCCGTCCGTGAACCGTCGTCCCAACCGTCCCACTGTGCTCGCAACTGTTGCGCTGACCGCCGCCGCGGCCTTGTCGCTGTCCGCCTGCGGTGGCGACAGCCCCAAGGACGAAGACAGGGCCACGGACAACGACAAGATCGCGGGCGCCGACACCGGCCCGCAGAAGTCGGCTTCGCCGTCCGCGTCCGCGTCCGCGTCCGCTTCGAGTGCCGCGGGGCGGCCGAAGATCGAGCTGCCGTCGGATCTGACGTACACCTTCGAGTGGAGGAAGACCGGCGACAAGGCGAAGGACGCGGTCCTGGCCGACAGGGAGCAGTCCATCAAGGCGGTGGACCTGGCCATCGCCCATCAGGACCCGCTGGACAAGGCGTACCTCTACTTCTACGAGGGCGAGGCCGCTGCCCAGACGCAGCAGTACATCGAGGCGTACGTGAAGGCCAAGGCGCGCACCACCGGCGCGTACCGCTATTACGGCGAGGTCGTCAACGTGAGTGACGCCGACAGCGCCTCGCTCGTGTACTGCCAGGACCAGAGCAAGGGGTACGACATGTACCTGAAGCCGAAAAAGATCAACAAGACGGCTGTGACCAAGAACAGTTACGTGCTCTACAGCACCCGGCTGAGCAAGAGCGAAGAGGGTGCCTGGGTGGTCGAGAAGCTTGTTTCGCAGCGGGGCAGTGCGAAGTGCCAGCCCTGAGCGCGAGTTCGAAGCCGACCGGGACGGACGTGATCGTGCGGGAGATCCGGTCGTCCAACCGCTGACGGGACGGATGGGGGAGTAGTGGGAACCGGCGCACGTCCCTGCCCATGCAACCCGTGCGACCCGGTCGTTGCAGTTTTGCCACGAGCTTCGCTTTGCTGGAGTTCGCACTGGTGTCGTCTCCCGTGCCCTGGGTAGCGTGGCTGCGCTCAAGCCGCCTTCGCCTCACGGGAGACATCTGTGAACCGCCGTCCCACTCTGCTCGCAGCGGTCACGCTGACCGCCGCCGCGGCCCTGACGCTGTCCGCCTGCGGTGGCGACAGCGACTCCAAGGACAAGGACAACGACAAGATCGCGGGCGCCGACACCGGCCCACAGAAGTCGGCTTCACCGACCGCGTCCGCCTCGGCTGCCGCGGGGCGCCCGAAGATCGAGCTGCCGTCGGATCTCCACTACACCTTCGAGTGGAAGAAGACGAGCGACGCGGACGAGAAGGCGGTGCTGTCCGACGGTGAGCTGTTCATCAAGGCCACGGATCAGGCCATCGCCAACCAGGATCCGCTCGACCCCGCGTACCGCTTCTATTCAGAGGGTGAGCTGGCGGCGTCGACGGAGAAGTACGTGAAGCGATTTGTGGATCACGGTGCTCGTACTACGGGGACCTACCGCTTCTACGGCGAATCGGTGACGGTCCGCAGTGATGGGACGGCCACGCTCGCGTACTGCGAGGACCAAGGCAAGGCCTACAACAAGTACGTCAAGACCAACAAGATCGACAAGACGCCGGTCACCAAGGACAGCTACGTGCTTTATAACACGGCCCTGAAGAAAAACAAGGCCGGGGTGTGGGTGACCCAGGACATGATCTCGGAGAGGGCGAGTAGCAAATGCCAGCCGTGAAAATGCGGGGAGCCATAATCGGCTCAGCAGTTGTCCTGATGCTCTCGGCGAACTCCGGCTTCGCGTCGGCCGATGACGACTTCGGCAATGGTAGCCAGAAGCCCAGTAAACCACCGGTGTCCGGCAATGCCGACGGCGAGGGAAACCTGTCGGCCACGGCAGGAGCCGTTGTCTTCGATCGTTCGAAGAACGGTTCCGGGAAATCGGCCGGCCCGGTGACGTCCAGCGCGTCGAACTGGACTCCGCCCGCTTGCTATTACGCCCCTAGGTATACCCCGGAGCAGCTGCAGAAATATCTGGAGCCGATTTGGGAGGCGGGGTCGACCGGGTACGAGTGGGATGCCACTCAGCGCGAGAAGTACGTCAACGGTGGTAAGTACAAGGACTTCAACAAGGAGAAGACCGGCAAGGGCTACTTCTGGGACTCCTATGTCACCGAGGGCAGGGAAGGTGACCCCGGCGCTCTGGACTGCACGAAGGACATCTTCTGGGTGGACAACGGCGCCGCCCCGCCCCCGGACATCCCGCAGGCGATCACCCCCGAAATGCTGGCCCAGTTGGCGTACGCCGAGATCCGTGTGCCCTCGACGAAGGTCGAACTGGCCCCGGAGGGCGCCACGAAGGTGAACCTGCCGACGTGGGCGTGGCTGGACGCGGCGGAGTTCAAGCCGGTCTCCGTGACGGCGTCGGTCCCGCTGCTGAACGTCCAGGCCACGACCACGGCCGAGCCGCTTTCGCTGAAGATCGAGCCGGGTACGGCGGATGCGACGACGTATCCCGCCTCGGGTGTGTGCGAACTGAACGGGAAGCAGATCGGCGAGGCTTTCGCCAAGGGCAAGGCGGACGAGACTCCGCCGTGCGGCGTGAAGTACCTGCGCTCGTCGGGCGACGGCTCGTACCAGCTGAAGGCCACGATCACCTGGCGGATCCACTGGACCGGCACGGGCGTGGCCGGTGAACAGCTCCTCCCGAACGGCGAGTTCGGTGCCGACCAGGACGTGATCGTCCAGGAGATCCAGTCGATCAACCGCTGACCCGGAACGGCCTGCACGACGTCACCGACGACGTGCAGGCCGCTCTGTTCTGACATCGCCTTCACCAGGAGCCGTTCGTGAACCGCCGTCCCACCCTGCTCGCAGCGCTCACGCTGACCGCCGCTGCGGCCTTGACGCTCTCCGCCTGTGGTGGCGACAGCGACTCCAAGGACAAGGGCAACGACAAGGGCAACGACAAGGTCGCGGGCGCCGTCGCCGGCACCGGCACCGGCACGGAGAAGTCGGCTTCGCCGACCGCCGGCGCCGCAGACGTTGCCGACCGCCCCGAAATCACGCTTCCGTCGGATCTGAAGCTGACCTTCGAAACGAAGAAGACCGGGGATGCGGTCAAGGACGCCGTCCTCGCCGACAACGCTGAGCGGATGCGCGCCGTGGATGCCGCGATCACGGGGACAGACCCCGAGGGGGAAGCTCTTGCCTACTACAACACCGGTAAGGCGAGGGAGGCCGCTCTGACCTGGGTCAAGCAGTTCAAGGATGCCAACGCCTCGCTCACCGGAGAAGCGCGTTATTACGACCGGACCGTGACGCTGAAGAGCGAGACTACGGCTTTGCTGAGTTTCTGTGCGGACGAGAGCAAGGGATTCAGCAAGGACAAGAAAACCGGAAAGGCAGACAAGACGCCGGCCACGAAGAACAGCTATGTCCACTACAACACCCGGTTGGACAAGAACAGCGCTGGAACGTGGCAGACGTCTCAGATCATCTCCACGAGGGGGGCGGCGCAATGCCAGCCGTAGGGCGAATCGCAGCGATCACACTGACCGCCGCCGCAGCCTTGACGCTGTCCGCCTGCGGTGGCGACAGCGACTCCGAGGACACGGGTAAGGGCAGGGGCAACGACAAGATCGCGGGCGCGGACACCGGCACGGAGGCGTCGAAGACTCCAGGCGCTTCCGCTTCCGCTTCCCCGGTGGCCGACCGGCCTACGGTCGAGCTGCCGTCGGACGTCATCGACAAGTACGAGGACTGGAAGACCGGCGACGACGTGAAGGACGCCGTCCTGACGGACACCGCAGGTCGCGTCGACGCCACGAACGACGCCATCGTCCGAGGCGACAGCAGTGCTCCGGGACTTCCGTTCTACTACCGGGACAAGGCGTTGAGCGGTGCGGTGGAGTGGGTTCAGGAGTACCGGGACGCCAATCTGTCGTTCACCGGTACCACTCGCTACTTCGACCCGAAGGTCACCCTGCTCGACAGCAATTCGGCGGCGGTTGTCTACTGCGCGGACGAAAGCAAGGGCTTCAACAGGAACCGCAAGACCGGCAAGGTCGACCGAACGCCGTCGGACGAAAGCCCGTACGTGCTGTACGACACACACCTGGAGAAGAGCGAAAAGGGTGTGTGGCAGACCACTGTTCTGACCTCGAAGCGGGGCGACAAGACGTGCGCCGGATGAGAGGGACCGAGCCGCTGCCGCTCTGTTCTGATATCGCCTTCACCAGGAGCCGTTAGTGAACCGCCGTCCCACCCTGCTCGCAGCGCTCACTCTGACCGTCGCCGCAACCTTGACGCTGTCGGCCTGTGGTGGCGACAGCCCCGATGACGAGGTCGCGGGCGCCGACTCCGCTGCCGCTACCGCTACCGAGAAGTCGGGCTCGCCGAGTGCTTCGGAAGAGGCTGCGGCCGGGCGGCCCAAGATCGAGCTGCCGTCGGACGTCAAGCTCAGCTTCACCCCGGACGAGTCCGAGGATGCTGTCAAGAACGCGATTCTGAAGGACAACGCGGAACTCGTCCGCGCACTCGACGCGGCCATCGTCGCCCAGAATGCGCGACTGCCGGCCCTTGAGTTCTATACGGAGGGCGAGGGTGCGGTGGCTGCCCAGAAGTGGGTCAAGGCATTCGTGGATGCCGGTTGGACGGTGACCGGGGACACGCGTTACTTCGACCGCCAGGTCACGGTCAGTGCCAAGAACACCGCGTCGCTCAGCTACTGCGCGGACGAGAGCAAAGCCTTCAGCAAGGTGATCAAGACCGGCGAGATCAAGGGGACCGAGGTCACCAAGGAGAGTTACGTCGCTTATGGCGTCCAGGTGGAGAAGAACGACGAAGGGGTCTGGGAACTCATGAACATCTCCTCCACGCGAGGAGCTGACAAGTGCCAGCCGTGAGTCGGGTCTTTCGCATCGCGGCTGCGACCGCCGCCGCAGCCTTGACGCTGTCGGCCTGCGGTGGCGACAGCCCCGACGACGAGGTCGCGGGCGCCGCCACCGGCACGCGGAAGCCCGCTTCGCCGACCGCGTCCCAGTCGGCTGCCGTTGCCGTGGACCGCCCGAAGATCGAGCTGCCTGCGGATCTGACCTATACCTTCGCGTGGCCGAAGACCGGCGACGAGGAGAAGGACGCTGTTCTGAGCGACAGCGAGCAGTCCATCAAGGCCGTTGATCTGGCCATCGCCAATCAGGACGCTTTGGACAAGCCGTACCTCTTCTACTACGAGGGAGAGGCGGCTGCGGGGACTGAGCAGTTCATCCAAAACTACGTCAAAAACAAGGCCCGTACCACGGGTGCCTATCGCTTCTACGACCCGCATGTGAACGTTCGCGGTGACGGGACGGCCTCGTTCAGTTATTGCGAGGATCAGGGCAAGGCGTTCGTCATGTACCTCAAGGGCAAGCAGGTCAAGAAGACCGAGGTCACCGCGCGGAGTTACGTCGCTTATCAGACGTCACTCAAGAAGAACGAAAAGGGTGTCTGGGTGATTCACGAGGTCACCTCTCAGAGCGGGAGTGCCGCGTGTCAGCCCTGAAGTGACCGCATGCCGCGGGCCGCGCCGTGTCCCGTGTCTGCCGGAGACGACCGGCGGACAGGGGACACGGCGTCGGTGTCAGGTCGTGGGGGCCGGGCCCAGGCGCATCGTGCGGGGGCCCTCCCCGGGGGTGTTCGTGCAGCGGTGGTTCGCCGGGGTTCCGGTGAGGTGGAGGCCGAGGCAGGTGCCCAGGGCCAGTTGGCCGTAGTGGTTGGGGTGCAGGGACTCCTGGCGTTGGCCCTGGCCTACGCCGGTGGTCACGAAGCGGACCCATTCGCTGGTGCGGCCCGAGGGCCGGTCGGGGCCGGCCTGGACGGTGGTGGTGGAACAGACCTCCCGACCGTCGAAGGCGCGCGACAGGTCGAGGAACTCGGCGCCGGACTCACGGGCGGCGGAGGCGAGCGTGCTGCTGATCTCGGGGACGAGCTGGTCGTGGGCCCAGGTGAGGTCCTTGTCGAAGAAGGGACAGCCGCCGTCGGTCAGGCGGTCGTACTTCTCCCCGGGGTAGCGGATCCGCGCGCCGTCGGGCAGCGGTGACGGATAGGACTGCAGGATCAGGCGGTAGCTGCCCGCCGGGTGGCCCGCCCGCTTCATGGCCGTGGTGACGTCCGCGAGTGAGTTGACCGCCGCGGTACGCATCGCGGGCAGCCTCTTCTTGACCTCCGGCGCCTGGGTGGGAGCGCAGGGCGACGCCCCGATGGGAGTGACGAAGCCCTTGGCGCAGGCGACGATGACGTCCTCGAAGCCGAGGTCGTTGCCACCGACGGAGACGACGACCGCCCGTACGGGATGGCCGGTGACTGCCTTCTGGAGCTGCTCGGCCTGGGACGGCTCGGACTTGAACGGGCTCCCGCCGTGTTCGGGCAGCAGGATCGCGGTCGAGGTGGCCCCCGAGCAGGCGAGGTTGAGCCGACGTGCCCCGGCCGGGGCGGGCGAGGAATTGACCTCGGCGCTGTCGGAGCGGTTGCAGCCGTTGTCGTAGGACGTGCCGTACACCCGGTGCGCGTCCGTCGAGCCGCTTGCGGGGTCGAAGGCCCGGTCGGTGCCGGAGTAGCCGCCGGCGCTGTCGTTGCTGTTGCCCGCCCAGCGGCCCGCCTCCCCGGAGATGAAGCTGTCGCCCAGAGACACCACCCACGGTGTCTCCGCGGCCCTGCCCTGCGCGTGGACGGTCCCGCCCTGCGTGAGGCCGGCTCCGCACAGGGCGGCCACGGCTGCGGTCGCGACCGCGATGCGCAGGCGGCCTCTGCCTCGGCCTCGTACCCAAGTAGTTCTCATGCCGCTGTCAATTGCCAAAGCAAACAAGGGATATGCGCCGAGGGCCGTGCTGCCCCTCCAACGGGTCGGGCGTCGCCATCGGTTGACATCGGCCGCGCGCCGGGGTGCGCCCCGCCGCCTCCCCTAGGGCTGTGGAGCGTTCACGTCCAGCGGCTCCGTGTGCGGCCTGCGCAGGCGCGAGATCAGCGCTCCGCCGTACGGGGAGGCCAGCGGGGCGAAGAACCACAGGACGAACGCGTACGGGAGCAGCCAGGCGAGGGCGCCGCTGAGGATGAATCAGAGGCCGACCGCCCAGGAACCGTCCGCCTGGTGCCGGGTGTCCGCCGGATCGCCCGTCGTCAGACCCGTCCTGTGCGAGATCTCCCTGATGACGGCCTCGCAGCAGACCATCGCCGCCATGGTTCCGGCGAACAGCGTGTCCGCCAGCGGGTTGGTCGCCGAGGCGCCGATGACCGCCGTCGGGAACGGGAGGAACGCGACCAGCAGCAGGAACGGTGCGTGCCAGGCCGTGAAGGCGCTCGACAGCCTGCCGATCCGGTCCATCAGCTTGTGATGGCGGCGCCACACCGACCAGAGCAGGACGAACGCCAGCGCGAACGCCAGGTAGGAGTCCCGTTGGCGCACGAGGAAGCTGCCCAGCTCGCGGGCCGACGCCAGTTCCTGTTCGTCGGGGCGTTCCAGTTCGACGGCCAGCAGTGTCATCGCGATCGCGAAGATCGCGTCCGTGAAGAAGGCCAGTCTCTCGGGCGAGAAACCTGGCTCCGGCCGATTGCTCTCGCTCATCCGAAACTCCCTGACGTCAGAACCGCGTCTGTGTCTGTGATCTTAGGGAGTGGGCTGCTGTGCCTTCAGGGCGCGTATCAGTTCGCCCAGGCGGGCGCGGGTGGTTATGAGGGTGGTGTCGGGCGCGTCGCTCTCCCGGAGGGCGACGGTTCCGGCGGGGGCGGCGGCCACGTAGACGCAGTTAGCCGCTTCGGCGCTGTACGTCGACTTCTGCCAGGTGAGTTCCGGCATGGGGTCTCCTCAGAGGTCTTGTGCGATGCGATGGATGAGGTCCCGGGACTTCGCTTCAGGCAGGGCGCGTGATTCCATACGGTCCAGCACCGAGCGGTAGCGCTCCAACTGCGCTTGCGCGTCGAGGAATTCGCAACCGTGGTCGGTGTCCAGGACGACGGTGTCGAGCTCCGGCTCGGGGCCGACGGCGCAGGTGATGGGCTGGCCGGACGCCGGGAACCCCGCTTCTCCGAAGGGGATCACCAGGACGGTGATCGTGGGGTGGTCGCTCGACTCCAGCAGGTGGCCGAGTTGCGCCCGGCTGATCTCGGGGCCGCCGAAGCCCATACGCAGTGCCGCCTCGTGCACGATGACCGTGTACGGGGTGGCGACTCCCTCGAACAGGACGACCTGGCGTTTCGCGCGGTGCGAGACGCGGTGCTCGATCTCGTACGCCCGCAGAGGCGGGACCGCTTCGCGCATCACCGCTCGGGCATGCTCCGTGGTCTGCAACAGGCCGGGCATGTGGACCGTGACAGCCACGCGGAGCGCGGTGGCGTGGTGCTCCAGCTCGGCCAGGTCCAGTAGGTCGGAGGGGAGTACATCGCGGTACTCCTCCCACCATCCGCGGACCCGCCGGCCGGTCATGGTGGCGATGGCGTCGACGAGCCGTTCGTCCGCGCAGTCGTATGAGCGGGCCAGGGCGCGGACGCGGTCGGCGCTCAGGGAGCTGCGGCCAGTTTCGATCATGCTGACGCGTCCCTGGTTGACGCCGAGCAATGCGGCAGCCCCGGTGACCGTCAACCCCGCCCGCTCGCGGAGTTTGCGGAGCTCGGAGCCCATTCGCCGCTGGCGAAGAGTTGGGGTGCTGGTGGGCGGCAAGGCGCCTCCTCTCGGCCGCGGCGCGGCAATCGGGGTCCCCCACACGAGGTAACCGGGGATGAATATCGCAGCTTTGGGAGATGTATCTTCCGTGCCGCGCTAGCTTAAGACCGTACCGCCAACTCCCTGCGCCCCCAAGCCGGAAGCGCACCCCACGAGGCATTGCCACCGCACGGCGCCGACGTTGAGCGAGCCCGAAATCGCAGCCCCTTCCTTCTGGAGGCACCCATGGTCACCGTAGCCCCGCCCGACACCTGGACGTACGCCCTTCGCCTGCCCCATGACCCCCGTGCCGCCCGCGTCGCACGCATGACCGTGCGGGCCGCCCTCCACGGGCACGGGATGGCCGAAACCCTTGATGTCGTCGAGCTGTTGACGTCCGAACTCGTCACCAATGCCTACCGGCACACCAGAGGGCCCGCCTCCCTGCGGCTGACCGCGCTGGGCGACGGGCGCCTGCGCGTGGGCGTGTGGGACAGCAGCCCCCACATCCCGGCGCCCTTCGACGAGCCTCCCGGTAGCCGGGGCGTGCAAAGCACCCCGATCAAGCCGGCCCCCGCCGGCGCCGAAAGCGGGCGCGGGCTCTTCCTCGTGCAGCAGTGCGCGACCTCCTGGGGCGGCTGGTCCCTGGGGAGCGGTCTGCTCGGGCGTGGCGCCGGGAAACTGCTGTGGTTCGAGGTCTGAGGGAACCCCCGGTGCGGACCCCCTAAGGGCCCCCGCGCAACCCCCTACGCACGCCCCGATCCACACCCCCCGAGCAGGCCCCCCGTGCCACCCTCGACGGAAAACCCTCACCACGCCCCCCGCCCGAGGGTGAGAGCAACGTTCCCCCGTGGTCACTCGCAGGCACAGAGCGGAAACGAGTCGTCCCTACCTTCGGAAATACCACCCGGAGAGATCGTGGAGGCGTGAGATGACAGCCCCGAGCAGCAGCATCACGACGCGCAAGGGGGGCCGCTGGATCGAGCAGTGGGACCCGGAGGACGAGACGTTCTGGAAGGAGACGGGGGAGAAGGTCGCCCACCGGAACCTCTTCTTCTCCGTACTCTCCGAGCACATCGGGTTCTCGATCTGGACCCTCTGGTCGGTCATGGTGCTCTTCATGGGGCCCGAGTACGGACTGACCCCCGCCGACAAGTTCTTCATCATCTCGATGGCCACCCTGGTCGGCGCCATCGTCCGGGTGCCGTACACCTTCGCCGTCGCCCGCTTCGGTGGCCGGAACTGGACCATCATCGCGGCGACCATGCTGCTCGTCCCGACGATCGCCGCCTTCGTGGTGATGGAGCCCGGGACGTCCTTCGGCACCTTCCTCGTGTGCGCCATGCTCGCCGGTGTGGGGGGCGGGAACTTCGCCTCCTCCATGACCAATATCAACTCCTTCTTCCCGCTCCGGAAGAAAGGCTGGGCGCTCGGGCTCAACGCCGGCGGCGGCAACATCGGCGTGCCCGTCGTGCAGCTCATCGGCCTCGCCGTCATCGGGGCGAGCGGCGGCCCGCGGCTGCTGCTGGGGATCTATATCCCGCTCATCGTCGTCGCCGCCGTGCTCGGCGCCCTCTACATGGACAACATCACGTCCGTGAAGAACGACACCGGCGCCGCCCGGGAGGCCGTGAAGGACCCGCACACCTGGATCATGTCCTTCCTCTACATCGGGACGTTCGGGTCGTTCATCGGATACAGCTTCGCGTTCGGTCTGGTGCTGCAGACACAGTTCGGGCGTACGCCGCTGGAGTCGGCGTACGTCACCTTCATCGGGCCGCTGCTCGGCTCGCTGATCCGGCCCGTGGGCGGCTGGCTCGCCGACAAGTACGGCGGCGCCCGCATCACCCTGTGGAACTTCGTCGGCATGGGCGCCGCGACCGCCGTCATCGTGGTCGCCTCCATGGAGAAGTCGCTCGCCCTGTTCACCACCGCGTTCATCGTGCTGTTCGTGCTGAGCGGGCTCGGCAACGGCTCCACGTACAAGATGATCCCCGGCATCTTCCAGACCAAGGCCGCCGCCAAGGGGCTCACCGGCGAAGAGGCCGCGTCGTACGGGCGGCGGCTCTCCGGGGCCTCGATGGGGCTCATCGGTGCCGTGGGCGCGGTCGGCGGACTCGGTATCAACCTCGCCTTCCGGCAGTCCTTCCTCAGCGTCGGATCCGGCACCGGGGCCTTCGTCGCCTTCCTCGCCTTCTACGCCGCCTGCTTCGCGGTCACCTGGGCCGTATACCTTCGCCGCCCTGCCGCCTCCAAGGCGACCGCCACGACCGCGTCGGAGGCGAAGACGCAGCTCAGCTACGCCGAGGTGTAACGCGACACACGGCCCGACACGCGACGTAACACGGGCGACATCAAGCGGAACCGAGCCTGTCACGCATGATTGACAGGCTCGGTCGTCCGTCGTGAGGCGGGTAGGCGGGGCGCCCCGACCCAGCGGGTGACGCGGACGAACACCACTCCAGCGGGACGAGAGCCATCCATGCCATCCATGTACGAGGAACCGCAGCAACCGGACCGGACACAGCAGCAACCCGGCCGGTCCGACCAGCAGGACCACGGGCCGTTGGCGGGGTTCACCGTCGGTGTCACCGCCGCCCGCCGCGCCGACGAACTCGGCGCCCTGCTCCAGCGGCGCGGGGCCGCCGTTCTGCACGCCCCCGCCCTGCGCATCGTGCCCCTCGCCGACGACAGCGAACTCCTGGCCGCGACCAAGCAGCTCCTCGACCAGGCGCCGGACATCGTGGTCGCGACCACCGCGATCGGATTCCGCGGCTGGGTCGAGGCCGCCGACGGCTGGGGGCTCGGGGAGCAACTGCTCGACGTGCTCCGCGGTGTCGAACTCCTCGCCCGCGGACCCAAGGTCAAAGGTGCGGTACGCGCCCAGGGGCTGACCGAGGAATGGTCCCCGTCCTCCGAATCCATGGCCGAAGTGCTCGACCGCCTGCTGGAAGAAGGGGTGGACGGGCGCCGGATCGCGATCCAGCTGCACGGCGAACCGCTGCCCGGCTTCGTCGAGTCGCTGCGGGCCGCCGGCGCCGAGGTCGTCGGGGTGCCCGTGTACCGGTGGATGGCCCCCGAGGACATCGGGCCCCTGGACCGGCTGCTCGACGCCACGATCGGCCGCGGCCTCGACGCGCTCACCTTCACCAGCGCCCCGGCCGCCGCCTCACTGCTGGGCCGCGCCGACGACCGCGGGCTGCTGCCCGAACTGCTCGCCGCCCTCAACCACGATGTGCTGCCCGCCTGCGTCGGCCCGGTCACCGCGCTGCCGCTGCAGGCCAGGGGCATCGACACGGTCCAGCCGGAACGCTTCCGGCTCGGCCCCCTCGTACAGGTGCTGTGCAAGGAACTGCCGTCCCGGGCGCGGACGTTGCCGGTCGCCGGCCACCGGGTGGAGATCCGTGGGCACGCGGTGCTGGTGGACGACGCGCTGCGGCCCGTACCGCCCGCGGGGATGTCGCTGATGCGCGCGCTGTCCCGGCGGCCCGGGTGGGTGGTGGCCCGCGCCGAGCTGCTGCGCGCCCTGCCCGGCGCGGGCAAGGACGAGCACGCCGTGGAGACCGCGATGGCCCGGCTGCGCACGGCACTGGGCACACCCAAACTCATCCAGACCGTCGTCAAGCGCGGCTACCGGCTGGCGCTGGACCCGGCCGCCGACTCCAAGTACGCCGACGTCTGATCGAAGCGTCTGATCCAAGGACGCCGACGGCTGACGCGTACGTCGCGTACGTCGCGGACGTCCGGCCCCCCGCCGGTGGTCGGAGGGCGCGGGCGGGTACGGAGCGGCGCGGGGCTTCCCGCCGCGCGCGGGGGAAGGCACTGTAGGGGTACGTGCCCCGCGCGGCCCCCTCAAGGGCCCCGCGCGGCCTTCTCGCGGACAACCCCCACCCCACGACCTCCCCCGACCCCTCACCGGCCCCTCATGGCGGTAACCCCAAGGCGGTGACAGCCACATGGCACTGGGCACGGCCACGGCCCCGTACGAGCTGCGGTTCGACTCCGGGCGGATCTGTCTCGATCTCCTGGCGACCACACACCCCGAGGAACGGCTCGACTCGGCCGAACCGCTGCGGGCCTGGATCACCGGATCCGGACTCGTCCCGGCGGGCACACCCCTCGCGTCCGCCGACTCCTCCTGGATCGTGGGATTTCGCGAACTGCGCGGTCATATAGGGCAGTTGGTGTGCAAGGAGCCTTCGGGGGACTCCCGGTCCTTCGTCATCGCGCTGGCCCGGGTCAACGAACTCGCCCGCGCCGAACCGCCCGTACCCTCGGCGGTGTGGGACGCGGGCGGTTCGCTCGTCCGCGCCCTGTGCTCCGCGCCGACCTGTGCGGCGCTCCTCGCGGCGGTCGCCCGTGACACGGTGGAACTCCTCACGGATCCGGCGGCCCGCGCGAGCATCCGGCAGTGTGAGGGAGACAACTGCCCCATCGTCTACCTGGATACGTCCAGAGGGCGTCGTCGCAGGTGGTGCTCCAGTGAGGTGTGCGGAAACCGCGAGCGGGTGGCCAGGCACCGGCGCAGAGCAGCCCTCGCACGGGCTTAGGATCTGCCGTGGATCCCCCGTGAAGCACTTGTGGAGCAGATGAGGAGACGAAATCCTCGTGCTCCTCACAAAGAATTCCATTCACTTTGAACAGCGCAACGCCCGCACCCGTATCCGGAGATGAGCGACCGACTGGGGGATCCCCCGGACACCGGAGGTAGGCGTGCGCAAGGATTCCGCCGTGGCCGATGAACGATCGCCGAGGGCCCGACATCGCATGTCCCAGCCCTCGGAACCCGACGAGGAGCTGATGCGTGCGCTGTACCGGGAACACGCGGGGCCCCTGCTCGCCTATGTGCTGCGGCTGGTCGCCGGAGACCGGCAGCGGGCGGAGGACGTCGTGCAGGAGACGCTCATCCGCGCGTGGAAGAACGCCGGTCAGCTCAACCGAGCGACCGGTTCGGTACGCCCCTGGCTGGTGACGGTCGCTCGGCGCATCGTCATCGACGGGCACCGCAGCCGGCAGGCCCGGCCGCAGGAGGTGGACCCGTCGCCGCTGGAGGTCATTCCCGCGGAGGACGAGATCGACAAGGCGTTGTGGCTGATGACACTCTCTGACGCGCTCGACGACCTGACCCCCGCCCACCGGGAGGTACTGGTCGAGACGTACTTCAAGGGGCGTACCGTAAACGAGGCCGCCGAAACCCTGGGGATACCCAGCGGCACGGTGCGCTCACGGGTGTTCTATGCCCTGCGTTCGATGAAGCTCGCACTGGAGGAGCGGGGGGTGACGGCATGAGCACATACGGGGGATACGGAACGGGTAGTCCTGGACCCATGCAAAGTTCGCAAGGGCAGGGCGATCTGCACGAGACGGTAGGGGCCTACGCGCTGGGCATCCTCGACGACGCCGAGGCGACCGAGTTCGAGGCGCATCTCGCCACCTGCGAGTGGTGCGGGCAGCAGCTCGACGAGCTCGCGGGCATGGAGCCGATGCTCGCCGCCCTCGCGGATCTGCCGGGAACCCGCGGCACACCGGCCATCGGCGAGACACTGGCCGTCCGCCCGAGCCCACAGCTCTCCGACCGGCTGGTCGGCGAAGTGGTCGAGCGGCGCGTCAAGGCCAAGAAGAGCCGGCGCCTGTTCTTCGGGCTCGCGGCCTCGCTGATCATCGGCGGCCCGATCGCCGCGATCGCGGCCAGCAGCGGCGGTGACACCGCGCAGGAGACCAGGCCCCTCGCGTCCGTCAGTCCCGCCAAGCAGGTGTTCACCGACATGAAGGACAAGGTCGAGGCCACGGACGCGGCCACGCAGGTGAACGCCGCGGTAGGCACGGAGAGCAAGCCCTACGGCACGGGTATCGCCCTCCAGCTGAAGAACGTCAAGGGCCCGCAGAAGTGCTCCCTGGTCGCCGTCAGCAAGAGCGGCGAGCGGGAGACGGCGACCACCTGGACCGTCCCGAAGTGGGGCTACGGAATCAAGGGCGCAGCCACCGAGCTGGCCAGGAATCCGCTCTACCTCCAGGGCGCCGTGGCGATGAGCGACGCCGACATCGACCACTTCGAGGTCGTCACCTTCGACGGCGACAAACTGGTCGAGGTCGACGCGTGAGCCGCCGGACGGGTCGAGACCTGAGGCCACGTGCGCGGCGGCCGGAAAGTCGGCGCGAAGTCGACCGGTAAGTGGATCAAGAGCGGAAACGTAGCCCGACGGGCTCCCCTTCGCGTACGGTTGACGGCTGCCATGCACGTCAGAAGGGGGCCCGGTGGCCGCTCAGGTTCAGCAGGAAATGGCGCTCGATCCGGTAGGCGACTCCGTACGCGACCGGGAGATCGGCGTCGAACAGGAACACCTCGACCGGGTGTACCAGCGCCTTGAGGAAAAGATCCACGAGGCGGAGTTCCTGATGAACGACGCCGCCCAGCGCGGCCAGGTCGGTACGCCCGGGGCACTCGCGGAGCGCGACGCGCAGGTGTTCCGGGCGGGGATCCATCTCAACCGCCTGAACAACGAGTTCGAGGACTTCCTCTTCGGACGGATCGATCTCCTCCAGGGCAAGGACGGCAAGAAGGGCCCGGACGGCGCGTACACGGCGGTCGAACCCGCCGAGGGAGCCGTCCGCCCCGACAACACCGCCGACATCGCGGAGACCCTCCACATCGGCCGTATCGGCGTCCTCGACGCCGAGTACGCGCCGCTGGTGATCGACTGGCGGGCCCCCGCGGCGGCGCCGTTCTACCGCTCCACACCGGTCGACCCCGGCCGGGTCGTACGCCGCCGGGTCATCCGCTCCAAGGGCCGCAAGGTCCTCGGGGTCGAGGACGACCTGATGCGCCCGGAACTCAAGGCCACCCTCGCCGGGAACGAACTCCCGGTGATCGGCGACGGCGCTCTGATGGCCGCCCTGGGCCAGGCCCGCAGCCACACCATGCGGGACATCGTCGCCTCCATCCAGGCCGAGCAGGACCTGGTCATCCGGGCCCCCGCCGCGTCCGTGACCTACGTGGAGGGCGGCCCCGGCACCGGCAAGACCGCGGTGGCGCTGCACCGGGCCGCCTACCTGCTCTACCAGGACCGCAGACGGTACGCGGGCGGCATCCTGATCGTCTCG
Source organism: Streptomyces sp. NPDC017991 (assembly GCF_044328075.1). Taxonomy (NCBI): domain Bacteria; kingdom Bacillati; phylum Actinomycetota; class Actinomycetes; order Kitasatosporales; family Streptomycetaceae; genus Streptomyces; species Streptomyces sp. NPDC017991. Next base: position 837,879 of record NZ_JBIRGP010000002.1, on the reverse strand, counting down.
CCCACGCCCCTGCTGGTCGCGTACACCGAAGGCGTCCTGCCGTCCCTCGGCGAGGAGGGCCAGGTCGCCATCCGCGCGGTCGGCTCCCTGGTCGACGGCGCCGAGGCCACCCAGTACGACGCACCGGCGGTGGCCCGCGCCAAGGGCTCCCACCGGATGCTCAAGGTGCTGCGGCACGCCGCACGCGGGGCACTGGAGACGCCGGGCGCGCCCGGCGGGCACAGCGCCCCCGCCCCGTCCGGGCAGCTCTCCTTCGGCGACGAGGGCGAGGAGGACGACGAGCCCGGCACGCGGGCCCCGGCGGTCACGCCCACCCGCCTGCGTGTGGTCGCCTTCGGGCGCCGGCTGGAACTGGAGGCGCCCGAGCTGGACCGCATCCGGAACAACGCGCTCTCCGGTACTGCGCCCGTGAACCTGCTGCGCCCGCGCGCCCGCAAGCTGCTGCTCGACGCCCTCTGGTCGCGCTCCGGCGCGGGGTCCCGGCACACGGACCCCGAGCTGGCCGCCGAACTGCGCTCGTCGTTCGACGAGGACGTCAGCTCCGAGGACTCCTTCATCGGGTTCCTCGACGCCTGGTGGCCCGAGCTGACCCCGCGGGCCGTGCTGGCGGCGATGGCCGACGAGCGGCGGCTCGGGCGCTGGGCGCGGCGGATCCTCAACCCCGGCGAGGTGCGCCGGGTGGCCCGCTCCCTCAAGCGGGACGGTCTCTCCGTGCACGACGTGGCCATGCTCGACGAACTGGAGGCGATCGTCGGCACCCCGACCCGCCCCCGCAAGAAGCGCGAGTTCGACCCGCTCGACCAGCTGACGGGCCTGGAGGAGCTCATGCCCCAGCGCGAGGAGACGCAGCGCGAGCGGGCCGAACGGCTGGCCCAGGAGCGTACGGAGTACGCGCACGTCATCGTCGACGAGGCGCAGGACCTCACGCCCATGCAGTGGCGCATGATCGGCCGCCGCGGCCGGCACGCCACCTGGACGGTGGTCGGCGACCCCGCCCAGTCGTCCTGGTCGCATCCGGACGAGGCCGCAGAGGCCCGTGACGAGGCCCTCGGCAGCCGCCCGCGCCGCCGCTTCACGCTCACCGTGAACTACCGCAACCCGGCCGAGATCGCCGAACTCGCCGCCAAGGTGCTGGCCCTCGCCATGCCCGGCTCCGAGTCGCCGAGAGCGGTCCGCTCGACGGGCGTACAGCCCCGTTTCGTGACGGCTGCGGGCTCGGCGGGCTCTGCGGGCGGGTCCGGCGGGTCCGGCGGGTCCGGCGGGCAGGGCGGCGGCGGGCGGGACGGCCTGTCGAAGACCGTGCGGGAGGAGGCCGCGCGGCTGCTTGACCAGGTCGACGGCACGGTCGGCGTCGTCGTCGCCATGAACCGGCGCGGCGAGGCCGCACGCTGGCTCGCCGGGCTCGGGGACCGTGTGGTGGCCCTCGGCAGCCTGGAGGCCAAAGGCCTGGAGTACGACGCCACGGTGGTCGTATCGCCCGCGGAGATCGCCGACGAGTCCCCGGCCGGGCTACGGGTGCTGTACGTGGCGCTGACCCGGGCGACCCAGCAGCTCACCATCGTCTCGGCGGCCCGCGACGAGCCGGACGCGGACGGGGTACCGGACCTGCTGCGGGACTGAGCGGGGCTGAGCGGGCCTGACCCGGACCGGGCGGGCCCGTCCCTGGCCGAGTGGGGCGGGCGGCCCGTGAATCGCGGGGCCCGTCCCGGTGAACCGCGGGCCCCGTCCTCGTAAAGCTTCCCTGTGAACCCACGGTGCGGGAATTGCCTTACGGGGATCGTTTGTTACCTTTGACGTGACACCGGCCCGATCCAAGCCCCCGGGCCCAACCTTCGTCGCTACGAGCGACCACTTGCCGCGAGGCGAGCATGGCGGGTCGGTGTCATTGAACGTGAGCGACACCAGCGGTCGCACGAAAGAGGTCCACGTCACCAAGTGACGTGGACCTCTTTCGTGGTGAACAAAAGGTTCGCAATCCGGGGCGGCTACCACGTACTCCGCGGTAGGTGCGACGATCGGACGGCAAACCCGCGAGTCAGCGGTATTCGCAGCACTCGCAGTACTTCGGTGAAAGCAGAGGAAGTCGGCCATGGCAACGGCGCCCAGCGTCTCCTACTCGATCACGGTCCGGTTGGAGGTGCCCGCGAGCGGAACCGCGGTCTCCCAGATCACCACCGCCGTGGAGTCCAGCGGAGGCTCGGTGACCGGCCTCGACGTGACGGCCTCCGGCCACGAGAAGCTCCGTATCGACGTCACCATCGCGGCGTCCTCCACGAAGCACTCGGAAGAGATCGTCGAGCAGCTGCGCGGCATCGAGGACGTCACGCTCGGCAAGGTCTCCGACCGTACGTTCCTGATGCACCTCGGCGGCAAGATCGAGATGGCGTCCAAGCACCCCATCCGCAACCGCGACGACCTCTCGATGATCTACACGCCCGGTGTGGCCCGGGTCTGCATGGCGATCGCCGAGAACCCCGAGGACGCCCGCCGCCTGACCATCAAGCGCAACTCGGTGGCGGTCGTCACCGACGGCTCGGCCGTGCTGGGCCTCGGCAACATCGGCCCGATGGCCGCCCTGCCGGTGATGGAGGGCAAGGCCGCGCTCTTCAAGCGGTTCGCCGGCATCGACGCCTGGCCGCTGTGCCTGGACACGCAGGACACCGACGCGATCGTGGAGATCGTCAAGGCGATCGCCCCCGGCTTCGCGGGCATCAACCTGGAGGACATCTCCGCCCCGCGCTGCTTCGAGATCGAGGCCCGCCTGCGCGAGGCCCTCGACATCCCCGTCTTCCACGACGACCAGCACGGCACGGCGATCGTCGTCCTCGCCTCGCTCACGAACGCGCTGCGCGTGACCGGCAAGTCGATCGGCGACATCCGCGTCGTCATGTCCGGCGCGGGCGCCGCCGGTACGGCCATCCTGAAGCTGCTGATCGCCGCCGGCGTCAAGCACGCCGTCGTGGCCGACATCCACGGTGTCGTGCACGCGGGCCGCGAGGACCTGGTGAAGGCCGCCGACGACTCGCCGCTGCGGTGGATCGCCGACAACACCAACCCCGAGGGCGTCACGGGCACGCTGAAGCAGGCCGTGCGCGGCGCGGACGTCTTCATCGGCGTCTCGGCCCCGAACGTGCTGGACGGCGACGACGTGGCCGCGATGGCCGATGACGCGATCGTCTTCGCGCTCGCGAACCCCGACCCCGAGGTCGACCCGGGCGTCGCCCGGCAGACCGCGGCGGTCGTGGCCACCGGCCGCTCGGACTTCCCGAACCAGATCAACAACGTGCTGGTCTTCCCGGGGGTCTTCCGCGGGCTCCTGGACGCCCAGTCCCGCACGGTCAACACCGAGATGATGCTTGCGGCCGCAACGGCGCTGGCCGAGGTGGTGACGGAGGACGAGCTCAACGCGAACTACATCATCCCCAGCGTCTTCAACGACAAGGTCGCGGGGGCGGTGGCGGGCGCGGTCCGTGACGCGGCGAAGGCGGCCGGCGTCACGGTCTGAACAGCCCGTCCCACCGTTCCGGGGACTGCGCCCCCGGGCCCCGCATCGCGCTTGCGCGCACGAGCCGGAAAGCTTCGTCCGCGGGCCCGGTGGGGGCTGGTCGCGCAGTTCCCCGCGCCCCTGGAAGACGGGGCTGCGCCCCAGCCTTCCAGCCCGTCCGGCGCCCTGTTCTTTCAGCCGTCCGGCGTTTGCGAACCGGGGGTTCGGGGGCGGAGCCCCTGAGTTCGTGACGGGACGGGTAGGGGCGGCGGGGGCGAGAAAGGCCCGATCGGTGGCAACTGTGACGGTTGCCACCCGGCCCCCGTACCGGCGCGTCGCCGGACACAGCGCCTCGGCGCGCCTCTAGGGTGGCGGCCATGGCTCGGTCCCTGCGGGCCCACCAGGCCCTCACCGGCCCTGCGGTCCGCTGCCGGGAGCGGACGGAGCGTCACCATTTCGAGGCCGTGGCGCTTTTCGTGTGACTCCCAGGGGTGCCGGATTGGCTTTCCCGCCGCAGGTGGGGGCAGGATGCGTCTTCGGGCGCGAGGGTCCGGCCACGGACCCGGGTCCGGGGACCGCCGAGGACCCTGGCAGCATCGGCTTCGACGTGCCCGAGATGCGGCTCCGCCGCGTGGCACGCCTCAAACGGCAAGAAGAACACGGGAGTAACAACATGAACCGCAGTGAGCTGGTGGCCGCGCTGGCCGACCGTGCCGAGGTGACTCGCAAGGACGCCGACGCCGTTCTGGCCGCCTTCGCCGAGACCGTCGGTGAGATCGTCGCCAAGGGCGACGAGAAGGTCACCATCCCCGGCTTCCTGACCTTCGAGCGCACCCACCGTGCCGCTCGTACCGCTCGCAACCCGCAGACCGGTGACCCGATCCAGATCCCGGCCGGCTACAGCGTCAAGGTCTCCGCGGGCAGCAAGCTCAAGGAAGCCGCCAAGGGCAAGTAAGCGCCTAGCGCTTCGCTGAGAACGCTGATGGGGCGGTACCCGGGACTCCGGGTACCGCCCCATCGTGGTTCGCTCCGAGCCGGTCTCACTCTCCGGCCGGGCCCACCAGGACTCAGCCGAGCGCCTTGCCCGGCAGCTCCACCTTCGCGCCCAGCTCGATCAGCTTCTCCATGAAGTTCTCGTAGCCGCGGTTGATCAGGTCGATGCCGTGCACCCGGGACGTGCCCTGGGCCGCCAGCGCCGCGATGAGGTACGAGAAGCCGCCGCGCAGGTCGGGGATGACCAGGTCGGCGCCCTGGAGCTTCGTCGGGCCCGACACGACCGCCGAGTGCAGGAAGTTGCGCTGGCCGAAGCGGCAGCGCGAGCCGCCCAGGCACTCGCGGTAGAGCTGGATGTGCGCGCCCATCTGGTTCAGCGCGGACGTGAAGCCGAGGCGGGACTCGTACACCGTCTCGTGGACGATGGACAGGCCCGTGGCCTGCGTGAGGGCGACCACGAGGGGCTGCTGCCAGTCGGTCTGGAAGCCCGGGTGGACGTCCGTCTCCAGCGCGATCGACTTGAGCTGGCCGCCGGGGTGCCAGAAGCGGATGCCCTCGTCGTCGATCTCGAAGGCGCCGCCGACCTTCCGGTACGTGTTGAGGAACGTCATCATCGAGCGCTGCTGGGCGCCGCGGACGTAGATGTTGCCTTCGGTCGCCAGGGCCGCGGAAGCCCACGAGGCGGCCTCCAGGCGGTCCGGCAGGGCCGCGTGGGTGTAACCGCCGAGCTTGTCGACGCCCGTGACGCGGATGGTGCGGTCGGTGTCCATCGCGATGATCGCGCCCATTTTCTGCAGAACGCAGATCAGGTCCTCGATCTCCGGCTCGACCGCCGCGTTCGCCAGCTCCGTGACGCCCTCCGCGAGGACGGCCGTCAGCAGCACCTGCTCGGTCGCGCCGACGGACGGGTACGGCAGCTCGATCTTCGTGCCGCGCAGCCGCTGCGGAGCCTCCAGGTACTGACCGTCCGCGCGCTTCTCGATCGTCGCGCCGAACTGCCGCAGCACCTCGAAGTGGAAGTCGATCGGCCGGCCGCCGATGTCGCAGCCGCCCAGGCCCGGGATGAACGCGTGCCCGAGGCGGTGCAGCAGCGGACCGCACAGGAGGATCGGGATGCGCGACGAGCCCGCGTGGGCGTCGATGTCCGCGACGTTGGCGCTCTCCACGTGCGACGGGTCCATGATCAGCTCGCCCGGCTCCTCACCCGGACGGACCGTCACCCCGTGCAGCTGCAGCAGTCCGCGTACGACCCGCACGTCACGGATGTCCGGGACATTGCGCAGCCGGCTCGGAGCACTGCCGAGCAGTGCGGCAACCATGGCCTTCGGTACGAGGTTCTTCGCACCGCGGACACGGATCTCACCCTCCAGCGGGGTTCCGCCGTGGACAAGGAGTACGTCGTCTGAGCCGTTGACGGTCATGTATCTCGCGTTCCGATTGGTGGGACAGAGGCGAAGAAGCAAGGGTAATGGCCCCCCACCCCCCTTCAGTAAGCCCGAGGGCCTCTCAGGCACGTCATAGCTTTGCCACAACACGAACCGTGCCTAATCGGACACGCGGGGTCACCGGCCCCGCCGCGCGCTCCATCCGCGCCCCTCGTGCCCTGAGCTGCGTTCACGTGGTTACGGGTATTGCCTCCCCGTCCGCGGGGAAGATGCGGGATCATGTCTCGCATGACCGAGGTGTCCTCGCTCACAGGGCGGCTGCTCGTGGCCACACCCGCCCTGGCGGACCCCAACTTCGACCGCGCGGTGGTGCTGCTCCTCGACCACGACGAGGAGGGCTCGCTGGGCGTCGTCCTCAACCGCCCGACCCCCGTGGACGTGGGCGACATCCTCGCGGGCTGGGCGGAACTCGCGGGGGAGCCCGGGGTCGTCTTCCAGGGCGGCCCGGTCTCCCTGGACTCGGCGCTCGGCGTGGCGGTGATCCCCGGCGGCGCCTCCGGGGAGCGCGCGCCGCTCGGCTGGCGCCGCGTGCACGGCGCGATCGGCCTCGTGGACCTGGAGGCCCCGCCGGAACTGCTCGCCGCGGCGCTCGGCTCCCTGCGGATCTTCGCGGGGTACGCGGGCTGGGGGCCGGGGCAGCTGGAGGGCGAACTGGGCGAGGGTGCCTGGTACGTCGTGGAGTCCGAGCCCGGTGACGTCTCCTCGCCCGCTCCGGAACGGCTGTGGCGCGAGGTGCTGCGCCGTCAGCGCAGCGAACTGGCGATGGTGGCCACGTATCCGGACGACCCTTCGCTCAACTGATGTCCCCCGCTTTCAGTACTCTTGCGTTCATGAGCACTCTTGAGCCTGAGACCCAGCCCCAGCGAGGCACTGGGACGGGAACCCTCGTAGAGCCGACGCCGCAGACGTCGCACGGCGACGGGGACCACGAGCGCTTCGCCCACTACGTCCAGAAGGACAAGATCATGGCGAGCGCGCTCGACGGTACGCCCGTCGTCGCACTCTGCGGCAAGGTGTGGGTCCCGGGCCGGGACCCGAAGAAGTACCCCGTGTGCCCCATGTGCAAGGAGATCTACGAGTCCATGGGCGCCGGCGGCGACGACGGCAAGGGCGGCGGAAAGGGCAAGGACGGCGGCAAGTAGCGCCTCCGTGGCCTTAACGGTTTCCCGCGCCCCGCGACGCCGTGGGGCGCCGTCTCGTGGTGCCCGGCGCGCCGCGTGGACCGAGCACGTCGGAGTACGGCCGCGGCGCCCCGGTGCGGGGTGCCGCGGCCCTGTCGTGTCCGGCTGACCGGCGGGGGCTCCGGGCGCGGTCGGCGTATGCGGCGGATCCGGGGTCTTTGTCCCGCCCACCCGTTGCACGGAGTGCTTCAACCGGTCACAGAGTGGTTGAGACCTCTTGTGGGCATGTTCATGTACTCCATAGCCTCCCGGGTGTTGTGCAGCGCAAAACCACCATTGCACGTGCTGCAACGCGCCCCCGGAGGACGCCCCCATGAAGCTCGCACACCGCACTGCCCGCATGGCCGCCCCGATCGCCGCACTCGTCGTCGCCGGGCTCACGGCGACCGCCTGCGCCCCTGAGTCGTCCGACAACTCCGGAGGGAAGGACGAGAAGAGCGGCACCCTGCGCGTGTGGCTCTTCCAGGAGGTCACCAACGCGCCGAAGGAGAAGGTGGTCGACGGGGTCGTCACCGCCTTCGAGAAGGCCCACAAGGGCACGAAGGTCGACGTCCAGTACATCCCCGTCGAGACCCGCGCCGAGAAGATCAAGGCGGCCTTCAACGACCCCAAGAGCGCGCCCGACCTCATCGAGTACGGCAACACGGACACCGCCGGGTACGTCAAGGACGGCGGACTCGCGGACGTCAGCGAGGAGTTCACGGACTGGAGCGAGTCCAAGGACACCGACCCGACCGCCAAGCAGTCCGTCACGGTCGACGGCAAGATCTACGGGGCCCCGTACTTCGTCGGTGTGCGCGCCCTCTACTACCGCACCGACGTATTCGAGGACCTGGGCCTGGAAGTGCCAAAGACCCAGGACGAGCTGATCAGCACGGCCAAGGAGATCCGGCAGGCGAAGCCGGAGCTGTACGGTCTCGCTGTCGGCGGCGCCTACACGTACGGCGCCATGCCGTTCATCTGGTCCAACGGCGGTGAGATCGCCGAGGGCAAGGGCGGCTCGTACGCCTCGACCATCGACAGCGCGGAGGCCCAGAAGGGCATCAAGGCGTACACCTCGCTCTTCGGCGACGACAACTGTCCGGCCGCCAAGTGCGCGGGCATGGGCGGCAACGACACCGTCACGGCGTTCGCCTCCGGCAAGGCCGGCATGGCCATCGGCGGCGACTTCAGCCACGCGGCGATCGAGGCGGGGAAGGTCAAGGGCAAGTACAAGGTCGTACCGCTGCCCGGGGTGAAGGCCGGTGAGATCGCCCCCGCCTTCGCGGGCGGCAACAACCTCGGTGTGCTCAAGAGCACCACCCACCGCACACTCGCCGTCGACCTGATGGAACAGCTCGCGTCGAAGAAGACGCAGGGCGCGCTCTTCGACGCGATGGGCTTCCTGCCGACGTTCACGGACGTGCGCCAGGACGTCGCGAAGCGCGAACCGTTCGTCGAGCCCTTCGTGAAGACCCTCGGCTCCGGCGCCAAGTTCGTCCCGGCCTCGCCCGCCTGGTCGCAGATCGACGCGTCCCTGGTGCTGCCGACGATGTTCCAGGAGGTCGTCAGCGGACGTAAGGGCGTGGAGGCCGCCTCCAAGGACGCGGCCAAGAAGATGAACGACGCGTTCAGCTCCGCCGGATGAGCCGGATGACCGACCGTCCGCTCGCGGTGTCCGCTCCGGTGCCGGCTCCGGGGGCCGCCCCCGGGCCGGCCCCGGCGGCCGGACCCGTCGTGCAGGGCTCGTCGGCCGGGGCCGCCGCCAAGGCGCCCCGGCCGGGCCGCGGCCCCGCGGCGGGGCGCAGATCCCCGCTCGCCCGCGGCGGCTGGACGCCCTGGCTCTACCTCGCCCCCGCGCTCGTCGTCATCGGCGGCCTGCTCGTCTACCCCGTCTACCAGCTCGGGCTGATCTCGTTCCTGGAGTACACCCAGGCCCAGGTCAGCGGCGGGGAGCCGACGTCCTTCCAGGGCTTCGGGAACTACGCGACGCTCTTCCGCGACGAGCAGTTCTGGCACGTCCTGCTGGCCACCGTGGTGTTCGCGTCGGCGTGCGTCGTGTCGACCCTCGCGGTCGGCTGCGCGCTCGCCGTCCTCCTGACACGTGTCCGTGCCGTGCCGCGGCTCGCCCTGATGCTGGCCGCGCTCGGCGCCTGGGCGACCCCCGCGGTCACCGGGTCGACGGTGTGGCTGCTCCTGTTCGACCCCGACTTCGGGCCGGTCAACCGGGTCCTTGGACTCGGCGACCACTCGTGGACGTACGGCCGGTACAGCGCCTTCGCCCTCGTCCTGCTCGAAGTCGTCTGGTGCTCCTTCCCGTTCGTGATGGTCACGGTGTACGCCGGAATCCGCGCCGTGCCCTCCGAGGTCCTGGAGGCCGCCTCCCTGGACGGCGCCTCCCAGTGGCGGATCTGGCGCTCGGTGCTCGCGCCGATGCTCCGCCCGATCCTGGTGGTCGTCACCATCCAGTCGGTCATCTGGGACTTCAAGGTCTTCACACAGATCTACGTCATGACGAACGGCGGCGGCATCGCGGGCCAGAACCTCGTCCTGAACGTGTACGCGTATCAAAAGGCCTTCGCGTCCTCCCAGTACGGCCTCGGGTCGGCGATCGGAGTGGTGATGCTGCTGATTCTGCTGGCGGTCACGCTCGTCTATCTGAGGATGCTGCGAAGGCAGGGGGAGGAGCTGTGAGTTCCGTGACGTCCAGGGATTCCGCGCAGACCGGATTCGTGCGCGATCTCGTACGCCGTTCCGTGCGACGGCCGTGGCGGCTGGCCGCGGAGGCCTCGGCGCTGCTGATCGCGGCGGTGGTCGCATTCCCCCTCTACTGGATGGCGCTCAGCGCCTTCAAACCGGCCGCGGAGATCGAGTCGACCGAGCCGCGGCCCTGGACGCTCTCCCCGTCGCTGGATTCCTTCCGGCGCGTCTTCGGGCAGCAGGAATTCGGCCGTTACTTCCTCAACAGCCTTGTCGTGGCGGTCACCGTCGTCGCCGTCTCGGCGCTCATCGCGTTTCTCGCCGCGACCGCCGTGACACGATTCCGCTTCCGCTTCCGGACCACCCTGCTGATCATGTTCCTGGTCGCGCAGATGGTGCCCGTCGAGGCACTGACGATCCCCCTCTTCTTCCAGATGCGGGACTTCGGTCAGCTCAACACCCTGGGCGCGCTGATCCTGCCGCACATCGCCTTCTCACTGCCCTTCGCGATCTGGATGCTGCGGGGCTTCGTGAAGGCCGTCCCCGAGGCGCTGGAGGAGGCCGCCCACATCGACGGGGCGAGCCGGACGCGGTTCCTGTGGCAGATCCTTTTCCCGCTGGTCTTTCCGGGACTCGTCGCCACCAGCGTGTTCTCGTTCATCTCCGCCTGGAACGACTTCCTGTTCGCCAAATCCTTCATCATCAGCGACACCTCGCAGTCCACGCTGCCGATGGCCCTCCTCGTCTTCTACAAGCCCGACGATCCGGACTGGGGCGGCGTGATGGCCGGGTCCACGGTGATGACGATTCCCGTGCTGATCTTCTTCGTACTCGTACAGCGACGCCTGGTCTCCGGACTCGGCGGCGCGGTGAAGGACTGACATGAGCGCTGACACGAGCGACGCGACTCCCGCGGCCCCGGCCGGTGTGATCCCGGCGCCCCGCTCGGTGCGGGAGTCCGCCCGCCCAGGTGTCCGGCTCGACGCGGCCACCACCCTGTGGGCCGGGCCCGGCACGGGCACCACCGAACGCTGGCTGCGCCTCACCCTCGGCGCCGCGCTGGGACTTTCGCTGCCGCCCGCTTCCGAAAACGCCTCCGGCCCCGAAAGCGCGATCGGCGCCGAAAACGCGACCGGTGGGGAAAACGCCCCGAACACCCTGCGGTTGCGTATCGACGAGTCCCTCCAGCCGGAGGCCTACGTACTCGACGCCGATTCCGGACGGGGCGTCGAGATCCGCGGCGGAAGCGCCGCCGGAGTGTTCTGGGGAGCCCAGACACTGCGTCAGCTCATCGGCCCGGAAGCCTTCCGGCGGGCGCCCGTCCGACCGGGGGTCACACACGTCGTCCCGAACCGGACCATCGAGGACGCACCACGATTCGGCTGGCGCGGTCTGATGCTCGACGTCTCGCGGCACTTCATGCCGAAGGACGGCGTCCTGCGCCAACTCGACCTGATGGCCGCGCACAAGCTCAACGTCTTCCACTTCCACCTCACGGACGACCAGGGCTGGCGTATCGAGATCAAGCGGTATCCGAAGCTCACGGAGACCGGATCATGGCGGGCACGCACCAAATTCGGTCATCGCGCCTCGCCCCACTGGGAGGAGAAGCCGCACGGGGGCCACTACACCCAGGACGACATCCGCGAGATCGTCGCGTACGCCGCCGAACGGCATATCGCCGTCGTCCCCGAAATCGACATCCCGGGGCACTCGCAGGCCGCCATCGCCGCATATCCGGAACTCGGCAACACCGATGTCATCGACACGCACTCCCTCTCCGTCTGGGACACCTGGGGCGTCTCCAAAAACGTACTCGCACCCACTGACAACGTCCTTCGCTTCTACGAGGGCGTCTTCGAGGAACTCCTCGGCCTGTTCCCCTCGGAGTTCATCCACATCGGCGGCGACGAGTGCGCCAAGGACCAGTGGAAGGCGTCCCCCGCGGCACAGGCACGGATCACCGAACTGGGCCTCGTGGACGAGGACGGACTGCAGTCCTGGTTCATCCGCCACTTCGACGACTGGCTGAGCGCGCGAGGACGCCGGCTGATCGGCTGGGACGAGATCCTGGAGGGCGGGCTCGCCCCGGGGGCCGCCGTCTCCTCGTGGCGCGGCTACCAGGGCGGCATCACGGCCGCACGGGCCGGCCACGACGTCGTCATGTGCCCCGAGCAGCAGGTGTACCTGGACCACCGGCAGGCCGAGGGACCCGACGAGCCGGTGCCCATCGGCTTCGTGCGCACCCTGGAGGACGTCTACCGCTTCGAGCCCGTTCCACCGGAGTTGACCCCCGCTCAGGCGCGGCACGTGCTGGGCACCCAGGCCAACCTGTGGACCGAGGTGATGGAGGACCGGGCCCGCGTGGACTACCAGGCATTCCCGCGGCTCGTGGCCTTCGCGGAGGTCGCCTGGAGCGCCCTGCCCCCGCCCGCGGAACGCGACTTCGCGGACTTCGAGGAGCGCATGACCGCGCACTACGCGCGACTTGACGCCCTGGGAGTCGCCTACCGGCCACCCGCCGGGCCGTTGCCGTGGCAGCGGCGCCCCGGGGTGCTCGGACGTCCGATCGAGGGGCCGCCCCCGAACGTGTGAGGCGGCTCCCGGAGGGTGTCGTCCGCCACGGCACCCTGGGACGGTGGCCACTGCGGAGAAAGACACCCAAGAGGCAACGAAAACCGCCAATTGGCTCTGACGGGCGAGTAGTGCGAAAACGGACCATCCGCTGGTGGCGGGTAGGAATGCCTCCTAGCGGACCCCCGCGTCGGGGAACCGGGAAGATGTGCCAGAGTTGCCACGTCCGCCCTGTCAGCACGTACCGTACGGCAACACAGGTGGGACCAGGTGGGGCAGCGGGAAGGGGCAGCCGGTTTGACCACGCACGCACCGCAGGCGGCGCACGCCGTGACGCTGCCCGCCTCACTGGACGAGGCCGTGGCGGCGCTCGCAGCCATGCCCGCCGCCGTCCCCGTGGCCGGGGGCACCGACCTCATGGCCGCCGTCAACTCGGGGCAGCTGAGGCCCGCCGCACTCGTCGGCCTCGGCCGGATCAGCGAGATCCGCGGCTGGCAGTACCAGGACGGCCACGCGCTCCTCGGCGCGGGCCTCACCCACGCCCGTATGGGGCGCCCCGACTTCGCCGCCCTCATCCCGGCCCTGGCGGCCGCCGCGAGGGCCGCCGGACCGCCGCAGATCCGCAACGCGGGCACCCTGGGCGGCAACATCGCCTCGGCGTCCCCCACCGGGGACGCGCTCCCGGTGCTGGCCGCGCTGGAAGCGACCCTCATCATCGCCTGCCCGGGCGGCGCCCGCCGTGAGATCCCCGTGTCGCACCTGCTCGCGGGCATGGAGATGCTCCGCGGCGGCGAACTCATCGGGTACGTGCGCGTGCCGCTGCTGCACGCGCCGCAGGTCTTCCTGAAGGCGACCGGACGGACCGGCCCCGGGCGGGCCATCGCCTCCGTGTCGCTCGTCCTCGACCCCGCCAGGCGCGGGGTGCGGTGCGCCGTGGGTGCCATAGCGCCGATGCCGCTGCGGCCCCTGGACGCCGAGCAGTGGGTCGCCTCGCTGATCGACTGGGACAACAACCGCGCGATCGTGCCCGAGGCGCTGGCCGCCTTCGGCGAGTACGTCGCCGCGGCCTGCATCCCCGATCCGGCCCCCGAGGAGGACGGTTCCGTACCGCAGCTGCCGCCCGCCGTACTGCACCTGCGGCGTACCGTCGCCGCGCTGGCCCGACGAGCACTGGGGAGGGCACTGTCGTGACCGACGACCAGCACGGAGATCAGCACGGTGAGGGCGTGCCCCGCGCGGGCAGCCGCTGGGACCCGCTGCCCCAGGGCGACTACGACGACGGCGCCACCGCCTTCGTCAAGCTCCCCGAAGGGGGCATCGACGCCCTCCTCGCGGACTCGCCGCTCGCCGCGCCCGGCCACGGCTACGTACCGCCGCCGATAACGGTCGCGCCCGGCACGGGTGCGGAGAACGACCCGGGGTCCCCCGGCGCATGGGGCGCACCGCCCGAGGCGGCCGGCCCCGGGCAGCGGCAGGACGTACGGTGGCCCGACCCGAACGCCCTCCCCGAAGAGCACCGGCAGGCCCCCCAGGACCAGTTCGCGTACAACCCCGGGGCCACCGGCCAGTGGAACTTCGACCAGCCCGCACAGGGCGACCAGGGCCCGCACGGACACGGCGGGCCGGGGCACGACCCTTCGGGTCAGGACGTCACCGGGCAGTGGTCCATCCCGGTCGCCGACGGTGATCTGCCGGACGAGTCCGGTGAGTTCACCACGTCCTCGCTGGTCGAGCAGTGGGGCGGCAACGCGCCCGCCACGCTGCCGGGCGGGGCGGCGGCGCCCTGGGCCGACGAGCCGTGGGCCCAGCAGCCGACCGAGCAGCAGCCGCCCGTCGACGGGACCGGTCCCCACGCCCCCGCCGAGCACGGCGCCGCCGAGATCATCGACGTCTCCGGAGCGCACGCCGACGAGATCGCCGTCTCCGTGGAGCGCGACACGGGCCGCGACGAGGGCCGCGAGGAAGCGTCCGGCGCCGCGTCCCGTCACGACCGCCACGAATTCGCGGACGACCCCGCGGCCGAGCGGGAAGCGGCCTCTGCGCCGGAAGCGGCCTCTACGGAGGAGCCCGGCGAAGAGTTTTCCGACGCCGAGTCCGCCGAGTCCTCCGCGCACGCCGCGTCCTTCGCGGACACCGATGCCGCCGCCGTCGACGAGTCCGGGTCCGAGTCCGGGTCGGACGACTCCCAGGGCATCGCCCCGCACAACGACCACCCCCTCGCCGCGTACGTCCTGCGGGTGAACGGCGTCGAACGGCCCGTGACGGACGCCTGGATCGGCGAATCGCTGCTGTACGTACTGCGCGAGCGCCTCGGTCTCGCGGGCGCCAAGGACGGCTGCTCGCAGGGCGAGTGCGGCGCGTGCAACGTCCAGGTGGACGGCCGGCTCGTCGCGTCCTGCCTGGTGCCCGCCGTGACCGCCGCCGGCAGCGAGGTGCGCACCGTCGAGGGCCTCGCCGCCGACGGGCAGCCCTCGGACGTCCAGCGGGCACTGGCCAAGTGCGGCGCCGTGCAGTGCGGCTTCTGCATCCCGGGCATGGCGATGACCGTGCACGACCTCCTTGAGGGCAACCCGGCGCCGACCGACCTGGAGACCCGCCAGGCCCTGTGCGGCAACCTGTGCCGCTGCTCGGGCTACCGGGGCGTCCTGGACGCGGTACGCGACGTCGTGGCCGAGCGCGAGGCCCACGCGGCGGCCGAGCACTCCGGAGACGGCGACGAGGCCCGTATCCCGCACCAGGCGGGCCCCGGCGCCGGAGGCGTCAACCCGTCCGCGTTCGAGCCCCACCAGTCGAACCAGTCCCACGAGCAGCCGTACGGCCAGGACGGAGGCCAGGCGTGAGCAACGACACCGCCACCGCGACCACCGCGCAGCCCGGCACCGTGCCGGAGCCGCCGCCGCACGGTCTCGGCGTGTCCCTGCCGTCCGCGGAGGCCCGCGCCAAGACGGAGGGCACCTTCCCGTACGCGGCGGACCTGTGGGCCGAGGGCCTCCTGTGGGCGGCCGTCCTGAGATCACCCCACCCGCACGCGCGCATCCTGTCCGTCGACACCACCCACGCGCGCGAGATGCCCGGCGTACGGGCCGTCATCACCCACGAGGACGTGCCCGGCACCGCCCTGCTCGGCCGCGGCAGGGCCGATCGCCCGGTATTCGCCTCCGACGTCGTACGCCACCACGGGGAGGCCATCGCGGCCGTCGCCGCGGACCACCCCGACACCGCGCGCATGGCCGCCGCGGCCGTCATCGTCGAGTACGAGATCCTCGACCCGGTGACCGACCCGGAGCAGGCCTTCGAGGCCGAGCCCCTGCACCCCGACGGCAACCTGATCCGCCACATCCCGCTGCGTCACGGCGACCCGGACGCGGCCGGCGACATCGTCGTCGAGGGCCTGTACCGCATCGGCCGCCAGGACCCGGCCCCGATCGGCGCGGAGGCCGGCCTCGCCGTGCCCCGCCCCGACGGCGGGGTCGAGCTCTACGTGGCGTCCACCGACCCGCACACCGACCGCGACACGGCCGCCGCCTGCTACGGGCTGGAACCGGAGCGCGTGAAGGTCGTCGTCACCGGCGTGCCGGGCGCCACCGCCGACCGCGAGGACCAGGGCTTCCAGCTCCCCCTCGGGCTGCTCGCCCTCAAGACCGGCTGCCCGGTCAAACTGACCGCGACCCGCGAAGAATCCTTCCTCGGGCACGTCCACCGGCATCCCACGCTGCTGCGCTACCGCCACCACGCGGACGCCGAGGGCCGCCTGGTGAAGGTCGAGGCGCAGATCCTCCTCGACGCGGGCGCGTACGCGGACACCTCGTCGGAGGCCCTCGCCGCCGCCGTCTCCTTCGCCTGCGGCCCGTACGTCGTCCCGAACGCCTTCATCGAGGGCTGGGCCGTACGCACCAACAACCCGCCCTCCGGACACGTACGCGGCGAGGGCGCCATGCAGGTGTGCGCCGCCTACGAGGCCCAGATGGACAAGCTGGCGAAGAAGCTCGGCGTCGACCCGGCCGACCTGCGCCTGCGCAACGTACTGGCCACCGGGGACGTTCTGCCGACCGGCCAGACGGTCACCTGCCCGGCCCCCGTGGCCGAACTGCTCCAGGCCGTCCAGGACTATCCGCTGCCTGCCCTCCCCAAGGACACCCCCGAGGACGAGTGGCTGCTCCCCGGCGGCCCCGAGGGCGCCGGTGAACCCGGCGCGGTGCGGCGCGGCGTCGGCTACGCCCTCGGCATGGTCCACATGCTCGGCGCCGAGGGCACGGACGAGGTCTCGACGGCCACCGTGAAGGTCCACGACGGCATCGCCACCGTGCTCTGCGCGGCCGTGGAGACCGGCCAGGGTTTCACCACGCTGGCCCGGCAGATCGTCCAGGAGACGCTCGGCATCGACGAGGTCCACGTGGCCTCCGTGGACACCGACCAGCCCCCCGCGGGCCCCAGCGCCCGCGGCCGGCACACCTGGGTGTCCGGCGGCGCCGTCGAACGGGCCGCCAAGATGGTCCGTACGCAGCTGCTGCAGCCCCTGGCGCACAAGTTCGGCATGTCCACCGAGCTGCTCCAGATCACCGACGGCAAGATCACGTCGTACGACGGCGTGCTGTCGACGACCGTCGCCGAGGCGATGGACGGCAAGGAGCTGTGGGCGACCGCGCAGTGCCGCCCGCACCCCACCGAGCCGCTGGACGGCGCAGGCCAGGGCGACGCCTTCGTGGGCCTCGCCTTCTGCGCGATCCGCGCGGTGGTGGACGTGGACATCGAGCTGGGCTCGGTGCGCGTGGTCGAACTGGCGCTCGCCCAGGACGTGGGCCGCATTCTGAACCCCGCGCAGCTCACCGCCCGTATCGAGGCCGGTGTCACCCAGGGCATCGGCGCCGCCCTCACGGAGAACCTGCGCACCGCGCGCGGGCTCGTCCGCCACCCCGACCTCACCGGGTACTCGCTGCCGACCGCCCTCGACGCCCCCGACATCCGCATTGTCAAGCTCGTCGAGGAGCGCGACGTGGTCGCGCCCTTCGGAGCGAAGGCCGTCAGCGCGGTCCCGGTCGTCACGTCCCCCGCGGCGGTCGCGTCCGCGGTACGGGCGGCCACGGGACGCCCGGTGAACCGGCTGCCGATAAGGCCCCAGGCGGCCGTGGTGACGGCGACGCAGTGACGCGGCGCGAGTCCCTCCGGGCATAGAACGGGCTGGGTCGGGCCGGGTCGATCCGGTGCCGATGCTGTACCGCGTGGTCCTGATCACCGGCGTCACGGCAGCCGCAAAGTCACGGGAATCCGCTGGTCAGGGCGTTCGCGGGGTATTCCCGGGGCGTTGTCAGTGGTGCCGGGTAGTGTTCTGGTCAGTGGGGGAGGACCGCTGGGCGGCGGGCCGTTCTCCGGGTGTTTCGAGGCGCATCCGGATGCCTTGGCGTGCGTGGCGGCATGCCTGTGTGCAGGTGCGTGTGCATGCCCGCGTGCCGCCCGGACCGGTCCTGCCGGGGGACTGTGAACAACGATCCACGGGGGAACGATGAGCACGACGGACACCGGCACTGGCATCGGCGTTGGAGCCGGAGTTGAAGGTGGAGTTGAAGTTGGAGTCGGCACCGAGACGATCACTCTGCACGAGGGCGCACTGGACCCGTACGTCACGCACGCACCGACACGACGCTGGCTGACGGGACCCGGACTGCCGTGTGACAGCGGCCTGTTGACGTTCGAGCCCCTGCGCGAGGACGGACTGCGGACGGTGGGGGACTCGACGGGAGACCCGGCCGCTCTCCCGCCCGAACTGCGCGACCAGTTGGTGATCGGCGCGCTGCGGGACCCCGCCGGCACGGAGACGGAGTCGGTGCTGCTCGACGGAGCGACGGGCGAGGTGTCCACCACGTTCTTCCTCCACGACCGCCCCGACCTGATGGACCGCGTCCCGCTCGCGCCCTCGCTCCGGACGCTCACGGACTTTGTGACGGCGACGGACGAGATGTCCGCGAGGAGCGGCCAGTTCGCGTTCTACGAGGGCCGGTTCGGCCCGAAGGCCGTCACCGCGATGTCGCGGCAGTTGCTGGCGCTGTTCGAGGAGGGCGTCGACGGCGAGGTCCCGCCGTTCTGGAAGATGGCGGCGCTGATCCGCCCGATGGCCCTCGTGGCGGGCCCGCCGGCCGACTCCGCGCTCGCCCTCGACCTCCCCGCCCGCCTGCTGGACCAGGAGTTCGGGCCCGGACGGGTGGTGCGCTTCGAGGACGTCGACTTCCCCGCCGCCCTCGCACACGAGCCGACGCGGCACTTCCTGCGCGAGACGGGCCTGCCCGAGGACGGCTTCCTGTTCCACCTGGACACGGACGTGCCGCTGCCGACGCTCGCCGAGTACTACGAGGACGAGCGCCCGGACGTGTTCACGCCCGACCAACTCCCGCGAGACGCCAACCACTTGATACGCCTGGGCCACCTGGTCGAGGACAACAGCCTGATCGTCGACGGCGAGACGGGCGCGATCCTCGACTGGAGCGAGCCCGACGCCACGCTGCACGCGCTGAACACGGACGTCTCGACCCTGGCCTTCACCCTGTGGCTGCTCCACCGCGAGCGAACGATCGACGAGTCCCTGTCCCACGAGCTGACCGAGGAGGCCTACGACCAGCTCGCCACGACGATGACGCAGACTCTGTCGGCGGTCGACCCCACGGGCGCCTCTCAGGAGGCCGGGTGGCACTACTGGACGGAGATGTTCCAGGACGAGGCGGGAGGGGTGCTCTGACGAGCCCCGGGACGACCTGAGCCGCCCACGACGCCCACCCCGCTCACGACGCGGGGCCGACCACCCGAAGGCAGCCGGCCCCGACACCGAACCGGAGGCCGTGGCGGGAATTGAACCCACGTGCCTCGCTTTGCAGGCGAGTCCCTAAGCCACTCGGGCACACGGCCGAACTCGACTCCGATGTTCCGGACTCGATGTACCGACCGTAGGCCCCGGGCGGGAGGTGGCCAAGGGGCTCGCGGGGGCTGCAACGGGACTGCCATACGGCGTTCACAAAGGGAGGGGCGAGGCGGAGGGGGGCGTCGGCGTGGGTGGTCGTACGACCAAGGTCTCAGGTCAGGGCCGTCTTTCGACAGGGGTGAGGGTCGGTCTTGCCCCTTACCCTGGCGAGTATGACCTCCCTGGAACCGGGCGACACCGGCGTCGCCGCCACCCCGAGCACACCGGCCGGAACCGTCGCTCCGGACGGCGTCCTCAGCCGTTCCCACCGGGCGCTGAGCATCGGGATCGTGTCCGTCGTGCTGCTGATCGCCTTCGAGGCGACGGCCGTCGGGACGGCCATGCCGGTGGCGGCCCGGGAGCTGGACGGGATCTCGCTGTACGCGTTCGCGTTCTCCGGGTACTTCACGACGAGCCTGTTCGGCATGGTGCTCGCCGGGCAGTGGTCCGACCGGGCCGGCCCGCTGGGGTCGCTCACCGCGGGGATAGGGGCCTTCGCGGCGGGGCTGCTGCTGTCCGGGACGGCGGGGGTCATGTGGCTGTTCATCCTCGGCCGGGCCGTACAGGGCCTGGGCGGTGGACTGGTGATCGTCGCGCTGTACGTGGTCGTGGGACGGGCCTACCCGGCACGGCTGCGCCCGTCGATCATGGCGGCGTTCGCGGCGAGCTGGGTGGTCCCGTCCGTCGTCGGCCCCCTCGCCTCCGGCGCGGTGACCGAGCACCTCGGCTGGCGCTGGGTCTTCGTCGGCGTACCGGTGCTGGTCCTCCTGCCGCTGGCGCTCGCACTGCCGCAGATACGCAGGCGGGCGTCCGGACCGGAGGAGGGAACCCTTCCCGCGCCCTTCGACCGGCGGCGCATCCGGCTGGCCCTTGCCATCTCCGCGGGCGCCGGCCTGCTGCAGTACGCAGCCCAGGACCTGCGGTGGCTGTCCCTGGTCCCGGGCGTGGCGGGGGCCGCGCTGCTCGTCCCGGCGGTGCTCGGGCTGCTGCCGCGGGGCACCTACCTGGCGGCGCGCGGGCTGCCGTCCGTGGTGCTGCTCCGCGGGGTGGCGGCGGGCTCCTTCATCGCGGCGGAGTCCTTCGTGCCGCTGATGCTGGTCACCGAGCGGGGCCTGTCGCCGACGCTCGCCGGGTTCTCGCTCGCTGCCGGCGGCGGCACCTGGGCGCTGGGTTCCTTCGTGCAGGCGAGGGCGCGTGTGGAGCCGTACCGGGAGCGGCTGATGATGTTCGGCATGGTGCTGACCGCGGCCTCCATCGCCGCCGCGCCGACCGTGCTGATCGACGGGGTGCCGGTGTGGACGGTGGCGGTGGCCTGGGCGTTCGGCTGCTTCGGCATGGGTCTGGTGATCTCCTCCACCAGCGTCCTGCTGCTCCACCTCTCCGCTCCCGGCCAGGCCGGGAACAACTCCGCCGCCCTCCAGATGTCCGACGGCCTCGCCAACGTCCTGCTCCTCGCCGCGGGCGGCGCGGCCTTCGCGGCGCTCGGTGGCGGCACGGTCGCGCACACGGCCACCCAGGCCTCCGGCGGCCACCCGGCCGCGTTCGTGGCGGTGTTCCTGCCGATGGCGGGTGTGGCGCTGGCGGGGGCGTGGGTGACCACGCGGCTGCGGGTTCCGTGAGGACGCCGGGAGGGGACGCGGGGACGCCGGGGGAAGGCATGCGCGGCGGAAAGTCTCCCTCGGCGATGTGACCTGAGTCCCATCCAGGAGGGACCCAGCGTCGTCCGCGCGTTGACGTTCACGGGGCGCCGGTAGGGTGGCCCGGTTGTCATACGCAGCCGTCGTCATACGTAACCGAGCCGCTCGACCATCCCCCCGGAGACCGTGACTACCACCGCCGCCACTGCCGCCAGCGCCGCGTCCTCGCACCATCTGTCGCCCGCGTTTCCCGGGCGGGCCCCCTGGGGCACCGCCAACAAGCTGCGTGCCTGGCAGCAAGGGGCGATGGAGCGGTACCTCCAGGAGCAGCCGCGTGACTTTCTCGCCGTCGCCACGCCCGGCGCCGGCAAGACGACCTTCGCGCTGACCCTCGCGTCATGGCTGCTGCACCACCATGTCGTGCAGCAGGTGACCGTGGTCGCGCCGACCGAGCATCTGAAGAAGCAGTGGGCGGAGGCGGCCGCTCGGATAGGGATCAAGCTGGATCCCGAGTACAGCGCGGGCCCGCTCAGCAAGGAGTACCAGGGCGTCGCCGTGACCTACGCCGGGGTCGGCGTACGGCCCATGCTCCACCGCAACCGATGCGAGCAGCGCAAGACCCTCGTCATCCTCGACGAGATCCACCACGCCGGTGACTCCAAGTCCTGGGGCGAGGCGTGCCTGGAGGCCTTCGAGCCCGCCACCCGACGGCTCGCGCTCACCGGTACGCCGTTCCGCTCCGACACGAACCCCATCCCCTTCGTCGCGTACGAGGAGGGCAACGACGGGATCCGCCGCTCCTCCGCCGACTACACCTACGGGTACGGCTCCGCCCTTGGCGACGGCGTCGTGCGGCCCGTCATCTTCCTCTCCTACAGCGGCAACATGCGCTGGCGGACGAAGGCGGGGGACGAGATCGCCGCCCGGCTCGGCGAACCGATGACCAAGGACGCCGTCAGCCAGGCCTGGCGCACCGCCCTCGACCCGCGCGGCGAGTGGATGCCCAGCGTGCTGCGCGCCGCCGACCGGCGGCTGACCGAGGTGCGCAAGGGCATCCCGGACGCCGGCGCCCTCGTCATCGCCTCCGACCAGGACTCCGCCCGCGCCTACGCCAAGCTCATCCGCGAGATCACCGGCGCCAAGGCCACCGTCGTCCTGTCCGACGACACGGGCGCGTCCAGCCGCATCGACGACTTCGCGGCGAGCGACGACCGCTGGATGGTCGCCGTCCGGATGGTGTCCGAGGGCGTCGACGTACCGCGCCTCGCCGTGGGCGTGTACGCGACCACCATCTCGACCCCCCTCTTCTTCGCCCAGGCCGTCGGCCGCTTCGTACGGTCCCGGCGGCGAGGCGAGACCGCGTCCGTCTTCCTGCCGACCGTCCCCGACCTCCTCACCTTCGCCAACGAGATGGAGGTCGAGCGCGACCACGCCCTCGACAAGCCCAAGAAGGAGACCGAGGACGACCCGTACGCCGAATCCGAGAAGGAGATGGAGGAGGCGAACAAGGAGCAGGACGAGGACACCGGCGAACAGGAACAGTTCTCCTTCGAGGCGCTGGAGTCCGAGGCCGTCTTCGACCGGGTCCTCTACGACGGCGCCGAGTTCGGTATGCAGGCCCACCCGGGAAGCGCGGAGGAGCAGGACTACCTCGGCATCCCCGGCCTCCTCGAACCCGACCAGGTCCAGCTCCTCCTCCAGAAGCGCCAGGCCCGGCAGATCGCGCACAGCCGCAAGAAGCCGGACGACGAGGCGGACCTCCTCGAACTGCCCGCCGAGCGCCGCCCCGTGGTCTCCCACAAGGAGATGCTGGAGCTGCGCAAGAAGCTCAACACCATGGTCGGCGCGTACGTCCACCAGAGCGGCAAGCCCCACGGCGTGATCCACACCGAACTGCGGCGCGTGTGCGGCGGCCCGCCGAGTGCGGAGGCGACCGCCGGGCAGCTGCGTCAGCGGATCGAGAAGGTGCAGGAGTGGGCGACCCGTATGCGGTGACCGCCACGGCGTGGAGAGACCTGACCTGACGCGCGTCCGCATGCTGGGGCCCCCGCGTCCGTACGCCGGTACGAGCGCCGGTGCCTCGATGGCACCGGCGCTCGCTCGCGTGTGCGCTCTGTGCGGGGGCGGTGTACGCCGGGTGGCCCGAGCTGCTCAGATACGACCAAAAGTGGATCAAACCGCGGGTAACCAGGACCGGTCCGTACCTGCGCATGACCGGATTCTGGACGGAGCCTTCCGCTGAGCGAACCAGCTCGCTACTGTCCCCGCTACGCACACGCCCCGTGGCAGCGCCGCCGCGGAGCGCAGCCGGTGCCCGCCCGGGAGTACCCGGGACGCAGCCGACCGGCGGCCTCTGACGCGCGTCGCCGATGGGACCGGTGACGCGTCCGCCACGTAGGGGGTCGCCGACTCTCACCACTAAGGAGTGGGCGTCGTGACCGCGGAAACCTCCCAGACGCTCGACCGGGGACTGCGTGTCCTCAAGCTGCTCGCCGACACCGACCACGGTCTGACCGTCACCGAGCTGTCCAACAAACTCGGCGTCAACCGGACCGTTGTGTACCGGTTGCTCGCCACGCTCGAACAGCACGCCCTCGTCCGCCGTGACCTGGGCGGCCGTGCCCGGGTCGGGCTCGGTGTGCTGCGGCTCGGCCGGCAGGTGCATCCGCTGGTCCGCGAGGCCGCGCTGCCCGCGCTGCGGTCGCTGGCCGAGGACATCGGGGCGACCGCCCATCTCACACTGGTCGACGGTACGGAGGCGCTCGCCGTCGCCGTGGTCGAGCCGACGTGGACCGACTACCACGTGGCCTACCGCGCCGGGTTCCGGCATCCGCTGGAGCGGGGGGCCGCCGGGAAGGCGATCCTCGCCGCGCGGGCCGGGGGCGTGGACGGTGAGCTCGGCTACACCCTTACGCACGGCGAGCTGGAGGCCGGGGCGAGTGGGGCCGCGGCGGCGCTGGTCGGTGTGACGGGGGTGGAGGGGAGTGTGGGGGTGGTGATGCTTGCGGACGCTGTGCCCGAGCGGGTGGGGCCGCGGGTTGTTGACGCGGCGCGGGAGGTGGCGGACGCGTTGCGGTGACGGTGTCCCTGGGGGGCGCTGCGCTGCGCTGCGCGGGGCTTAGGGGGGCGGCGGGGTGGGGCTGTGTGTCGTCTGCGGGCCGCTGTGGCTGGTCGCGCCGTTCCCCGCGCCCCTAGAAGATTGCGCCGTTCCCCGCGCCCCCAAAGGATTGCGCCGTTCCCCGTGCCCCTTGAAGGGCTGGGCTGTTTCTCGTGGGCCGGTGTATGCCCCCGGGGGAAGTGATGTCGCTCTCCGTTAGATTGATCCCGTGTCTTTTCGATTCTCTGGTCTCTCGCGTCCCTGGGCCGTCGCCGTGTGCGCTCTGCCCGTTGTGGGGCTGTTCGCCGTGGCGGTGTTCGCGCCGTTGCCGTTCTCGCTGGCGCAGCCCGGCATGACGGCGGATGTGCTCGGCGAGAACAAGGGCGACCCGGTGATCACGATCTCCGGCGCGAAGGCCCGTGAGACGAGCGGGCAACTGCGGATGACGACCATCGAGGCGACGGGCCCGGACGCGGACGTCAGCTTCGGCGACGTGCTCGACGGCTGGTTCCGTACGGACCGTGCGGTCATGCCGCGGGACTCGGTCTACCCGAGCGGTGACAGCGTCAAGGAGATCGAGGAGTACAACGCCGAGGAGATGAAGAAGTCCCAGGACACCGCCACCGAGGCGGCTCTGGACCAGCTCGGCGAGCGGTCGGACGACATCGAGGTCACCCTGAAGCTCGCCGACGTGGGCGGCCCGAGCGCCGGGCTCCTCTTCTCCCTCGGCATCGTCGACAAGCTGGACGGCGACGGCAGCGGCGGCGACCTCACGGGCGGCCGGGTCATCGCGGGTACGGGAACGATCGACGCCGACGGAAAGGTCGGCGCGGTCGGGGGAGTGGCCCTCAAGACGCAGTCCGCCCGCCGCGACGGCGCCACCGTCTTCCTCGTCCCGAAGGCGGAGTGCTCGGACGCCGAGTCGGAGCTGCCGAAGGGGCTGCGTCTCATCCCCGTGACGACCCTCAAGGGCGCCGTCGACTCCCTGGTGGCACTGGAGAAGGGCCGGGGTCCGGTCCCCTCCTGCTGAGCAGCACGGCTGACGCTCAGCCCTCCTTCACGAAGCCCTCCGCCTTCATCCAGTCCAGCGCCACCGCGTGCGGATCCTCCCCGTCGACGTCCACCTTGGCGTTCAGCTCCTGCGCCACGTCGTTGTCGAGCCGCTTCGTGATCGGGGCCAGGACCTCGGCGATCGCCGGGTACTTCTTCAGGGCCTTCGTGTTGATCTGCGGAGCCACGTTGTAGTTGGGGAAGAACTTCTTGTCGTCGGCCATCACGGCGAGGTTCATGGACTTGATGCGCCCGTCGGTGGTGAAGACCTCCCCGTAGGCGCAACTGCCCTTCTTCACCTGGGTGTAGATGATCCCGGTGTCCATCTGCGTGATGTTCCCGCTCGGCAGTTTCATGCCGTAGGCCTTCTCCATGCCCGGCATCCCGTCCGCCCGGTTGGCGAACTCGCTCTCCACGCAGACCGTGACGGCCTTGGGGTCCTTCTTGGAGAGGGCGGCCACTTCGGAGAGCGTCCTGGTGCCGTACTTCTTGAAGTTGGCCTGGTTCATGGCGAGCGCGTACGTATTGTTCAGCTTCGAAGGGGGCAGCCAGGTCAGCCCGTTCTTCAGGTCGGCCTCGCGTACGGCCTCCCACTGCTTCTGCGGATCCGGAATGGGGTCGCTGTTGCCGAGGTAGGTGATCCATGCGGTGCCCGTGTACTCGTAACCGGCGTCCGCGTCCCCGTTCTTGACCGCTTCCCTGGAGCCGATGGACCCCTGGATGCCCGTGCGGTCGAGGACGTCGGCGCCGGCCGCCTGGAAGGCGATCCCCATGATCGCGCCGAGGATGAGCTGCTCGGTGAACTCCTTGGACGTCACGGTGAGATCGGCGCCCTTGAGCGGCTGCCCCTTCCCGACCGACCCCGGCTTCACATCGTCGACCATGGGCGAACCGCTGGTCAGCCCGCACCCGGAGACCGCCGCCAGCAGGGCCAGCGCCGCCACCGGACCCGTAACCCGTCTCATGAGCCCGCCTCCAGCCCGCGCGGACTGAGCAGGAGCTCGGCCAGTGACGCCAGCCAGTCGACCAGCAGTGCCAGCGCGACGGTCAGGATCGAGCCGAGGACCAGCACCGGCATCCGCTGATTGGTGATCCCGGTCGTGATCAGTACGCCCAGACCGCCGCCTCCGCCGAACGTGGCGAGGGTCGCCGTGCCCACGTTCAGGACGAGCGCGGTCCGCACCCCGGCCAGGATCAGCGGAACGGCCAGCGGGAGTTCGACGCGGCTCAACACGCCGAGTGGGGACATGCCGATGCCCCGGGCGGCCTCCAGGAGCGTCGGGTCGTTCGCCTTCAGCCCGGCGATCGTGTTCGACAGGACGGGCAGGACGGCGTACGCGATGATGCCGATCAGTGCCGCCTTCCGGCCGATGCCCAGCCAGATCACCAGCAGGGCGAGCAGCCCGATCGCGGGCGTCGCCTGCCCCATGTTGGCGAAGGTCATGACGACCGGGGTCGCCCTGCGGAAGGCGCCGCGCGTCAGCAGGATGCCGAGCGGGATCGCGATGATCAGCACGAAGAAGGTGGAGATCACGGTCAGCTCGATGTGCTGGCGCAGGGCCTTCCACACCTGCCCGTTGCTGAGCGCGTTCTCGGAGAGCGGGTCGAGGTCCGCCTGCCGGAACCAGAGCCAGGTGCAGAGCAGCCCGACGACGAGCACGGTCGGCAGGAGGGTCAGCTTCAGCCAACTGATCCTGGAGGCCGCGGGCTTGGCGGTCACCACGGCGAGATCCTGGTCGAAGGCGGCTTCCCGCCCGGCCTCCGGACCGGCGTCCCCGGATCCGGGGCGCGGCCCTCCGTGCCCCGTACGGGCGTCCTGGGTCTCCGCGTCGGCATCGCGACCGGTTCCGGGAGTCCTCACGCCTCCCCCTCCCCGCCGCCACCCACGCCCTCCTGCTCATGACGGGACTGCTCATGACGGGACTGCTCGTGACGGGGCTGCTCGGTGCGGGACTCCTCCAGCTCGTGCTGGTGCTCCATCGCGTCGAGCCGGTCGGCCTCCAGCATCTCCTGCACGGAGTTCATCAGCGTCTCCATGTCCACCACGCCGGTGTACTCGCCGCGCCGCCCGGTCACCACGACGCGCCCCGCGTTGTCCGTGAGCACCGCCTCCAGCGCGTCCCGCAGCGTCGCGTCCCGGGTCACGGTGTCGTTCACCGGCGTACCGGCCCTGGCCAGCGAGCCCCGCGCCCGCATGAGGTCTCCGCGCCGCAGCCACTTGTAGGGCCGCCCCCGCCGGTCGAGCAGCAGGATCTCGTTCGTACCGCTCGCCCTGATCCTGTTGAAGATCTCCTGCAGCGGATCGTCGACGGTCACCGTCGGATAGTCGGTGATCTCCACATCCCGTACGCGCGTCAGGTTCAGCCGCTTCAGGGCGGCCCCCGCGCCCACGAACCCGGACACGAAGTCGTCGGCGGGGTTGGTGAGGATCGCCTCCGGGGTGTCGAACTGCGCGATGTGCGACTGCTCGCGCAGCACCGCGATCCGGTCACCGAGCTTGATGGCCTCGTCGAAGTCGTGCGTGACGAAGACGATCGTCTTGTGCAGCTCGTGCTGCAGCCGGATCAGCTCGTCCTGCAAATGGTCACGAGTGATGGGGTCGACGGCACCGAACGGCTCGTCCATCAACAGCACGGGCGGATCGGCGGCGAGCGCCCGCGCCACGCCCACCCGCTGCTGCTGCCCACCGGACAGCTGCCGCGGATAGCGCCCGTGGAACTCGCCGGGATCGAGCCCCACCAGATCCAGCATCTCCTCGATCCGCTCGGCGACCCGCGTCTTCGACCAGCCCACCATCTTCGGTACGAGTCCGATGTTCTGGGCGACGGTCATGTGCGGGAAGAGCCCCGAGGACTGGATGGCGTACCCGATCTTCCGCCGCAGCTTCACGGGATCCATGTGGGTGACGTCCTCGCCACCGATCCGGATCCGCCCGCCGGTGGGCTCGATCAGCCGGTTGATCATCTTCAGCGTGGTGGACTTCCCGCACCCGGAGGGCCCGACCAGCACCACCAGCTCACCGGCGTTGATCTCCATGTCGACGCTGTCGACAGCGGGATCGGAACTCCCCGGATACCGCTTGCTCAGACTCTCCAGCCGAATGGTGGCCCCGGTGGCGTCGCGCCCACCGCCACCCTCCCGCGCCCCCTCCACGGTCCCAGCTGCCCTCGTTGCCCCAGCCGCCCCAGTTGCCCCGGCTACCCCGGCTGCCCCGGCTGTCTCAGACACGAATCCCCCTAGGGATGGTCAGCCGCCCGATGAGGACGTACGCGGCGTCGAACAGCAGCGCCAGGACGATGATCCCGAGCGTGCCCGCGAGGACTTGGTTGAGCGCGTTCCTGCTGCCCAGGGAGGCGATACCGCGGAAGATCTCATTGCCGAGCCCGGGCCCGGAGGCGTACGCGGCGATGGCGGCGATCCCCATCAGCATCTGCGTGGAGACCCGGATCCCGGTCAGGATCGGCGGCCAGGCCAGCGGCAGCTCGACGCGTACGAGCCGGGCGAGCCGCGACATCCCGATACCGGTCGCCGCGTCCACCAGCGACGGATCGACGCCGCGCAGCCCGACGATCGAGTTCCGCACGATGGGCAGCAACCCGTACAGGGTCAGAGCGACGACCGTGGGCGGCACACCCAGCCCCACCACCGGGATCAACAGACCGATCATGGCGAGGGAGGGAATGGTCAGCAGGGTCGCCGTGGTGATCGTGGCGAGGTTCCCGGCCCAGTCGCTGCGATAGGTGACCACTCCGATCACCACCCCGACGACAGTGGCGACGACCATGCACTGGAAAACCGCGCTGGCGTGCTGAAAGGCGTCGGCGAGGAGCTGCTGATGACGACTGCCGAGGTACTCCCAGAAGTTCACCGCTGTCACCCCACTCGGTAGCCCCAGTCGTTCAGCCGTCGTCGTCCCGCGCCGCCTGCTCCACCAGCGGGATGATCCGCAGCGGAACGGGGTTCTCCATGACGATCGCCGTGGAGGCCCGGACAATGCCATCAAAACCGACAACCCGGTCGATCACACGTTGCAGATCGGCGTTGGACCGGGCCACGAGCCGGCACAGCATGTCCCCGCCGCCCGTGGTCGTGTGCAGCTCCAGCACCTCGGGCACGGTCGCCAAGTGCGCCCGTACGTCCGCGCCTTGCCCCTGCCGGATCTGCAGGGTCGCGAAAGCGGTGACGGGATATCCGAGGGCCGTGGGATCCACCTGCGGGCCGAATCCCCGGATGACTCCATTCGACTGAAGGCGGTCCAGCCGCGCCTGCACGGTCCCGCGCGCGACACCCAGCCGACGGGACATCTCCAGCACCCCGATCCGGGGCTCCTCGGCGAGCAGCACAAGAAGCCGCCCGTCCAAACGATCGATCCCCACAAGCACCTCCACAGTGGTCACCCTGTACAAGACGTCGGCACAACCGGGCCTACCACTGAACACATTGTCCAGCCAAATCACAAACTGTTGCGCACCTTGCAGAAGGGCGAGAGCCTGCGCCCATGACTCAGACCACGCACCACACCCCTCACACCGCGCGGCAGGCAGACCCCTTCCCGGTCAAGGGAATGGACGCGGTCGTCTTCGCCGTGGGCAACGCCAAGCAGGCGGCGCACTACTACTCCACGGCCTTCGGCATGAAGCTCGTCGCCTACTCCGGACCGGAGAACGGCAGCCGGGAGACCGCGAGCTACGTCCTGGAGAACGGCTCCGCCCGTTTCGTGTTCACCTCGGTCATCAAGCCCGCCACCCCCTGGGGCACCTTCCTCGCCGAGCACGTGGCGGAGCACGGCGACGGAGTGGTCGACCTCGCCATCGAGGTCCCCGACGCACGCGCCGCGTTCGCGTACGCGGTCGAGCACGGGGCAACCCCCCTCACCGAGCCGTACGACGTGAAGGACGAGCACGGCACGGTGGTCCTCGCCGCGATCGCCACGTACGGCAGGACGCGCCACACCCTGGTCGAGCGCACGGGTTACGAGGGCCCGTACCTCCCCGGCTACACGGCCGCCGCCCCGATCGTCGAGCCCCCCGCCCAGCGCACCTTCCAGGCCATCGACCACTGCGTGGGCAACGTGGAACTCGGCCGGATGAACGAATGGGTCGGCTTCTACAACAAGGTCATGGGCTTCACGAACATGAAGGAGTTCGTGGGCGACGACATCGCCACCGAGTACAGCGCCCTGATGTCCAAGGTCGTGGCCGACGGCACGCTCAAGGTCAAGTTCCCGATCAACGAGCCCGCCATCGCCAAGAAGAAGTCCCAGATCGACGAGTACCTGGAGTTCTACGGCGGCGCGGGCGTCCAGCACATCGCCCTGAACACCAACGACATCGTCGGCACGGTCCGCGCGATGCGCGCCGCGGGCGTCCAGTTCCTCGACACCCCGGACTCCTACTACGACACCCTCGGCGAGTGGGCGGGCGAGACGAGGGTCCCCGTGGAAACACTGCGCGAACTGAAGATCCTCGTGGACCGGGACGAGGACGGCTACCTTCTCCAGATCTTCACGAAGCCGGTCCAGGACAGGCCGACCGTCTTCTTCGAGATGATCGAACGCCACGGCTCCATGGGCTTCGGCAAGGGCAACTTCAAGGCCCTCTTCGAGGCGATCGAACGCGAGCAGGAACGCCGCGGCAACCTCTGAACACCCCCTCCGGCACGGCCCGCACCCGGCACACACGGGAGCGGGCCGTGCCGGTACGTCGCGGTCCGCCGCGTAGGGCTCCGGCAAGTAACGGTCGCCCTCCTCCTTGGAGCAGTACACCCGGAAGGCGGCGGACGCGACGTACCGGCACGGCCCCGACCCACCCCCTACCGCGGCACGCCCACGCCCCCGGACTCGCCCAATTCCTCCAGCGCCCGCAGAGCCACCGGCACCAGCAGCGGCGAGAACACCGGACTGATCCGCAACGCCTCGCCAAGATGCCGCCGAGCGCCCGGGTCGTTCCCGAGCCCCCGCTCGATCACCCCCCGGTGGAACGAGTACAGAGCAACCCGGGCCCCACCCCCACGCACCCGATCCGTGGCCCGGGTCGCGAACCCGATCGCCTCCCTGTCCTTCCCGTCCCGATGCAACGCCCACCCCAGCGCATCCGCCACAGCCACCGACGGATGCCGAGCCCACTCACCCCGCAACCGCCGCACCGCACCCCCCGCTTCCCCGTGATCGGCCTCGAAGAGCCCGAGCACCAGCTCCTCGTTCACCCCGGCCGCGTCCCCCTCCCGCACCCGCGCCCGCAACACGTCGTACTGGGCCCGCGCGGCCCCGCCGAGCCCCAGCGACTCGTACAACTCGCCCAACTCCAGCGCGTACCGCGGCAACGGCTGCTTCGCCAGCGCGGACTGGTACGCGAGCAGCGCCTCGGAGTCCCGGCCCAGCGCGGCCAGCGCCCGGCCCTGCCCGGCCCGCGCCGCATGCTCCCCGGGATCGGCCCGCAGCGCGGCCTCGAAAGCGCGCAGCGACTCGGCGGGCTCCCCGCGCTCCCAGGCCGACTCCCCGACCCGCACCAGACAGTCGGCCTGCTCGGCGGGGGCAGCGGCAAGCGCCGCGGCGTCGGACAGCGCGGCGGCGGAATCCTCCCGCCACCCCCGATCCCGGTACACGAGCCCGGCCCGCACCAACACCTGCGCCCGCGGCCCGCCGTTCCCCGACCCCCCGCCCCCCGGGGGAAGCTCGACGAGCCTGGCCAGCGCCCGCCGCGCACCCTTGTAGTCCCCGAGCCCCCGATACGCGTCGATCAGCGCCGGATACCCGCTCCACCGCTTCGGCGAGGCGGCGACCGCCGCCTCCCCCCACCTCCGCGCCGCCCGGAAGTCGTGCCGCGCGTTGGCGAGCGCGGCCATCCCGCGGAACGCCTCGCTGTTCCCCTTCGGCCGCCCCTTCAGCGACGTACGCAACGCCGCGTCCGCCTTCGGGAAGTACCGCGGCTCGGCGGTCCGCTCGCCCCGCTCCACATACGCGGTGCCCAGCTCGGCCCACGACCGCACATCACCCGGATGGGCCCGCAGATGGGCCTCGCGGTCACTGATCAGCGCCACCAGATCGGGCAGCGAGGCGGGCGCCCCGGACCCGACCGCGGTCACGGCCCGCGCCACGGGCCCGGGGGAGGGCGGCGGCCGGCGGTCCCCGTCGGGCATCACGACCAGCACACCCCCCAGTACGAAGCACCCGGCGACGGCCCCGGCCAGCACCCGCCGCGCCAGAACGTCACGCCGAACCGCCGACTCCGTCCGTACGCCGCTCGCCCCGACGCCCTCCGTACCGCTGGCCGTGCCACTGTCCACGCCGCTGTCCATGCCGATCACTGTGCGTCAATACGAAGAGCACACCCGGCCACCACCCCGGCACGGAAAGCCTCGCGCGGGCGGGGTTCACACCGATGGCCCCGAGTGCGACGCTGTGATCATGAGCCGTATCGAAGCCCGACCCGATGAAGACACCGTGGCGGTGGGCAGCGCCCCCGAACGTCTCACCGAGAACCTCACCGAGCGCCTCCTCGCGGGCCTGCCGCCCGAGGCGGTCCTCACCGACCCGGACGTCACCAGCTCGTACGCCAACGACATGGCCAGCTTCTGCGCGGCGGGCACCCCCGCGGTCGTGGTGCTGCCCCGCACGGTCGAACAGGTCCAGCACGTCATGCGCACGGCGACCGACCTGCGTGTCCCGGTGGTCCCGCAGGGCGCCCGCACAGGCCTCTCCGGGGCGGCCAACGCCTCGGAGGGCTGCGTCGTGCTGTCCCTGATCAAAATGGACCGCATCCTGGAGATCAGCCCCGTGGACCGGATCGCGGTGGTCGAGCCGGGCGTCATCAACGCCACGCTCTCCCGCGCCGTCAACGAACACGGCCTCTGCTACCCGCCGGACCCCTCCAGCTGGGAGATGTGCACCATCGGCGGCAACATCGGCACGGCCTCGGGCGGCCTGTGCTGTGTGAAATACGGAGTGACCGCGGAGTACGTACTCGGCCTGGACGTCGTCCTCGCGGACGGCCGCCTGATGTCCACCGGCCGCCGCACGGCGAAGGGCGTCGCCGGATACGACCTGACGCGCCTCTTCGTCGGCTCGGAGGGCTCACTCGGCATCGTCGTACGGGCCATCCTCGCCCTGAAACCCCAACCGCCCCAACAGCTGGTACTCGCGGCGGAGTTCGCGTCCGGATCGGCCGCCTGCGACGCGGTCTGCCGGATCATGGAGGGCGGCCATGTACCGTCCCTCCTCGAACTGATGGACCGCACCACGGTGAAGGCCGTGAACGACATGGCGAACATGGGCCTCCCGGAGAGCACCGAGGCCCTGCTCCTCGCCGCCTTCGACACCCACGACCCCGCCGCGGACCTCGCCGCGGTCGGCGCGCTGTGCGAGGCGGCGGGCGCCACCCAGGTCGTACCGGCGGAGGACGCGGCCGAGTCGGAACTGCTGCTGCAGGCCCGCCGGCTGTCCCTCACGGGCCTTGAGGCGGTCAAGGGCACGACGATGATCGACGACGTGTGCGTACCGCGCTCCAGGCTCGCCGAGATGCTCGAAGGGGTCGACCGGATCGCCGAGAAGTACCGGCTCACCATCGGGGTCGTGGCCCACGCGGGCGACGGCAACACCCACCCGACCGTCTGCTTCGACGCGAGCGACCCCGACGAGTCCCGGCGCGCCCGTGAGTCCTTCGACGAGATCATGGCCCTCGGCCTGGAGCTCGGCGGCACGATCACCGGCGAGCACGGTGTGGGCGTCCTCAAGAAGGAGTGGCTGGCCCGCGAGATCGGCCCGGTGGGCATCGAGATGCAACGGGCGGTGAAAACGGCCTTCGACCCCCTGGGCATCCTGAACCCGGGCAAACTCTTCTGACAGAACCCTCCCTCCCCTCCTCTACCTCCTGTCCCTCCCCTCCTCCCTCTCACTCCCCGTCCCTGGACTCGTCCGAGGGCCACGGGTCGCTCAGCCACAGCTCGTCGACCGGAGTCGGCGCGAGCAGCTCGGCGAGGCCGTCGTCGATACCGAGCCGGACGGCCTCGGTGCCCGGCGGGACCGCCCGCAGTGTGCGCTCCAGCCACGCCGACACCTGCGCGGCGGGCGCTTCCAGCAGGGCGTCACCGTCGGGTGAACTCAATGCCATCAGGACGACACCGCGCCCCCCGATCTTCGTCGGCCACGCCCGCACATCCCCGTGCCCGCACGGCCGGAACACGCCTTCGACGAGCAGCTCACGCGCGAAGGTCCAGCTCACGGGGTGGTCGGTGCCGACGTGGAAGGTGACGTGGACGGCGTACGGATCGTCGCTGCGGTAACTCAGCAGGGCCGGGACGGGAATGCTGTGCTCGGGGGACAGCACCAGCTTGAGCTCCAGCTCACGTTCCACCACGGCCGGGTCGGTGTTCCTGTCGCTGTGCCTGGCGCTGTTCCCGTCGCTGTTCCTGCCGTCGTTCAGGTCGTTGTTCACGTCGTTGCTCATGCGGTCCGCTTCCTCTCGCGTCCGGAGCCCGAGGAGCGGGCCCGTACGAGTGGAGAGGCCGCGGGGGCCGCAGCATTACGCCGCTTCGGAGAACTTTTTTCGCGGGGCCCCGGACGGTCACGCCTATACCGTGCGGAGGCCGGAAAAGGTGGGGGAACCTTGCTCGAAGGGGGTAGGTACACCAGGAGCGGCAGTGGCGGTTGCGCCCGTCTGATAGATGTGGACGCTCAACACGACCCCCGAGCAGATACGGGACGACGGACATGAGCGCCCCAACCCCGGCCCCCGGCGACGACAGGCCCCGCGAGGGGTACTACCCGGACCCTTCCATTCCTGGATATGTCCGGTACTGGAACGGTGCCGCCTGGGTGCCGGGCACCAGCCGGCCGGCGCCCGGCGGCGACCCGGCCGCCTCGCCCGCGACCGCGCGGCCCGCACCCGTGTCCACGGAGGAGACGGGCCCGCACTTCTTCGACGAGGACCCGCCCGCCGCGGGCCCGTCGCCCGCCGAGGCCCAGCACGGCAGCCGCCCCGAACCGGCCACCGCGTGGGGCGCCGACCGTGCCCGCCAGAGCGGCTTCGGCGGCGATCCGGACCGCCGGGTCCGCTGGGGTTCGCAGGACCCGCGCGTACCGTCGGAGCTCGCGCACCCCGAGCCCGCACCCCCGGTCCAGCCCGCACTCCCGGTCCAGCCCGCACTCCCGGTCCAGCCCACGCCCCCGGTCCAGTCGGCGGCGCAGCCCGACGGCAGGTCGGACCACACGGACGGCACGGCCACGTTCCCCGGGGCCGACTCCGAGAGGGACCCCGGGGCGCCCATGCCTCCCCCCTCCGGCGGCACGGTGGTCTTCCGCAGGCCCACGGGGCCGGTACGCCCCGCCGGTGCGGCGGGGGCCACGGGATCGGCCGGCGCCATGGGTGCCGGGCGCGCGCATGTCGCGGGCGCGTCCGGAGCGGGGCGCGCGCAGACCCCGGGCACGGGGGCCGCTGCCTCCGGCATCCCCGGCTCCCGCGAACCCCTCGCCGCCGAGGGCACGATGAGCTTCAGACGGACGCCGCAGCGAGCGGGACAGCCCTCCGCGGCCCAGGAGCCCGTGGCCCAGGAACCGATGGCCCAGGCACAGCCGACCCCGGCCGCTCCGCAGCAGCAGTCCACCCCCACCGTTCCTCCGCAGGCCGTTCCTCCGCAAGCCGTTCCTCCGCAGGCCGCTGCTCCCCAGGCGCCCATGAGTTCGGGTCCGGGCGGCGGGCAGCCCTCCTGGGCCCAGCAGGTGCACCGCCTGGCCGGGGCGGACGAGGACCAGCCCGTCGTGCCGTGGAAGCCGGTGCGGGAGGACCCGTTCCAGGCGGTCGTCCGCTCCCAGGCGGAGGCGCGTCCGGCGGGGCTCGGGAAGCGGTTCGGCGCCCGTCTCGTGGACACGCTCGTGCTGGCCGCGGTCACCGGCGCGGCCGCGGTTCCGCTGGGCACCAGGGCGCTGGACCACGTCAACGAGAAGATCGACGCGGCCAAGCTCTCCGGCGAGACGGTCACGGTGTGGCTGCTGGACGGCACGACCGCCCTCTACCTCGGCATCGTCCTCGCCGTCCTGATCGTCTTCGGCGTCCTCTACGAGGCGCTGCCCCACGCCAAGTGGGGCCGCACCCTCGGGAAGAAGCTGTTCGGCCTCCAGGTACGGGACATCGAGGGAGGCGACCCGCCGTCGTTCGGCCTGGCCCTGCGCCGCTGGCTCGTCTACAGCGTCCCGGGCATCCTCGTCATCGGTGTCGTGGGTGTCGTGTGGGGCCTGTTCGACCGCCCGTGGCGCCAGTGCTGGCACGACAAGGCGGCCCATACGTTCGTCGCGGGCTGACGACACCCGGCGGCCGTACCGAAAGGGCGTACCCGCCGTTCCGGACGGCCGCTCCGGCGGATAGCCCGGACGGGCCGCCCCCGTTGCGTGGTCGCGGGGTTCGCGGTCCACTCTGGACATGACCACCGAGCCGCCGCCCCCTCCGGACGACGATCCGTTCCAGAAGCCGCCGGACGAGGACCCGTTCAAGAAGCGGCAGCCGCCGCCTCAGCAGTCGCAGCCGCCACCCGGTCAGAGCGGCGGCTCCCCGTACGGCGCCGCACCGCCGCCTCCCGGCGCCACACCACCGCCGTACGGTGGCGGTGCCGGCTCGCCCTACGGCGGTGGCGGTGGAGACCCCTACGGCGGCGGCCCGTACACCAACGATCCGCTCGCCGGGATGCCGCCGCTCGCCGACAGCGGCAGACGCGTCCTCGCACGGATCATCGACATGGTCCTCGTCGTCATCGTGGTGTGGCTGCTGACCTGGGGCTTCGGCGTCAACGAGTACGACGTGGACGCGGACAGGATCCAGTACGGCAAGTCCTTCGGGCAGTCGCTGATCGCCCTGCTGCTCTACGTCGGGTACGACACCTTCCTGACGACCAGGTCGGGGCAGACCCTCGGCAAGAAGTGGCTGCATCTGCGGGTGGCGAACCTCGACAACGGCTCCACGCCCTCCGTGCAGACCTCACTGGTCCGCGCGTTGGTGCTGTGGGTGCCGTTCGCGTTCTGCTGCGCGTGCATCTGGACCGCCGTCGCGGGCGGCTGGAGCTTCTTCGACAAGCCGTACAAGCAGGGGCTGCACGACAAGGCGGCCAAGACCGTGGTGGTCAGCACCGACTGAGCCGCCCGACGGCAGGCGGCGGGCGGCAAGAGGCGGACCGTAGACCGCAGGCGGCGGGCGGCAAGTGGTGGGTGGCAGTCCGGAACGGCCAGGTCCGGAACAGCCGGTTCCGTATCGGACGGGCCGTGGACCGGGCCCGTCCGGACGGACGCGGACTCAGGCGCGTTCGCGTATCGGCTCGGACGCGCTCGCGGCGGCGACGGTCTCGCGCCGTGCCGAGATCTGCGGTTCCGGAACGCGCCGATCCGGAACACGCTGATCCGTGACGGCGACGCGCGAGGGAGCGGCGGTCGCGGCCGTGGCGGTCTTCGGTACGGGAACCGTCATGGCCACGAGGAGGCCGAGTACGAGGGCGGAGAGCGCGATGATCACGACTCCCAGGCCCGAACTCGTCTGTGACAGCAGCAGCATGGCGAGCGTGGAGAAGAGCACGGTGCAGGAACCGTAGGCGAGCTGTGCGGCGGTCGGACGAGGCATGGCAGTTCCGTCCTCGGGGTGGGGGTCTCCCCCCGGTGCCTCTCGCATGGGGGAGGTGCGAATAAGAATCAAGGCTTCGACAACGGTGTCGCTCGGCAAATCACCGGAAATCCGGCGAGCCGCCAACCGACTCTATTGGCCTGTCTGCCCGAGGGGAACGAGCAGTAAGCGTGACCTAACCCACGGTGCCGGTGCACGGGGGGCGCACGGAATCATGGCTTCTGCCAACCCGCCTGTTGAACGCGCCTGTTGAGCGGTACACGGAATCCACCGGGCGGACGGGTGCCGGCGCACGACGTGGGACCGCCGGTGCATAGCTCACTTGATCTGTGCAAGTCAAGGTCTGTCTTTTCTCCTTCAACTCCGATCGAATGTCGTCACTTGTGACGCGCATAGAGCGCGCGCGGACTCCATAACCTGGACACCCTCCTTCCGCGCGCCCGGGCGTGAGGGAGGACTGCATCAAGTGACCAGCAGACCATGGACGTTCAGAGCGGCAGCAGTGGGTGTGGCGCTCACAGCGGCAGCCGCCACGTTCTCGACCTTCGCGGTGGCGCAGGCCGCCGACGCCGGCGACCAGCCGGTCGCGGCCGCGAACCGGCAGGACCCGGCACGCGCCGGGGACGACGCCGAGCACGAGCACGACCTGAAGGGGCCCCTGACCGACCGTCAGGAGGCCCAGCGCGAGGAGGCCCTCAAGAGGGTCATCTCCGGCGACGCCAAGCCCGTCGAGCGCGGCGGTTCGCAGGTCGTGAAGCTCCAGAACGGCAAGTACGTGGAGCTCGGCCGTGAGAAGACCGACGAGATCTTCACGATCCTCGTCGAGTTCGGCGACCAGGTGGACAGCCGCTACGGCGGTACCCCCGGACCGCTGCACAACCAGATAGCCGAGCCGGACCGTGCCCAGGACAACAGCACGGCCTGGCAGGCGGACTACAACAAGGAACACTTCGAGAAGCTCTACTTCGGCACCGGCAAGGGTGTCGAGTCGATGAAGAAGTACTACGAGAAGCAGTCCTCGGGCCGCTACTCCATCGACGGCACGGTCTCCGACTGGGTCAAGGTGCCCTACAACGAGGCCCGCTACGGCTCCAACAAGTGCGACCCCGACACCTGCGCGTGGAACGCCGTCGCCGACGGTGTCACCGCCTGGGTCGACGCCCAGAAGGCGGCCGGGAAGTCCGACGCCGACATCAAGTCCGAGCTGTCCGCCTACGACAAGTGGGACCGCAACGACTTCGACGGCGACGGCGACTTCAACGAGCCCGACGGCTACATCGACCACTTCCAGATCGTGCACGCCGGTGAGGACGAGTCCGCGGGCGGCGGCGCCCAGGGCGAGGACGCCATCTGGGCCCACCGCTGGTACGCGTTCGGCACCGACGAGGGTGCCACCGGACCCACGAACAACAAGATGGGCGGCGCCCAGATCGGCGACTCCGGCATCTGGGTCGGTGACTACACGATCCAGCCCGAGAACGGCGGACTCGGCGTCTTCGCCCACGAGTACGGCCACGACCTCGGTCTGCCGGACCACTACGACACGACCAACACGGCGGAGAACTCCACCGCGTTCTGGACGCTGATGTCCTCCGGTTCGTGGCTCGGCACCGGCAAGGACGCCATCGGCGACCTGCCCGGCGACATGACCGCCTGGGACAAGCTGCAGCTCGGCTGGCTGAAGTACGACACGGCGAAGGCCGCGACGCGCTCCACCCACACGCTGGGCGTGGCCGAGTACAACACCAAGAAGGCCCAGGCGCTGGTCGTCGAACTGCCGAAGAGGTCGGTCACCACCGAGGTCGTCGCCCCGGCCGAGGGCGCCAGTCAGTGGTGGAGCGGCAGCGGCGACAAGCTCAAGAACACGCTGACCCGGTCCGTGGACCTCACGGGCAAGGCCGCGGCCACGCTGACCCTCGACGGCTACTACGACATCGAGTCGGGCTACGACTACCTCTACACCGAGGTCTCCACCGACGGCGGCACCAAGTGGACCGCCGTCGACGGAACGGTCGACGGCGCGCCGATCCCGCGCGACGCCAGCGGCACCCCGGCGCTGACCGGCACGGTGGACGCGTACAAGAAGCTCTCGTACCCGCTCGACGCCTACGCGGGCAAGAAGATCGACGTGCGCTTCCGGTACTCCACCGACGGCGGCGTGGCGCAGAAGGGCTTCGCGGCGGACCGGATCACCGTCACCGCCGACGGCTCCGCGCTCTTCTCGGACAACGCCGAGACCGCCGACGCCGCGTGGAAGTCCAACGGCTTCTCCCGTATTGGCGCGTCCTTCACCAAGGACTACGCGCAGTACTACATCGCGGAGAACCGCCAGTACGTGTCGTACGACAAGACCCTGAAGGTCGGCCCGTACAACTTCGGCTTCGCGTCCACGCGTCCGTCCTGGGTGGAGCACTTCCCGTACCAGAGCGGTCTGTTGATCTGGAAGTGGGACACCTCCCAGCGCGACAACAACGTCAGCCAGCACAAGGGCACCGGCCTGCTGCTGCCGGTGGACGCCCACCCGACGGCGCTGAAGTGGACCGACGGCACGCTGATGCGCAACCGCATCCAGTCCTACGACTCGCCGTTCAGCTCGTACCGGACGGACGGTCTCACGCTGCACAAGGCGGACGTCGCGACGAAGATCAAGTCGCAGCCGGGCAACCGGATCTTCAACGACCGCACGAACACGTACTACGACACGGCCAACCCGACCGGGGGTGTCAAGATCACTGACACCAACACGAAGATCGCGATCGTCAAGGAGCCCCGCGATGGCTCGACGATCACCGTGAAGGTGTCGGCCGCGACGAAGTAAGAGACGTTTTCGCAGGTCAAACCATGATCGGCCGTGACCCCCTGGCGGGTCGCGGCCGATCGTGTTTAGGTGCGTCCTGTGACTCTCTTATTGACACCGGATCTCGCGGGGGTATGACCGAATGGCCGCAGGAGGCTTCTGCAAGCTGCCGAACGGCACCGTCGTGGTGGCGTTGAACCTGCCCCGGCCGCTCGCCGCGGGCACCGGGTCGGTGCGGGTGCTGGTGCATGCGCACAACCGCGCCCGCGCGTTGACGCGGCTGCGCAACCTGGGGCTGCGGGCGGTGTATCTGCGTGGCAACGGGCAGCCTCCGACGCCGGACGAGATCACCGCCGTCCTGCACCATCCCGATGGGCTCATATGGCGTACGGCGCCGGGGGTGGACGCGCTCGCCTCGGAGCTCTGGCATCCCATTCGCACGCTGATGCGCCGCCCGGCCGCCCCGACGCGGTGAGGGGCGCAGCCCCGTCAGGGGCGCGGGGAACGGCGCGCTCGGCCACGACGCGCCCGCGGCCGACTGTGCACGGGTCACCCCGTAAGGGGCGCGAGGAACTGCGCGGGCAGGCGCGGCAGGGCCGCAGCGGGACGACGACGTGCTGCAGGCGTGCGTGTCGGGTGCGGGCCGGTGGGAGCTTGTCGCGCAGTTCCCCGCGCCCCTTGGGGGCGACCCGTGTGGGTCGGGTGCCGGCCTGTGGGGGTGAAGCGCGCCGTTCCCCGCGCCCCTATCGGGGCGGGGCCGGCGTCAGACCACCGGCTTGCCGGTGAGTTCCACGCCTGCCTCGCGGAGGTCGTCCAGGGCCCGGGCCGTGGTGTCCGGGGCCACGCCGGCCGTCAGGTCCAGCAGGATCTGGGTGCGGAAGCCCTCCCGCGCGGCGTCCAGGGCCGTCGCCTTCACGCAGTGGTCCGTGGCGATGCCCACGACGTCGACCTCGGTGATCTCGCGCGTGCGCAGCCAGTCGCCCAGCGAGACGCCGTTCTCGTCGGCGCCCTCGAAGCCGCTGTACGCGGCCGAGTACGCGCCCTTGTCGAAGACGGCGTCGATCGCGCCGGAGGCGACCACCGGAGCGAAGTTCGGGTGGAAGCCCACCCCCTCGGTGCCGGCCACGCAGTGCGCGGGCCAGGAGTGGACGTAGTCGGGGTTGTCCGCGAAGTGGCCCCCGGGAGCGATGTGGTGGTCGCGGGTCGCCACCACGTGGCGGTAGCCGGCGGGGGCCTGCCCGATCAGTTCCGTGATCGCGGCGGCCACATCCGCCCCGCCGGGTACCGCGAGGCTGCCTCCCTCGCAGAAGTCGTTCTGGACGTCTACGACGATCAGGGCGCGGCGCATGGGCGGTGTCCTTCGGCTTGGCCAGGCGCTCCGCGGGGAGGCCGGTGAATGGTGTGCGGGTCGTGGAGGGCCGGTCGCGCGGTTCCCCGCGCCCTCTCAGGGCGCGGTTTCCGTGCGACCGAGTCCGACGGCTTGCGGGCATGGCGGAGGGTGCGGTCGTTGCGGTGCCCTTTCCCGGCTTGCCGCCCGTTCACTCCGGTACGGGGCCGGTACAGCGAGTACGGGCCCGCCTGTCTCACACGTACTCGGTCGGAATGACGGCTTCGCCCCGCGACAGCTGGGTCGCCGAGAGGGGCAGGTTCGCGCGGGCCCGGGCGTGCCGGTCGCGTACGACGTCCAGCGGCTCGCGTGCGACGACCTGGCCGCCCTTGACGAGCTGCACCAGGAGCTGACTGTCGACGAGCTCGGCCGGGACCGCCCCCGTGCCGATCACCTCGGCCTCGGCGACCCCGTGCGCGTCGAGCCGCCGCGCGGCCCACTTGCGGCCGCCGATGGACGTCTTGCCGCCCGAGGACTTCTTGGCCACCGGCAGGAGCGGAGCCTTGAGGTCCGCCGACTCGGCACGCGCGACGATCTTGTAGACCATCGAACACGTCGGATGGCCGGAACCCGTCACGAGCTGGGTGCCCACCCCGTACGCGTCCACGGGCGCCGCGGCCAGCGAGGCGATCGCGTACTCGTCCAGGTCCGAGGTCACGATGATGCGGGCCTTCGTGGCGCCCAGCTCGTCCAGCTGCTGCCGTACCCGGTGTGCCACGAGCAGCAGGTCACCGGAGTCGATGCGGACGGCGCCCAGCTCCGGCCCGGCCACCTCGACCGCCAGCCGCACGGCCTCGGCGACGTCGTACGTGTCCACGAGCAGCGTGGTGCCCCGGCCGAGCGAGTCGACCTGGGCCCGGAAGGCGTCGCGCTCGGTGTCGTGCACGAGGGTGAAGGCGTGGGCGGACGTGCCGACCGTCGGAATGCCGTAGCGGAAGCCCGCGGCCAGGTCCGAGGTGGTCGTGAAGCCGCCGACGTACGCTGCGCGGGACGCCGCCACCGCGGCCAGCTCGTGGGTGCGCCGGGCGCCCATCTCGATCAGCGGGCGCCCGCCGGCCGCCGAGGCCATCCGGGAGGCGGCGGCCGCGATGGCCGAGTCGTGGTTGAGGATGGAGAGGATCACGGTCTCCAGGAGGACGCACTCCGCGAAGGAGCCCTCGACCCGCAGGAGCGGTGACCCGGCGAAGTACACCTCGCCCTCCGGGTAGCCCCAGATGTCACCGCCGAAGCGGTACGAGGCCAGCCACTCAAGCGTCGGCTCGTCCACGACGTTCCGCTCGCGCAGGAAGCCGATGACGTCCGCGTCGAAACGGAAGTTCTCCACCGCGTCCAGGACCCGCCCGGTGCCGGCGACGACACCGTAGCGGCGGCCCTCGGGCAGTCGGCGGGTGAAGACCTCGAAGACCGAACGCCGGTCGGCCGTGCCGCCCTTGAGCGCGGCCTGCAGCATGGTCAGCTCGTAATGGTCCGTGAAGAGAGCTGTCGACGGCACATCCACCGGCAGTCCCAGGTCCGCAGTGTTCATGACCAGGATGCTACCCCTATCTCGTCACTCTGACGATTTCTAGGTCCTGTGATGTGCGGCTCGCTCGCGGGGCGCACGATGTGCGGTGCTCGTTTGGCCGGGCACCCGCCTGTGGTGGCAGCATGGGCCGTGTGACGGCTCCCGCACCCCTAGAGACCGAAAAGACCGAGTCGGCTGAGGAGGTCTTCGCCGTAACCGAGCCCGACGTTCCCTGGGTGACCATCGTCCACAACGATCCGGTCAACCTGATGAGCTACGTGACCTACGTCTTCCAGTCGTACTTCGGGTACTCGAAGGAGAAGGCCACCAAGCTGATGATGGACGTACACCACAAGGGCCGGGCCGTTGTCTCCAGCGGCACCCGTGAGGAGATGGAACGCGATGTGCAGGCCATGCACGGCTACGGTCTGTGGGCCACCCTCCAGCACGACCGGAAATGACCCGACCGGACATCGCGAGACCGACCAACGCGAGACCGACCAACGCGAGACCGGCCATCGCGAGACCGGACGCCGCAGGACCGGACCTCGCAGGACCGGACCCGGCAGGACCGGCACCCGCCCGACGCCGGCGCGGTACCCGACGCCCGCGCAGTACTGGAAGTAGCGACGCAACCTGATGCCAGGACACTTCGAACCGCTCCCCGGCGGCGGCGCGGCCGTCGCGCTCGACGAGGTCGAGATCTCCATCATCCGCTCCCTCGCCGTACAGCTCCTGGAGCTCATCGGACCGGGCCCCGGCGGGGAGGTCTCCGACGACCCGCTCGCCGAACTGTTCGCGGAGGGACCGAGCGAGCCGCCCTCGGACCCCGTGCTGAAACGCCTCTTCCCGGACGCGTACAGCGGGCCCGACGTCGAGGCCACCTCGCCCGAGCAGGCCGAGGAGCAGCGCGCGTACTCCTCGGAGTTCCGCCGCTTCACCGAGAACGACCTGCGCGCCGGCAAGCGGGACAACGCCCTCGTGGTGATCCGCTCCCTGGACGGCGTCGCGGCCGTGGGGGAGGGGGGAGCGGTCCTGAAGCTGACCTCCGAGGAATCGAAGCAGTGGCTCAGCTGCCTCAACGACCTGCGCCTCGCGATCGGCTCCCGGCTGGACGTCGTCGACGAGGAGGACACGGACCTTCTCTACCGGCTCCCCGACGAGGACCCGCGCAAGCCGATGGTGATGGCGTATCTCTGGCTCGGCGGGCTGCAGGAGACGCTGGTCGAGACCTTGATGCCGTGACGCCGAGCCGTCGATGAACCCCTTGCCAGGGAGACACCGAACGTTCGCTCAGCGGACGCTCAAATCCGGATAACGATCACATCACCGCCCGGGCCTGCAATGTGGGCCCGGGTGTCGTATGTCCGCTTCTTCCTGTGGCATGCGCTACAAGCGGCACGGACGACGCATGTTGCGGCCGTGATAAATCTTCACGATCGCCTGGCGGGACACCACCCACGCCCCGCCGGGTGCGCCACCGAGCCGGCGACCGCCGGCCAGGCGACGGCGGGCTCGGGGAGCCC
Organism: Streptomyces sp. NPDC017991; assembly: GCF_044328075.1. NCBI lineage: Bacteria > Bacillati > Actinomycetota > Actinomycetes > Kitasatosporales > Streptomycetaceae > Streptomyces > Streptomyces sp. NPDC017991. Next base: position 792,983 of record NZ_JBIRGP010000002.1, on the reverse strand, counting down.
GTTCGACTCCAGTAATCCGGGGGGATCGGAAACCGGACCGCAGCCGACGAAGGCTCGGACCGGCATGGAGAAAGGCGCATCAGACATGACCTCGGTGCAGGTCGGCAAGCACGACGACGAGCAGGGCGGCAACGGCGCCCTCGACGGCGACGCCTCCGGAGAGGGCTACGAACGCGGGCTCGGCAGCCGTCAGGTCCAGATGATCGCGATCGGCGGCGCGATCGGTGTCGGCCTCTTCCTGGGAGCCGGGGCGAACATCGCCAAGGCGGGCCCCAGCCTCATCCTCATGTACGCCCTCGCGGGCGTCATCATCTTCTTCATCATGCGGGCCCTCGGTGAGCTGCTGCTCTACCGCCCGGTCTCGGGCTCCTTCGCGGAGTACTCCCGCGAGTTCCTCGGCCCGTTCTTCGGCTACTTCACCGGCTGGACGTACTGGCTGATGTGGGTCGTCACCGGCATGGCGGAACTCACCGCCGCCGCGATCTACGTCAACTACTGGTTCCCGCAGATCCCGCAGTGGGTCACGGCCCTGGTCTTCCTGGTCCTGCTCTTCGTGGCGAACCTGATCTCCGTCAAGCTCTTCGGCGAGATCGAGTTCTGGTTCTCGATGGTCAAGGTCACCGCGCTCATCGGCATGATCGTGATCGGCCTCGGCGTGCTCACCTTCGGCTTCAGCTCCGCGGGCGACACCGCCGCCGTCTCCAACCTCTGGGCCTTCGACGGCTTCTTCCCCAAGGGCATCGGCTCGTCCCTGATGACCCTGCAGGGCGTGATGTTCGCCTACCTGGCCGTCGAACTCGTCGGCGTCACCGCGGGCGAGTCCGAGAACCCGGAGAAGACCCTCCCCAAGGCGATCAACACCCTGCCCTGGCGCATCGCCCTCTTCTACGTCGGCGCGCTCACGGTCATCCTCTGCGTCGTGAAGTGGACGGAGTTCGCGCCGGGCGTGAGCCCCTTCGTGGCGGCCTTCGCGAAGATCGGCATCCCGGCGGGCGCCGGCATCGTCAACTTCGTCGTGCTGACGGCGGCCCTGTCCTCCTGCAACTCCGGCATGTACTCCACGGGCCGCATGCTGCGCACCCTGGCGGACAACGTCGAGGCCCCGAGGATCTTCAACAAGCTGTCCTCCACCAGGACGCCCGCGTTCGGCATCACCGTCTCCGTCCTGTTCATGGGCGTCGGCGTGATCCTGAACTACATCGTCCCCGAGAAGGCCTTCGGTTACGTCGTCTCGGTGGCCACCGCGGCCGGCATCTGGACCTGGCTCATGATCCTCATCAGCCACATCCTGTACCGCCGGGCCGTCGACGCGGGCCGCCTGCCCGCCTCGCCCTTCCCGGCCCCCGGCGGTTCGAAGTTCAGCTGGGTCGCGGTCGCGTTCCTGCTCTTCGTCACCGGCCTCATCGCCTACGACGCCGACTCCCGCGTCTGCCTGTACGTGATGGCCGGCTGGGCCGCCGCGCTGGGCATCGGCTGGGCCGTGCTGAAGTCCCGCAACCCGGAGGTCACCGAGCGCCGCGAGCCGGAGTTCGAGAGGGCCAACTAACCGGAGTCCGAGAAGGCCGACTTGCCTGAGTCCGAGAAGACCGGCCGGAGTCAGAGAAGGCACCGACCGACGAAGACCCGCCGGTCCCGTTCCCGCGGCGCGGACCTCGTCGCCCAGCATGTGGGCAGCCCCGTACCACTCTCCGGTACGGGGCTGCCGTCTGCCTATCCTGACCCCATGCTGACCATCACCCAGGCCCTCGTCGACCAGATCGTCGCGCACGCGCGCCAGGACCACCCCGACGAGGCGTGCGGCGTGATCGCGGGCCCGGAGGGCACCGGCCGTCCCGAGCGCTTCATCCCCATGCTGAACGCGGCGATGTCGCCCACGTTCTACGAGTTCGACTCCGGGGACCTGCTCAAGCTGTACCGCGAGATGGACGACCGCGACGAGGAACCGGTCGTCGTCTACCACTCCCACACGTCCACCGAGGCCCACCCCTCCCGCACGGACATCTCCCTCGCGAGCGAGCCGAACGCCCACTACGTCCTCGTCTCGACCGCCGACACCGACGGACTCGGGGACTTCCAGTTCCGCTCGTTCCGGATCGTGGACGGCGAGGTCACGGAGGAGGAGGTGGCGGTGGTGGAGGCGTACTGAGCCCCCACGGATACCGGCCGGTTCGCGTCCGGTTCGCGTCCGATGCGCGCCCGGGTCCCACCTGGTTCGCACCTGGCACCCGCCCGATCCCGCATTTCGGGCAGAATTCATCCACCATCTGAGATCACATTCCGGGACCCGGACCGGGAATCGATACGATGAGCCCATGGTTTCCCACGACGTGAGCGACAAGACGCCGGGCATGCTGCTCGTGGCGCGGCTGCACGTCGACCTGTGCAGGCTGCAGAGCGCCATCTGTACGCGCTGAACCCCGCCGCCGTACGGCAGTGCGAGCCTCGGCTCCGCGCGGGGCCGCGACCGGCGTCCCCCTGCCCTTCCCGGCGCGGTTTCCGCACGCACCGCCTCGCGCACCCCACCCAGACCCGACTCGCCTTCCGACTTCCGCTTTCCGACAGGAGCCCGCAACCATGGCCATCGAGGTCCGCATCCCCACCATCCTCCGCACCTACACCGACGGCCAGAAGGCCGTCGAGGGCGGCGGGGAGACCCTTGCCGCGCTCTTCGCCGACCTCGAAAGCCGCCACACGGGCATCCAGGCCCGCATCGTGGACGGGGGCGAACTGCGCCGCTTCGTGAACGTGTACCTGAACGACGAGGACGTCCGCTTCCTCGACGGCATCAACACCAAGCTCACCGACGGCGACAGCGTCACCATCCTGCCGGCCGTCGCCGGCGGCATGGTCTGACCGGGCTGCCGGGCTCTGATCGCTGATGCGCTACGACTCTCCGCTGGCCGCGGTGGGCAACACCCCTCTGGTGCGCCTGCCGCGGCTCTCGCCGTCCGCCGACGTCCGTATCTGGGCGAAACTTGAGGACCGCAACCCGACCGGCTCGGTCAAGGACCGCCCCGCGCTGCACATGGTCGAACAGGCCGAGAAGGACGGCCGGCTGACACCCGGCTGCACGATCCTCGAACCGACGTCCGGCAACACCGGCATCTCGCTCGCCATGGCCGCGAAGCTCAAGGGCTACCGCATGGTGTGCGTCATGCCGGAGAACACCTCGCAGGAGCGGCGGGACCTGCTCGGCATGTGGGGCGCCCGGATCATTCCCTCCCCGGCGGCGGGCGGCTCCAACACGGCGGTGCGCGTGGCGAAGGAACTGGCCGCCGAGCATCCCGACTGGGTGATGCTCTACCAGTACGGCAACGCCGACAACGCGGGCGCGCACTACGCGACCACGGGCCCCGAGATCCTCGCCGACCTGCCGTCCGTCACGCACTTCGTCGCCGGACTCGGCACCACCGGCACGCTGATGGGCGTGGGCCGGTTCCTGCGCGAGCACAAGCCCGACGTGAAGATCGTCGCGGCCGAGCCGCGCTACGACGATGTCGTCTACGGGCTGCGCAACCTCGACGAGGGCTTCGTGCCGGAGCTGTACGACGCGTCCGTGCTCACCACCCGTTTCTCGGTCGGCTCGGCCGACGCGGTGACCCGTACGCGGGAGCTTCTCCAGCAGGAGGGCATCTTCGCCGGGGTGTCCACCGGGGCCGCGCTCCACGCCGCGATCGGTGTCGGCCGCAAGGCAGTGCAGGCGGGTTCACCCGCCGACATCGTGTTCGTCGTGGCCGACGGCGGGTGGAAGTACCTGTCGACGGGCGTCTACACGGCGGAGACAACGGAAGAGGCGATCGCGACGCTGCAGGGCCAGCTCTGGGCCTAGTAGCCCTTGGGGCTTCCCCCTCGCCCTCATATCGCGCTCGCGCGCTCGTCCTAGAACGCCGGACAGGCTGGTCTTCCAGCCTGTCCGGCGTTTGAGGACCGGGGGTTCGGGGGCGGAGCCCCTGAGTACGTGACGGGAAGGGTAGGGGCGGCGGGGGCGGGAAAAACCCCTACCGGGCGAGGTGCCGCACCTGGTCCCAGACCCGCGCGTCCACTTCCCCGACCCGCCGCCGGAACTCCCGCACCGGCACCCCCCGCAACTCACCCGTCTCAAGAAAACTCGCGCGCCCCCGCGCATCCCCCACCGACCCCGCGGGCAGCGCGATGACCCCGTCCCGCCCGTCGTCGTGGTACTTCGTCGTGATCTTCGCGACGACGGCCTTGCGCCCCCGTACCGACAGGACCAGACAGGGCCGGTCCTTCGCCCCGGGCCCGTCCTCGAACGGCACGTTCGCCCACCAGATCTCAGCGGGCTGAGGCCGCGACGAGCGCCGGACCCCGTCGGCCCGCCCGGGCGGGCGCCGAGTGGGCCGCTGCTCGGGACGCCTCGCGGGACGCCGCCGCGCGGACGGCTTGCGCCCGCGTCCCCACCCGTCCACGAAGGTCGCCACGGCCGCGAGCAGCACCACGGCCACCAGCGCCGGCCACCACGACATGTTCATGCGTACGACGGTACCCGGCACGCCCGAACCCACGCCCGCACGCCCCCGAACCGGTGACACCGCAGGTGAGTTCCCCCACAACAGCCCTCGACGGAGGAGCGACCCGCCCTTTCGCGCCTTACGCTCGATGGACCGCACGCCCCCCCCTCACGACTCCTTCACGACCCCCGTCTTCACTCCCCGCCCGCGGAGGTTTCTGCTCTATGAAGCTCACCGTCGTCGGCTGCTCGGGGTCGTTCCCGTCCGCGGAATCGGCCTGTTCGAGCTACCTCGTCGAGGCCGACGGCTTCCGGCTGCTTCTCGACATGGGCAACGGTGCCCTTGGCGAGCTGCAGCGCCACTGCGGTCTCTACGACCTCGATGCGATCTTCCTCAGCCACCTGCACGCCGACCACTGCATCGACATGTGCGCGTACTTCGTCGCGCGCTACTACCGCCATGACGGCGGCCGCTGCGATCCGATCCCGGTCTACGGACCCGAGGGCACGGAGCAGCGCCTGACCACCGCGTACGCGGACACCCCCTCCGCCTCCTCCATGAGCGAGGTCTTCGACTTCCACACGGTCAAGCCGGGCTCCTTCGAGGTCGGCCCGTTCTCGGTGCACACCGAGAAGGTCAGCCATCCCGTGGAGGCGTACGGCATCCGCGTGGAGCACGGCGGGCGGTCGCTGACCTACTCCGGGGACACGGGCGTGTGCGACACGCTCGACGAACTGGCCCGGGACACGGACCTGTTCCTCTGCGAGGCCGCGTTCACCCACGGCAAGGAGAACATCCCGGACCTGCACCTCAACGGCCGCGAGGCCGGCGAGACCGCGACCCGGGCCGGCGCGCGCCGTCTCGTCCTCACCCACATCCCGCCGTGGACGGACCCCCAGGCGAACCTGGACCACGCCCGCGAGGTCTTCACCGGCCCCGTCGAACTGGCGGCGCCGCGAGCCACGTACGACATCTGAGCCTCGGGCGCGGCAGGCGGTTCCCGCCCCGTGAACGCGGAATTCCCCGGACCGCCCGCAGGCGGTCCGGGGAATTCCCTGAGATCGAGGAGGGCCTCGCGGCTACTTGGCTTCCGCCTTCTGCAGCTCGGCGAGTTCCTCGTCCGACTCACGGCCCGGAGTCGGGAGGTTGAACCTGACGATCGCGAAGCGGAAGACCACGTAGTAGACGACCGCGAAGCACAGACCCACCAGGACGAGACCCCACGGGTTGGTCGCGATGCCCAGGTTGAGGCCGAAGTCGACCGCGCCGGCCGAGAAGCCGAAGCCGTCCTTCATGCCGAGCGCCCAGGTCAGTGCCATGGAGACACCGGTGAGGACCGCGTGGATCGCGTACAGGACCGGCGCGATGAACATGAAGGTGAACTCGATGGGCTCGGTCACACCGGTGACGAACGAGGTCAGCGCCAGCGAGAACATCATGCCGCCGACGACCTTGCGACGCTCGGGGCGGGCGCAGTGGACGATCGCGAGGCAGGCCGCGGGCAGCGCGAACATCATGATCGGGAAGAAGCCGGTCATGAACTGCCCGGCGGTCGGGTCGCCGGCCAGGAAGCGGGAGATGTCACCGCTCTTGCCCTCGTACTCACCGGCCTGGAACCAGGGGAACGAGTTCAGCAGGTGGTGCATGCCGATCGGGATCAGCGCGCGGTTGGCGACACCGAAGATGCCGGCGCCGACAGCGCCCGAACCGACCAGCCACTCACCGAAGTTGTGCAGGCCCGTGCCGAGGACCGGCCAGATGTAACCGAAGACGATGCCGAGCAGCAGACCCGCGAAGGCGGAGAGGATCGGGACCAGGCGGCGACCGCTGAAGAAGCCCGCCCAGTCGGGCAGCTTGGTGCGGTGGAAGCGCTGGTAGAGCAGGGCCACCACGATGCCCATGACCACACCGCCGAGGACCTTGGCGTCCACGGGCGCGTCGACCATGACGACCTTGCCGTCGACGGCCTTCGCGACCTGCGGCAGGTTCTTGTCGGTGAACGTGGCCAGCACGTTCTTGAAGACGAGATAGCCCGTGACCGCCGCGAGGGCCGTGGAGCCGTCCGACTTCTTCGCGAAGCCGATCGCGATGCCCACGGCGAACAGCAGCGCCATGTTGTCGAGGATCGCGTTGCCGCCCGCCGCCATGAAGCCGGCGATCTTGGTTATGAACGCCGGGAACGACTCGCGACCGAGCATGTCGGTGTTGCCGAGACGCACCAGGAGCGCTGCCGCGGGCAGGACGGCGACCGGGAGCATGAGGCTGCGGCCGATGCGCTGCAGAACAGCCATCGCGCCGGCACCCTTCTTGTTCGCCGCGGGAGCGGCGCTGGCCGTGGACACAACTTCCTCCTGGGTGTCCCCCCGGCCACGGGAGGCCGGAGGAGGGCGAAGCGCCGCCTGCGGACAGGGAAAAGGGAGACGGCGGCGTCTTCGGGGGAACGCGGTCAATGACCACGTGGTCTACACCACTCAGTGGTGTAGACCTGTTGTAGCACGGTGAAGGTGAGATAAGGAACCCGCCAGTTTTGTGGCCCCGGCCATAGCTGGAGGGTCGGCTCATATCGTTATGAACGCGGCTCAGGAGCACGCCGAAGGGCCCCCGGACCGGTCGTCCCGTCCGGGGGCCCTTCGTGGAGCACGGGGCTTCTCGCCCGCGAGCTACGCCTTCGTCACGTCCTCGACCTCGTCCTCCGGCTCCCGCCCGGGCGTCCGCAGATCGAACCTCGTGATCGCGAAACGGAAGACCGCGTAGTAGACGACCGCGAAGCACAGACCGATCGGGATGATGGCCCAGGGTCTCGTGGCGAGGTTCCAGTTGATGACGTAGTCGATCAGGCCGGCCGAGAAACTGAACCCGTCGTGCACCCCGAGTCCCCACGTCACCGCCATGGAGACACCGGTGAGCACCGCGTGCACCACATACAGCGCCGGCGCGATGAACACGAACGAGTACTCGATCGGCTCGGTGATGCCCGTGACGAACGAGGTCAGCGCGATCGACAGCATCAGACCGCCGATCTCCTTGCGCCGATGGGGTTTCGCACAGTGCGTCATGGCCAGGCACGCGGCCGGCAGCGCGAACATCATGATGGGGAAGAACCCGGACGTGAACTGCCCGGCATTCGGATCGCCCGCCAGGAACATGTTGATGTCCCCGTGCACGACCGACCCGTCCGGCTTGGTGAAGCTGCCGAACTGGAACCAGATGGGCACATTCAGGAACTGGTGCAGCCCGATCACCAGCAGCGCGCGGTTGGCGACACCGAAGACACCCGCACCCCACGCGCCCAGACTCACCAGCCAGTCGCTGAAGTCCTCCAGGCCCCGGCCGATCGGCGGCCACACCCACAGGCAGAGCGCGGCGAACGCGATCGCCACGAACGCCATGATGATCGGCACCAGCCGGCGGCCGTTGAAGAAACCCAGCCAGTCGACGAGCCTGGTGCGGTGGTAGCGCTGCCAGAAGTAGGCCGCCATCAGCCCGATGGCGATACCGCCGAACACACCCGGATTCTGGTACGTGAAGACCGCCACCGTGCCGTCCTGCGCCTGACAGCCCGCCGCCACCACCTTCGCCTGGTCCGCACAGTCCTCCGGGAACTGCCGCAGCACGCTGTAGTAGACGAGGAAACCGGCCGTCGCCGCCAGCGCCGTCGAACCGTCCGCCTTCTTCGCCATCCCGATGGCCACACCGACGCAGAACAGCAGCGGCAGACCCAGCGAACCGTCGAGCAGCGCACCACCCGCGCCCGCCATCACCTTCGAGACGTTCGTCCAGCCCAGCCCGTCGGCCCCGAACACGTCCGGCTGCCCCAGCCGGTTGAGGATGCCCGCCGCCGGCAGTACCGCGATGGGCAGTTGAAGGCTGCGGCCCATCTTCTGCAGACCCTGGAACAGGTCGCTCCACCGGGAGCGCGCGGGCACGGCCGCACTGTCGGCACTCATGGGTGTCCTCCTGCGTCCCAGGTTTGGCCGCCGCTGAAAACTGGTGTAGACCAGTCGGCGAACGATATGTGAACGGTTCTCGCTGTCGTGATCGCCATCATTCGGCAGGGGCGACGTGGCCGCTCGCGAAGATGGGCCAACTGTGGGTTACTGCGAAAAAGCGCTGCGACAAAGCGGTTCGGATCAGGGAGAAGGACATGGCCAGCAAGGCTGAGAAGATCGTCGCCGGGCTCGGTGGCATCGACAACATCGAAGAGGTCGAGGGCTGCATCACCCGGCTGCGCACCGAGGTCGTCGACCCGAGCAAGGTCGACGAGGCCGCCCTGAAGGCCGCGGGCGCCCACGGCGTCGTCAAGATGGGCACCGCGATCCAGGTCGTCATCGGCACCGACGCCGACCCGATCGCCGCCGACATCGAAGACATGATGTAACTGCCGGGACAGGTGTCGAGGTCTCACCCGGGCGAGGGGCCGCTTCCGGATACGGGGGCGGCCCCTCACCCGTGTACGACTAGGCTCTTCGCCATGTCTCGCATCGACGGCCGCACGCCCGAACAGCTCCGCCCGATCACCATCGAACGCGGCTGGAGCAAGCACGCCGAGGGCTCCGTCCTCGTCTCCTTCGGCGACACGAAGGTCTTCTGCACCGCCTCCGTCACCGAAGGTGTCCCGCGCTGGCGCAAGGGCAGCGGCGAAGGCTGGGTGACCGCCGAATACTCCATGCTTCCCCGCGCCACGAACTCCCGCGGCGACCGCGAGTCCGTCCGCGGCAAGATCGGCGGCCGCACCCACGAGATCAGCCGGCTCATCGGCCGCTCCCTGCGCGCGGTCATCGACTACAAGGCACTCGGCGAGAACACCATCGTCCTGGACTGCGACGTCCTCCAGGCCGACGGAGGCACCCGCACCGCCGCCATCACCGGCGCCTACGTCGCCCTCGCCGACGCCGTCACCTGGGCCCAGGGCAAGAAGCTCATCAAGGCCAACCGGCAGCCCCTCACCGGAACGGTCAGCGCCGTCTCCGTCGGCATCGTCGGCGGCGTCCCCCTCCTCGACCTCTGCTACGAGGAGGACGTCCGCGCCGACACCGACATGAACGTCGTCTGCACCGGCGACGGCCGCTTCGTCGAGGTCCAAGGCACCGCCGAGGCCGAGCCGTTCGACCGCGACGAACTCAACTCCCTCCTCGATCTGGCCGTGCTGGGCTGCACGGAACTCGCTGTCGCCCAGCGCACGGCACTTGATACGGTCCTCGAAGGGTAAAGGACGTACCAAGAAGGCCGGAGGTCGCGGGCAACCACGGCACCGGCGGTCGCGTCCCTACAGGTGCGGGCGAGCGGCACACCACCGTCTCGCCCGGCCAGCACCAAACGGGGGCCCTGAGGCCTACGAAACGGGCCCTCGGGGGCCTGACCACGGGAGGACCGTTCCATGGCCGCGAGCCGTCGCCGACCACGCCGTATCACCGCCGTCGCCGCAGCAGTGGCAGCCGTCGCGCTGACGGCCGGGCTCACCACCGGCTGCGACGCCGTCAACAAGGCGCTCGACTGCGTCCAGACCGCCGACACGATCGCCGACAGCGTCACCGACCTCCAGCAGGCCGTGGAGAACGCGTCGAACGACCCGACGCGGACGGACGACGCACTCGACTCGATCGACAAGAACCTCGACACCATCGGCGACAAGACCGACAACGTCGACATCAACAAAGCCGTGGACGACCTCCAGAAGGCAGTCGGCGACGTCCGCGACGACATCAAGAACGGCGACGAGACCCCCGACATCAGCTCCGTCACCGACGCGGCGGGCGAGCTCACCAAGGTCTGCACCCCGTAGCGACAGCGGCCGGCCCCGGCGGGCGGCGAACGATCACGGGCGGCACGCGAACAGAAGCGTCCACCCAGTGCCTGCCACGGCACTAGTGCCGTGGCAGGCACTGGCTAGGGTGAGCACCATGACCCGCCTGATCCTCGCCACCCGCAACCCCGGAAAGATCACCGAGCTGAGGGCGATCCTCGCCGCAGCAGATCTGTCACACGAACTCGTCGGCGCGGACGCCTACCCGGACATCCCCGACGTCAAGGAAACCGGCGTCACCTTCGCCGAGAACGCGCTGCTCAAGGCCCACGCCCTCGCCCAGGCCACCGGACTCCCGGCCGTCGCCGACGACTCCGGCCTGTGCGTCGACGTACTCGGCGGCGCCCCCGGCATCTTCTCCGCCCGCTGGTCCGGCACCCACGGCGACGACCGCGCCAACCTCGACCTCCTTCTCGCCCAGCTCGGCGACATCGCCGACGGGCACCGAGCCGCCCACTTCGCCTGCGCCGCCGCCCTCGCCCTGCCCGACGGCACCGAACGCGTGGTCGAGGGCCACCTGCGAGGCACCCTGCGCCACGAACCCGCCGGCGCCCACGGCTTCGGCTACGACCCGATCCTCCAGCCCGACGGCGACACCCGCACCTGCGCGGAACTCACCCCCGACGAGAAGAACGCGATCAGCCACCGGGGCAAGGCGTTCCGAGGACTCGTACCGGTGGTGAAGGAACTGCTGGGCTGAACTACACCTCACCGTACGAACGCATCGTCACCCGGGCGGCCAGGTCTATGCCGTTCGCGCCCGCCGGTGACGGAAGGCGCAGCGCCTTGTCGAGCACGGGTCCCAGTGGGCCGCAGCCCGAAGTCCCCGGTACGGCAAAGCGGTTGTCCGCCACTCCGAAGGTGACGACCAGCGGGTCCGGCGTGACGACCTTCGGCGGATCCGTCTCCAAGAGCACCAGATGGACCGGGTCCGCCCCACTGCCTATGGAGCAACCGGGTGGCACCCCGGGCCCGGATATCCGGAACGTCAGATCCAGCTCGCCACGCCGCTCGTCGTTCGACTGGAAGTCGGAGTACCCGCCGTACCGCGGCGTGATCGACAGCGGCGTACCCCGAACTCGCAGGGGAGCGGCGGCCATCGCGCCGAACACCTGACGGAACTCGCCGTCCACCGTGCCCTCCGCGAACGTGATCGCCAGCGGGCGGCCGTCCGGCACCTCGACATCGACCCGGCCGAGCGTCAGATGCCCGACGGCCGTCATCGCCTCGCAGCGCCACCGCGCCGGATCGGCGCCGGGGGGCAACTCGGACAGGGCCGGGCAGTCCTGGAAGCCGCGATCCCGCGTGCCGAGGTCGCGGTCGCGGCCAGTGCCGGGCCCGGCATGAGCGGGCACCATCGCCGCCGCGCCCAGGCCCGCGGCGAGAGCCACGGCGGACAACGCCCTCGCGATACGTCGGACAGGAAACATGAAAACCCCCAGGTGAGCGACCGGTTGAGTGACCGGATGGGCGGAAGGCTGTCGCCCACCGCGCTTCCTCAAGGATTGCAGCCATTCCTCTGCAATGGAAGGTCTGCAGAGAAAATTCTGCAGAAATATGTCTGCAGAGAATCGGCTGTGCGGACGGTAAACTGCCCCCATGAGCGACGAAGGCGAGTCACGGCCCGCACGCGCGCCGACGGAGCCGGGCGGCGAGCGGCGCACCGTCAGCGACCCCGCGGCCCTCAAAGCGCTCGCCCACCCGCTACGGCTGAAGATCCTCCGTCACCTCGCCGTCTCGGGCCCGGCGACCTCCACGACCCTCACCGCCGCGCTCGGGGAGAACACCGGCACGCTCAGCTACCACCTGCGCCGGCTGGAGAGCGGCGGCTTCATCGAGGACGTACCGGAGCGGCCCAACAGCCGTGAGCGCTGGTGGCGGGCGGTGCGCGGGCTCGACGTACGCAGGCCGGCGCAGGACGAGATGACCGACGGCGAGCAGGCGGTCGCGGGAGCCCTGGACCGCCTGCGGCTGGACGAGGACATCGAGTTGGCCCGGCGGTTCACGGAAGGGCACGGGGAATCGGAGGGCTGGATGCGCGGCTCCCGCAGCCTCAGTCACCTCACCAAGGACGAGGTGACCGCGTTCCACGACGCCTACCTGGACCTTCTGACCCGCTTCGCCCGGGGTCCGGAGGAGGCCCCGCCCGACGCGAAGCCAGTGCTGCTGCGATGGTTCGCGCTGCCGGCCGGGCAGTAGCGCGAAGCGGCAGGTGTCACGCTCGGCGCAAAGCGACGGCCTGTGAATCAACCCTTCGATTCACAGGCCGTCTGCCGTGCGGCGGAAGGGATTCGAACCCTCAAGCCGTTTCACGGGCCACAGATCCTAAGTCTGCTGCGTCAACCGTTGCGCCACCGCCGCCAGCGCATGCCATCGTACCGGTCAACTGGTCGGTGGTTCGAGGGGGTTTGCGTCACGCGGTTCACGGCTCCCCGGACTCGGGCCGTCAGATCTCCAGGTCCTTGATGATCTTCGCGACGTGGCCGGTCGCGCGGACGTTGTACAGGGCCCGTTCCACCTTGCCCTCCTCGTCCACCACGATCGTGGAGCGGATGACGCCCAGGTAGGTCTTGCCGTAGTTCTTCTTCTCGCCGAAGGCGCCGTACGCGTCCAGGACCGTCTTGTCCGGGTCGGCGACCAGGGTGACCTTCAGGTTCTCCTGGTCGCGGAACTTGGCGAGTTTCTCCGGCTTGTCGGGGGAGACGCCGATCACGTCGTAGCCGGCGCCCGCGAGCAGGTCCAGGTTGTCGGTGAAGTCGCAGGCCTGCTTGGTGCAGCCTGGAGTGAGCGCGGACGGGTAGAAGTACACGATGACCTTGCGGCCCTTGTGGTCGGCAAGGGACACCTCGTTGCCGTCGGCGTCGGGCAGGGTGAAGGCGGGGGCGGTGTCGCCGGGCTGGAGTCGCTCGCTCATCTCGGTTCGGTCTCCTTGCGAGGTGGTGGATACGGAACCGAGCGTAATGGGGGTGCCGGGCGGTGCGCGGAGGGTGAAGCTGACAGACTGTCGATCAGGTACAGGGCCGACAGGAACCGGCCATGGACCGGCCACGGGAAGAAACGACCACGATTACGGAGGCAGCGCGTGTCGGACACGTCGAGCACGCCGGACACCAGGACTCCGGCGCAGATCGAGGCGGACATCAAACGCCGTCGCGAAACCCTCGCCGAGACGCTCGACGAGATCGGTGTGCGGGTGCACCCGAAGACCATCGTCGGGGATGCCAAGGCCAAGGTGGCGTCCAGCGTCGACCACACGCTCGGACGCGCCTACGTCGGCGTCAATCGCGTCGTCGACGATGTGAAGGGCCAGTTCGTCACGGAGGACGGGGCGCCGCGGCTGGACCGCATCGTGCCCGTGGCCCTCGTGGTGGTCGGCGTCGTCGGACTGCTCACCCTGGGCCCCAGGCGTTCCGGGCGCCCCAGGCGCCGCAGGCGCTGAGCCCGGCCCGAACCCTTCCGTACCCCACCCACGTACGAGTGGCGCGAAGGCAGGTAAATTCGGACCGTGAGCGCCAAGAGGACTGAGCCCAGCAGCCAGCACGACAAGCTGCCCATCCGGATGCTGCACGACCGTGTGCTCGTGCGGCAGGACGCCGCCGAGGGTGAACGCCGGTCGGGTGGCGGCATCCTGATCCCCGCGACCGCGGCGGTGGGCCGGCGGCTCGCCTGGGCCGAGGTCGTGGCGGTCGGGCAGAACGTACGGACGGTCGAGCCGGGCGACCGGGTGCTGTACGACCCGGAGGACCGCGCCGAGGTCGAGGTGCGCGGCACCGCGTACGTGCTGATGCGCGAGCGGGATCTGCACGCCGTCGCCGCGGACCGGTTCGAGGGGTCCGAGGACTCCACGGGCTTGTACCTCTAGACACGGCCGAAGTCCAAGGAGCAGGCAGCGGGGGCTGGTGACCATCGTCACCAGCCCCCGCTGCCTGCTCCTTGCTACCTTGGAAGAACCCGACGAGACGCGCCGTACCGGGACAGGCAAAGACGACGCACCCCTGTTGATTCCCGCACGGAGGTGCCTCATGGCCTGGGTCCTGCTCGTCGTCGCCGGTCTGCTCGAAGTCGGCTGGTCGGTCGGTATGAAGTACACCGAGGGGTTCACGCGGCTCGTGCCCAGCGTGCTCACCGGTGCCGGCATCGTCGCCAGCATGCTGCTGCTGTCGTACGCGGCGAAGACGCTGCCCATCGGAACCGCGTACGGGGTCTGGGTGGGCATCGGCGCGGCCGGGGCGGCGGTGTACGGCATGGCGGTGCTCGGTGAACCGACGACCGCCGCCCGGATCTTCTTCGTCTGTCTGCTGCTGGTGGCCGTGGTCGGCCTGAAGGCGACCTCCGGCCACTAGCCGGCGCCCCCTCCGGGACGCCGGCGTCGGGGCTACGGGAAGTCCCCGAACGTCGTCCCCGTGCTCCCGTCCGCCCCGTCCGTGGTCGTCCCGCCGTCCGTCGTGGCGCCGCCGTCCCCCGTGGTGCCGCCCGTGGTGCCGCCGTCCGTGGTCGTGCCACCGCCGTCGGTCGTCGTGCCGCCGGTGCCGGTGGTCCCGCCGTCCGTGGTGGTGCCGCCGCCGTCGGTCGTCGTGCCGCCCGTGTCGGTGGTGCCCCCGTCGGTGGTGGTGCCGCCGTTGTCCTGGCCCTGGGTGTCCGGGGTCTCCTCGCCTCCCGTGGTCGTGCCGCCGTCGGTGGAGGTGCCGCCCGTGGCGGTCGCGTCCTCGTCGGGGTCGGCCGGCGGGAGTTCCTGCTCCTCGGCGCCGTCCTGGAGGTTCAGGTCGAAGTCCTGGACCTTCACGCCCTTCAGCGCGGCCTTCGTGTACTGGGCCCAGATCTGCGCCGGGTACCCGCCGCCGTTGATACGCGCCTGCCCGAGCGCCCCGTACAGCGCCTTGTGCTCACCGGTGTCGGGGTCCTGGCCCATCACGGCGACGACCGTGGCGAGGTTCGGGGTGTAGCCCGCGAACCAGGCCGCCTTGTCGTCCTCCGCGGTGCCCGTCTTGCCCGCCACGGGACGCCCGGCGGCCTGCGCGGCCGTACCGGTGCCGCCCTCGACGACGCTCTGCAGGATCGAGGTCGTCGTGTCGGCGGACTCCCGGCTGACGGCCTGCTCGGTCGCCTTGTCCGGCAGCTTCACGTCCTCGGAGCCGTCCTTGGTGACCTTCTCGATCATCGTGTACGTGCCGTGCTTGCCGTGGTTGGCGAGGGTCGCGTACGCCTCCGTCATGTCGAGGACGCTCGCGGTGGCGGTGCCGAGCGCGATGGACGGGGACGCGTTCAGGTCGGGGGTGTCGGCCGGGATGCCGAGGTCGACGGCGGTCTGCTCGACCTTCGCGGAGCCGACGTCCACGGCCAGCTGCGCGTACACGGAGTTCACGGACTTGTCGGTGGCGGTACGGACCGGGATCTGGCCGTACGAGACCTGGTCCTCGTTCTCCGGGGCGTACGTGCCGTCGTCCCAGCCCTGCACGGGCCGCTTGTTCGTGCCGTCGTAGACGGTGTTCGGGGTGATCGTGCGGCCGTCCTGGGTGACCGAGTCGTTCTGCACGGCCGAGGTGAACACGAACGGCTTGAAGATGGAGCCGACCTGGTAGTCCCGGCGGGTGGCGTTGTTGTAGTACTGCTTCGTGTAGTCGATGCCGCCGTACATCGCGAGGACCTTGCCGGTCTTCGGGTCGATGGAGGCGCCGCCCGCGCGGACGTAGTTGTCGACCTTGCGGTTCTTCTTGTCGAGTTCGTCCATCACCTGGTCGTCGACGGCCTTCACGAAGGCGTCCTGCTTGGGCTTCTGCAGGGTGGTCGTGATGCGGTAGCCGCCCGCGTTCAGCGCGTCCTCGCCGAGGATCTTGTTGTCGGCGAGGTAGTCGTTGACGGCCTTCACGATGTAGCCGCGCTGGCCCGACATCCCGGCCGCGACCACCGTCTCCTTGGGGGCGGGGAACTCGACGTCGGCCCGCTCCGACTCGCTGATCCACTTCTTCTTGACCATGCCGTCGAGAACGTAGTTCCAGCGGGCCAGCGCGGCCGGCTTGTTCTCGGGGTGCGCGACCACGTCGTACTCGCTCGGCGCGTTCAGGAGCGCCGCCAGGTAGGCGCCCTGCCCGGCCGACAGGCCCTTGGCGTCGACTCCGTAGTAGGCCTGTGCCGCGGCCTGGACGCCGTACGCGTTGCGGCCGAAGTAGCTGGTGTTGAGGTAGCCCTCAAGGATGTCGTCCTTGCTCTTCTCCCGGTCCAGCTTGATGGAGATGAAGAACTCCTTCACCTTCCGCGTGACCGTCTGCTCCTGCGCCAGGTAGTAGTTCTTCACGTACTGCTGGGTGATCGTCGAGCCGGACTGCTTGCCCTTGCCGGTCGCGGTGTTCCAGCCCGCGCGGAGCATCGCCTTGGGATCGACCGCCGACTCGGTGTAGAAGTCGCGGTCCTCGGCGGCGAGCACCGCGTGCTGCGCGTCCTTGGAGATCAGGGACAGGTCCACGTTCTCGCGGTTCACCTCGCCGTCGCGGGCGAGCTGGCTGCCGTCCGCGTACAGGTAGACGTTGCTCTGCTTGATCGCCGTCGCGTTGGCCGACGGGATCTTCACCAGGTAGTAGCCGAGCGCGAAGGCGCCGACGAGCAGCAGGATCACGCCGACGAACGTGCCGAGCACCATCCGCCAGGTCGGGATCAGCCGCTTCCAGCCGGTGCGCTTGGGCCGCTTGGCCTTCTTCGACTCCTCGGATCTCTCGGGCTTCCCGGGCCTCTCGGGCCCCTCACCGGGTGCGGCTCCCGCGCCGACGGACGCGGCCGTCAACGCGACGGTCGCGTGGTCCCGCGCGTCCGGGCCGCCCGGGCCGTCCGGATCGTCCGGGCCGTCCGGCGTCCCGCCGGATGCGGCCGATGTCGCACCCGGTACGTCCGGAGCCGTCCCCGACGCCTTACCGGGTGTATCCGACTTACCAGGCTTACCCGGTGTGCCCGGCTCATCCGGTGTGCCCGACGCGCCCGCCGAGGCGGAGTCGGGGTCTCTCGGTGCCCAGCCCTCGCTCGGCTGCTGCGGCTGCGGCTGGTCGTTCATCTTGTGCCGTGCTCCCGTTTCACGTCGTACGTCTGGTACGCCCTCGTACGCCTGCTGCGCCCTCCCTTGAAGACTGTCCCACCCGGCGAATCGTTCCCAGCGCGTGGCACGCTTCCCAGGAGAAAATGCCTGGCACGCGGTACCGCCCCGGGACTAGGCTCCAGCGCTTTGGCTCAGAACGGCTGGAGAGGGTTCCTGGTGCGGGCTTGGAGGTTGTACGCGGCCGTCGCGGCGGGCGGGTTCCGGCGGTACGCGACCTATCGGGTGGCCACCGCCGCGGGCGTGTTCACCAACACCGTCTTCGGACTGATCCTGGCGTACACGTACATCGCGCTGTGGGACGAGCGGCCGGGGCTCGGCGGGTACGACCAGGCGCAGGCGGTGACGTACGTGTGGGTGGGGCAGGGGCTGCTGTCGGTGGTCGCGGTGATGGGCGGCGGCTTCGAGGACGAGATGATCGAGAGAATCCGTACGGGTGACATCGCCATCGACCTCTACCGGCCCGTGGACCTCCAGGCGTGGTGGCTGGCGGCGGACGCGGGGCGGGCCGCGTTCCAGTTGCTGGGGCGCGGTGTGGTGCCGATGGTGTTCGGCGGGCTCGTCTTCCAGCTCGCGCTGCCCGCCGACGCCGGGACCTGGCTGGCCTTCCTCGTCGCCGTGGTGCTGGGGGTCCTGGTGAGTTTCGCGATCCGCTATCTCGTGGCGCTGGCGGCGTTCTGGTTCATGGACGGGGCGGGGGTGCAGCAACTGGCCGTCCTCGCCGGCCTGTTCTTCTCCGGGATGACCCTGCCGCTGAACGTCTTCCCGGGCGCGCTCGGCGAACTGGCCCGCGTACTGCCCTGGTCGGCGCTGATGCAGGCCCCGGCGGACGTGCTGCTCGGCGAGCGCACGGGCCTCGCACTGCTGCGTACGTACGCCTTCCAGGCCGCCTGGGCCGTCGGGCTGCTGGCGGTGGGCCGGCTGGTCCAGTCGGCGGCGACGCGCAGGGTGGTGGTCCAGGGTGGCTGACCTGCGGGAGAAGCCCGGCCCCGGCGGCGGTACCGGCTCCGGCTCCGGCCCCGATACCGGCCCCGATACCGGCTTCGGGTCCGCGCCGACGTACGGGTCGCGGCTGGTGGACGGGCTGCGGGCCTACCGGCTGATCGCCTGGATGTGGATCCGCTCGACGATGGCGTACCGCGCGTCCTTCGCGATGACGCTCTTCGGCAACTTCGCGGGGACCGTGCTCGACTTCGTCGCGATCCTGCTGATGTTCTCGCGGGTCGACGAGCTCGGCGGCTACTCGCTCGGCGAGGTGGCGTTCCTGTACGGGCTGTCCAGCGCGGCGTTCGGCGTCGCCGATCTGACGCTCGGTTCGATGGACCGGCTCGGGCAGCGGGTGCGGGACGGCACGCTCGACACCCTGCTCGTACGCCCCGCGCCGGTGCTCGCGCAGGTCGCCGCGGACCGGTTCGCGCTGCGGCGCCTGGGCCGGATCACCCAGGGGCTGCTGGTCCTCGGGTACGCGCTCGTCGTGGTCGACATCGACTGGACCCCGGCGAAGGTGCTGCTGATGCCGGTGACGGTGGTCAGCGGGGCCGCCATCTTCGCGTCGGTGTTCGTGGCGGGCGGGGCCTTCCAGTTCGTGGCGCAGGACGCGTCCCAGGTGCAGAACTCGTTCACGTACGGCGGCACCACGCTGCTGCAGTATCCGCCTACCGTCTTCGCGAAGGACCTGGTGCGCGGGGTGACCTTCGTGCTGCCGCTGGCCTTCGTCAACTGGCTGCCCGCGCTGTACGTGCTCGGGCTGCCGTATCCGCTCGACCTGCCGGAGTGGGTCGCGTTCCTGTCGCCACTCGTGGCCGTCGTCTGCTGCGGGCTCTCGGGTCTCGCGTGGCGGGCGGGCCTTCGTTCGTACCGCAGCACCGGGAGTTAGCCGCACATGAAATCCACTCACGCGGACACCGGCGTGCCGCACTCCGACAGTGACTTCATCAGCCTCGACGGCGTGGAGAAGGTCTTCGACGTACGCAAGAAGACCGGCTTTCTGCGCAGTGAGCGGCGGGAGGTGCGGGCGGTCGACTCGATCTCCTTCACCGTGTCGCGCGGCGAGATGGTCGGCTACATCGGGCCGAACGGCGCGGGGAAGTCCACCACCATCAAGATGCTCACCGGCATCCTCACGCCCAGCGGCGGCCGTCTGCGCGTCGCGGGCATCGACCCCTCCCGTGAACGCACCCGGCTCGCGCGGCGCATCGGCGTGGTGTTCGGGCAGCGGACCACCCTGTGGTGGGATCTGCCGCTCATCGACTCGTACCGGCTGATGCACCGCATGTACCGGATCCCGGACGCGCGGTACGCGGAGAACCTCGACCGGTGTGTCGAACTCCTCGAACTGGGCGAGCTGCTGGACGTGCCCGTACGGCAGCTCTCGCTGGGGCAGCGGATGCGCGGGGACATCGCGGCGGCGCTGCTGCACGACCCCGAGGTGCTGTACCTGGACGAGCCGACGATCGGGCTCGACGTGGTCAGCAAGGTGCGGGTGCGGGAGTTCCTGCGCGACCTCAACGCGGAGCGCGGCACGACCGTGCTCCTGACGACCCACGACCTCTCCGACATCGAGCAGCTGTGCCGGCGGGTGATGGTCATCGACCACGGGCGCCTGATGTACGACGGTGCGCTGACCGGGCTGCACGAGATCGGGGAGAGCGAGCGGACGCTGGTCGTGGACCTGGAGCGCGAACTTCCGCCCATCGAGGTGGAGTCGGCGCGGGTGGTGAGGGTCGAGGGGCCCCGGCAGTGGCTCGCCTTTCCGGCGGCGCAGTCGGCGGCGCCGCTGGTGGCGCGGATCGCGGCGGAGTATCCGCTGGTCGACCTGTCGGTGCGGGAACCCGATATCGAGGCGGTCATCAGCCGCATGTACGCGGGGAAGGCAACCTCGTAGGCTTCTGTCCATGACGGACGAACTCCCGGCCGAACCTTCCGGCGGACTCCCCGAGTTGCGCGCCTCCGATGCCGATCGCGAACAGGTCGCCGAAGTGCTGAGGGACGCCCTCGCCGAGGGCCGCCTGGACATGGCGGAGTTCGAGGAGCGGCTGGAGGCCACGTACAAGGCGCGTACGTACGGGGAGTTGGAGCCGATCACCCGGGATCTGCCCGCGCCCGGTGTCTCCGTGCCCGCGCCCGCCGTGTCGATGGTCAAGCGGTCCGCGGGCGCCGTCGGTACGGGGGACTGGGCGAGCCGGATCGTCGGCGGTGAGGGCTCTTCCCGGTGGGGCGTCGCGGTCATGTCGGGGTTCGAGCGCAGGGGGCACTGGACCGTGCCGAAGCGGTTCAACTGCTTCGCGTTCTGGGGCGGCGGTGTCGTGGATTTGCGCGAGGCGAACTTCGCGGACGGCGAGGTCGTGGTCAACTGCGTCGCCGTCATGGGCGGGGTGAACGTCATGGTGCCGCCGGGGGTCGAGGTCGTCGTCCGTGGGATCGGGATCATGGGTGGGTTCGACCACGGGCAGGAGGGTGTCGCGGGCGAGCCGGGGGCTCCGCGGGTCGTGGTCACCGGGTTCGCGTTCTGGGGCGGGGTGGGGGTGGAGCGGAAGATCTCGAAGGCGGAGCGGGTCCGTATGCGGGAGGAGCGGAAGCGGGAGAAGCTGGAACGCAAGGCCGCACGGCGGGAGGAGCTGGAAGCGGGGCTCGATTGAGGGGGGGTGCCCCCTCATGGCCCCCTGTGCTCCCGCGGGTTGTGCGTCGCCTGCGGGCGCGTCGTGGCCGGCCGCGCAGTTCCCCGCGCCCCTAGGGGCCTGGGGCCCCTTTAGGGGCGCGGGGAACTGCGCGATCAGCCCCCACCGGGGCGCGGTCGAAGTACGAGCTTTAAGGGGCGCGGGGAACTGCGCGAGCAACCCCCACCGGGGCGCGGTCGACGTGCGAGCTCCGGCCGGGGAGGGCTAGAGCTGGGCCGGGGCTGAGCCCTTCAGGTCGGGCAGGTCGAAGATCTCCGCCATGCGCTTGTAGCCCTTGTCGCTCGGGTGCAGATGATCCCCCGAGTCGTAGTCGGACCGCAGCCGCCGAGGGTTGTAAGGATCGCGGAGCGCCTTGTCGAAGTCGGCGTAGTCGTCGAAGACCTTCCCCGCACGGATCTGCGCGTTGACGGCCTGCCGGGTGTCCTCCAGATACGGCCGGTATCCCCGATGCCCCTGGAACGGCATGAGCGTGGCCCCCACCACCCGCAGCCCCCGCGCATGCGCCAGCCGCTTCAGCTCACGCAACCCCGCGGTGATCCGGTTCGCGTCGGTCTGGTTCGGCGTCCGCAGGATGTCGTTGACGCCGAGGGCGATCACGACCGCCTTGACGTTGGTGCGGCCGAGCACGTCACGGTCGAAGCGGATCAGCCCGCTCGGATTCTCGGCGGGCCGGCCGAGCCCGCTGGCCAGGACGCGGTTGCCGCTGATGCCCTGGTTGACCACGCTGTAGCGGGGCCCGTCGGAGCCGGCCGCGTGCAGCCGTTCGCCGAGGACGTCCGTCCAGCGCCGGTTCTCGCCCACGGTCGAGGTCACACCGTCGGTGAGCGAGTCGCCGATGACGACGACCGTGCCCTGCGACTCGTTGCTCAGCACGTCCAGCGCGGTCAGATACCGCCAGTAGGGCGTCTGCCCGGTGTACGCGACCCCGCTGACGTCCTCCGTGCGGTCGCCCTCCGCGGTGTACGAGATCTGCCGTGCCTGCGGGTGGTAGGTGACGGGCCCCGACGGCGTCGGCGAGTACGTCGTCACCAGCACGTCGCTGCCGTGCGGGACCAGCAGCCGTACGGCGTCGCTGACGACCTGCTGCCCGGCGGGCACCACCACCGAGGGACGGCCGCCGAAGGTGAGGCGCCGCATCGTGTCCGCTGTCGCGGCGGCGTTGTTCGCGGTGGCCGCGACGGCGACCGAGGCGTGCGTGATGCTGAGCGGCTGCTGCCCGTACAGGTTGGACAGGGTGATCCGGGCCGCGGTACCGCCTACGCCGACGTGCACCACGTTGCGTACCGAACGGCCCGCCATGCCGTTCGTCTCGGTGCCCGGCTCCGATCCGGCCGGGGACGCCGACCAGGCGCCCACCCAGGTGCCGACGGACGCGGGGGCCGCCGAGTTGTGCGGGGTCCGGCCGCCGACCACGGCGGTGGTCTCCCCGCCGTCGTCGGCGGCGACTCCGACGTATATGGCGGTCGAAATGGCGACGATCACAGCGACGATCGCGGCCAGCAAGGCATAACCGTGACGCTTGGTCATGCGGTGCGTATCTCCTCGGAAAAATGGGAGCCCGGAGCTCCGGTGTGATGACCCCATGATGAGGCATGGCGCGGGAGGAACCCCTCATGACCCCTCGGCCCCGTGAAATCCCCCGCCCGGACAGACGCGGGGAACTCCTGTTCCGTTCCAGGAGCCGGTCAGGTTGGAACAATGCGTTACGGGGGACGGGGAACGGATGGAGCGGATGGAACGAACGAAAGAGGATGAAGCGGGGGAAACCGGCCCGGAAGGGCAGTCTTCCCGCCCCGGCGGTGTGGCGAACCCCACGAGCGGCACCCGGGCCATCGGAGCCGGCGGGTCCAGCAGGGCCGGCGGGGCGGCTCCGGGCGCCGCGGGGGCCGACCGCGCCGCGCCGAACCGGGCGATGAACTCGTTCAGCCCTGCCGACGAGGAGAAGTTCCGCGCTGTCCGCCGCATGAAGCTCATGGCGACCGGACTGCTGCTGTTCGTCGCCGTCGTCTACGTACTCGCCAAGTGGGCCGGGAACTCCGGCGCGGGCGCCTGGACGGGTTACGTGGCCGCCGCCGCCGAGGCCGGCATGGTCGGCGCGCTCGCCGACTGGTTCGCCGTCACCGCCCTGTTCCGGCGGCCGATGGGCCTGCCCATCCCGCACACCGCGATCATCCCGACCAAGAAGGACCAGCTCGGCGTGTCGCTGGGCGAGTTCGTCGGAGAGAACTTCCTCTCGCAGGACGTCGTACGGCAGCGGCTGCGCGCCGTCGGCATCGGCAGCCGGCTCGGCACCTGGCTGGCCCTGCCCGAGCACGCCGACCGGGTGACCGACGAGCTGGCCACCGCGCTCAGGGGAGCCCTCGCGGTGCTCCGCGACTCGGACGTGCAGGCCGTCGTCGGCGAGGCCATCAACCGGCGGGCCGACGCCCAGGAGATCGCCCCCGGCATAGGGAAGACGCTGGAGAGGGTCGTCGCGGACGGCGGCCACCGGCGGGTCGTCGACCTGATCTGCGTACGCGCCCACGACTGGCTCGTCCTCCACAACGAGCAGGTGATGGACGCCGTACAGGGCGGCGCCCCCGGGTGGACCCCGCGGTTCGTCGACAAGCGGGTCGGTGAGCGCGTCTACAAGGAGCTGCTGCGTTTCGTCACCGAGATGCGCGACATGCCCGCCCACCCGGCGCGTGGCGCCCTCGACCGTTTCCTCACCGACTTCGCCTCCGACCTGCAGTCCGACACCGACACCCGGGCGCGGGTGGAGAACCTCAAGCGCGAGGTCCTCGGCCGGGGCGAGGTCCAGGACCTGATCGCGTCCGCCTGGTCCTCCGTACGGCAGATGATCGTGTCCGCGGCGGAGGACGAGCGCAGTGAGCTGCGGTTGCGTGTGCGGGCGTCGCTGCTGTCCCTCGGGACGCGGATGGCCACCGACGCGCGGCTGCAGGGCAAGGTCGACGGGTGGGTCGAGGGGGCCGCGGTGTACGTCGTGACGACGTACCGGGACGAGATCACCTCGCTCATCACCGAGACCGTCGCGGGGTGGGACGCGGAGCACACGTCGCGGAAGATCGAGGCGCATATCGGGCGTGATCTGCAGTTCATCCGGATCAACGGCACGGTTGTCGGCTCGCTGGCGGGCCTTCTCATCTATGCGGTGTCGCAGGCTTTCGGGGCGTGACTCCGGCGGGTTCGCTTCCGCGGGCTGTGCGGTCGCCTGCGGGCGCGTCGTGGCTGGCCGCGCAGTTCCCCGCGCCCCTAGGTACCTAGGGGCGCGGGGAACTGCGCAATCTGTTGGGCGCGCCCCCACCGGCCCGCAGCCAACCGCACAACCCGCAGACCGCCCCCCCCACCGGCCAGGTGAGAGCGCGGCGGATCGGGGCACTCGGGGAGATGTTCCCGAACCGCAAGGAGGGGTGCCATGGCCGTCACCGATGCCGGGTCCGCGGAGACCGGAGCCGTCACCACCGCCGTGCCCGCCCGACTCGACCGGCTGCCCTGGTCGCGCTGGCACTGGACCATCGTCATCGGGCTCGGCACGGTCTGGATCCTGGACGGCCTCGAAGTCACCGTCGTCGGCAACATCGCCGGCCGGCTCTCCGAGGAGGGCAGCGGGCTGCCCATCTCGGCCGCGCAGGTCACCGGTATCGCCGCCGCCCTGTACGTGGCCGGAGCCTGCTCGGGCGCCCTGTTCTTCGGCCGGCTCACGGACAAGTTCGGCCGCCGCAAGCTGTTCATGGTCACCCTGGCCGTCTATCTCGCGGCGACCGCCATGACGGCGCTCTCCTTCTCCACCTGGTGGTTCCTCCTCTTCCGCTTCCTCACCGGCTTCGGCATCGGCGGCGAGTACGCGGCCATCAACTCGGCGATCGACGAACTGATCCCCTCGAAGTACCGCGGACGCGTCGACCTGATCATCAACGGCAGTTTCTGGCTGGGCGCGATCGCCGGCTCGCTCCTGTCGATCGTCGCGCTGAACACCGACCTCTTCGCGATGAACGTCGGCTGGCGGCTCACCTTCGTCCTCGGTGTCGTCCTCGGCCTGGTGATCCTGCTCGTACGCCGCAACGTCCCCGAGAGCCCGCGGTGGCTGTTCATCCACGGCAAGGGGGAGGAGGCGGAACGCCTGGTCACCGAGGCCGAGCGGCAGATCGAGGAGGAGACCGGCCGCGACCTCCCACCGCCCGCCGGTGAGATCACCATCCACCAGCGCAAGAGCATCGGCTTCGGCATCATCGCCCGCACGGTCTTCACGACGTACCGCAAGCGCGCCGTCCTCGGCCTCTCCCTCTTCATCGGGCAGGCGTTCCTCTACAACGCGATCACCTTCGGCTTCGGCGCGATCCTCACCAAGTTCTTCGACGTACCGACCGGCAGCACCGGTTACTACTTCGCCGTCATCGCGGTCGGCAACTTCCTCGGCCCGCTGCTCCTCGGCAAGTTCTTCGACACCGTGGGCCGCCGGATCATGATCTCGTCCACGTACCTGCTCTCCGGCATCCTGCTCTTCGGCACGGCCTGGCTCTTCGACCGGGGCTCGCTGACCGCGACCACCCTGACCGCCTGCTGGTGCGTGGTCCTGTTCTTCGCCTCGGCGGGCGCGAGCAGCGCGTATCTGACGGTCTCCGAGATCTTCCCGATGGAGACCCGCGCGATGGCCATCGCCTTCTTCTACGCCATCGGCACGGCGGCGGGCGGCATCAGCGGCCCGCTGATCTTCTCGGAGCTCACCAGCACGGGTGTCGTCGGCGACACGGTCCTCGCCTTCCAGATCGGCGCCGGCCTGATGTGCGCGGCGGGCCTCGTCGCGGCACTGCTCGCGGTGAAGGCGGAGGGCCGCTCCCTGGAGGACATCGCCAGCCCCCTGTCGACGGCGGAAGCTTCCTAGGGCCTCCTGGCCGAACCGCCGAACCGCCGAACCGCCGAACCGCCGAACCGCCGAACCGGCGACCTGGCGGCCGGGCGAACTGAGTACGCGTACTCTGTCGGCCGCGTGTGCGGCAGAGGCACCTTTGTTCTCATGACCGAGAAGCTGCTGGGCCCGCTGTCGAAGCGCCCCTGGACGGAACGCTGGGCGACCCGCCTGCTGGGTGCCGCCCTGGCCTCGGCGGCGTACCTCCTCTGCCTTCCCCGGGACCTGCACGACCACCCCGCGTCACCCGGTTCGACCACGGAGGCGACGCCGGTGACCGTCCTCGGCGTCACGGCCCTGGCCGTGCTGCTGCTCCTGCTGGCCGTCTACTTCGGCCACCGTGACGCCCTCGCCTGGCCCCTGCTGCTGGTGGCGGCGCCCCCGGCCGCGCTCATGTACCTCTCGTTCCACACGTACCGCGAGCCGTCCGGGGTGCCCGGGTGGCCCTGGCAGCTGATCTGGGCGTCCTCCACCCTCGTCATCGCCGCGGGCGTGCTCGTCGCGACGTCCGTGGGCCGACGGCTCAGGGCGGACGCGGAGGAATCACTGGACGGATTGGTGGTCGCCCACCAGCCTCAGCCCCAGTCCCAGACCCAGCCCCGGCAACAGCTCCAGCCCCAGTCCCGGTACCAGCAGCGGGTGTGAGTGTCAGGCGCCCGTCGTGGAACCGGGCCGCACGATCATGAGGATCGTGACAGTGGCCCAGAGCAGGTTGAAGATGCCGGTGAACATGGCGAGTCGAACGGTCACCCGGGGGTTCACGGCGACCTCGGCGACCTCGGCGACCTCGGGGGAGGCGGTGGATGTGGCGGACGCGGACCCCACCGCTTCGATGATCTCCTCCTGGCGCGGCAGCACCAGCGCCAGCAGGACGGCCGCCGCGATCCCGGTCAGGACCATCGAGACGATCAGCCAGGTGTCGTGGAGCACGCCCATGCTGAGAGCCGTGGCCATGCCGAGTACGGGAACGGCGATGCCCAGGGCCGCGTACACCCGGCAGATCCGGTGCAGCAGGCGCACGGTCTCCGTGGCCCGTGGATTGTCCGGTTCGGCGAGGGCCCGCCGGGCGCTGGGCGGGAACATGCTCGCCGCGACGGTGACGGGACCGACGGCGACGATCGCGACGAGGACGTGGAGGACGAGGAGGAACTTGGTCACGAGGGGACGGTAGGCGGCGTACCGGATCTCTCGGAAGTGGCGCTATCGCCAGCCTTCAACGGATTCTCGCCAGCCGCGAAAGGGGCGGTCAATCCTCACCGAACAGGCCTCATGCCCCGATGAACACCGCTTGGCCGGAATCCGTGGCCTGCCTATGCTTTTGCCATGCACACCGTGGCCGTACTGGCGCTCGACCAGGTCATCCCGTTCGATCTCTCCGCCCCGATCGACACCTTCAACTGGGCCCGGCTGCCCGACGGCCGCGCGCCCTACCGGATCAAGGTCTGCTCGCCGACCGAGGAGGTGAGCGCGGGGGCCTTCACCGTGCGGGCGCCGTACGGCCTGGAGGCGCTGGCCGAGGCGGACACGATCATCGTGCCCGGCACCACGGACCCGACCGTCCCGCTGCCGCCCGGGGTGGCCGAGGCCCTGCGCGCGGCGGCCGCGAACGGAACGCGCATCGCCTCGATCTGCGTCGGCGCGTTCATCTTCGCCGCCACCGGGCTGCTCGACGGACAGCGGGCGACCACGCACTGGATCGCCGCCGCGGACCTGGCGGCCATGCACCCGGCGGTGGCGGTCGACCCCAACGTCCTCTACGTCGACAACGGCCAGTTCCTCACCTCGGCGGGCGCCGCCGCGGCGATGGACATGTGCCTGCACATGATCCGCAAGGACTACGGCTCGGCCGTCGCCGCCCACGCGGCCCGGATGTCCGTCATGCCGCTCGAACGGGAGGGCGGGCAGGCCCAGTTCATCGTCCACACCCAGCCCCCGGCCCCGGCGGGCACGACGATGGAACCCCTGCTGAACTGGCTGGAGGAGAACGCCGGCCGTGACCTGACGCTGGACGACATCGCAGTCCGGGCCGGCACCAGTGCCCGTACGCTCAACCGCCGTTTCCGCGAGCAGACCGGTACGACACCCCTGCAGTGGCTGCACCGGGCGCGGGTGCGCAGGGCCCAGCACCTCCTGGAGAACACGTCCCACCCCGTCGAACGGATCGCGGTGCAGGCGGGGTTCGGCTCACCGACCGCCTTCCGGGACCGGTTCAAGAGGGTGGTGGGGACGAGCCCGCAGGCGTACCGGAGGGCGTTCCGGGGAGCGCCGGAGGGTGCGGACCCCGACGTCGCCCCGCCCGCG
The DNA here is from genome assembly GCF_044328075.1 of Streptomyces sp. NPDC017991. Lineage (NCBI taxonomy): Bacteria > Bacillati > Actinomycetota > Actinomycetes > Kitasatosporales > Streptomycetaceae > Streptomyces > Streptomyces sp. NPDC017991. Next base: position 764,749 of record NZ_JBIRGP010000002.1, on the reverse strand, counting down.
GACACCGACGTCGCCCCGCCCGCGGACCCCGACGTCGCCCGGCTGAGGGTGGCCCGGCGGAGCTGAACCGGGCGGCGCCGGGACCGGGCCTCATCCCTGCCGATCAGCCTCGCCGATCATCCCCGCCGGTCGGCCACGACCCCCGACGCCGGTGCCACGGCCCCGGCCGCCCCGAACACCGCGGGCCACGCCCCGACCTACCGACACCTTCGACCTGCCATGGGTCCGGCTGCCCCCGACCCCACCACCAGCTTCTCACCGACGGAGAGTGGTTCCGAGATGCGACCTGGACCGCCCCGCGCCCGCCGCCGGCCGTCGCGGCGCCGGTCCGTGATGACGGGCGGCCGGGTGCACCGCACGTGTCGGCGTGCACACGTCACGTGACGATCCAAGATCATTTCACGTCAGTGTCCGTCTTGATCTTTACTTACCCTTCCCTTCTGTCCACAGTGATCATTCTGTGTGTTCGACGTTCGTTGCCATCGCACATACCCACTAAACAAAGGTGAGTTGATGATGATGAGGCTCAAGCGCACAGCCAAGATCGCGCTCGTGTCCGGTGCACTGGTCATGGCGGCTGCCACTCCCGCGCTGGCGACGGTGATAAGCATCGGCGGCGGAACCTGGGACTACGGGGCCGGCACGTCCTACGTGTGGTCGGACTACTACCACGGGTCCAAGTGTCACGGCTCGACCTCGGTCGGTTCCAGCATCGACAGCGACGAGGCGTCCGCCGGGAACTGGTCCATCACGCAGGCCCCGGCCGCGCTGTCCGGCAACGAGACCTACTACAAGACCACCTGCTGACCGGTCAGCAGCACGCGTAACATGCCCCCGAAGGGGCCCGCGCACCGCGGCCCTTCGGGGGCATGCGTGCTTTCCGTCATGGCCGGTCGATCCTCCACGATCGAAGTCTTCACGGCCGGTCGATCCCCCCTCAAAGCCTTGTAGGACACGCATGCTGCATCGTGGCGTCAAGTTCGCCCACGCCGTCATCCTGGCGTTCTCCGCCTTGTTCTCCTTCCTGTTCCTCAAGAGTTTCGAAGACCAGTGGGTCCTGGGCCACGAGGCGGTCGCCCAGGTCACCGAGTCGCGGGACACCAGCTCCGGCCGAGTCATCGAGCAGGCCATCGAGGCGTTCGCCCGCGACCACGACGTCACCGTGGGCCGGCAGGAACTCGACCTGGAGCATCCCGACCGCAGCCGCGACCTCTACCTGACCCCGACCGGCCCCCGTGCGGACTGGCTCGAAGGCGGCTACCCGGCGTTCAGCCCCGGCCAGGCCACCACCACCCGACCGCTCGCCGACATCTCCGAGCGCGATCCCCGCGGTCTGTACTACCTCTTCGGCGATCCCGACGCCGTCGGTCCGTTCCTCGAACTCCTGGAACAGCACGGCCTCACCGCATGGCACGCCCAGCCGGCCTCCCCCGACCAGCTCTCCTACGCCTACGGCGGCAGCGCCCTGGCCGGTTCCCTCGTCGTCGTCGCGCTGGTCTGCGTCACCATGACCGGCGCCGGCGTGCTCCTCAGCGCCAAGTCCTACGGAGTGCTGCGCCTGCAGGGCATGTCCCTGCCCGCGATCCTCGCCCGTGACCTGCGCCGCCTCGCCCGCTTCTGGACGGTCGCCCTCGCCGTCGTGGCGGTCGCGGCAACCGGGCTGCTGGCCTGGTACAACCACCTCGCCTGGTTCGGCTTGTTCGCCCTGCTCACCACCGCGACGGCAGCCGCCTTCACTGCGCTCGTCCTCGCCGTCCACGCCGCCACGCTCGCCCTGACCGCGCGCACCGGCATCCTGGCCGCCCTCAAGGGGGAGATCCCCGCCCGCTCCACGGCCGTCGCGGCCTACCTCGTGCGAGTGCCCGCTCTCCTTCTCGCCCTGGGTATCGCCGCCGCGGTACTGCAGGCCGGACAGGACCTGGCCCGCCGCGAGGACTCGCTCGGCGTGTACGAGAAAGCGGGCAACGCCTCCTCCATCCGCCTCAACGGGAGCCTGGGAGCCCCGGACGCACTGAAGGAGCTGGAGGCGAAAGTCGGCCCCTGGCTCCGCGCGGCCGATGTCGACGGCCAGATCATCCTCGCCGGTCACAAGGACCTCGCACGCTCACGCGACGCCCGGGGCATCCCCGCCGACGACCTGATGGTCGCCAACGAGACCTTCCTCGAACAGCAGAAGATCCTTGCCCCGGACGGCCACCGCTACCCCGCCACCAGCGGCGGCGACGGCCGCATCCTGCTCCTGGTCCCCGAACACCTCGCCTCCTTCACCGACAGGCTCACGGCCCTGGTGCCGGGCCTGCTCAGCCCGTCCGACCCGGGCCGGATCACACCCGGGCAGATCGACGTGCGCCCCACCGCGGACGGCCAGAAGATCTTTACCTACAACGCCCGCGGCACCCGTGAGGCCGGACAGGACCAGCTCTCGGACGACTCCTTCTTCACCGACCCCGTCGTCATCGTCGTCCCCAACGGCACCGACCACATCAGCGACAAGGGCTACACCGCCTACGCCTCGCAGCGAGGCATCGTCTTCCCGGACCCCGCCGACATCACCGACGGCATCGAGGCCCGCGAGCTGCGCGACGAGGTCGTCGGCATCAGCCCCGTCGCCGCCGACGCCGCCCAGGCCATCCGCGACATCACCGCCGACTTCCGCCTGAGACTGTTCAACCTGGCCATCGCCCTCATGGTTCTGCTCGTCACCGGAATCGGCGTCGTCATCGTCCACACCCGCAAGAACGCGCAGCGGATCTTCGCCCGGCACCTTCACGGCTGGACCTTCACCACCACCCATCGCAGTCTCCTGGCCGTCGAAGCCGCGATCGTCGCCCTGCTCGTCTCCTGGCTCCCCTACCAGGTCCACCAGTACAACCAAGGCCTGGAACAGTACGAGGCCATGGGCATCCCGGCCCCCCGCGACCCCATGACCGTCACCGGCCAGGACCTGACCGTCATCGCCGGCCTCGTCGCGGTCGAGATTGCCACCACCCTGGCCGTCCTGGCCCTCTTCCACCGCCGCATCGTCAAGGAAGGATCGACCGAAGCGTGATCGACCTGACCGGGCTGTCCAAGTCCTTCGGCCCCCGCGCCCTGTGGCAGGACCTGACCTTCACCATCGAAGCCGGGCGGATGCTCGCCCTGACAGGCCCCAGCGGATCCGGCAAATCCACCCTTCTGAACTGTCTCGGCCTCCTCGACACCCCCACGGCCGGCACCATGCGCCACCACGATCAGGACATCACCGAGCTCAGCCCCCGCAAGGCGCGCCTCTACCGCCGCGACACCCTCGGCTACCTCTTCCAGAACTACGCGCTCATCGACAACGCCACCATCGCCGACAACCTCGGCGTCGCCGTCAAGCCCCTCCGCTCACGCCCCACACCCCGGCCCACCCCCGCCCAGGCATTGGAACAAGTCGGCCTGGCCGGCCGCGAGGACGACATCGTTCACCGTCTCTCGGGCGGTGAGCAGCAACGCGTCGCTCTCGCCCGCCTCATCGTCAAGCAGCCCGCCCTCGTGCTGGCCGACGAGCCCACCGGCGCCCTCGATCTCGACAACACCCACATGGTCATCGCCACCCTCCGCACCCTGGCCGACAGCGGCTGTGCCGTGGTCATCGCCACTCACGACCCCACCGTCAGGGACCTGTGCGACAGCGTTCTGCACGTGGGCACCTCCACCCGCCCCACCCTTGTCAAGGAGAGCACCACCGCATGAACATGCGTCTCACCTGGTCCCGCGTCACCGTCGCGATCGTCGTCGCCGTGGCCGCCGTCGTCCTCCTCGTCTACGGCACGCACGCGCTGACGATCATCCAGCGCATCGCCCTCAGGGTGTTCTGACAGCCCGGCTGCCGGAACGCGGACCAGGCCACGGGCGCGCCCCCTGCCCGGGCGCCCCTCACCCGGGCACCACCTCGCCCGAGACCGGCAGCCCCAGCCCGGCCACCGCGCGGGCGACGAGGCGGGCCATCTCGACGGCGCCGCGCTCCTGGAAGTGGGTGTTGTCCTGCACGCCGTTCGGGAAGTTCGGGTACTGCCCGGCGTTCAGCCACAGGAAGATCCCCTTGGAGCCCTCGACGCCGATCCCGTCGAGATAGGCCCGGCTGAGCACCGCGAGATCGACCAGCGGAGCGCCCTCCTCCTGCGCGACCGCCTTCGCGGCATCCACGTACGCGGGGAAGGAGACGTTGAACTTCCCGGTGGTCGCGTTGTAGGAGCGGCGCGAGACGGGCGTGACGACGACCGGTGTGGCGCCCCGCGCCCGGGTACCCCGGATGTAGTCGTTGCGCAGGTACTCCTTGTAGTCGGCGGGGGAGGTGTACCGCTCGGCGTTGCCCACGGTGGCGTCGTTGTGCCCGAACTGCACGAAGAGGTAGTCGCCGGCCTTGATCACCTGATGGATCGCGGCCAGCCGCCCCTGCTCGATGAAGGAACGCGAACTGCGCCCGCCGATGGCACGGTTGGCGACGGTGATGTTCGAGGTGAGGTACGTGGACAGCTTCTGGCCCCAGCCGGCCTGCGGGTAGTAGCCGGAACTGTAGGTCTGCGCGGTGGAGTCACTGGCGATGTAGAGGGTGCCGGTCGCCGCCGCGGCGGCACTGGCGGTACCGGGCAGACCCAGAGCACCGAGGGCCCCGGCACCGACCGCACCGGCGGAACCGACCAGAAACCGCCTGCGACTGCTCACCTGGCGGCTGTTGCTGTCACTGTTGCCGTTGCCGTTGCCGTTGCCGTCACTGTTGTTGTTGCTGTTGCGACTCATCTGACCTTCCCTTTACGGGAGTTGGGGGGTGTCAGAGAGGGGTGGCAGCAGCGGAGGGAAAGGTTGCCGCCGCTCTTCGCTCTTCGCCGCTCACTGCCGCGTGTCCGCCAGCCAGGTCCGCCAGACGAGACGGCTGTTGGGCACCTCGGGCCGGTCGAGAAGCCACAGCACGTACCCGGCGTGCAACTGGGCCCAGGGATTCTCCGAGCGCCGGGCCGCCTCCAGCCGCACGCGCAGCGGAGGCCCGTCGACGATGCGGGCGATGCGCACGTACTCGCGGTCCTTGCAGCGATAGGCCCGCCGCACGACGATCTCCACCAGGTCGATCAGCTTGGTCCGGGCCACCGGATCCCGCCCGACGGAGTCCACGGCCAGTTCCCGGATGAGCTTCTCCTTCGTCCCCCACTCCTTGGCGGCGAGGGTCCACTCATCCGGAAACCGGGCCTCCCATTCCAGGAAGAGCAGGGCGTAGGGCAGCCCCGGCCACTCGACGATGTCCTCGTGATCCAGGCTGTTCCACACACCGTCGGGCAGCGAACGGGCCCCGGCCCGCAGGCGTTCCTCCCAGGCCGACCGCAGAGCCGCAACCTCGTACGGCTCCTCCACCCCCTCTTCCTGCAGCGACATCAACGTCGTGTTGAAGCGCGCCACAGCCTCCGCCGTCGCCTTCTGCGCGGAGGCCAAGTGATCGAGTGCGACGGCCCGCTCGGCCGGATCCTTCGAGATCAGTCCGTACGCCCAGGCCAACCGCTCGTCCCACGCCAGGGCGTCGTCCATGTCCGCCCCGCGCCCTTTCTCATGTCCCATGTGCCCCATGGGACAGATCATCCCCGAGCGGACCGGACACCACCCCTCCGGGCACCGGTACCGGGAGGAAACGCAAGGGAAAGCCGGTGAATCAGGGGTGGATCACGGGCAACCAGCCCCTGCCCCTTCGGGCACCCGCTGTGCCCCGGTGCCTCCTGATCAGGCATCGGGCATACGTGTAGCGTCCGAGAGTGAGCCTTTGGACTTCCCTCGAACCCGCCTCCGCGACCGTGGATCCGGGTGGCAGTACGACGGTGCGGCTGCGTCTTCGCAACACCGGTGACGTCGTCGACGAATACCGTTTCGAGGCCGTCGGAGCTCTGGCGCCCTGGACGGCTGTCGAACCGCAGACGCTGCGGCTGTATCCGGGTACGACGGGTTCGGTGGACCTGACGTTCGCGCCGCCGCGTACGCCGGACGCGACGGCGGGGCCGAATCCGTACGCGGTGCGGATCACGCCGACCGAGCATCCCGAGGCGACGACGGTTCCCGAGGGGAACCTGACCATCACGCCGTTCACTGAGGTGCGGGCGGAGTTGGTGCCGCCCACGGTGAAGGGCCGTTTCCGTGGGCGTCCGAAGCTCGCTGTCGACAACCTGGGCAATACGAAGCTGACGGCGTCGGTGGCCGGCAGCGACAACGGTGATCACCTGTCGTACGACATCCATCCGTCGAACGTGCAGGTCGAGCCGGGGCGAGCGGCGTTCGTCAGGACGACGCTGAAGCCGAAGCAGATAATCTGGTTCGGCTCGAAGGAGGAGTGGCCCTACACCCTCGCGATTCAGCGGTCCGGTGCGAAGCCGCTGGACGTGGAAGGTAGGTACGTCCAGAAGGGCTTCCTGCCGCGCTGGCTCGCCACCTTCCTCGGCATCTTCATGGCACTCGCCATCACCTTCGTGATGCTGTGGATCGCCTACAGGCCCCAGGTCCGCAGCGCCGCCACGGAGAAACTGCAGGCAGCCGACATCAGCACGCTGGCGCCCTCCCCCTCACCGACCCCCGAGGCGCCGAAGGCCCCGTCCGTCGAGCCGGACGCCGGCTGGCCCGCCACGAGGAGTTCCGATGGCGCGGGTGACGGAGGGGCGCCTTCCGCGCAGCCGACGAAGACGGAAGCACCCAAGAGCGTGGTGCCCGCCCAGAACATCCTTCTGCGGAACACCAGCACCAAGAGATGCGCCGACGTCCCGGGGGAGGGGAAAGGCAAGAAGGACGGCCGGGTGCAGCAGTTCACGTGCGACGAGCGCACCGACGACAACCAGCTCTGGGACCTTGAGGTGCGTTATCCGAAGCTCGGCCCCGGTGACACCGCCCTTTTCCAGATCCGCAACGTCAAGGACCAGTTCTGCATGGATCTGCCGGGCACCGGGCCCCAGTCCATCCATGCGGCGATCTCCGAGGCCGACTGCGTCGGCACGACCGACGACAACCAGCTGTGGTGGGCCGACAAGCAGGACAACGGCTCGTACTGGATCCGCAACTTCGCCAGCAAGAACCTGTGCCTCGAAGTGGGCGGAAACAGCCCCAGCACCGACGAGGTACGCCTCCTGATCTTCCACTGCACCAACACGGACGACCAGGAGTGGCAGATCGTCCACCCCTCACAGAACTGACCGCTTCCAGGCCGACTTCCGGTGGTCGCCCCAATCGACCACGCCCCGCCCACTCTCCGGAAGCCGCTGAGCTGACCGGGCGTGCTTGCGAGCGGCGCCCGCGCCCCACGAACCCCGCCCCACAGCCCAACCAACCCGCCCGCATCCCACCCAGCGGGCCCCCGCGTTTCCGGGCCGTGCGCTCGCTTCTCACCCGTGCTGGAGCGGGCCGGGTCAAGGGTGAAGCGCAGCGCAATCGCCGCAGGCGACGGCCGCAGGCCGCCCTTTACACGGCCCGCGGAGGCACGACACTGCCAGGAAGCGTGCGGCCCCAACAGCACTGAAGAAGCAGGGCTCACCACTCCCACCCGCTCCTCCCTGAACTCCGGGTCCAGGGGAGCGCGGGTCAACGGCCGGCATGCGCAGGAGGGCTCTGCTCCCTCACCTCAGCCAAGCGCCGCTGATACAGGGGCCCGGCAGCGAACGTCCCTCTCGCCTCACTCGGCGTGGACAACTCCATGAGGTGATGGGCTACGGCCTTGAGGTGCGCGGACCAGGCCAACACATGCTGCTGAGCGGTCCGCCCGCATTCCCGCGGTTCACCGGGAAGACACAACGGAAGCTGGGGCCCCAGCTTGTTCGCCGCATGCCGGACGTAACGCGCGATCGAGGCCCATTCATCGTCTGTCCGCTGTACGGCGTGGTTGGTGCTCTCCGGACTCCACGGCCCGAAGTCGTCTCCGTGATCGTCCATGCGCGCGCTCCTGGTCATCGCAACGGACCGGCCGGTCCGCTGCGATCGTAGCCGCGCTGTCCGTTTCCTTGGGTTCCTGGGCACAGAGCGCGGTACCCGACGCGCAGTTGGTGAGCGTCGGCGAGACCGTGCAGCTGGTCGACGTCGTCACCGGATCCGCCGCCACCCTCACCCCGGCTGACAGAGGTTGGCGGGTGCGCGAGGGCGGCCCGGTGAAACTGTGGGAGCGCATCGAGCGCGTCCTGGACGCCTACGACTGGGCCGGCGCCCCGGGCCCGGAAACCTTCACCCTGCACGTCCAGGACGGCGGCCAGCACCTGCGACACGAGGAGATGCCCAGCCTGCTGCTGCCTGGGCCCTGACAGGGCCCGCGGGCTTCGGGCGCCAGGGTGGGAGTTCCTTGATCCCGCCCAGGGCGCCCGCCAGCTGGACCGTGCTTCCACCAGGCCCGGACGCCGAGCCGGGCACTTCGCCGATACCCGCGCCCGTGTACGACGCTGCCGGTGCCCTCTCGTCCTCCATAACTGAGCGCGTCATTTCCCTGGGGCCAGGCGCATCGCTTCGGGTTCTGCTCCAGCTGGGCCCGAAGCGACCGAGTGCGGTACGAACCCGGTCGAGACCTTCCCTCCGCCAGTGCTTTCGGTTGGGCATCTGGTCGTCCCTGCGCCAGCGCCAGGCCGAGAACATGGTCCAGTCCAGGGCACGGCAATGGCGGCGATCACCTTTGCGACGGGCGGCGGAACGTACCCATCGAGGCTACGGCGTACGCGTCTCCTGAGCGGCCCCGAGGAACGCGGTCCAGGCGGCAGGGGAGAGGGCGAGGCGCGGGCCGGTCGGCTGCTTGGAGTCACGTATGAGGATGCCGCAGGTGACGAAGGCGGCCTCTACGCACTCCGTCGTGTTGGCACCGCTGTAAGACGACTTGAACCAGGAGTAGTCGTCACAGGACTCGGGCGGGACGGGCATTACAGCTCCTTGCGGACATGGTGGATCAGAGAGGCGGACGCCTCCATGTCCAACGCTTGTGCGCGCAGGTAGTCGAACGCAAGCCGGTATCGCTCCAGCTCCTCTTCCTTCTCCAGGAAGAGGGAACCGGCGTGGTAGTCCACGTACACGACGTCCAGAGTGGCTTCGGTGCCGCCGAGGATGACGAAGCTGCCCATGGCGGCACCGTGCGCGCCCTTCGAGAAAGGCAGGACCTGAAGGGTGATGTGAGGCGACTCCGTCGTCTCCAGGAGACGGTCTAGCTGCTCCCTCATGGTGGCGGGGGAGCCGACGACGCGACGGACCACGGACTCATCGAGGATCGCCCACAGCCGGGGCGGAGCCGGCCGGGCGAGGATCTCCTGCCGCTTCATGCGGATGTCGACGAGACGCTCGATCTCCGCAGGCGCGAGACGGATCTCACTGGCCCGCTGCAAGGCGCTGCTGTAGGCGCGGGTCTGCAACAGCCCCGGCACGTACACACAGGAGAAATGGTCCTCGCGTACGGCTTCGTCCTCAAGTGTGAGCAGCAGGTTCATGCTCTCCGGGATGGAGTCGGCGAAGGAACTCCACCAGCCCTGCTGCTTGGCGTCCTTGGCGAGCGCCACAACGGCCCGCCGCTCAGCGCTGGTTGCGTCGTACTCCCGGCACAGCGCATCCACCACGAGCCACTTGACTGGTCCGGCCTGCGTCTCGTACCGGCTGACCGTGGCCTTGGAGACGCCGACCAAAATGCCGGCCGCCTCCAAGGTGAGGCCCTTGCGTGCGCGGAGCTTGCGCATCATCGCCCCGAGCTGCCGTCGGCGCGTAGTGGTCTGAACGGACATGCGGTTTCCTCCCCGCGCACCGGATTCCTGCCCGGCAACGCCCTGAAGGGTAGGCAGTCGGCGAGCGGCGGGGCCAGCGCGTTCACTCGATAGATACCCGTGAGAAGTTACATGGCGGGAATTCCCTGTGTCATTCTCGTAGTCGTACCGCTACGCAGTGCTGTCGTCCCATGGCGACAGGCGTAGGGCTGTGTGGCTAGGGAGGGAGTGAGCATGTCCTTCTGTGAAGCGCGCGAGCGGCGGCTGCACGAGGCTCTGCCGTTTACGGCCGCGCCGGCGCAAGTTGGTCTGCTGCGGAAGTCCGTGCGCCGCACCATGCGGCAGTGGGGTGCCGAAGCCATCACCGACCAGGTCGAACTGGCGGTCACGGAACTGGCGACCAACGTCCTGAAGCATGTCGGGGATGGCGCGCCGGCGATGGTGGTGCTGGAGCCGAGAGGCGACTGTCTGCGAGTGGAGGTGCACGACAGCAGCCGGAGCGCGCCCGTCCTGAGTGAGATGTGCGCCGAGGCGGAATGTGGCAGGGGCCTGCATCTGGTCGCGGCGATGAGTCAGGGCTGGGGGACCCTCTATACCGCCGAAGGCAAGGCTGTTTGGTGCGAGTTGTCCCTGGAGCCGGCTCGGCAGGGCATGAGTGTGCAGCGCGCGGCGATGGTGCTGGATGAGTACCGGCGTGTAGTGGGTGCGGCTCCGGTGCCGGCCCGTGCGACAGCGGAGGAATCCGTCTCCGATGTCATCGCTGATCTTCTGCACTGGCTGGTGGCCTCGGGCGGTGACGCAGTCGAAACGCTGGGCCGGGCGCGGATGCACTTCGACGCGGAGGCCGCATAAGTACGGCATGCCGAGGCTGTGTCCTACGCGTCGTCGCGCAGGACGTTCAACAGAACCCGCGCGTCAGCTAGATGACCTTCGTCAAGCAAGGCTGCGGCGATGTTGATAGATGCCTGCACGTCACGGTCAGCGGCTGCGTTGAGCATGGTCTCCACTGCCTCTTCCGCCCCGGTCCGCCGATAGGAGGCGACGGCGAGAGGGAACTCGTTTGAAGGCAGCCTGCTGCCCATCACCCAGGCATGAAAGTGGGCATCGCGAACCCTGCCTGCCGCAAGGTGGCGCCCATAAGCGGCGATGTCGGCGGCGTGTGGAGTGACACTGTTGCGCCGGTCCCCCTCGTGAGGGGTGACCGGCGCAACAGTCTGCTCCCCCGGTGGTGCCTCGACGAGATCGCGAATTACAGATTCCACTTCATGCAGCACTGTCGCGGTGGCCTCCGGGGCGCGTTTCTCCAGTTCGGCGCCTGCACGTAGATCAAGCAAGTCGGCCAGCGAGTACGGGAGATCGAATCCCTGATCGACTGCCTCTGCCTCAAGGGCCTTGTAGATGCTTTCGAGCTTCCCAAGTCTGGGTACACGCCTGCCCGTTACGTAACAGGACATACTGGATGTGGCGATGCCCGCTTTCTCGGCAACCCGCCCCTGAGTGCGGTCAGCTGCGGCCAGGGTCAGGCGCAAGGCGGCGGTGAACATTTCCTGGCGTGAGGAGAGGCTCCCGCCACCCTCGATCTCCGTGGCTGCTCTGTGCGCTTCCTTCATGGCCAGGCTTTCCCCTTCGGTATGAGCCACTGGGTGCGGATCTTTCATTGTGGTTCTGCCATGCGCTAGTTGAGAAGGCTTTTCGTGCAGTTGCGGAGCCGCAATTCTTTGCGCTGCCGCAATGTGCCGTCAGGGCTGGATTTGTTGCTGGCGTTCAGGCGAGAGTCGTTCCTGTCGCTCGCAGCCGCCAGGTGAAGGAGCGTCAGTTGACATTCGGACGGACGTAAGGGGAAGCGATGGGCACGCCGTCCTGGACGGACACGAAGCTCGGCACCATGAAGCGCGCGGCCCTGTGGCTCGTCGAGGTGGTGGGGGAGGGGCAGTTCTTCACGAAGGAGCAGGTGAAGGAAGCCTTTCCCGGCGTCAGCCAGGCGGACCGCCGGGTTCGGGACCTTCGTGACTTCGGCTGGCAGATCGATACGAACCGCGAAGACGCGTCGCTGGGCCCGCACGAGCAGCGCTTCGTCAAGCAGGGCGAGGCTGTGTGGGAGCCGGGCAAGGGCAGCCGGCCTGCTTCGTCCATCACCCAGACCCGGCGCCGGGAAGTGCTGGCGAGGGACGGCCACTTCTGCCGCTCATGTGGGATCGCCCCAGGCGAGACTTACGCCGGCACGTACGAGTCGGCGCAGATCGACATCGCCCGGCGTGTGGTGCGGCAGCCGGACGGCAGCAAGACGACGGAACTGGTGTCCGAGTGCAACCGCTGCCGTGTAGGTGGTAGGGGAGCGGAGACGGACCTCGGCTCCATGCTGTCCCGCGCGTCCGCGCTGAGCGCGCTTGAGCGCAGGATGCTTTCGGAGTGGATGGCGCATGACCGGCGTGAGTTCAGCGAGGCCGAGATCTTCTGGGCGGACTACCGGGCCCTGCCCGAGGAGTCACGTGCGAAGATCCGCGCAGCCTTGAACCCGCCGGCTTAGTAGACGGCCGCGGCATGGGCGGGGGCCCGGGACAAGCGGTCGCGGGCCCCCGCGCTTTGAGACACAGCAACGACGACAGACGACACGAGGAGATCTGGTGCGCAAGGAGTTCGGTCGGCCGCCGCTGGCAGAAGAGAACCGGTCGCTGGTTGAACAGCGTCTGAAGGAGCTTTCCGAGGGTGCCGGTGTCCGCGAAACACTGACCGTCGAGTGGCGGACGCAGCCCTTGCATGTGGAAGTCATCGACATGCCCGTCGAGATGCTCTACTACAACCCGGGAACGCATCGCATCCGGGCTCAGCGCAGCTACGACCCCGATCGCGACCAGCTGCTCGATGAATCGCCCTGGATCGGCGAGAGCCAGGATTACCTGCACCACCTGCTGATGGCTCTGCCAGCGGACCCGGGCAGGCCGGACCCCGATTTCACTGAGTTGCTCAACAGCCTGCGCGATTACCGGCAGAACGAGCCTGGGCTGATCACACGCGACGGCATCCTCGTGAACGGCAACACCCGGCGTGCGGCGCTGAAGGAACTCGGCGTCCCGAACATCCGGGTCGGTGTGCTCCCTGAGTCGTGCACCTGGGACGACATCAACGCCGTCGAGCTGGCGTTGCAGCTCCGTCCGGACCAGCGACGCGAGTACTCGTACATCAACGAGCTCATCACGATCGACGAACAGCTGGCTCTCAACCGTCCTCTGGCGGAGGTGGCCAAGTCCTTCCGCCGCCGGACCGACACGGTCGAAGCCGACATGTGGATCCTCGCGACGCTCAACGACCTCCGCGAGCGTTCCGTCGACGGCAAGGCGCAGCTCAAACTGGTGGACTTCGAGGGCGCCAAGGAAAGGCTGCGCGAACTGTGGCGCCGGTACCGGAAGGACCGGGCGGTCAGCGAGGAGAAGGCCGAGCTGGTGAAGGAGCTGCGGCTGGCCGCGATCGTCATGGACTTCTCGAAGACGGACGTCCGCCTCATTGAGGACGACTTCAGGGCCAGATACCTGGACCGGACGCTCCCTGAATCGCTGAAAGCCGAGGTCCGTCCCGAAGCGCCGGCCACGGTGCGGATTCCCGGCCTGAACCGAACGGTGAAGGCCGCATCTGCCTCGGTCGCTGAGGCCAAGGAGCTGACGAACGCCATCCTGAAGGCCAAGGCGGTGGAGAAGGCCGAAGGGGAGAGTGTCTCCGAGCGCGCTGTGACCGCCGCCCGGACCTACGCTGACGCGCGCAAGGCCGTGGAAGAGGCCCTGGAGCCCGCAGGCAAGGACGCCCGGGTACGCAAGCGGAAGCAGGCGGCCCCTGACCGCATCACCGACGCGTGCCAGGACATCGAGCAGTGCATCACCGATCTGACGCTCGCCAAGGCGTCCGGAAGTCTGGACGAGGAGGCGTTTGACGAGGCCATACTCGCCCTGCGGCAGTCGCTGACCAAGCTCGCCGTGGCCACTCAGCGCAGCATCAAGGCCCCGGGCGATGGCGTCTCGTGGCTGCACGACGCGGTCCGGCAGGAGGGCCCGTGACCGAGAGCCCGTCTCTCCGGATCGCCTTCGACGTCACGCGTACCCGGGCCGTCCTGCGGGCGTCCCAGGAACATGCTGGTGACTTCGGCAAGCTGGCCGCCCGCTTCCCGGCTGGCGGCCAGCGCACCTTGACGTCAGTCGAAGTCGATTTGGATGACTTCCTGACGGGTCTCGCTGCGCTGGGTGACTGGCCTGCCGCAGATACCGTGGAGTGGGAAGAAGAGCTCGCCGTGCTGGTGGGCGGTGTCCTGGATGACGCTGACCGTGCCGAGCAAGCGCTGCTCGACCCTTCCGCCGTCAGTTCTGTCGGCGCCAGCGAAGTCCAGGACCGGCTTGGTTCCGACTGGCGCGCTGACCTCACCGATTTCCAGCGGCGGGATATAGCGCGGCTCCTCTCGCTCCAGCACGGAGCCAACTTCTCTGTCCCCGGCGCTGGAAAGACGCGTGTCGGCCTCGCGATGTTCGCCGCGATGCGGGCGCAGGGAGAGGTGCGACGTCTGCTCGTAGTGAGTCCAAAATCGGCATACGAGTCGTGGACGTACGAGAGCGGAGTATGTTTCGCGGAGCCACTCACCGCCCGGGTGATGGAGAAGGGCCCCGAACCCGGCACGGAACTGCTGCTGATCAACTACGAGCGGCTTGACCGTTCGCTCCCCGTGCTGGCCGCGTGGCTCAGGGCGGCTCCCTCGATGATCATTCTGGACGAAGCACACCGCATGAAGCTCGGTGCCGAGGGCATCTACGGGAGTGCCTGCATGGCCCTTGGGCCCCTGGCCCGCCGGCGCCTCATTCTTACGGGCACCCCCGCGCCGAACGGGGCCAAGGACTTGGAGAACCTGCTGTCCTTCGTGTGGCCGGGGCACGGACGCCGGGTAGTGACCCAGGCCGTCGCGGGTGGCGACCTTGCCCACGCCAGCCAGGTGCTCCGCCCGCTGTTTACACGCACCACCAAGAGCGAGCTTGGCCTCCCTCCTTTCGAGACGCGTATCCGTTACGTGGAGCTGCCCGCTCTGCATCGCGAGGTCTATGACGCCCTCGTAGGCAAATACACAGCGCGGGCGGAGTCCGGTCGGGACAACTTCGACGCCCTGGGCAAGGCGATGCTGCGCCTGCTCATGGCGGCGACAAGTCCAGCCCTGCTCGTGGAAGGCGAAAGCCGGTACGCGCCCCTGGACTATCAGGTGCCGCCCCTGGAGGTGCCGCAGACGGACTCGCTGTACGGCCTGCTGGAAAGGCTGCCGGACTACGAGCTCTCACCGAAGTACAAAGAGGCACTGCGCATCGTCGCGGACAACGCGGCACAGGGGCGCAAGACGTTGGTATGGACGACGTTCGTCCGCAGCCTCACCACTCTGGAGCGGTTGTTCTCCGCCTACCAGCCGGCCGTAGTACACGGCGGGACGGTCGACCGGGCCGGTCAGCTCAAGCGCTTCAGAGAAGACCCGGACTGCCATGTGCTGCTCTCCAATCCCGCGACGCTGGGGGAGGGCATCAGCCTGCACCAGGTCTGTCACGACGCCGTCTACGTAGACCGGGACTTCATGGCGGGCCGCTTCCTGCAAAGCCTCGACCGCATTCACCGTCTGGGACTTGCACCTGGCACCGAGACACGGGTCACCGTCCTCGCGGCACAGGACACCATCGATGAAGTGGTGGCTCTGCGACTCGAAGACAAACTGGAGTTCATGGGGCGCATCCTCGACGATCCCTCCGTGCAGCAGCTCGCGGATCTGCAGGAGGAGCCGTCACTCGCGGCTGGGATGGACATGGCCGACATCCGCGCGCTACTGCGCCACATCGAGTCCCATGCCGCCGAGTGAGGGAGCACGCCGCGCGGCATTGCGGTGGCTGGACCTGCTGCCGGTCGCTGACGTGCCGCGTGCTCGCGCTGTGCTCACTCACCACCCGGATTACGCGGATCTCACCCCCGCCCAGTACGCGGAAGGGCTTGCCTGGCTCCGCCGCGTACATCTCCTCGACGGTGGTGATCGGCCGGTGCTGCGTGTCAGCGATCACGAAAGCTCCGACGAGTGGGCGGCTTCCCGTATCGCTCAGGGCCAGTGGAGCGAAGCGGCGGAGGCTGCGCGCCGGGCGACAGGAACGGCGGGGGAAGCGGCCGTAGCGGAGTTGCTGATGCATGGCGGGGCGAGGGAAGTGGTGCACGTAGCTCTTCTCACGGATGCCTGCGGATATGACATCAAGGCCATCTCGTTAACGGATGCGCCCGCGCATATCGAGGTGAAGACCACGACGAACCCCACCAGGCTGGTCATTCACCTCTCGCGGAACGAGTACGACGTGATGTGCCACGACCCGGATTGGCTGCTGGCCGCCGTTCTGCTCGGTAAGCAGGGTGAGGCTCTGAACGTGGTGACCGTGAACACCGAGTGGCTGCGCCAGCACGGCCCCGTGGACCGGGATCGGCGGGCCAGCTGGGAATCCGCTCGCTATCGGGTGCCGGGGCAGGCGCTCACGCTTGGGCTCCGACGAAGCGATGGCATGCATGTCATTCCGAAGAGGGTGTCCCCCGTACTGCCCATCTGGGGGGTGTCGCCCTCGTCGGCATGGTCGGCCTGAGCCAGGGCGTCCGCGATGGCTCGGCCCACGGCTCGTGCGACCGGGGGCGGGAAGGCATTGCCTACCTGCCTGTACACCGACGTCTTCCGCCCGGCGAACCGCCAGTCCGGGGGGAAGCCCTGGAGCAGCGCGAGCTGTTGGACGGTGAGCCGTACCGGCAGGGAGTCGCCGACGGAGGGAGGCTCGTCGGCGATGCTGGAACCGTTCACTCCCATCTCCGCCCAGGCACGCCGTGCGCGGGAGGGGCCCAGGTCGGCTCCGCCATGCTTCCTGGAGCCGCCGCAGACGGTGGGAGCGATGCCCTGAGCCTGAGCGGCCCAGGCGTCGGCCAGTTCCCAGCCGCGGGATGCCATAGAAGAGCGCAGCACGTCGCCCACGGTGCGGGACTCGGAAGCCGGGTGCGTCGCGGGCCAGGTGAACGCGTCGAACGCCTCTGCCTCCAGGGCGACGAGGACCGCGCGAGGGCGGAGCTGGGGAACTCCGAAATCCCGCGCGTAGAGCAGTCTCCA
Source organism: Streptomyces sp. NPDC017991 (assembly GCF_044328075.1). NCBI lineage: Bacteria > Bacillati > Actinomycetota > Actinomycetes > Kitasatosporales > Streptomycetaceae > Streptomyces > Streptomyces sp. NPDC017991. The sequence continues at coordinate 747,913 of NZ_JBIRGP010000002.1, read as the reverse complement.
TTCGGAGAAATAACCCAGAGAAGACAGGGTGGCGAGAATCTGCGCCCGATAGGTCGCGAACTTCTTCTGGAGGAGCCCTTTCACGTTCTCCAGCAGCACTGCTCGCGGGCAGAGTTCGGAGATCACGGCGAGTGCTGCCGGGAAAAGGTCCCGCTCGTCGTCGCTTCCCAGTTGTGCGCCGGCCAGCGAAAAGGGCGGACACGGTACTCCAGCGGCCAGGAGAGCGGGGCGGTCCCCACTCCACCCGAGAGCCGGGACCGTCTTCCTGATATCCGCTTGTGTGACGTTCCAGTCCGGCCGGTTCAGTCGCAGGGTGTCGCAAGCGTCAAGGTCGAATTCGACGAGCGCCTGATGACTGAAGCCCGCTTGTTCGAGGCCGAGGGCTTGGCCGCCCGCACCGGCGCACAGCTCGACACAGGTGTAGCGGTTGTCCTCTGTGGGCTTGCCAGTCACGTAGAGCCTCCTGGGGCGGATGCGCACGACTATGTCCGCACGCAGTGGGAGCAGCTTGCCGCCACTTGCCGCGGCAAGTGGCGGCAAACTAAGGTCTCCATTCCAAGGGGTTGGGTTGCGAACGTGTGAGCGGATTGGTGGAGCTGTGCAAGAGGAAGAACTGAGCTGGCGGAACACGGACCTGGGCACCCGGATCAGGGTCGCCCTGTGGCTGCGCGATGAAGTGGGCGAAGGCGGCACCTTCTCCAAGGCGCAGCTCCGGGAGGCCATTCAGGGAGCCGAGCAGGTGGACCGCCGGATGCGTGACCTCCGCCCCGCTGGCTGGGTGATCAAGACGTACCGCGACAAGCCCAGTCTTCAGCCGGACCAGCTCTACCTGGAGGCCATGGGGCGGCCGGTGTGGGAGCCGGAACACCGGGCCGCCGGCCTGCGCCAGATCAGCGCTAAGACGAGGCGGTTCGTGTATGAACGCGATCTGCACATGTGCCGCCGCTGCGGCATCGCGGCAGGCGAGGAATACGCGGATGACCCTGGTACGCGCGGGCGCCTCACGCTCGGCCACGTCAATCCGCACAAGTCCGGGAGCGCGGGGAACGCGGAAGACCTGATCACCGAGTGCGCCCGGTGCAATGAGACCGTGGGTCATCTCACCGGCGTGCAGATGACGAAGGAGCAGGTCTGGGACCGGGTGGCCGCCCTGCCCAACCGCGGCAAGCGGGACCTGTTGGAGTGGATGGAAGCCGACCATCGCACCCTGTCGCCGGCGGAGAAGGCGTGGGGCATGTACCGGCAGCTCCCCGCGGTGTTGCGTGAGGCGCTGCGCCAGGACCTTGAGGCGCTCCTGAAGAGCTGACCGCCTGATGTGGCCATCCGGCCATGCCGTGGCTCCTGGGTGCTAAGGGATGCGACACTTGCGTCTCTGCAATCGCCGCACCAGGAGGAGTCGAGTGGGTACCGCCGACGACCGCAAGCTGACCTCGATCGAGATCTGCGCGGGCGCTGGTGGCCAAGCTGTGGGGCTTCACCGTGCCGGCTTCCGGCACCTCGCGCTGGTGGAGATCGACAAGCACGCCGCCGCGACGCTGGAAGCCAACATCAAGGCCCGGCCTTCTTGGAGCTGGGAGAAGGACCACTGCCTCGTCCGTACGGCAGACGTAAAAGAGTTCAAGCCTCTGGAGGAAGTCCCGGATCCTAAGGCGCTGGCGAACGGGATCCCTGCCGACGAGGCCGACCGCATCAAGCCCCGGAAGCTTGACCTGCTGGCCGGCGGAGTTCCCTGCCCACCTTTCTCAGCGGCTGGCAAACAGCTCGGCCGTGACGATGAGCGCGACCTTTTCCCACGCATGCTCGAACTCGTCGAAGAGCTCAAGCCCCGCGCGGTCATGATTGAGAACGTGCGCGGTCTGGTCGAGCCGGAACTCAAGTTCAGGCCTTATCGGAACCACATCAAAAACAGGCTCCGCGACCTTGGATATGTGATCTGCGGTTGGCAGGTCCTTCAGGCACAGGATTATGGCGTTCCGCAACTGCGTCCGCGTGCCATCCTCGTGGCTATTCGTAAGGACGAGTACCGCGGTTTCGACTGGCCTGAGCCGCTGCCGAAGGTGCGCCGAGTGGTGGACGCGCTGGAGGAAACCATGAAGCGGCGGCTGGGCGATGGGTCACCGCGGTATGAGAAATGGTACGACGCGGCGAAGCTCGGGACCGTCGCACCGACCCTGGTAGGCGGCTCGAAGAAGCATGGCGGAGCTGACCTCGGGCCTACGCGGGCGAAGCGGGCCTGGGGCATGCTCGGCGTCGACGCTATGGGGGTGGCCAACGATGAAGACAAGATGGTCGACCCCAAGCGGGACTTGGGTAATCTGGAAAAAGGGCCGATGCTGACCGTTCAGCAGGCCGCGCTCATTCAGGGATTCCCGGACGAGAGGGACCCCGAGGGGGCCTGGGAGTTCGTTGGAGGCAAGACCGCCCGGTACCGTCAGGTGGGCAACGCGTTCCCGCCGCCCGTGGCGGCTGCCGTCGGTGAGCAAATCCGGGAGGCCCTGCTGCGTACGGGTCCTCTTCTGCCCGACCCCAGCCCTGAGCACGAGCCCGAGGACGATCCCTCACTCACCGCGCCCGGACTTTCTGAGCAGCAGAGCATCCCGACGCTTGAGGACGACGCGGAGAACAGTGCTCGCGCACTCCTCGGGTGACTCGTGCTCCCAGAAGCGGAGCACAGTCCAGTTGGCCGCTGACAAGCGCTGATCGGTGTCACGGTCGCGGGCGACATTGCCCGCGACCTTGTCCGACCAGTAACCGGGGTTGGTCTTCGGGGAGACGTAGTGCTCCGGGCAGCCGTGCCAGTAACAGCCGTCAACGAAGACAGCCACCTTAACGGGCCGGAACACGATGTCGGCCGTGCGGCGAAGGTCTGGGAGAGGCTTGGCCGCCACTCGATAGCGCAGTCCCTCAGCGTGCAGGAGACGACGCAGCGCTCGTTCCGGCTTTGTGTCTCTGCTGCGGATCGCCTGCATGTTGCGCCGTCGGGCCGCCGAGGAAGCCCATGACCCTGCGGGGGGAACCCAGTCCTCGGTGTCGGGCATTGCGGTGCCTTCCCTGTGCGCGATCGGTCCGACCGAGGTCGGGGAGGATCAGCTTGCCTTCGTCCATGTGGCCTGTCCCGTTCTCCGGACCGGGACAGGCCACACAGCGCCTCACTTCTCTCAGGGAGCAGGTTTTCAGTCCAGCGCGGGCATGGACGAATCGGCCGCGCGGAACCGTACGTAAGGGCGTGCTGAGCCCGCGCGGTGCACGGCGGGTACGAAGGCCGCGGCCAGTACAAGCTTGGTCGTGTTGACGGAGACGACCTTGGTCGGGCTGTTCGGGACGGACTCCGATTCCAGGACCGGGTACAGCAGGAGTGCCCCCCGGCGCGGCTGGTGGAACTGGGTCGCGAAGGGGTCATCCGGCGCCAGAGCGCGAGCACCGGCGATCCGTTCGGCTGACTGCCTGTGCGCCATACCGGAGATGCGGTTGAAGACTCCGTGAGCGTTCCGGCTTCGCTGGACGAGGCTGAGGGACTGGCTGCCGAGGATGCTGCCCGCCGTAGCAGTCCGGCCGCTGGTCTGCGGCAGGATCACCGCCCAGTCGTCGGTACCGCAACCGTTGTCGCTCGGGTCCCGCAGGTACTCAAGGTGAGGCGCGAAGAGGTCGGGGCGCCCCCAGGTGAGGCTTTCGAAGATACCGAGGAGTTGGGCGTGCGGGATGATCTGTGTTTTCGCGGCGTAGGACACGTAAGTGCCGCGGTCGTCGCTCGGGAGGTACACGAAGGGAACCGGCTCCTCGTCGAGCGAGGTGAGGACGGGTTTCCAGATTTCCGCGTTGTACTTGAGGTCCGCCGCGGCATCCGGGTAAGCCGTGGGCTCCACCCATTCGCCCGGTGAGCGGATCTCCACCAGCTCAGCGTTATACATCTTGTTCCGGGCGGCGGGCTTGAGCCAGGGAAGGTGCTGGGAGACCAGGGGCCGGACCTGCGAAGGCGTCACCTGCGGACGTCCGTCCACCAGCTGCGCGTACCGCGCCAACTGCTCGCGGAACAGTTCCTCGTCCCGGCACACCGCCTCGAACGCCTCGTACAGGTCCGCCGTCTGGCTGCGCCCGTACGCCTCCTCGCGGCCGATATAGAGGCGCACGAGGTCGCGGTAGCCAGGGCGGAAGCCGAACCAGCGGCCCATCTGCATCAGGGTGTCCGCCTGCTGGGTGGTGCGGCGGTAGTAGGTGACCGTCAGGCCCTCCACCGTGAAGCCGCGCGAGAGTTTCGCGCCGCCGACGAGGATCTTCCAGACGTGCGGCGTGCGGTCGAAGTCCAGGTCGAGCTGGTCGAAGTAGCGGTCCGAATCGCCGTTCACGACGATGACGGGACGGCTTCCGGAACCGATGAGCTGGCGGGCGCGGCTGACGTGCGGGCGCAGTTCCTCGTACGAGGCCGGCGAGGGCAGGCCTGCCGCGCGGGCCCCGCTGACCTTCGCGTAGTCCGACTCCCACAGTGCGGCGAGCCGCGTGTGGCCCGCTGTGGACGCGTAACCCGCCTCGTGCCACATGGAGTTGATGCGCAGCGCGAGCTCCGCGTGGTCGTCCTTCTTCACCGACTCGTGCACCAGCATCGTGTGGTGGCGGAACGGGCCTTCCGGCACGCCGTGCGCCGCCCGGTACAGCTTCAGCGCGCCGGACAGGACGAACGCGTCCATCGCCTCCTGGAGGCGGTCGCCCGTGGCGTCGTAGATGCCGCGGACGTGCGCCCTCTCCTGCGAGTTGGTGTACGTCCGCTCCTCGTGCGGCACCGCCGAGTCCAGGTCATGGAAGTCCTGTACGCCCATGTAACCGGCCGGGCGGGGGAGGGAGATGAGGAAGTCGGAGGGGAAGATGTCGTCGCCGTCGCTCGGGTCCACGAAGACGTTGGCGAACGGGGTCGCCGTGTAGCCGACGTACTGGGCGCGCGGCAGCAGGCCGAGAAGCTGGGATATGAGCTTGTTGATCGCGGTGCGATCGGTGCGGCCCTGCTCCCACTTCTTCGGGTTCGACGTGTTAACGGACGCCTGGTCGGACTCGTCGTCGATGATCAGGGCGGGCAGCTCGCCGAGGAGGCCGTGGATCTGCTTGAGGTCCTTGACCAGCTTCTCCAGGACGCTCTTGTTCTTCTTGACCACCATCACGCGGGCCGCCGTGTGGTGCAGGTTCGACGGGTCGTGCAGCGGGCGGGTCGGTTCGCGTTTCTCGAACTCCAGGGCGCGGATGCCCTGCGCGAGGCTCTTGTAGTCGTTGTCGCGCGTGGTGAGGCGTTCTATGTCGAACGCGCCACGGGTCGAGGGGCGCCCACCGTGCCGGACGAACTCCGGCCACTCCTCGTCGTCGCCCACGTAGTCCACGCCGACCAGGCTGTCCACGTCGTCGGGGTCCGCGCCGCGCAGGATGTTCTCCTGCCCGATCAGCTCCATGTCGAGGCGGCGCTGCGTCTGTGCACGCAGCATGTTCAGGGTGCCGCCGAGGACGATGACCAGGCGGTATCCCGCGTCGACGGCCTTCGCGGCCACACCGGTGAAGTTCGCGGTCTTGCCGGACTGCACGTAACCGACGACCAGGCCCTTCGCCTGGCGCGCGGCAGGCTGCTCCGGGTCGGCTAGGCGCTCGACCACCGCGCGGCTCGCCTCGTCGAGACCGGCGACCGCCTCCGGCGACCAGCCCTTGGCGCGCAGCTTGCGCTCGTACGCCCGCCAGTAGAACGAGCGGGCCTCCGCACGCTCCGGGGTGTACCAGGGGGTGAACTCCCGGGTAATGATCGTCGCGCCGGGCACCTCGGACACCCGTACCAGCTCGTCGAGCACCTTGCGCAGGTCCTCGCCGAGCCGCAGCCGGTCGTACGCGGCCGCGCGCCGCTCCGGGGTGCGCGGCGGGACGTCGGGGGCCCAGGGGGCGGACTTGGCGAAGTCCCAGTCGTTGAGGTGACGGCTCCACAGGACGAGGAGCGCCTCGTCGTTGGCGGCGAGCCGGGCGCGGAACGTCTCCTCGGTCAGGTCGGCGTCGGGGTGGTCCTCGTCGGCGGCCAGCGCCGCCCACTTGGCGAAGTGCTTCGGGCCGCTCGTCATGCCGGACAGGGCGGAGGTGTGGATGGCGAGGAGGGCGTCGTCGCTCACGGAGGTCCTTAGGCGATCGGGGTGCCGGTGGCGGGGGAGGGGGGTCAGGAGACGCCGCGTTCGCGGCGCTCGCGCTGGACCCGTACCGACGCCAGCAGGATCGTGTTCCAGTAGTCGACGCGGTCCTGGCGCGTCTTCTCCCAGCGGCCGAGGCCGAAGCAGTCCTCAAGGAGCAGATACAGGAGCGTCTTCGTGACCGGGGCGTCGTTCGTGCCGCCGCGCCGGCCGTCGTTGAAGTCCTCCCGGAACGACCTGTTGAGGAGGACGGCGTTCGCCTCGCGGTCGAGGTCGAAGAAGCGGTCGTCCGGCAGAGGGACCCAGCGGAACTCGATGGGCTCCTCGCCCGGCTTCTCCGGCACCTCCTCCTTGACGACCCGCTTGACCTTCGGATCGAGGCCCTTGCCGGGCGGCGTCACCGGCTTGCGGGTGATCTCGGCGCGCTTCGAGCCGTCGCGGTACGCCGCCTCCGCGTCCAGGAGGTAGGCGTGGAAGGTGTGGCCCGCCGCGTCCACCGCCTCCTCCACGCCGAGCGTGAAGGCGGGGGTCACGGTGACGCCCTCCTTTTTCACGTCGAGGCTGAAGACACCGTTCGGCGTGGCCGGCAGGTCCACCTCCACGCGGGCCAGGACGAGGTGGCCCTCCGGGCTGCGGAGGCCGTTCCAGCCGCCCGCCTGCACGAGCCGGTCGTTGCGGTAGAAGTAGAAGCCCTGCCGCTCGGCCAGGGCGCCGATCTGCCGGAAGCCCGCCTGCTTGGACTTGGCGGGCCAGACGTGCGCGGTGAGCGTCACCGGGCCGACGCCCTCGACCGGGGCCGTGAACGAACGGGGGTAACCCGCCCGCCCCGGCACCTTGTAGCCGAACGGGTCGAGGGGCTCGACGCTGATGTGGTCCAGCTCCTCCCACTGCCCGCCGTCGCCGACGTCCCACACGGCGATGTCCAGCTTCAGGCCCTTGCGCAGGAACCGGTGGAAGTGGAGGCCGAGGTGGGTCTCCAGGCGGGATATCGCCTTCGACAGGTACTGGTCGCTCTGTCCGCGCGCGACCGTCTCGAAGGTCCGCACCCGGTCCCAGCGGACCACCGTGCCCTGCCACTCGATGACGCCGTCGTAGCGGTCGACGAGGTCCTGCGCGTAGCGCGGGTCGACGGTGTCGCAGCGGAAGCCGTCCTCGATGCCCTCGGCCGTGAGGCGGCGGCCCGCGGCGCGGGTGCGCCGGGTGCGGCTGACGACGGTGAGCGAGGAGGCGTGGGAGAGGGAAGCGGCCTTCAGGCCCGTGCCGTACATGCCGAGGGAGTCGTCGTCGTAGTCACGGCGCTTGCCGACCGTCATCGCGGCGTCCAGGCAGGCGTCGTCCATGCCGCGGCCGTTGTCGATGATCAGGAGCGTCAGGATGCGCTCGGCGTCCCGCAGGAAGTGCACCACCATCTCGTCGGCGCCCGCGTCGAGGGAGTTGTCGATCAGGTCGGCGACGGCGACCTCGAAGCCGTACCCCTGGTTGGTGAGCGCCTTGCCGTAACCGGCGTCCGGGGGCAGGTGCGTACTGCCGGTGGTGGGGACGTCGTACTGCCAGGCTGCGCTTGATTCATAGGGCATGGGCTTCCTCGTGCGCACAGGTCGGAGCCTGCGTGGGGGAGGAGCGGCCCGACATACCGATCGATGGTGTGACGGTACTGCAAACGTCGGACACGGGAACCGTCAGTACCGAAATGAGGACGGAGAGTTCCTCCTGCTCTTGCCCGGTGCCGGGGGCTCCCGTCTGAGCCTCCAGCACCGGGGACGGGCGGACAGCGGAAGGCCGCCTACAGATCCGCCCCATGACAAGCCTCGTAAGCCCGCCCCGACCCGCACCAGCAAGCCGCCCCCCGCTCCGGCGGCCAAGCCACGGCCCTGCCCCGTGCCGCCAAGGTCGTCGCGTACTGCGGTAGTAGCGACGGGTCGCCCGGGGAAGCCAGTTCCGAGGCTGCGAAGGCCTCGTACGACGGGACCGTGCCTGTGACGATGCCCAGGTTCGGGGTGCCCGAGGTCGACAGTTCTCGTAGCGAGGCTTCTATCGTCGACAGGTGTTCCTCGTGGGACGGGTACTCCGTGGACAGGGACGGGTATGCCGTCAGGAGTTCGGTCAGTTCGGGGGCCGGCCAGTGGAGGACCGCCACCGGGAACGGGCGCGACAACGCCTCGCGGAACGTGCTCAGCCGTGAACGGACCACTGTCGATGTGGGCGCGCCAAGTGGCCGAAGCGGAGCTTCGTGATCTGCTTCCCCGTCGATGTGCCCACTCGCAAGGCGTCGCGCAGCGTGCGGCCGAATTGGTGGGAGTCCTGGGCGATGACAGTGACCTGCTGGCTTCTGCCGCCGTGCTTCACGATGTGGGCTACGCGCCGAGGCTAGGGAAGGCCCACACAGCGGAAGGATGTGTCGTTGTCCTGCATGTCGGCGTTCGCGGCGTTCCGTAAAAATGGTGCCGCTCGCTCGAACGGGCTGGTGAACGCTGAGCCCTTCAGCTCGTAGCGGCCGGTCTGCTCCTTCGTGGAGCACCACTCCCAGGTGTTCCCGCACAGGTCGAACACTCCGTACAGGCTCACGCCGGACTGGTAGCGAGAGGCGGGAGTCGTTCTCCCTATCTCCGCTTCCGCCACGTTGCACTTGGCGGCCGTGGGATGGTCCCCCCACGGATACACGCGTCCTTTCGTGCCGCGGGCGGCCTTCTCCCACTGCTGGGCGGTGGGGAGCTGTTTTCCGCACCAGCGGGCGTACGCGGTGGCGTCGTGCCACGTAACCCACACCACCGGGTGGTCGAACAGGTCGTCGGGGCAGCGGCCGTTCGGCCAGTGCTGCGGCGGCCGGTGGGCGGTGGCGCGTACGAATCGCGCGTAGTCGAGATTGGTCGTCGGGTAGACATCGATGTGGAAGCCGTTCAGCCAAGTCGGGGCGTTCGCAGGTCCGGACAGGTAAATGCCCTCCTCGACCGGGACCATGACCTTGCCGTCCACGGGGTGCTTGATGGTGCGCGGGTCGCGGCGCAGCAGTTCCTCGGCGCGCTCGTCATGTTCGACGGCGGCCCGTTCGGTGAGGAGCGTCGCGAATCGCTGCTGCGCGGCAGCCCCGGCGCGGGTGAGCAGAGTGTCCAGAGCTTCCTGGTTTCCAGGGCGCAGACGGATGCTTTCACCCCGCCCCTCCCAAGTCGCCAACTGGCGCTGACTCACGGGAACTAAGGCGGCGAAGTCCCGCCCGGTCATTCGCAGGGACGTGCGCAGGAGCAGGACCTCTCGGCCGGTCCACCTTGTGACCCCCGTCATTGCGGTCTCCTTCTAAAGCTCCTCGCCCGGGATGGACAGGTAGGTCTCGCGCAGCGCGCTCAGCACGGGGTGCTCGGTCTGCATGGGTGTGTCGTCGATCGCGGAGAGAGCGCGGAGGCCGATCGAGGTGTTGGTGGCGAAGGCCGCCGTCATGGCTTTGGCTTCATCGAGGGTGACGGGGGCGACCCTGTACTCCGTGCGCTCTTGGAGGAGAGCCGCGGTCACCCCAGGCAGCACCGGGCCCTTCGGCCAGACGATGGTGCCGTTCTCGTCGATGAAGCCCACGTTCCACGTTCCGCCCTCGGTCACGTGGTTGTCCGGGCCGAAGAAGAGGGCGTCATCGAAGCCCTTTAGCCGTGCCTCGCGGCGGGCGTGGAGTGCTCCGAAGAGTCCGCAGTGCTTGACCTCGGGGAGGTCGCGCTCGTACTGCACGCTCCACGCGGTCAGCGGCGGCGGAGGCAATGCGCCGGCTGAGCGCAGGGTCACCATGATCCGCGGTTGGACGGCTTCCTCGGGATGCCCCATGTCCACGGTCGGGTCGAAGTGTGTGACACGGACGACGCAGGCTCCGTCCTGGTCGTCCAGGGCCTTGCCGACCAGCTCTCGGACGTGGCCGGTGTCCACAGGCGTGCCGAACACGATTTCGCTGTCCCGCGCGAGTCGCTCCAGGTGGAGGGAGAGTCCCCGGATGCGGCGATCGGCGTCGACGCGCATGGAGGTGAAGTGCCCGTACGACGTCAGTGCGAGAGGGAGCAAGTCTTCGGCCGTTGCGAGCTGTTCATTCAGTGTCGCCATGTCGCCCAGCATGGCAGGAGGGAGTCGGCGGGCGTCACCCGAAAGCTAGTTACTGACGAGTCAACTTCATCGGGACTTCATTCCCTCTCTCTCCACTCATGGTGTTCGCTAGTAACCAACCGAACACGTGTGGTGACGTCCGGGATGGCGGGGCGTGATCGGTCCTGCCGAAGAGCGTCCAGCGCACCCGGCCATCAAGCCGAGCCCGACCACTGCCAAGTGCCAACCTGCAACAGAAGCCAGGTACCCCAATGACAGTCCCCGATGACTCGGAAGTTCGCGACCCCGGCGCGCTGCGCGCAAGCATGGTCCGGGCACTTCGGGACCAGGACGCGATCACGTCCGAGCGCGTCGCCGCCGCCTTCGCCACCGTGCCCCGGCACCGTTTCGCGCCCGGAGCGCCCCTGGAACTTGCCTATGACCTCCACAGCACCGTGCCGGTCAAGAAGGACGAGCACGGCCTGGACATCAGCGTCATGTCCGCGGCGCACCTCCAGGGCGTGATGCTGGAGCAGGCCGACATCAGGGCCGGTATGAAGGTCCTGGAGATCGGCTCCGGCGGTTATAACGCCGCGCTTGTCCAGGAACTCGTAGGCGGCGAAGGAGCGGTCACCACCGTCGACATCGACCGGGACGTCATCGACCGCGCCCGCCGGTGCCTGGACGATGCCGGGTACGGGCAGGTGAGGACGGTTCTCGCCGACGGCGAGAGCGGTGTCCCTGACGGCGCGCCGTACGACCGGATCATCGTGACCGTGGCCGCGTGGGACATTCCCGCACCGTGGATCGGCGGGCTCACCGGGAACGGCCGGCTCGTCGTCCCGCTCACTGTGCGCTGCACCACCCGCTCGATCGCGTTCGACCGCGACGGCGAGGGTCTGCTGAGCCGCTCCTACCGGCTGGCGCGCTTCGTTCCCATGCAGGGCGAGGGCGCCCCCAAGGAAGAGCGGAAAGTACTGCTGCGGGACGGAGTTGCCCTGCAGACCGACGACGTGCGGGTACGCCTCGACGCGGAGGCGCTGAATCGCGCGCTGGACGAGCCCAGGCTGGTGCGCTGGTCGGGGGCGGCCTACGAGCTGCCTGACGAGCTGGAGCTGTATCTCACGCTGAATCTGTCGAGCGCGGCCCGGCTCCACTCGTCCAAGGATGTCGTCGAGAGCGGGCTCGTGGAGGCGTCAGCCCTGCTTGGTGTGCCGACCCTGGTCAGCGAGGACAGCATCGCGTACCGCACCCGGCGCGAGAACGAGAACACCGGCGGCTTCGAGAGCGGAGTGGTCGCGCACGGCCCGCAGGCCGAGGCCCTCGCGGACCAGTACGTGGAACTGCTCCGACGCTGGGCCCGGAACCACCGCCGTCGGGGCACGGCGACGATCCGGTACCTGCCGGGCCCCGCCGCGTCACCTCTCCCCCAGGTCACCGTGCCGAAGCGGCACGGCGTCGTCGCGGTGACCTGGCACTAAGACTCCGGGGCCCGCTCCCGGGTCCTGGCACCTCGCACCATCACTCACTGCCATGGAGGCACGCATGACCGTTCAGCTGGAGCACGGACTTGTTCAGTCGGTTGTCGAGCAGGAGGAGCCGGGACAAGACGACTTCGAACTGGACATCACGATCGTCGAGGGCGGTCCCGCCGCGGACCAGCTCATCCGCCTCACGAACGACGGCTGCGGCTCAACGTGCGCGTCCGCGTGCACGAGCTGTCCGTAACCGCATCCGATCGCGTCTATCGCGGTGCCTGGCCATGCCTGCTCCCGGGGCGTGGCCAGGCACCGCGGCAACTGGAGGGGTGCGTGTATCACTACATCGATGCAGCGGTGGTACGGGCAGCTGCGCTGTGCTTCGACCGGCCGGTGGTCTGGCCGGAGCTGACAGGTCCGGCCGCCAACATCTCGTCGTGGCGCGCGTGGCTGCAACAGATCTGGCAGGAGGCCGACTTCGCGAACGCCGTCACCGCCGCAAGCCCGGACCTCGCGAGCCGAGTGGAACAGGTCTGTGCCGGCCGGGCGCTGCCGGAACCCGCTGCACGCCGCACGGTGCTTTCCGTACTGCGGTACCTGTTGCGGGCCCGCACACGCGCCACCCCTTTCGGACTCTTCGCCGGAGTCGCAGCAGCGCGGATCGGCACCGTCCCGGCGCTACGCACAGGGACCGGGCACCGGACAGCCGCCAGACCCGACGCGGCATGGACCACGGCAGTCGTCGGCCGCTTCGAGGAACACCGTGGGCTGCGGCCCCGTCTGCTGCTGCTCACCTCCAGCCTCGTCGTTGAGCGCGACGGGTACGTGGTCATTGAGCACCGCCCCAGCGGCACGCGCGATGTGGCTCCCGAACACGTACAGGTACGCCTGACCGGACCGGTCCGCGAAGCACTGGACAGTGCGCGGACTCCCATTCTGTGGAGCGATATCAGCGGCAAGCTGTCCGTCAGTTTCCCGACCGTGCCGCTCGCCACGATCGAGACGCTGCTCGCCGGCCTGGTGAGCCAACGAGTTCTGATCACCAGCCTCCGCGAGCCGATGACAGCCACCGAGCCGCTTGCCGCCCTCGTCACCCGCACACGGTGCCTCGCCCCTAGTGAGACAGCAGAACTTCGGATGGCTCCCAAGACGGCGCTCGACCTGGGAGTGGACTGGGACCTGGTCGTTCCGGAGGCAGTGGCCCAGGAGGCAGCGGACGCGGCCAAGGCGCTCACCCGTCTCGCTCCCCGCGCCGCTCTGACCGGTTGGACTGAGTGGCACGGCCGGTTCCTTGAGCGGTACGGGCCACGGGCGGTCGTCCCCGTCCTGGACGCCGTGGAGGTGCTCGGATATCCACCGGGCTACCTCGGCTCCTCCTCGACGTCGGCACCCTCCCCGCTGCCCGACCGAGACAGTCGACTCATCAGGCTCGCCCACTCCGCCGCATTGCAGCGCCGTCTTACGGTAGAGCTCGACGATGCCGCGATCGAGGAGCTGTCCACCACAGCCCCTGGCCACCCCGTCCAGCCGAGCACCGAGATGACCGTCCGCATTGACGCGGTGAGCGTTCCGGCGCTAGAGCAGGGCGAGTTCACGCTCCACGTCGTCGGGGTCGCCCGCTCGGCCGGAACGACCACTGGCCGCTTCCTGGGCCTCCTGGACGACGAAGACCGCCGTCGCATGACCGAGGTGTACGCCGGTCTGCCGGGTGTGCACCAAGGGGCGCTCATCGCACAGATCAGCTCTACCCCGTTGTCCGTAAGTGCCGAGAACGTCGCGCGTGCCCCGCAGGTGACCGATCTGGTGATCTCGCTCGGCGACTACCACGGACCGGACACCAGCCTCATTCCCCTGACGGACCTCGCGGTGACCGCTGACGCCGAACGGCTGCACCTGGTCTCGCTCTCCCGCCGGCGCCCGGTACACACGCTGCTGCTGAACGCCGTAGACCTGAGCCACCACTCTCATCCGCTGGCCCGCTTCCTGGCCGAGGCACCTGTCGCACTGGCCGTCCCCTGCACCGGGTTCATGTGGGGTACCGCCGCCCACAACCTGCCCTTCCTGCCCGCGCTGCGCTACGGGCGCACGATCCTGTCCCCGGCTCGCTGGCTCCTGAGCAGGGACGACCTCCCCGCCGCATCGGCACCGTGGCCGCTGTGGGACGAGGCCCTGACCGGATGGAGCCGCGACATGCAGTTGCCCGAGCGGATGTATCTGAGCGAGGCAGACCAGAGCATGGCCCTGGACCTGTCGGAGCCCTCGCACCGGGCTCTGCTGCGCACCCACCTGGACCGCGATGGCACGGTGACGCTGCGCCCCGCACCGACACCCCAGGATCTGGGCTGGACCGGCGGTCGCGCGCACGAAGTCGTCATCCCTCTGGCCGCAGAGCAGAAGGTCACTCCTGTCCGGGCAGGTGGCCACGTCGTCAGCCGGGAGCACGGTCACCTGCCTGGTCACGGCGACCGCATCTACCTTCAGCTTTATGGACACCGCGACCGGCAGAACTCTCTCCTGACCAGGCACCTGTCGACAGTACTGAAAGAACTGAGCGGCCCCCGATGGTGGTTCGTCCGCTACCGAACCCCCGTCGACCATCTCCGCCTCCGACTCACCTGCGCACCCGGCACACTGGGTTCCGCCGTCGAGCAGATCGGCGAGTGGACCCGGCAGCTCCAGCAGAGCGGCCTGATCACCGACGTCGGCATGGAGACCTATTACCCGGAGACCGCGCGGTTCGGCGGGCCAGCGGCGATCGACGCAGGCGAGCAGTATTTCGCTGCCGACTCCGAGGCCGTCCTTGCCCAACTCGTCGCCCAGAGCGGGAAGAACGCGCCGGACGACCGCGCGGTCACCGCCGCAAGCATGGTGGACATCGTCACCGGCTTGCTCGGTGACGACGCCGCGGCAATGCGCTGGCTCATCGAGCACACCCGCACCGACCAGGCCGCTCCGCCCCGCACGGTCTACCGACAAGCCGTCGACCTGGCGGACGCCGGGCCGTCAGGCCTGGACGAGCGCGTCACCACGGCCTGGTCCGCTCGCCGCGTGGCGCTGGCTGCCTATGCCCGCGCACTCAAAAGCGCGGGCACGCAACCTCACGACCTACTGCCGGACCTGCTGCATCTCCACCACGTCCGAATGCGCGGGCCAGGACTGCCCGAGGAGCGCACACACCTGCACTTGGCCCGAGCTGCCGCCCTGAGCAGGACGGCCCGCGCGAGGAGGACATCGTGACCACGACAGCCCCCGTTCGGGCCGCGCTGCCGACCGTCGACCGGCTGGCCCGGACCCTGACCGACCCCGGCGCCGTGTGGTCCGGAAACCGGCCCGACGGGGTTCGCGCCTGGCCGCAGTCGCTTGCCGGAGGAGCTACGGGTATCGCCCTGTTGCACATCGAGCGCGCCCGGACGGGACGCGGAGACTGGGACACCGCACACACCTGGCTCGCTACGGCACTGCACGGCGACATCAGCGCGGCGGCCAACGCCAATCTGTACTTCGGCGCTCCCGCCCTCGCATACATCACGCACCGCGCGGCCAGTGCGTCGAGCCGGTACCCGCGCGTCCTGAAACGGCTGGACGCGGCAACTCTCACCGTCACCCGTAACCGTCTGGCCGAGGCCCACCGGCGCATCGACCAAGCCGAGCGGCCTCCCATGGAAGAGGCCGACTTGATTCAGGGCCTGTCAGGGCTGGGCGCCTACCACCTGAGCCGCCACCCCCACCATGAGATCACGCGGGACGTGCTGGCCTACTTTGTGCGCCTGACCGAGCCGCTGACCGAGCCGCTGACCGAGCCTGTGCCTGAGCCCCTGTCTGAGGCGGCCGAACTGCCGCCATGGTGGATGAACGTCGCGCCCACGGGTGCTCCGCACGCCGGCTACCCCGGCGGGCACGGGAACTTCGGGCTCGCCCACGGCATCGGCTCCGCCCTGTCCTTACTGTCCCTGGCCCTGCTGTACGACCTGGACGTGCCCGGTACGGTCGACGCGATCGAGCGAATCTGCGCCTGGACCGACCAATGGCGTCAAGGTGATCAGACCACCCCATGGTGGCCGGGCCACATCTCGATACAGCAGGCAACCAGCAGCCAGTTCCACTCTGCTCCTCGCGCCCGTCCTTCCTGGTGCTACGGAGTCAGCGGCAGCGCCCGCGCACAGCAACTGGCCGGACTCGCCCTACGAGACCCGGTACGCGTACAGGCCGCCGAGAACGCGATCCTCGCGACCTTGCGGGATCCGCTGCAACTGAGCCAGCTTCCTGAGATCGGGCTGTGCCACGGAATGGCCGGACTGCTGCACGCCGCATGGCGGATGGCTACTGAGACAGGCAACGCCGAGATCACTGCGGAGCTGCCCCACCTGACCGACCGCCTGATCACTGCGCTCGACCAGAACGGTGACGACAACCCCGAACTCCTCGACGGAGCAGCCGGAGTAGCCCTCGTCCTTCACACCGTGGGCACGGGCAACGCGCCCACACCGCACTGGGACACCTTCCTCGCTCTGGCGTAAGCGCCCACGGAGGCCCGTCGCATGAAATCGCCCGCCTGGTGCCAGGCCAACGTCGAATTCCCTGACTGGGAGCGCGCCGAGACCATCGCCTTGGCCCGACTCGCCCCGCTCCTACGCACCTCAGAGGATGAAGGCGCCCTCACCGCGTGGTTCATCGTCCGCAAACGCCCCTGCTGGCGGGTGCGCTACCTGGCCGCCGCCGATGGGCAGGCCCGAATGAGCCAGGGCCTTGAAGCGCTGACCGCCGAGGGGCACATCACAGCGTGGACGGAGATCACCTACGAACCGGAGGTCCACGCTTTCGGCGGCACCGAAGCCATGACATCAGCGCACCGGCTCTTCCACCGCGACAGCCGCAACATCGTCGGCTTCCTCCGCAGCGACGTCGGCAGACACCGGCGTGAGACGTCCCTCATGCTGTGCAGCCTCATGCTGCGGTCCGCTGGGCTGGACTGGTACGAGCAGGGACACGTCTGGGCATGCGTCAGCGCCCACCGTGCCTTACCCGCCGCCGGTGTCGAGCAGGCCGGCAACGACCGGCTGCTCGCCGCCGTACACCGGCTAGTCGCCGTGAACGGAGAGGACCTGATGCACGCGGGCGGACCACTGGGCCACGCTGCTGAATGGGCCGGTGCCTACGCCGACGCCGGAAGGGAACTGGCCCACCTCGCCGGCTCCGGACAGCTTCACCGTGGCCTGCGTGACGTCCTGGCCCATCACGTGCTCTTCGCCTGGAACCGGATCGGCCTGCCCTACGCCACACAGGCCACTCTCGCGGCCACCGCGAAGACCGTCATCTTCGGCCCGGACCCCACCGCCGAGAGGAGCACCGCGAACCGTGTGGAGACTTCCTGACGCCATAGCCCAGCGTTTCCCGCTCGTTGCTCGCCCCCGCCCCGCCTGCCTTCCTCTGCCCCAGCGCGTGCACAAGCTGACCGAACTCGCAGACAGCGCGGCGAAGCTGGACGATGCGAGTGTGGCCTCCACGGTGTACAACCAGGCCGCTTTGACCGCCTCCGACGTGGGCGCCTTGGACGTCGCGCGCGAAATGTGCCACCAGCACGCTGCCGCGTACCTGCACGCGACCCCGCTGCCCGCGAGGGCCGCGATCCGCGCTCTCGAACCCGTCGTCAACCTCGCGCGCCTGCAACTCAGCGCCGGACAATCCGACAAAGGCCGCCAATCCCTCCTGGCTCTGTTCGACGCCGTCACCACCGGGAGCGCCATCCGCGTCGAGGGCATCGCTGTGCCCTCGGATCTCGTCGCGAACGCTGCCGACCGCCAAGAGCTCCGCGCCAGGCTGTGGAGCGTCATCCTCGCCGACGGCACGCGGGCCCTGACCGCTGCCGGGCGGTGGGCCGAAGCACTCGCCCACGTCGAGGCGCACCACGGCGTCGGTCACCGCATGCTCGACGGCCGCCAGGTCGCCGTCCTTGCCGCCCTCACCGCAGGCAACAGCCAGGCTGCCGACCAGCTCATAGCTACTACAACGCCTGGTGAGACATGGGAGCGGAGCGTCACCGACGTCCTGGCCGCCCTGTGCCACCGCGTGTCGGGGCGCCCAGGACGAGGCTCGCTACGCGACCTGGCCAACACTTACCTTGAACGCTCCCACCAGGAAGACCTGACCGTCTTCGATACGAGACTCGGACTCGCGGTGCTGGACGTAATCGACTCGGCCGACGCCCCAGCCGCGCGCACGGTGGTCGCGGAGTTGCATCGCCGGACGATGCGGACAACCAACGGCCATGCTGCGCGAGAGACCATCAATCACCCGCTGTTCGCCGCCCTTGCCACCAACCGGCAGACCAAGGACTGCCGTGCGCTCGTTCAGGCTTGCGCACTCGGAAACGGGATGTTTCCGGAAGAAGTGGGCCGCCGACTTTCAGCCGCCGTGCGCATCAGCGACCGCGTCATTCGCCAGAGCGTCGACCACCCGAAGCAAGCAGCGTCGTTGCGTACTGCCGTAGGAGCGACGCGCCACGCAAGAGTTCCCGCGGCTCCTCCTGACGCGCAAGATCTTTGAGAACGACGCACTCGAAGGCGGTGCACGGGCGCGGCTCCGGGACGAGGGCACCCGATCGACGCTCACGATCAAGCAGGTCACGGACGCCACCACGAGCAACGGCACCACCGAGGTCGAGACCGAGGTGACGGATCTGCATGCCATGGCCGACATCGCCTTCGTCGAGATCGAGGGCCCGGATGAGGCATCGGTCCGCCAGGAGGTCGTGCTGGTTGACCTCGACTATTCCGAAGCGCGTTTCGGCAGTGTTGATGAGATCTACAAGAGCGAGGCCGGCAGGGACATCCTGGCCGAACCTACTCTTCTCTTTGCCGACGTCGACGAGCAGGCTTCCCGCAGCGCCTCACGTGCTTCTTGAACCTGGCGGCCCGCAGGCCGAGCAACTCGCGGAGCAGGGCGTCCGTGACCGGCAGGTGCCCATCGCCCCCTTCAGGCCGTGCCCCCATGGCACCCCTCGTAAGCCCGCCCCGACCCACACCAACAACCCGCCCCCCGCTCCGGCGGCCAAGCCACAGCCCGGCCCCTCGCCGCCAGCGTCGTCGCGTACTGCGGTAGTAGCGACGCGTCGCCCGGGGAAGCCAGTTCCGAGGCTGCGAAAGCCTCGTACGACGGGACCGTGCCTGTGACGATGCCCAGGTTCGGGGTGCCCGAGGTCGACAGTTCTCGTAGCGAGGCTTCTATCGTCGACAGGTGTTCCTCGTGGGACGGGTACTCCGTGGACAGGGACGGGTACGCCGTCAGGAGTTCGGCCAGTTCGGGGGCCGGCCAGTGGAGGACCGCCACCGGGAACGGGCGCGACAACGCCTCGCGGAACGTGCCCAGTTCGGCGCGCAGCCGGGAGATCTCCGCCTGCAGTTCCGCCGGGTTGTCGGAGCCCAGCGACCACACGCGCTTCGGGTCGTGCAGCTCGTCCAGGGTGACCGGGGAGGAGTTGAGGGTGTCCGCGAGGGAGTCCCAGTCGTCGTGGGGCAGGCCCAGCATGCGGCGTACGCGATGGCGGCCGAAGAGGACCGGGTGGGTCGCGTACGGAGGCTCCGGGACGTCCGTCAGGAGGTGGACCGCCGCCTCCGTGAACGTCTCCTGCGCCGCCTCCAGCTCGTCGTGGGACTCCAGGGACTCGGCGACGATCACCCATGGGGCCGGGTCTCGCGGTGCCGCCGCGCGGACGCCCTCGATGATCGCCCTGGCCTCCGCCTCGTGGCCGTACTCCCAGAGGTTGGCCGCCTTCAGGGCCCGTACCAGGAACGGGTTCTCCAGCGGGGTCGTGCTGGAGAGCAGGCGGTCGTAGAGAGAGGTGGCTCGCGGGCGGTCGTCGGCCAGTTCGAGGTGGGCCGCTGCCTGCACCAGCAGGTGTTCGGCGTCCTCGGGATACAGGCCGGCTGTCCGCTCCAGGCGTGCTGCTTCGGCGTTGTGGTCGACGTACTCGGCAGACGTGTCGGGGCGCATGAGTGACACCGTACTGCCGACCGCCGACAGAGGTGAGGTAGGTGCAGGCCAGGGGTCAGATCGGCGTGCGGTGTTCGGCTGCGTGTTCAGCTGAGTGTTCATGGGGGTGGTGAGTTGAGGGCTCAGCCCTTATCGTGCGGCCCCGGCTCGGCCCAGCCTCGGAGAGGAGGCGTGCGCGTGCGGGTTCCCATCGTTCATCAGCGGGGTCGACGGCGGCGTGCGCGGTACGCCCGGTTTCTCCGGAACGGTGCCGAAGTTCTCGTGACCCTCGGTGTCGTCCTCCTGCTCCTCGTCGCCCATCAGCTGTGGTGGACCAACCGGCAGGCCAGGGAGGGCGCCGAGCGCAAG
Organism: Streptomyces sp. NPDC017991; assembly: GCF_044328075.1. Taxonomy (NCBI): domain Bacteria; kingdom Bacillati; phylum Actinomycetota; class Actinomycetes; order Kitasatosporales; family Streptomycetaceae; genus Streptomyces; species Streptomyces sp. NPDC017991. The sequence continues at coordinate 727,905 of NZ_JBIRGP010000002.1, read as the reverse complement.
GTCCAGGCCCTGGAACAAGAGTGGGGAGAAGAGGGGGAGGGGGAGGAAGAGGGGGAAGGGGGTGGAGAGGGTGGTGGGGCTCGGGCCGCCGCGCCGCGTTTTGGTGCCGGTTCCGGTGCCGGTTCCGGCGAGGGTCGGCCCGGGACCGGCTCCCGGGCCCAGCCCCGGCCCCGGCCCCGTTGGGAGCAGGCCTACGCCGTCCTCGGCATTCCCCGTCTCCGGCTCCGCGTGCCCGTCGCGGAAGGCGTCGGCAAGTCCGGTGTGCTCGACAAGGGGTACGTCGGGCACTACCCGGACACCGCCCAGCCCGGCCGCGTCGGGAACTTCGCTCTCGCCGGGCACCGGAACACCCATGGCGAGCCCTTCCGGTACCTCGACCGGCTGCGGCGCGGAGACCGGGTCGAGGTCGAGACCCGGGACGCCGTCTACACGTACGTCGTCGACCGGACGCTGCCGCGGACTTCGCCCGGGGACGGCGGGACGATCCGTGCGATCCCTCGCAGCACGGTCAGGCCCGCGTACGGGTACACCGACCCCGCGCACTATCTGACGCTCACCACCTGCACACCCCAGTACACCTCCAAGTACCGCCTGGTCGTCTGGGGGAAGCTCCGTTCCGTACGGCTTCGCTAGCCCGCGATCAGGGTTTCCGCACCTTGTCGTAGTGGCCCAGGAAGACCGGAGCGCCGTTCCGCACGCGGTGCAGGAACAGGCTGTTGACCCAGCGGAACTCGTGGGTCACCGGGTCGAACTCGATGGTCTTGGCGAGGCCCCTGTGGGTGGTCTCGCGGAGTCTGCGCACCATGGCACCCCGTTCGGGCTCGACGCTGCCCAGCTCGCGCATGGCCCGGGCGACGAAGAGCAGCGCGTCGTACGCCTCCACCGCGTAGCGCTCGACCGTGCGTACCCCGAAGCGTTTCCGGTACGTCTCCACGAAGCGCGCCGCGGCCGGCAGCTCGGCCGGGTCCACGTAGGTCGTGCTGATCACCCAGCCCTCGGCCGCCGGGCCCGCCTCCTTGAGGAACGCGGTCGTCAGTACGGGTTCCGGGGCCATGCGCGTGCCCCGGAAACCGGCCCGTGCCAGGGCGCGGGCGCAGCGGGCGGCCCGGTGCGGTGAGGTGCCGGCGTAGACGACGGCCTGGGCGTCCGCGGCGAGCACGGCGGCGGCGACCGGGTCGAAGTCCTCGCTGTCGGCGGGGACGGTGTGGGTCGTGGTCGTGCCCTGGGAGGGCGGGTACGCGCTCACGTCCCTGACGATCTGCCAACTGGTCCGGCCTGCCGCCCGGTCGTCGATCAGGGCGGTCCTGCGGCTCTTCTCGGCGTGGGTGAGGTAGTGGATGAAGGGCGTCGACAAGGCGTACTCGTCGGGTCTGAGCTGGAAGTACGCGCGGGTGGTGGTCGTGGAGTACAGAGCGGCGCCGGAGGAGACGGACACGAGGGGCAGCAGGGCCTTCTCGTAGCGGGACACGGCGACCTCGGCCGCGGCGGCGCCGGTCGCGGCGAGGACGGCGTACACGTCGTGGTCCGCGACGAACCCGCCGGCCACCTCCTCGGACCGCTTCGCCTTCCCGGCGTCGTCCAGGACCTTCAGTGCGAGAGCGAAGGGGCGGCCGTCACGCAAACCGCCGTCACGAGAACCGCCGCCATGAGAAAGGGCCCCACGGGAGCCGGAGCCGCTGGACACGGAGTCACGGGAGCCGGAGCCGCTGGATGTGGCGCCACGGGATGCGGAGTCACCGGCGCCCGAGTTGAAGTCCGCCACGGCGATCCGCGCGCCCCGTTCCTGCGCCCGGCCCGTCGCCCTGTCCGGTCCCGACAGGTCCGCGTGCAGGCCGATGACGTACCGGGGGAGTGGTCCCGAGCCTGCCGAGCCGTCGCGGCCGGCCGTGGACCGGGTGGCGGCCCAGGCGGCGAGGCCGCCGCCGGTCAGGACGACCCCGGCCGCCGAGCCCAGCGTCAGGACGCGGCGCCGGGAGAGGGTGGGGCGGGCTGCCTCCGGTACGCCATCGGGCTGTACGAGCGTGACGGGACCGGAGCCCGGTCCCGGTCCTGGGGCGGGGTCGGGGTCGGGGTCCGGCAGGGACAGCGCGGCCGACGAGCGTTCCGCGATCAGCCGGGGGAGCGAGGGCGGCAGCCAGTCGGGCTCCGGGCCGCCCTCGTCGGTCAGCGCGTCCCGTACCTCCTGCGCGGTGGGTCTGGCCTCCGGGTCCTTGGCGAGGCAGCCGGCCAGCAGCGGGACCAGGGTCCACGGCACGGCGTCCAGGTCCGGCTCCTCGTGGACCGTACGGAAGATGACGGCGGCCACGGTGCCGGTGCCGAACGGACGGCGGCCGGTCGCCGCGTACGCGAGGACGCAGCCCAGCGAGAAGACGTCGCTCGGCGGGCCGACGCCGCCGCCACCGGCCCGTACCCGCGCCTGCTCCGGCGAGAGATAGCCGGGCGAACCGATCACCACGTCGCTCGCGGTCAGCGCGGTGGCACCGGTGGACCGCGCGATGCCGAAATCGATCAACCGGGGTCCGTCGAGGGCGAGCAGGACGTTGCCCGGCTTGACGTCCCGGTGCACCAGGCCCGCCGCGTGCACCTCGGTGAGCGCCTCGGCCAGCCGCGCGCCCAGGGCACGTACCGTACGGTCCGGCAGCGGCCCGTGCAGCGCGACGGCCTCGGCCAGCGACGGGCCCGGTACGAAGGCGGTCGCCAGCCAGGGTTCGCGGGCCGCCGGTTCCGCCGCGGTGACCGGTACGACCCACCGCCCGGTGAGCCCGCCCGCCGCCTCGGCCTCGCGGCGGAAACGGGTCCGGAAGTCGTGGTCGGCCGCGTACTCGGCGCGGATCACCTTCAGGGCGACCAGCGTCCCGCCCGCCGAACGGGCCAGGTAGACCACGCCCATACCGCCCGCGCCGAGCCGGCCGAGCAGCCGGTGACCGCCGACGGAGAGCGGGTCGCCGGGTCTGAGCGGGCGCAGTCCCCCGAACCCCTCCACGTGTGGTCCGCTCACCGCTACAGCTCGGAGGGGGCTTCGCCGCGGTAACGGAACCTGCCGCCCTCGACCTGGTGCAGGAAGATGCCCCAGCCGGCGAACGTGCCGTCCTCCGGCTTGAAGGAGAACTCCTTGGTGATGCCCTTGTAGTGGCTCGCGCGCAGCAGCTTCACGAGTTTCTTGCGGCTCGGGGGACGGGCGGAAACCCGGGTGCTCTTGGCGTTCGTGGCCTTCAGCAGCTCCTGGATGACGAGGTTGACGGTGTCGTACGCCTCGGCTGCGTAGTAGCCGGGCGCGGCGTCGTAGCGCTTGCGGAAGGCCGCGGTGAAGGCCTTCGCGGCCGGTACGGCGGCGGGGTCGACGAAGGACGCGGTCATCAACCAGCCCTCGGCGGCCTCCCCGGCCCGCTCCAGGAACTCCGGGTCGATCACGGCCTGCGAGGCGAACCGCGGTCCGTCGAAACCGGCCGCCGCCAGTTCGCGGGCCACCCGGGCCGCGCCCGGCGTGTACCCGGCGTAGACGAACGAGCCGATCCCGGCCCGCAGCATGTCGGCGACGACGGGCCCCATGTCCTCCGTGCCCGCCGGGACCACCCGGGGGTAGGCCGGGCGGCCCAGACTGCGCATCATGGTGGCGTTGATCCCGGCGGACTCCTGGGCGTACGTCTGCGCGGTGCGGTCCTGGAGCAGGCCGGGGCGCAGCGCCGGTGCCCGCTCCGTGGCCTTCGTGGCCTTCGTGTGCTTCTTGAGATAGACGCTCATGGGGAGGGAGAGGGCCGCGTCGCTGGGGCGGCAGTGCACGAAGGACCGGTACTCCTTCGAGGTCAGGAGCAGTCCGCCGGCCGAGACCGACAGCAACGGCAGCAGGGCCTCGTCGTACGTGCCGAGGACCGCGCGGGCCGCCTCGTCGCTGGTGGGGCCGAGCACGGCGAGCACCTCGGTGTCCCCGATCAGCTTCTTGGCCGCGCCCGGCGCCCGCCCCGCGCTGCCACCGTCGTCCACGGTCCGCAGGGCGAGCGGGAAGGGCTTGTTCTTACGGGAGTTGTACTGCTCGACCGCCAGCCGGGCGCCCCGCACCTGCGCCTCGCCCGCCGTCCGGGAGGAACCGCTCAGATCCGCCTGTACGCCGATGGCCCAGCGGCGGGTCCCCGACGTACCCGGGTTCTCGTCGCGCAGGGCCGCCCAGGCCGCCGCTCCGCCCGCGGCCATGAGCACCGCCGCGCCGGAGGCGAGGAGCAGCCGTCGGCGGCCGGGCGACGCCGGTTCCGCGTCCTCGGAGCCTGTGCCTGCGCCCACGCCCGTGCCGCCCGTGTCCGGAGCCGTGTCCGTGTCCGGCGTTCCGGCGGCCGTCGGCTCGATGTCGGGGAGCGCCAGCATCTCGGCGGAGCGGTCGGCGATACCCCGTACGACGTCCTCGGGCAGCCAGGCGATCTGCTCGCCCCGGGGGATCGCGTCCTCGACCAGCAGGACCGTGTCGATCTGTTCGGCGGTCGGACGGTCCGCCGGGTCCTTCGCCAGGCACAGGCGCAGCAGCGTCAGCAGGCCGACACCACCGACACCACCGGCGGGACCGGTTGAGTCGGCGGAGTCGGTGGAGTCGTCAGGGACGCCGGACAGGTCGGGTTCGTCGTGGACCGTGCGGTAGAGCAGGGCGTCCGCCGTACCGGTGCCGAACGGCGGGCCGCCGCTCGCCGCGTACGCCAGCAGACAGCCCAGCGAGAAGATGTCGCTCGCCGGGCCCACCGCCGCACCGCGCGCCTCGGCCTGCTCGGGGGAGAGGAAACCGGGCGTCCCGACGACCAGGTCGGTCGAGGTGATCGCGGTCCCGTCGGTCGCCCGGGCTATCCCGAAGTCGATGAGGCGGGGGCCGTCCATGGCGAGCAGGACGTTGGCGGGCTTGACGTCGCGGTGGACCAGCCCGGCCGCGTGCACCTCGCGCAGCGCGGCGGCGAGCATCCTGGCCAGGGCGAGCACGCTGCGGGTGGGCAGCGGGCCGTGGCGGGCGACCGACTCCTCAAGCGAGGGGCCCGGTACGAAGGCGGTGGCCAGCCACGGCTCGTCCGCGTCCGGGTCCGCGCCGGTGACCGGCACCGCCCACGGGCTGCTCACCCGGCGGGCCGTCTCGACCTCACGGCGGAACCGGGCGCGGAAGTCGGGCTCGTCCGCGTACTCGGACCGGACGACCTTGACGGCGGCCAGGGCGCCGGCCTCGGTGCGGCCGAGGTAGACCACGCCCATGCCGCCCGCGCCGAGCCGGGCCAGCAGCCGGTGACCGCCGATCCGTGCGGGGTCGGTGGGGAGCAGCGGACCGCTCATCGCGGCGCCTCCAGTTCGGTCTCGACCCGGCTCAGCATCTGGCCCGCTCCCTGGCGCAGCGCGGCGTCGATGTCGTCCTGGGAGCGCCCCTTGGCACCCCGGCCGACGACGGCCACGGTGACCTGGCCCAGACGGCTCTGCACCCAGTAGTAGTAGTGGGGGCCGCCGAGTTCGTCGCTGTAGTACTTGCCGCCCTCCGTGAGCGAGTCCTCGGAGGTGAAGTTGGCCAGCAGACCGTAGGCCGCGCCCTGCGAGAGCAGTCCGGCGATCCGCTCGCCCTGGCGGAGCTGCTGGTCGGGACAGCGCAGCGCTTCCTCCAGCATGCCGGCCATCTCCCAGTCGGCGTCCTTGACGGTCCGGTGCACGCTGACGACGGCGGTGACGCGGATCGGGCCCTTGCCGCCTTCGGCGGGCAGTTCACTGTTGCGGGTGAGGCTGGCGAGCACCGTCGCGGGCAACGACTCGCGCTCCCACACACAGTCGGAGTCGAGTACGGGCCAGGAGCCGGGGTCGCTCTCGTACGGGCTGCGTCGTACGAAGTCGGGGCCCCAGTTGGTGGGCGTCGCCGCGACCGCGCGGGCCAGACGCAGGCCCTCCGCGCGGGTCTTCGGCACACGGCCGGGATCGGGGGTGAACCCCAGGGACGTGGCGCTCGCGCTCGCGCCGGGGGCGGGACCGGTGGTGTTGGTGTCGGTGCCGCTGTTGGTGTCGGCGTTGGTGCTGGTGCTGGGGGCCGGGCTCGGGGGTGAGCCGGAGCGGGTGGGTTCGGCGGAACCGTCACCTCCGGTCCCCGAACAACCTCCCAGGCCCCCCAGTAACAGCCCGGTGGCCAAGACACCCGTGAACAACCGCACGGGTCTCCGGTATCCCATCAGCGCCCCCATCCGCACGCGCGTTCCCCGCGCTCCCCGCTGGGAGGGTACCGACTATGCCCCCGGGGTACCACGGGCGTGCTGGAGTCCGTATGGCGGCTCCTGGGGGCGGATCCTGTATAACGGCAGGAGGCCATGGGGCGCGGAGAATCCGCGGATCATGGCGGATCGTGCAGAACAGAGCGGATCATGGCGGGCCGTAGCGGAACAGCGGGGAGGGAGCAGTCGATGACACGGACCTGGGCGCAGTTGAAGCCCGCCGTCCTGCTGCTCGTCCTCCTTCTGCAGGTGGCGCTCCTGGACACCGGCAGCCTCTCCGGAGCCGTCGCCGTCACGTTCGCGGCGACCGCCGCGGCCGGGTCCGCGCTCGCCGCCTGTTCCCTGATCTCCTCGCGCCTCGCGCCCGCCGTGCCCCGGACCCGGGTCCGTACGGCCATGCGCGACCGTGAGCAGCGCACGGCGTTCCTGCCGCAGCGCGATCCCGACGCCCGGGGGCGTAGGCGTCCCCGAGCCCCGGGCCGGTCCCTCCCGACGGCCGCGTAGGGATTTCTCCAGCCGCTTCTCAGCTGCTTCCCAGCCGCTTCTCAGCTGTTCGTCAGCTGTTTCGCCGTGCCCTTCGCGGGTCGTCATGCCGACGCACGTCACGTCTCACCTCGACGCACGTCACGTCACGTCTCATCACCTCGGCATCGACGCACCACGAGACCCACGGAGGGCTCACCCATGTCCGGCTTCTCCTCTCTGTTCTCCCCCTTCATGTCCGCCTTCGCGAGCCTCGTCGAAGGGCTCGCGGATCTGCTCGGCCCGCTCTTCCACGACTCGGCGACGGCCGCCGCGATCGTCCTGTTCACCGCGTTCGTACGCCTCCTCGTGCATCCCCTGTCGCGGGCCTCGGCGCGCGGGCAGCGGGCGCGGGCGGCGCTGCAGCCGCGGATCGCCGAGCTGCGCGAGAAGCACGGCAAGAACCCCGAGAAGCTGCAGAAGGCGGTGCTGGAACTGCACGCCGCGGAGAAGGTGTCCCCGCTGTCCGGGTGCCTGCCGAGCCTCTTCCAGCTGCCGGCCTTCTTCCTCCTCTACCACCTGTTCTCCAACTCCCGGATCGGCGACGAGGCGAACTCCCTGCTCGACCATCAGCTCCTCGCGGCGCCGCTGGGGGAGCGGTGGGCGGACGCGCTGGGCGACGGCGGGGTCTTCGGGGCGCAGGGGCTGGTGTACGTGGGACTGTTCGTGATCGTCGCCGTCGTCGCGACCTTCAACTACCGCCGGACGAAGCGGATGATGGCGGCTGGGGCGGCCACCGGGGCGGTCGGGGCCGCGAACGGCGCTGGCGCGGGTGGCGGGTTCCAGGACGGGCAGCAGCAGGTGCCGGGGCTCGGGGCGATCACCAGGATCATGCCGCTGATGTCCTTCTTCACGCTGCTCACCGTCGCGTTCGTGCCGCTGGCCGCCGCGTTGTACGTGGTGACCAGCACGACGTGGAGCGCGGTCGAGCGGGCGGTGCTGTACCGGGACATGCCGGGGGCTGTGCCGGCCGCCGCGGTGATGGGCTGACGGGCGCGGGCGCCTTGTGGTTCCTTAAGGTTCCTTACGGTTCCTTACGGTTCCTTGTGGTTACGGTCCAGTCCGTGAACCGGGTATTGCGGAGTGGACGCCGACCTTGGAGGATCGACCAGTCCTCCGATGGCTGCACCCATCGGTCGGCTGCCCGCGATCAAGGGAGACACTGCTCATGAAGCTGCTGCGAGTCGGTACGGCGGGGGACGAGCGTCCCGCGCTGCTCGATGCCGACGGAGTCCTGCGGGACCTCTCGGACGTCGTGCCGGACATCGACGGGGCGCTGCTCGCCGACGACGAGGCGCTCGGCCGGATCCGTACCGCCGCCGAGGCCGGGGAACTGCCCGCGCTCGACGCGGACGGGCTGCGGGTCGGGCCGCCGGTCGCCCGGATAGGCAAGGTCGTCTGCATCGGCCTCAACTACCACGACCACGCCAGGGAGACGGGGGCCGAGCCGCCTGCCGAGCCGGTCATCTTCTTCAAGGCCGCGGACACGGTGGTCGGGCCGCACGACACGGTGCTGGTGCCGCGCGGCTCGGTCAAGACCGACTGGGAGGTCGAGCTGGCCGTCGTCATCGGGCGTACGGCGCGGTACCTGGGCTCGCGCGAGGAGGCGCTCGCGCATGTCGCCGGGTACGCGGTGGCGCACGACGTGTCCGAGCGGGAGTTCCAGATCGAGCGCGGTGGGACCTGGGACAAGGGGAAGAACTGCGAGACGTTCAATCCGCTGGGGCCGTGGCTGGTGACGGCGGACGAGGTGCCGGATCCGCAGGCGCTCGGGCTGAAGCTGTGGGTGAACGGGGAGTTGCGGCAGGACGGCAGTACGGGCGATCAGATCTTCTCCGTGGCGGAAGTGGTCCGGTACGTGAGTCAGTTCATGACTCTCTATCCCGGGGATGTCATCAATACCGGGACGCCTGCGGGGGTTGCGCTCGGGATGCCCGAGCCCAAGCCGTTCCTGCGGGCGGGGGATGTTGTGGAGTTGGAGATCGAGGGGTTGGGGCGGCAGCGGCAGGTTCTTGCCCCGGCGTAGTCGTCCACGAGGGCGTTTCACTTGGGGGCGGGGAAATGGGTGCGTTGTCGGCTGCGGCGGCGTCGTGGCTGGTCGCGCCGTTCCCCGCGCCCCTTGGGGGCTGCGCCCCCTCAAGGCAAAAGATTGCGCCGTTCCCCGCGCCCCTGGGGCTGCGCCCCCTTACGCGGTCAGGAAACGTGTCAGGGCCTCTACCACCATGGCGTGGTCCTCCAGTTGGGGGAGGCCCGAGACCACCACCGTGCCGATTACGCCCGCTCCCTGGACCGTGATCGGGAAGGCTCCGCCGTGGGCCGCGTACGTGTCGGGGTCCAGGCGGGAGGAGGCCTCGAACGTGGTGTCCTTGGCTCGGAAACGGGTGCCGACCAGGAGGGACGAGGCGGCGTAGCGTTCGACGACCCGGCGCTTGCGGTCGATCCAGGCGTCGTTGTCCTGGGTCGAGCCGGGGAGCGCGGCGTGGAAGAGCTGCTGGCCGCCGCGGCGGATGTCGATGGCGACGGGCGCGTCGCGCTCGCGGGCCAGCTCGACGAGGAGTGAGCCCAGGGCCCACGCGTCCTCGTGGGTGAAGCGGGGGAGCGTCAGCCGACGCTCCTGCTCCTCCAGTTCGGCGATGGTCGGGGCCGTGGCGGGCGTGGAAGTGCTCACAGGGTCACCGTCACGTTCTCGTGGGCCGAGCGGTACGCGGCCTCCAGGACGTCCAGCGCGGCGGCGGCCTCCAGCGCGGTGACCGGGTTCTCGCCGGTGCCGCGCAGGGCCTCGGCGACAGCGGCGTAGTACGCGGGGTACGCGCCCGGCACGGTCGGGACCGGGGTGCCGCCGCCGGTCAGCGGGGACTCGCCCGAGCCGACCCGGCCCCACAGCTCCTCCGGCTCCACGCCCCACTCCTTCTCGCCGCCCGCGACCGGGCGTCCGCCGTCGCGCAGGGTGGCTTCCTGGGGATCCAGGCCGTACTTCACGTAACCGGCCTTCGAGCCCAGCGCGCGGAAGCGCGGGCCGAGTTGGGCCGTCGTCGCGGAGGCGTACAGGTGGGAACGGACACCGTTCGTGTGCGTGATCGCGATGAACGTGTCGTCGTCGGCCTCGGCGCCGGCGCGGCGGACGACCGACTCCGCGTACACCGTGGCCGCCGGGCCGAAGAGGACCAGCGCCTGGTCGACCACGTGACTGCCGAGGTCGTACAGCAGACCTCCGATCTCTGCGGGATCGCCGGACTCGCGCCAGCCGCCCTTGAGTTCGGGCCGCCAGCGCTCGAAGCGGGACTCGAAGCGGTGGACATCGCCGAGTTCGCCCTCGGTGATCAGCTTCCGGAGTGTCAGGAAGTCGTTGTCCCAGCGGCGGTTCTGGAAGACGGAGAGCAGCAGACCGCGTTCGTCGGCCAGGGCGGCCAGCTCGCGGGCCTCCGCAGCCGCGCCCGCGATCGGCTTGTCGACGACCACCGGCAGACCCGCTTCGAGGGCGGCCCTGGCGATCGGGACGTGCGTCTTGTTCGGGGACGCGATGACGATCAGGTCCAGCTCGTCCGCGCGCTGCCAGAGCTCGTCGGGGGTCGCCGCGAACCGGACGCCGGGGAACTCGTCCCCCGCCTGCCGCCGCCGGTCCGGGTTCGCCGTGACGACCGTGTCGAGGACGAGGCCCTCGGTGGCGGTGATCAGCGGGGCGTGGAAGACGGAGCCCGCGAGGCCGTAGCCGACGAGACCCACGCGGAAGGGGCCCTCCCGGTGGGAGTCCGGTCGGCGGGAGTCCGGGCGGAGAGAGGTGTCAGAACCTGTGCCAGTCATGCCCTCCACTTAAACAACGCTGTTGCCAAAGTGCAAGCGCGGGGGACAATGGGGTGTGGGACGCGACGGGCGCACCAGCGCGGGGAGCGGCGTGGCGAGCAGTGTGTCGAGTGCGGAGGAGTACCGGGTGGCTGGGATCAGGGCCGCGGGATCGAGCGGTGCGGTCAGCGGGGTGAATCTGCTCTCGCTGCGCAGCCACAACGCCGCGCTGCTGCTCGATCTGCTGCGCGGGGCCGGGCGGGCCGGGATGAGCCGTCTCGAACTCGCCGAGCGCACGGGGCTGACCCCGCAGGCCGTCAGCAAGATCACCGCCCGGTTGCGCGAGGACGGTCTGATCGCCGAGGCGGGACGGCAGGCCTCCACGGGGGGCAAGCCCCGGACCGCGCTGCGGCTGGTGCCGGAGGCCGGGCACGCGGTGGGACTCCAGGTCGACCGCGACGAACTGCGCGCCGTCCTCGTCGACCTCACGGGCGAGGTCGTGGCGGAGCGCCGGGCCGCACTCGACCTGGGAGCCGGGTCGGAGGCCGTGCTGGACGTGCTCGTGGACGAGGCCCAGGTGCTGGTGGAGGGGCCCTCCGGCGCCGCCGTCCTCGGTGTCGGTGTCGCCATGCCGGGGCCGCTCGACCACACGCACGGCGTGCTGCACCGGGTGACCGGGTTCCCCGAGTGGGACGGGTTCCCGCTGCGGGACGCCCTGACGCGGCGGCTCGGGGTGCCCGTGGTGCTGGACAAGGACACGAACGCCGCTGCGCTCGGGCTGGCCGTCGGGGGCGAGGCCGGAGCTTTCGCGTATCTGCATCTCGGTACGGGGCTGGGGGCGGGGCTCGTCCTGGGCGGGGCCGTGCACCGCGGGGCCCGTACCGGGGCGGGGGAGTTCGGGCATCAGGTCGTCCAGCTGGACGGGCCGCCCTGCCCGTGCGGCAACCGGGGCTGTGTCGAGGTGCTCTGCCTCGCGGCGGTGGCCCGGGGCGACATCGACGAGGCGGCCCGTGTCCTCGGCGAGGGCGCCGCGAACCTCGTCGGGCTGCTCGACATCGACCTCGTCCTGCTCGGCGGACGTACGGTCACCGCGGAGCCCGAACGCTTCGTACGCGGTGTCGGCGCCGTCCTGGACACCCGTGCCCGGCGCGAGGGCGCGAGCAGCCCCGTACCGGTGCGGATCGCGCCCGGCGGCGCGCGGGCGGTGGCGGAGGGAGCGGCCCAACTGCTGCTGGCCCCGCTGTTCGGCCGGACACAGGACTGACCGCCGGTGCGGAAGCCCCCGCGCTCACCGGCCGGACACGGTGCTGACCGGCGCCGGGTGAGCCCCCGGTCCACCGGCCGGACACAGAACCGACCGCCGGTGCGGGAGCCGTCGCGTTCACCGGCCGGACACGGTGCTGACCGGCGGCGGGTGAGCCCCCGGTCCACCGGCCGGACACAGAACCGACCGCTGGTGCGGGAGCCTCCGCGCCCACCGGCCGGACACGGGGCTGACCGGCGGCGGGTGAGCCCCCGGTCCACCGGCCGGGCACAGAACCGACCGCTGGTGCGGGAGCCGTCGCGCTCACCGGCCGGACACGGGGCTGACCGGCGGCGGGTGAGCCCCCGGTCCACCGGCCAGGCACAGAACCGACCGCCGGTGCGGGAGCCCCAGCGCTCACCGGCCGGACACAGAACCGACCGCTGGTGCGGGAGCCCCCGCGCTCACCGACCGGGCACGGGGCCGGTCGGAAGCTCTCCGGTCCCCCGACCGGACGCACCTCCACCCTCCGACCGGACGAACACCCGCCCCCGAACGGCCCCCGCCCCGCGCGTCGGAGCCGGCACCCCGCAGCCCCGTGGCAGGCTCCCGTGTCCATGCGACTGAGCAAGCCCCTGTCTCTCGCCGTGACCGCTGCAGCCGCCCTCACCTCCGTGCCCGCCGCGCAGGTCTCCGCCCAGGCCCTGCCCGAGGCGGGGCCCACCTGTGCCGCGTCCGGGAAGCGGGAGTTCCCCGTCCGTACCCGGATCCACGGCGGGCCCGACGCCTACGAGGCCGGCGGCGGATTCCGGGTCTGGTACATCGACCTCACCAACACCACCGACGCCGTCTGCGAGAACGTCCACCCGGTCGTCGTCCTGGTGGACAAGAAGCGGGCGTTGCGGCCTGAGCAGCCGCGCCTGGAGTTCTACGACGGGGACCGGCCCCGCCCCGTGGTCTTCGAGCGGACCGACGAGGACGAGCACATCGGCGTGCTCGGTTCCGCCGGACCCCGTTCCGCCGGGCCCCGTTCCCCCGGGCCCGGCTCCTCGGCGCCCGGTTCCGCCGAGGAGGACGACTTCCCGGGGTTCACCGTGGCGCCCGGCAGGACCCTCTCCGTCAAGGTGCGGCTCGCGGTCACCTCGGACGCGGTGGCCAACGACATCGTCGCCAACGCGGCCGTCGTGCAGCGGCACCAGGACGACGGCGCCTGGGTGGGCCAGTCGAACGACTACCGGTTCCGCATCGTCGGGGGCGTGGCCGGGGGCAAGGAGACGGGCGAGACGGGCGAGACGCGCGGTGACACGGGCGTCCGGGAGCGGGACCGGCGGGGTGCCGCCGACGGCGTACCGGACGGGCTGCCGTTCGCCGACGAACTGGCCGGTACGGGGCTTTCCACGCCCCGCGCCCTCCTCGCCGCGGCCGGCGGCGCGCTGCTGCTCCTGGCCGCCGGGGCCGCCGCCCTGCTCGCGGCCCGCCGCAGACGCTGAGCCCACGACGCGCCCCCGCGCCCTCCCCGTCGCCCCCTCCCTCGTCCTCCCGCCCGCCCCTCCTCCAAGATCCAGCGGATGGCTAGGCTGGGGGCGTCGGCACACGGTGGTGACCGGCGACGCCGGCGCACCCGCACGGCTCACGCAGAACGCGTACGGCAGGAGACGGCACATGGCAGAGCGCAAGCCCATCGAATCGTGGCTCACCGACATGGACGGGGTGCTCATCCACGAGGGCGTGCCCATCCCCGGCGCCGACGCCTTCATAAGGAAGCTCAGGGACTCCGGGAAGCCTTTCCTGGTCCTCACCAACAACTCCATCTACACGGCCCGCGACCTGCACGCACGCCTGCGGCGGATGGGCCTGGACGTGCCCGTCGAGAACATCTGGACGTCCGCCCTGGCCACCGCCCAGTTCCTGGAGGACCAGCGCCCCGAGGGCTCCGCGTACGTCATCGGCGAGGCCGGTCTGACCACCGCGCTGCACGACATCGGGTACGTGCTGACCGACCACGACCCCGACTACGTGGTCCTCGGCGAGACCCGTACGTACTCCTTCGAGGCGATGACCAAGGCGGTGCGGCTGATCAACGACGGCGCCCGTTTCATCGCCACGAACCCCGACGAGACCGGCCCGTCCGCCGAGGGCGCGCTGCCCGCCACCGGCGCGGTCGCCGCGCTGATCACCAAGGCGACCGGCAAGCAGCCTTACTTCGCGGGCAAGCCGAACCCGCTGATGATGCGGACGGGGCTCAACACCATCGGCGCGCACTCCGAGACCAGCGCGATGATCGGCGACCGCATGGACACCGACGTCCTGGCCGGTCTGGAGGCGGGCATGGAGACCTTCCTCGTCCTCACCGGTCTCACCACGAAGGCGGAGATCGAGAAGTACCCGTACCGCCCGTCCACGATCGTCGACTCCATCGCGGACCTCGTCGACCGCGTCTGAGCCGCCCGCACGGCCACGCGTACGAGCCCCCGTACGAGCCACGTACGAGCCACCCGTACGGAGCAGTGGGCCCCCCTCCCCGGATGCGCCCGCCCGGCCCGCGGAGGACGCTCCAGATGTCTGGAGGTTCACGATGGGTTCACTGCGACTCGCTCTCTGTGCCGGTGCGGCGGCTGCCGCCGCACTCGTCCCCACGGCGTACGCCCCCTCTGTGTTCGCGGCCGACGGAGGTGTCCGGGTGACTCCGGGGTCCCCGGCTCCCGGCAGCGACATCCGGCTGCGGGTGCGGGGGTGCACCGGCATGACCGGCACCGCCGCGTCCGCGGCGTTCGTCGCCGACGCGCAGCTCACCGGGGCCCAGGGGGACCTCACCGGCGAGACCCGCGTCCGCTCGACGCTCGACCCCGGCACGTACGACATCAAGGTCACGTGTGACGGCTTCGAGCACAAGCTCAAGGGCACCGTCACCGTCGCCGACAAGAAGCACCGCGAGAAGCAGGAACAGCAGGAGAAGCAGAAACAGCAGGAGAAGCAGGAGAAGCAGGAGAAGCAGAGGCAGCCGGACCGTTCGGCCGCCGCTTCGCCCGCCGCGCCCGCGTCCCCCGTCGCCCCCGTGCACGCGGGCGGTGGCGGTACCTCCCGGCTCGCCGCCGCCGAGGCCAGGTCGGAGGGGCCCGGCACCCGGCACGCGGTCGTCGGTCTCGTCCTGGCCGGAGTCGCCGCCGTCGCCGTGGCCGTCAGCAGCGCCCGGCGGGGCCGCCGCCGTACGGACTGAGCGGCCATGTCACCACGCACGCACCCGGACCACCGGGAACACGTGGCGAGCGGCGGCCGGCTCCTGATGGGAGTCGCCTGGGCGCTGCTGCTGCTCGGACTGTGGCTGTGGGGCCGTGAGTTCACCGACGTACGGCAGGGCATATCCTCGCCGACCACCGGAGACGTGGCGGCGGTCGGACGCCCGCTCGGCGTCGAACTGCCGCCCGCCCTCCGGCCGCTGGGCAACGCGCGCCCCCAGCGCGTGGACGTGCCCGCACTGGGCGTACGGGCCCCCGTGGTCAGCCGCGGCCTCGACCCGGGCGGGGCGATCGATCCGCCGCCGTACGGGCGGCCGGGGACGGTCGGCTGGTACGAGGACGGGGTGCGGCCCGGGGCGGCCGGGACCGCGCTGCTCGTCGGGCACGTGGACACCGAGACCCGGCCCGCGGTCTTCTACCACCTCAGCGAGATACGGCCGGGCGCGGTGGTCCGGGTGGTCCGGGACGACGGCACGGTCGCCGAGTTCACCGTCGAGGACGTACAGGTCTTCGCCCGCGACCGCTTCGACGCCCGGAAGGTGTACGGGGTACGGCAGACCGGGCGCGCCGAGCTGCGGCTCATCACGTGCGGCGGCTCCTTCGACCGCGCCAGCCGCACCTACACGGCGAACGTGGTCGTCTCCGCGTACCTCAGCGGCACCGGTCACCACACCGGTCACCACACCGTTCACGGCAGCGCCCGTTGAGCGGTGGCAGGCGGTGGCAGCACCGGCCCGGTCGACGACCCGCTCCCCCCGGAGCCGTCGACCGGGCTGGTCCTCGACCGTGCGCGCACGGGCTGCGGGAGTAACCCGGCGACCGGCACGGGAGGTTCAGGGTCCCATCCGCGGGCAGGCGGACGGCCGGACAGCCGGGGGCCCGGGCCGTCTGAGACGACTCTAGAACGGATGAGCGTTCCGGCCTAGGGGCTGAATGACGCCAAGTCCCGCCGCGGTGGCACTGTGTTATCCGTGCAGGTGGCCGCAGCGTCCGGACAGGTTCCCGGGACCCCGCGGCCACCCGGTCGTTCAGCGCTGTAACAGCTGGCCGACAAGGCGTGACTGTGCTCGTGGGTGGCCCGACACGTATGTCAGGATTGGTGCTTCGGACGGGGCACCCGAGGGGGAGTTTTTCGATGTACGGGAGCAGGGGGGCCGGGGCAAGGGCGTCCGTGGCGGTGGCCGGAGCTGTGCTGCTGCTCGGGGCGTGTTCGTCCTCGGGCGACGGCGGCGACAAGGACAAGTCGGGCGCCAAGGTGAGCCAGCAGCCCAAGGAGAAGGACCCGTTCTGGGTCAACCCGGACGGGAACGCGGCCGAACAGGTCGCCACCTATGTGAAGGACGGCAAGGACGAGGACGCCGAACTGATCCGTACGATCGCCGAGCAGCCCACCGGTCAGTGGCTGACTCCGGAGAACGCAGAGCAGGAGGCGCGCGGCTTCACCGAGGCCGCTGCGGAGGCCGACCGGGACGCGCTCCTCGTCGTCTACAACATCCCGCACCGCGACTGCGGCCAGTTCTCCAGTGGCGGCGCCGCCGACGGCAACGCGTACCGGACCTTCATCGACCAGGTCGCCAAGGGCATCGGCGACCGGGCGACCACGGTGATCCTGGAGCCGGACGCCGTGCTGCACATGGTGGACGGCTGCACGCCGGACGAGTTCCACGAGGAGCGCTACGACCTGCTCCGGGGCGCGGTGGAGAAGTTCAAGTCGCTGAAGAACACGAAGGTCTACCTGGACGCGGGCAACGCGGGCTGGGGCAAGTCCGACGACATCGCCGAGCCGCTGAAACTGGCGGGCGTCGAGAACGCCGACGGATTCGCGGTCAACGTGTCCAACTTCTACAAGACGCCCGACAGCACGAAGTACGGCAAGGAGCTGTCGTCGAAGGTCGGCGGCAAACCGTTCGTGATCGACACCAGCCGCAACGGCAACGGCCCCTACACCGGCGGCGACCCGGAGGAGAACTGGTGCAACCCGCCGGGGCGCGCACTGGGCGAGTCACCCACCACGAAGACCGACGACGACCTCGTCGACGCCTATCTGTGGGTCAAGCGGCCCGGCGAGTCCGACGGCACGTGCAAGGACGGACCGAAGGCGGGCCAGTGGTGGCCGGAGTACGCGCTGAAGCTCGCGAAGGCGAGCAAGCAGTGACTGCTCGCAGGTGACGTGTACGCGGCTTGTGCATGGCTCGTAGGCGGCTTGTTACGTGACTGGGGGCGCCCTCCTCAAGCGGAGGGCGCCCCCAGTCACGTAACAAGCCGCCTACGTCAGGGGATCTTCACCCACTGGGCCTCGCTCGGGGTGCCCTGGCCGTCCGTCACGAACAGCATGTACCAGCCGGACTCGACGAGGTTGCGGCTCTTCGGGACGGTGACCTCGATGCCGTCCTTCGTCTTCTCGAAGTCCAGCGCGATCGACCGCTGGTCGACGTCGGTGACGTGCGTCGAGGCGCTCGGCCTGATCAGCCGGGCCGACTTGATCGACGAGGAGTGCTTCGACGTGAACGTCGCCGTCCCGCCGCGCTCGATGGTCTTGGGGCCGCCGGAGAGCGTCGGCCGCGCACCCTGGAAGAGGTACGGCGGCGTGTAGATCTCCACGCGCTGCTCGAACTTGCCCGGCTTGGTGTTGGCCTTGTCGGCGTAGAGCGAGTCCGAGCCGAAGAACATCACGCGGCCGTCGGGCAGCAGGATCGAGCCCGAGTGGTAGTTGCGGCCCACCAGCGGGTCGGCGACCCGCTGGAACTCGTTGGTCTTCGAGTCGTACATCCGCGCCTGCAGGATGTTGGTGTCGCCGCGCCCGCGGTAGTCCTCCGAGCCGCCCGAGACCAGCACGTCGTCGTCCGGGAGGATCGAGTACTGCGGATAGCGCGTGCCCTTCTCCATCTCGGGACCGTCGACGAACTTCGGGTCGTCGGCCAGCAGGTCGATGATGCGGGTCTTCTTGCTGGACAGCTTGGACTCGCCGACCCCGCCGCCGCCGATCACCATGTACTTCTCGTCCTGCGCGGGCGGCAGCAGCACCGTGCCCGCGGTCTCCAGGCGCTTCGGGTCGGACATGCCCTTGAGCTTCTTGAACTTGTTCGTCTCCAGGTCCCAGACGCCCGGGTCACGGCCGACGTCGTCGGGTCCGTAGCCGGCGTTCGCGCCCGAGTAGAACAGCTTGCCGTTCTGCATGAGCGAGATCGCCGGGTAGGTCGGGAACTGCCGGACGCCGTCGGTGTACGTCCACTTCTTGGTCTTCGGGTCGTACACCTCGTTCTTGCCCGGCACCAGCTGGCCGATCTCGTCCAGGCCGGAGAGGCTGAGGATCTTGCCGTCGGAGAGCGTGGTGAGCGTCGGGTACCAGCGCGCCTCGTTCATCGGGTCGACCTTGATGTACTTCTCGGCGACCGGGTCGAACTCGTAGGCGTCCCTGATGCCCTGGAAGTCCTTCTTGTCCAGGGCGAGCTTCTGCGCGATGCCGTACGTGTTGCGCGCGGCCGTGCCCGACAGGCCCTGCACGCGGTAGTTGTCCTGCGTGCCCGTCTCGTACTTGGAGCCGCTCTTCTGCGCCTCGACGTAGATCCGGCCGAGACCCGGTTCGTTGCGCAGGAACCTGCCGGTCGCCTTGTCGAAGACCTTCTTGGCGCGCTCGACGACGACCGGGTCCTTCGACACGAACGTCTTGCCGTTCTCCTTGCCCGAGAAGCGGGTGCCCGCGGGCAGGGTGATCGGCTCGTCCGGGTTCTCGTTGTGGACGACCATCAGACCGCCGGCCTTGGTGATGTCGCCCTTGAGCTTCTCGTAGCGCTTGGTGCCGCCGGCGATCAGCAGATTGCCGTTGGGCAACTGCGTGTGGCCCGTGCAGAACAGGTCCGCGGGCGTCGGGACCTTCTTGATCGTCTTCTTGACCGGGTCCCAGATACGGGTGTCGAACTTCTTCGCGTCGAAGTTGTCCTGGTTGTTTCCCGAACCGGCGATCAGCAGGATCTTGCCGGTGTGCAGCAGCGCGGCGTGAATGGTGTTCAGCCGGTACTTCTCGGGGAACTCGACTATGTCCCACTTGCCGTTCTCGGCCTTGTACTCAGGTCTGTTGATCTTGTACTCGTGGTACTGCTCCGACCCGAAGCGGTAGAGCGCGGGTCCGTTCATCCCGGCCAGCGCAAGCACCACCGCCGCACCTATCGCGATGCGGCGGGCACGGCGGCGGCTGGAACCGTCTTTCACTTCATTTCCCGTCTAACTCGACTGACTTGGCCGGCTCGGACCAGGCCTCGTCCCTGATCCGGCCCCCGGGGTGGGATACGCGGCGCGGCAGCCGCGTGTCTCAGTTCCCGGACGAACGGTGCTGTCCCCCGAGGGAGATCTGCGCGGTCTGGTCGTTGCCCCCGCCCGACGCCCAGCTCGGCTTGTGCTGGGGCGCGTGCTGCGGCGGGTGCTGCTGCCCGTGCGGGGCGGCGTGCTGAGGCGCCGGGGACTGCTGCGGCTGAAGGGGGATCCGGCTGTCGTACACGGGCGCCGGGGCGGCCGGGGGCTCCTGGGGGGAGCCGTGGCGGTGCTTTCTCCCCTTCTTGTCCTGCCGCATCATCCAGCGCCAGGCGAACATCGGGGAGGCCGTGATGAGCAGCGCGAACGTCGCCCAGATGATCATCGCCGGGTGGGCGTGACCGTAGACGAAGCCCGCGGTGATCGAACCGCTGAAGATCGCTATGAAGTACCAGTGGTAGCGGAACGTCCCGAACCAGGTGTCCGGGCTCGCGGAGTCGCCCTTCGGGGTCACCACGAACTTGCTCTTGCGGCGCAGCATCGAGTCGATGAGGGCCTTCGCGTACAGCGGCGCCGACAGCGCGGACATGATCATGCCCGCCACACCGCCGGAGCCCTCGGGCTCGTGCGGCGAGACGTTGTGGCGGCGGTTCCAGACGTAGAGGCCGATCTGCAGCGCCGAGGCGTTGCCGTAGAGCATCAGCCAGATCGCCGGGTCGATGTTCACACCCGAGGCGCCCAGGCCCAGGAACAGGGCGCAGCTCAGCGCGGCCAGGATCCAGTTGAGCGCCGACATCGGGTAGAAGATGATCATCATCGTGTAGTTGAAGAACTTACTCGGCGGCAGCGAGTAGGCGCCCTTCCAGTACTGCTTGAGGATCGTCTCGTACGTACCCCGTGACCAGCGCATCTGCTGGGTGAAGAAGTCCGTCCAGGCGTTCGGTCCCTCGCCGACCGCGAGGACGTCCGGGGTGTAGACCGAGCGCCACTTCTTGCCCGTCACCGGGTTCTTGTGGCGGTGGATCTCGAAGCCGGTCGCCATGTCCTCGGTGATCGAGTCGTACAGGCCGCCGATCTGCTTCAGCGTCCTGATGCGCACGGCGTTCGAGGTGCCCACGAACATCGGCGAACCGTAGGCGTTGCCCGCCCGCTGGATCAGCGCGTGGAACAGGAACTGCTGCGACTCGGCGGCCTTGGTGATGGGGTTGTCGTAGTTGCCGTAGACCTGCGGGCCGATCACGAAGCCGACGTCCGGGTCGCGGAAGAAGCCCAGCATCCGCTCCAGGTAGTTCGGCAGCGGTACGTGGTCGGTGTCGACGGAGGCGAAGAAGTCGTAGTGGTCGCCGTGCGCGTCGAGCCAGGCGTTGTAGTTGCCGTGCTTGGTCCTGGCGCGGTGCGGGCCCTTCTTCTGGTTCCACTTCGCGACGCCCTTGCGGGAGAAGTGGTGCACACCGAGGCGCTCGCAGACCGCCTTCACCTCGGGGTCGTCGCCCTCGTCGAGCAGCCAGACGTGCATGAGGCCGCGGTGGCGGATCCGCACCGCGGCTTCCAGGGTCTTCGTCACCATCTCCAGCGGTTCCTTGCCGGGCACGAAGGAGGTGAGGAAGGCCACTCTCGTGCCGGTCTCGGGCACCACCGGGATCGGGTCGCGGGCGACCAGCGTGGCGTGCGCGTTCGACAGCACGTTCATGCAGCGGAACAGCTCGATCAGACCGATCGAGACGAGCATCACCATGTCGAGCGCGGGCAGGAAGTCGTACGCGGGATAGTCCCGTTCGGTCCAGTGCGTGGGCTGCAGCAGCCAGGCCAGCAGCACGAGCGAAAGCAGCGGGGCCGCGCCCAGCATCAGGGCGGCGCGCAGCCGGTGCGGCTCCTGCGAGAGGAGCGTGCGGTACTGCACCTTGTACGGCTTGGTCGGGTCCGGCTGTGTGAGAGGGCCCGCGAGCCTGCTGTAGTGCTCGTAGTCGTATCTCGGCAGGTTCTTCTTGATTCTGCGGAAAGTGCCGGTCCGCGTCTGTGACGGCACCCTCAGCTGGGTGGTCTCGGACGGGTCGGAGTTCTGCCGGGCGCCCGTCGGCGTCGACGTCATGAGTCATCCCCCCACACGCGAGTTTCCACGTGCTCGTTGTTCCCTTCGCCGGCCGGTCCCCCTGAACCCGCACTGGCGTATCAACAGCAGGCCCCCGTCACCACATCATCCACACACCTTATAGACATGGCGGAGCGGCCTTCCGGTTGCATGATGCCCCCCTCGACATCCGTTCATTGACAGGGCCCCGATCCCCGCCTTCGCGCGCAACCGCTTTCATGCCCCCAACCGCTCTGTAACCGCAGCCTCTTCTTGCCCAGGGTTCTATGCGGTTCGTCATGATCGCAAGGCGCGAAACACGGTGTTTACCGGTCATACGCGCTCATTGGGGAGCCTGCTGGTCTCGCTCGGGACCGTTGCTGTCAACCGCGTGCGAATGTTGCCGAAGTGTTCTCTTATTGCGCCCTCGGCCCGTCCCGAGTCGCCGGAGCGCACCGCGTCGAGGATCTCCCGGTGCTGCCGGCAGGTGATCCTCGGATCCTGCGGAAGTTCCACGAGATCCGTGCGTACGCGGTGGAAGGCGTCCCAGAACGCCTCCAGGAGCTCGCTCAGGAGCAGGTTGCCCAGCCCCCGGTAGAGGGTCGCGTGAAAGGCGCGGTCGGTCTCGGCGAGACCCGCGCCGGCGGTGGCCTCGGCCTCCATGCGCTCGACGAGTGCGTCCAGAGCGGCCAGGTCGTCCGGCGGGACGTTGCCCGCCACCCGGGAGACCAGGCCGGTCTCCATCGCCTCGCGCAGCTGAAGGAGCTGCAGGAGGCTGTCCTCGCCGCGGTAGTGCCCGGCGACCGTGCGGAAGGCCAGGCCCTCGATCATCGGTGCCATGGACATCGGCCCGACGTAGGTGCCGAAGCCGTGCCGGATCTCGACGATGCCCATCGCCTGGAGAGCCTTGAGGGCCTCGCGCACGGAGTTCCGGCTGGCGCCGAGCAGCTCCATGAGGTCGGGCTCGGTCGGCAGTACGGCGCCCGAGGGCAGCCGACGGTCGATGATGAGCTTCTTGATCTGCTCCTGGAGGTCGCGCGCCATGGCGAGAGGGTAGCGGGCCGTAAGGGTTCGGCCCTACGCGAAGAGGCTCCCCGCTTCTCGCGGGGAGCCTCTTCGCTGCTTCTCTTGCTCTGCTTGTGCCTCTGCTTGTGCGCCGCCAGGGACTCGAACCCCGGACCCGCTGATTAAGAGTCAGCTGCTCTAACCAACTGAGCTAGCGGCGCGTGCCTCGTCAGGAATCCTAGCGGAACCCTGCGGGGGCTTTGACCGTGGTGTTGTCTGCGGGCCGGTGGGGGCCGGCCGCGCAGTTCCCCGCGCCCCTAAGGGCGAAAGGCAGGGGCGCAGCCCCTCCTTTCAGGGGCGCGGGGAACTGCGCGAGCAACCCCCACCGGCCCGCAGCCGAAATCGAACCCGCTCGCCGGAGGCGGTCGATACATCATTCGGACCGTCAACATGCGGCACGAGCGACAAGTTGCGAAACTGACGAACGTGCAGAAGCGCGGAAATCTCCAGCAGGACGACGACGGGAAAAGCATGGCCGTTCCGGCATTCGAGGAATTCGATCCCGAGAGCGACTGCGACTGCCCCGGATGTACACACTGGCGGCGCGTGCTGCCGCATTCCAGGACCGGCGGATTCGGCGGCCACCCGGCGGCCCTCGCCCCGACCCACGCCCCCGCCCACGCCCTCGCCCGGGCGGGGCGGACCCCCATGGCGTTGGCCCTCGCCGCGGCCACCGGCACGGTGCTCGGCGCGGCGGGCGCCGCCCCCGCCGTCGCCGCCGCACACGCCCCGCACCGGCCCGGCGCCCCCGCGGCCGACGACCCCGGCACACCGCAGGGCGGCACGGCCCCGCTGCACGGCCCCGGCGGCGTGCCGGCCAGGATCAAGGCGCCCCCGACGACCCGGGCCGAGATCATCAACCGGGCCAGGGAGTGGGTCGTCGCGCAGGTGCCCTACAACATGGGCGCGTACTGGTCCGACGGCTACCGCCAGGACTGTTCCGGCTTCGTCTCGATGGCCTGGAACCTCGGTGGGAACGAATGGACGGGCAGCCTCGACAAGTACGGCGTCAGAGTCGCCCAGGGCGATCTCCAGCCGGGGGACATGCTGCTCTTCCACAATCCGTCCGACCCCGAGAAAGGGTCGCACGTCGTGATCTTCGGCGGCTGGACGGATTACACGCAGAGCCATTACATCGCGTACGAGCTGACGCGCCCGCACGCCCGCAGGCAGGCCACGCCTTACGCCTACTGGAGCAATTCGGACCGCTATCTCGGCTATCGCTACAAGGGCCTCAAGCCGGAGCCCGGCAAGGGCGGCACGGGCACGGGCGCCGGGACCGGTAGCGGCACGCCCGTCACCTCGCCCGCCACGGCCCGCTATCCCGGCGCGTCCGCCTTCGGGCCCGGTGCGAACAACGCGTACGTCACCCGGCTGGGGCGGATGCTCGTCGCACGGGGCGCGGGGAGCTTCTACACCTCGGGGCCCGGGCCGCGCTGGTCGGACGCGGACCGGCGGGCGACCCGGGCGTTCCAGCAGGCGCAGGGCTGGAGCGGGGCCGACGCCGACGGGCTGCCGGGGCCGGCGACCTGGTCGTACCTCGTGAACGGGAAGGGCCGGGACGTCCGGGCCGCGAGCGGCGGCGGCCCCGGCACCCCCGTGAGGCCCCCGGCCGGCGGTGTCGCCTCGCACGGCGTCCCCGGCTATCCCGGCCGGGCGGTGTTCCGGCCCGGCGCCGACAACGACCACGTCACCCGGCTGGGGAGGCAACTGGTGAAGAAGGGATTCGGCAAGTACTACACGCGGGGCCCGGGACCGCG
Source organism: Streptomyces sp. NPDC017991 (assembly GCF_044328075.1). Taxonomy (NCBI): domain Bacteria; kingdom Bacillati; phylum Actinomycetota; class Actinomycetes; order Kitasatosporales; family Streptomycetaceae; genus Streptomyces; species Streptomyces sp. NPDC017991. The sequence goes on along the minus strand of NZ_JBIRGP010000002.1, from coordinate 703,777 downwards.
CTGGGGCGAGGGCGACCGGCGCAACGTCGAGGCGTTCCAGCGCGCGCAGGGGTGGCGCGGCGGGGCGGCGGACGGTTACCCGGGTCCGGAGACCTGGCGACGGCTCTTCGACACGCCCTAGCGCCCGTCTCTCACGGCGGTTCGTTCTGCACGGCGGTTCTTCCTGGCGCGGAGGCGCGGAGGCACGGAGGCACGTATGAGTACGACGACCACTTCACACTCCCCGGAGTCCGAGGGACCGGCCCAAGCGAGCGGACGCGACACCGGCGGACGCGACACCGGCGGACGAGAGGCGGGTGGCCGCGGAGCGCGGGTCATCCACAACGAGGCGACCACCGAGATCCCGGTCCACCTGCTCTTCCGCGACGAGCCCGAACCGGTCTCCGTGGCACTGGCGCCCGCGGTGGTGAGCCGTCGGCGCGGTACGGGCGAGCAGCCGCGGATCGCGCGGCGCGCTCCCGCCCCGCTGCGGCCGAGGCCCACGCCGGAGGTCGACCCCGAACTCGTCGAGCGGCCCGCGCGCGTACTGCCGGGCATGGCCGGAGTGCTGGCCGGCGCCGTCGGTGCGAGCGGTTGCGTCCTGGCGTCGTGGTGGGCGGGCGTCCTGCCGCCGCTCGCCGTGGACGCGCTGGGCCTGCCGGCGCACACCGGTGCCGGGCTCGGCGGACCGCAGTGGGCGGCGCTCGCGGGATGCGGGGCGCTCGCGCTGTTCGGGTTCGGCGGGCTGGCCCGCGGCCGTACCGGACGCGCCTGGGTGCTCGGCCTCTTCGGCCGCTACCGGGGCACGGTCCGGCGCACCGGGCTCATGTGGGTGAACCCGCTGGTGCTGCGCCGCCGTATCGATGTACGGCTGCGGCACTGGCGGAGCGAGGCGATGCCCGCGGTCGACGCGAACGGGGTCGCGCTGCGGGTCGTCGTGCTCGTCGTCTGGCGGGTGCGGGACACCGCCCGCGCCGCGCTCGGCGTCGAGGACCACCAGCTGTATCTGCGCGAGTGCGTGGAGGCGGCGCTCGCCCGGGTGCTCGCACAACTGCCGGCCGATCTCTCACCGAACACGCCCTACGGGCCGAACCCGTCGGGCGCGGCGGACTCGGCGACCCTGCGCAACACGGAGGCCGTCAGCGACTCGCTGACCCGGCTGGTGGCGGCGGAGGCGGCGGCGGTCGGTCTGCAGGTGTACTCGGCGCAGCCGCTCGGGGTGGAGTACGCGCCCGAGATCGCCGCCGTGATGCAGCGCCGCCGGATCGCGGCCCTGGACGCCCAGCACCGCGACAAGGTGCTCACCTCGGTCGTCGACTCGGTCGAGGACACGGTGACCCGGCTGACCGTGCGCGGTCTCGTCGAGCTGGACGACTACGAGCGCAAGGCCCTGGTGAAGGACCTGACGGTGGCGTTCTATACGGGTCATGGAGATCGATGACCCCCGCACCCCCGTCCCGGCCGCCGGCCCCGAAGCCTCCGCCACCGACCCCCGCACCCGCACCGTCGCCGGCCTCGCCGCGGACGCCTGGAGCCTGACCGAGGGCACCCCGCGTGCCGTGCTGGGCCTGGCGGGGCCGCCCGGTGCCGGCAAGTCCACCCTCGCCCGCGCCTTGGTCGCGCACCTCGGGGAGGGCGCCGCCTATCTGCCGCTCGACGGCTTCCACCTCTCCAACGCCCAGCTGGAACGCCTCGGCCTGACCGCCCGCAAGGGCTCCGAGCCGAGCTTCGACGTGTGGGGGTACGTCGATCTGCTGCGCAGGGTCCTCGACGAGACCGTCCGCGACATCTACGTACCGGACTACGACCGCACGCTCCACGAGCCCGTCGCCGCGCGGCATCTGGTGCCGCCGGCCGCCCGGCTCGTCGTCACCGAGGGGAACTATCTCGCCTGCGATCTGCCGGGGTGGCGGGACGCGTACGTGCTCATGGGGGAGTGCTGGTACGTGGAGGCGCCCGGGGACGTGCGGCACAAGAGGCTGGTGGAGCGGCAGTTGGCGGGTGGGAGGGACGAGGCGCAGGCGCGCGACTGGGTGGCCACCAACGACGACCCGAACGGCCGGCTGGTGGAGGAGTCGCGGGACCGGTGCCACCGGGTCCTCTCCACGATTGGTATGGACCCCTCTCGCTTTTGACGTGGACTTGATATGGACACAGCCAAGTCGTGGCAATAATCTGGTACTTGGTCTAGACCTGAATCATCGCCTCAACTTCAGTTTCGTCTTCACCTTCACGCATCGCGATGCGCACGCACGGCTCACGGAACTTCCCCCACGTTCTCCAGGAGCGGCAGCATGCGAGAAACTTCCCCACCCCGAAAGCGGCTCAAGTGGTACGCCGCCGCCGTCGGACTCGCCACCACCGGAGCGATCGTCCTCTCCAGTGGCGGGGCCACCGGCCACGGCTACACCGATCTCCCCGTCAGCCGGCAGAAGCTCTGCCAGAACGGCGCCGTGGCCAACTGCGGTGCCATCCAGTGGGAGCCCCAGAGCGTCGAGGGCTCCAAGGGCTTCCCGGCGGCCGGGCCCTCGGACGGGCAGATCTGCTCCGCGAACCACACCGAGTTCGGCGCGCTCGACAAGGCGACGACGCCCTCGGGCGGTGCCTGGCCGACGACGAAGGTCAGCGGCGGGCAGAGCTACACCTTCCGCTGGCAGTTCACGGCACGGCACTCGACGACCGACTTCAAGTACTACCTCACCAAGAGCGGCTGGAACCAGAACGCTCCGCTGACCCGGTCCGCGCTGGACACCACCCCGTTCCTGACCGTCCCCTACAGCGGTCAGCCCCCGGCGACGCTCTCGCACAGCGGCACCCTGCCGTCGGGCCGGAGCGGACACCACGTGATCCTCGCGGTGTGGACCATCGCCGACACCGGGAACGCGTTCTACGCCTGCTCGGACGTCACCTTCTGAGGGACCGCAGGGCCACCCCCCACGGGTAGGTTCCACGCACGTCGGCATGGAGTGACGGCGTGCGTGGAGCTGTACCGCTGTCGCCTCTCGTCATCTGACGCTCCGTCAATTATGGTGCGCTGCCATGGGAGCCAGGAGCGTGGGTGCCACAGGCGCGGGGGCGGACAGGCGTACCGTCGCCGAACTCGTACAGGAGCGGTGGGGTGACCACCGGCCGGGGCTGTGGTTCGAGGAACGGACCCTGACGCACCACGAGGTGGCCGCCGGCGCGGCGGCGCGAGCCGCGCTGTTCACCGACCTGCTGCCGCCCCGCGCGCAGCCGCATGTGGGCGTGCTGCTCGACAACACCCCCGAGTTCCCACTCTGGTTGAGCGCCGCGGCACTCGCCGGCGCGGCCGTCGCGGGGATCAACCCCACCCGCCGAGGCCCCGAACTCGCCCGAGACATCCTCCACACCGAATGCCGTGTCCTGGTCACCGAGCGGACCCACCTCCCCCTCCTCGACGGCCTCGAACTCCCGGGCGTACGCATCCTGGTGACCGACACGCAGGCGTACGAGGACCTGCTCGCGCCCTACGCGCACGCGCGCCCGGAGCCGGGACCGGCGACCCCGCGCAGCCGCTTCCTCCTCTACTTCACCTCCGGCTCGACCGGTGCGCCCAAGGCGGCGATCCGCTCGCAGGGGCGGCTCGCGGCGGCCGGGCGGTCGCTGGTCGGCCATTTCGGGGTGCGCGCGGACGACGTGCACTACATCTGTATGCCGATGTTCCACGGCAACGCCGTGCTCGCCGACTGGGCACCCGCCCTCGCGGCCGGCGCGGGCGTGGCCCTGCGGCGCCGCTTCTCCGCCTCGGGCTTCCTGACGGACGTACGGGCCTACGGGGCCACGTACTTCACGTATGTGGGACGCGCCGTCCAGTACATCCTGCAGACCCCGGCCCGTGCCGACGACCGCGACAACCCGCTGCGCACGGGCTTCGGGACGGAGGCGGGGGCGGTGGACGCCGCGGCCTTCGAGGAGCGGTTCGGGGTCCGCCTGGTGGAGGGCTACGGATCGTCGGAGGGCGGGGCGGCGATCCAGTGGTCGCCCGGGACGCCGAAGGGCGCCACCGGACGGGCGGCACCCGGCGACGACCTCGCGGTGCTGGATCCGGAGACCCGCGCCGAGTGCCCCGCGGCGGTCTTCGGCCCCGACGGTCTGCTGCTCAACGGACACGAGGCCGTGGGCGAGCTGGTGAACCGCGGCCCCAACCCCTTCGAGGGCTACTGGCGCAACCCGGCGGCGGACGCGGCGCGGGGCAGGGACGGCTGGTACTGGACCGGCGACCTCTTCTACCGGGACGCCGACGGATTCCTGTACTTCGCGGGCCGCACCGACGACAGGCTCCGCGTCGACAGCGAGAACCTGGCCGCCGCGGTGATCGAGAACATCCTCGCCCGCTACGAGGGCGCGGACGCCGTGGCCGTGTACGCCGTCCCCGACCCCGTGGCCGGCGACCAGGTCATGGCCACCGTGGCCGGCACCTTCGACCCGCTCGCCTTCGAGGCGTTCCTGCGCGCACAGCCGGACCTGGGCACCAAGATGGCCCCCCGTTTCGTACGGGTCCTCGACCGTATGCCGGTCACCGCCACCAACAAGATCCACCGGGCCGGGCTGCGCCGCGAGGGCTTCCGGTGCGCGGACCCGGTGTGGTGGCGGCCGGCGGGGGAGGCGCGGTACCGCCTGCTGGGCGGGGCCGACGTCGAGGGGTTGGTGGCGCGGTACCGGGCGCGGGGGCGCGAGGAGCTGCTGCCGAAGTGAGGTGGGCAACGCGAGAAGCCTCCGCTCTCGCGGAGGCTTCTGCTGTGTTCCTCTTGTGCGCCGCCAGGGACTCGAACCCCGGACCCGCTGATTAAGAGTCAGCTGCTCTAACCAACTGAGCTAGCGGCGCGTGACTCTCGCCGACCGCTCTTCGCGGCTGGCGACAGGGAAAATACTACCCGGTCCTCAGGGGTGCTCCGGACCACCGGCGGGGCTGAGGGGTGCTGCTCAGATGGCCAGCGAGAGGAGTACCGGCGCCGCGCCCCGGTTGAGGGTGTCCGCGGCCTCGCGCAGCCGGTGGGCGTGCTCCACCGGGAGGGAGAGGGCGAGGCAGCCCACCGCCGAACCGGCCGTGATGGGGACCGCCGCGCAGACCGTGCCGATCGCGTACTCCTGGAGGTCGAGCACCGGCACGGTGGGTGCCTGGGCGTCGAGCCGGGACAGCAGCACCCGCTCGTTCGTGATGGTGCGCGAGGTGAGCCGGGCCATCCGGTGCCGGGAGAGGTGGTCGCGCCGGCCGTTCAGGTCCAGCTGGCCGAGCAGGCTCTTGCCGATGGCGCTGGCGTGGGCCGCGGAGCGGAAGTCCACCCACTCGTTGACCGCCGGGGTGGCCGGGCCCTCCGCGCACTGGGTGACGCGGATCTCACCGTCCACGTAGCGGCTCATGTAGACGGCGGCGCCGACCGAGTCGCGCAGCCGGTCGAGGTTCCGCTGGAGCCGGCCGCGCAGTGCCTCGTCCCGGTCGCGCACGGAGCCGAGCCGGCCGAAGGCCTCCCCGGTCACGTACGCCCCGTCCGCGAGCTGCTCCACGTACCCCTCGCGGCGCAGCATGCGCAGCAGGGCGGTGAGGCGTTCGGTGCCGAGGCCGGTGTGCCGGGCGAGCTCGACGTCGGTGATGCCGGTGGTGTGCCGTGCCACGGTCTCCAGGACACGCAGGGCGTCCTGGGCCGAGTGGTACGGAGCGGTCGACTCGCGCTTCAGCGCCACGGTGATCCCCCTGCGCTTTTCGGCCCGGCGCGCGGGTCGACGTCACGCGTATCGACCCGCACATCAACGCAGCCCGGACGGCCGGGCCCCCTCCACGATAGCCGTCGGGCCGGGGGCGTGGAGGGGCTGTTGGCGGGATTGGTGGCGTGATCCGATCCCCTCGACAGGGGCGCACGACCTTGGCGTATGCCAAGGGCATGCGCCGCCGGCCCGGCCCCGGGCGCGGCCCACAACCGCGTCACGGCGTCATGGCGTCACGTCGTCGTCACCGCGTCACAGCACCGCGCCGAGGAACTCCCTGGTCCTGTCGTGCTCCGGGTCGCCGAAGATCTTCTCCGGCGGTCCCGACTCCAGGACCCGCCCGGAGTCGAACATCAGGACCTGGTCGGAGATGTCCCGGGCGAAGCTCATCTCGTGGGTCACGCACAGCATCGTGATGTCGGTGCTGCGGGCGATGTCCCGCAGCACGTCGAGGACGCCCACGACCAGCTCGGGGTCGAGCGCGGACGTCACCTCGTCGAGGAGCAGCACCTGCGGCCGCATGGCCAGCGCCCGCGCGATCGCGACGCGCTGCTGCTGCCCGCCGGAGAGCTGGCTCGGGTACTTGTCGATGTGCTCGGCCAGTCCCACCAGGTCGAGCAGCTCGCGGGCCCGCTCCTCGGCGGCGTCCTTGGACATGCCGAGCACGGTGACCGGCGCCTCGGTGATGTTGCGCAGCACCTTCATGTTGGGGAAGAGGTTGAACTGCTGGAAGACCATCCCGATGTTCTTGCGGACCTCGCGGATGTGCTTCTCGCCGGCCGGGACCAGCTTGCCGTTCTTCTCCTCGTGGGTGAGGTAGTCGCCGCCCACCTTGATCGTGCCCTCGTCGGGCTTGAGCAGGGTCATCAGCAGCCGCAGGATCGTCGTCTTGCCGGAGCCGGACGGGCCGATCAGGGTGACGTGCTTGCCGGACGCGACGGAGAAGTCGAGGTCGTCGAGGACGACGTTGTCGCCGAAGCGCTTGGTGACCTTGTCGAACCGGATCAGCTCGCTGCCGTCCACGGCCGGGTTGGCGGCGGAGTCTTCTGTCAGGGGGGTGTCAGCGGACAAGACGTCGCTCCAGGGCTCGCATGAGGAGGGAAGCCGGATAGGAAATGAGGATGAAGGCCACGCCGATGACCGTCAGCGGCTCGGTGAACTGGAAGTTCTGCTGCGAGAACAGCCGTGCCTCACCGAGCATGTCGAGGACGGTGATCGCCATCAGCAGCGGCGTGTCCTTGAGCATCGAGATGACGTAGTTGCCCAGTGCGGGCACCACCCGGCGGATCGCCTGCGGCAGGATCACCGCGGTCCACGTCCGGGTCATGGGCAGGTTCAGTGCCGTGGCCGCTTCCCATTGGCCGGCCGGCACACCCTCGATACCGGCCCGGTAGACCTGCATCGTGTACGTCGAGTAGTGCAGCCCGATGGCGACGACACCGGTGGTCATCGCGGAGAACGTGATGTTCCACTCGGGCAGCACGTAGAAGAGGAAGAACAGCTGCACCAGCAGCGGGGTGTTGCGGATGAACTCGGTGACGACCCCGACCGGCCAGCGCACCCAGCGGGTCGGCGTGCGCATCAGCAGCGCCCACACGAGCCCGAGGACGAAGGAGATCAGCGAGCCGAGCACCAGGGCCTGCAGGGTGACCAGCAGTCCGTCCCAGAAGTGCGGCATGAAGTCGCCGACGGCACTCCAGTCCCATGTCATACGGCACCTCCGCCGACTCCGGTGGTCTCCGGGCGGTGCAGCTCGGCCTGGGACACACCCTTCTCAGGAACCTCTCCGACTCCGGCCTTCAACCGCTTCTCCAGTCCGCGCATGAGCCGCGTGAGCAGGAAGGCGATCACGAAGTAGATCAGCAGGATGTACGTGTAGATCTCCGCGCTCTCCTGCAGCGCGAGCCGCACGAGGTTCCCGCTGAAGGTCAGGTCGCCCATGCCCATCACGGACACCAGGGCGGTGCCCTTGAGCAGCTCGATCAGCAGGTTGGAGAAGGGCGGGACCATCTCCGGCACGGCCTGCGGCAGCAGGATCAGCCGCAGCCGCTGCCAGGGCGTGAAGCTGAGCGCGATACCGCCCTCGACCTGTGCCTTGTCCACGGAGTTCAGGGCGCCACGCACGATCTCGGAACCGTACGCCCCGTACGTCAGACCCAGTGCCAGGGTGCCCGCCCACATCGGGACCAGCTGCCAGCCGAAGGCGATCGGCAGCACGAAGAACACCCAGAAGATCATGATCAGTGCCGAGGTGCCCCGGAACACCTCGGTGTAGAAGCCCGCGAGGAAGCGGACGATCCACAGCCGGTGGACGCGCGCGATGCCCACCACGAAGGAGACGGCCCCGGCCAGCAGCGAGCTGAACACCAGCAGCTGGACCGTGACCCAGATCCCCTTGAGTACGAGTTCCCAGAGTCCCGATGTCATCCGCCGCACAACTCCTTCGCGGTCAGATCGGTCATCTCGTTCTTGGTGAAGCCGAAGGGCCGCAGGATCCGCAGCAGCTCACCGCTGTCCTTCATCTTCTTCAGCTCCACGTTGAAGGCGTCCCGCAGCTTCGTCTCCGTCGGGCGGAACGCGAAGCCGCCGCCGTCCGTGTGCGGCTTGCCGTCCACAAGTGGCGCGAACGGATCGGTCGACTCCACCTTGCTGGACTTCTTGACGACCTCGCGGGTGGTCAGCGCCGTCCCGGCGAAGACGTCGACACGGCCCGCCTCGACGGCGTTCATGCCCGCGACCTGGTCCTGGACGATCAGGATGTCGCTCTCCTTGTACCCGGCCTCGACCGCGTACTGGATCTCCGCGTAGCCCGTTCCGGTCGCGAACTTCGCCCCCGACTTCACGACGTCCTTGTAGTCGCGCAGGTTCTTCGGGTTGCCCTTGCGGACGATGAAAGCGTCGAGCATCTGGTAGTCGGGGTCGGAGAAGATCACCTGGGCGCAGCGCTCGGCGTTGATGTACATCCCGGCGGCGACCACGTCGAACTGCTGGGACTTCAGACCGGGAATGAGCGAGCCGAACTCGGTCGGCACGGGCTGTACGCGGTCCACCCCCAGCCGCTTGAAGATGACCCTCGCGAGTTCCGGGGCCTCGCCCGTGAGCTCGCCGTCCTTGTCGATGTAACCGAAGGGGATCTCACCTGCGATACCGAGGCGTACGACGCCCTGGGCCTTCAGCCGGCCCAGGAGGTCACCGCCGTTCTCGCCCGACGCCGTGGCCACACGGCTGCAGCCGGTGGCACCGAGCGCGCCGAACGCGCCGAGTGCCGTGACACCCGCCAGCAGTGACCTGCGGCTCGTGCCGCGCTCACCGCGCGTGCCGCGGTTCCCGACGTCCGGCGAAGCTTCCTTAGAGTCGTTCCCAATTGGTGGAGCCATGGGCGCGCGGCTACCCCGAGCGATGCAAATTATTCGGATTAATTTGCGCCCCGATCCTCCCGGCGGCGGTATTGACCCCGGGTGGACCATGGAACCCATGGCTGACCGCTACATCGACGTGTCCCTGTCCAAGCGCGGAGTCCACTGCACGGCGAAGCTCCTCGACGACCGCGCACCGATCACCTGCGAAGCCGTCTGGAACGCGTTGCCGCTCGGCGGTGACGTCTACCACGCCAAGTACGCCCGCAACGAGATCTACGCCCTGCTCCCGGCCTTCGCGCCGGCCGAGCCGCCCCTGGAGAACCCGACCGTCACGCCCATCCCGGGCGACCTCTGCTACTTCTCGTTCTCCGGCACGCAGCTGGGTTCCCAGGCGTACGGGTACGGGGGCGCGTCCGGCGTCCGGGCGGGCACACCGGTGATCGACCTGGCCCTGTTCTACGAACGCAACAACCTGCTGCTCAACGGTGACGTGGGGTGGGTGCCGGGGATCGTGTGGGGCCAGGTGGTGGAGGGCCTCGACGCGATGGCGGAGGCGTGCAACGACCTGTGGCGGGCGGGGGCGCTGGGGGAGTCCCTGAACTTCCACCGCTCCTAGCCCTGCCGCGGCCGCGACCCGGCCCCAGGGACCGACGGGTGGTGAGCCCCTGCGGGCCGGTGGGGGTTGCTCGCGCAGTTCCCCGCGCCCCTGACGGGGCGCAGCCCCGCTTTCAGGGGCGCGGGGAACTGCGCAGTCTTTTGTCTTTCAGGGGCGCGGGGAACTGCGCGGCCGGCCCCCACCGGGCCGCACGATGCAGGTGGCCTAGAGGGAAGGCCGCGCGATCCCGGCGATTCCGGCCGCGTACAACGCGTGCGCCGTCCGCAGGACCAGCGCGTCCTGGTGGCGGGCGCCGATGATTTGCAACCCCACCGGCAGCCCGGCCCCGTCCACCCCCACAGGCACGGTCGCCGCCGGCTGCTGCGTCATGTTGAAGGGATACGTGAACGGCGTCCACCCCGTCCACCTGCGCTGCCCCGACCCACCCGGCACCTCCACCCCCACCCCCGCCTCGAACGCGGTGATCGGCATCGTCGGCGTCACCAGCACGTCGTACGTGTCGTGGAAGCGCCCCATCCGCCGCCCCAGCTCCATCCGGACGTCCACCGCCGCGAGATAGTCCAGCGCGCTGAACCGCTCACCCAGCCCGACGATCTCCCGCAGCCCCGGATCGAGCAGCTCCCGTTGCCGCGGCCCGAGCCGCTGCGTCACCCGCGCCGCCCCGCTGAACCACAGCACGTGGAACGCCTCGACGGGATCCGTGAAATCGGGGTCCGCCTCCTCGACGTACGCGCCGAGCGCCGCCAGCCCCTCCACCCCGCGCCGCACGGCCGCCGCGACCCCGGGCCGTACCGCGACCTGCCCGCCGAGGGAGGGCGAGTACGCCACCCGCAGGCCGCGCACACCACCGCCCAGACCGTCCAGGTACGAGCCCGCCGCCGGTCCCAGCCCCGACCAGTCGCGGGTGTCCGGGCCGCTGATGACGTCCATCATCAGCGCCGCGTCCGCCGCGTCGCGCGCCATGGGCCCCACGTGCGCGAGTGTCCCGAACGCGCTCGCGGGATACAGCGGCACCCTCCCGTACGTCGGCTTCAGCGCGAAGATCCCGCAGAAGGAGCCGGGGATACGGACGCTGCCGCCCCCGTCCGTGCCCAGGGACAGCGGACCCGCGCCCAGCGCCACCGCCGCCGCGCTCCCGCCGCTCGACCCGCCCGAGGTGCGGGAGCGGTCGTACGGGTTGCGCGTCACCCCGGACACCGGCGAGTCGGTGACGCCCTTCCAGCCGAACTCCGGGGTGGTCGTCCGGCCCAGGAACACCGCCCCGTGCTCGCGCAGCCGCGCCACGGACGGCGCGTCCTCGTCCCAGGCACCGGCCTCGGACACGGTCCGCGAACCCCGCAGGGTCGGCCCGCCCCGCATCAGCAGGATGTCCTTCACCGAGACCGGCACGCCGTCCACGAGCCCGGCCGGCTCACCGCGCCGCCATCGACCGGTGGACTCCGCGGCCCGCGCGAGGGCCGCCTCCTCGTCGAGACGTACGAACGCGTTCACCGCGGGCTGGATCTCCTCGGCCCTGCGCAGCGCGGCCCGCACCGCGTCCACGGGGCTGAATTCACCCTTGCGGTACCCCTCGACGAGTCGTACGGCCGTCAGTTCGGTGAGCTCGGTCATCCGGTCATCCGCCCCTCCAACGTGTGCCCCAGACATGCGCCCCCGACGGGTGTCAGGGGCCGGGTACGTATCCGCGCCGCTTGTCGACCACGTTCGGCAGGGGTTCACCCGCCTCCCACACCTCGTACAACTCCACGAACTGCGTACCCAGTTCGTCCCGCCAGCCCACCGTGTCACCGCTCATGTGCGGTGACACGATCAGACCGGGGACCTCCCACAACGGGCTGTCGGGGCCCAGCGGTTCGTGCTCGAAGACATCGAGCGCCGCCCCCGCGATCCACCGCTCCCGCAGGGCGCGGACAAGCGCGTCCTCCACGACGAGCTGTCCGCGGCCGACGTTCACGAAGCAGGCCGACGGCTGCAGCAGAGCCAGCCGCCGCGCGTCGAACATCCCGTACGTCTCCTCGGTGAGCGGCGCCGCGGACACCACCCAGTCGGCCCGCGCCATCAGCCGGTCCAGCTCCTCCGGACCGTGCACGCCGTCGCGCGCGGTGCGCCCCACGAGCGCCGTCGTGATGCCGAGCGCCCCCAGAGTCCGCTCGATGGCCCGCCCGATCGGCCCGGAACCCACCACACACGCCCGTGTACCTGCGACGCGTCGCGATTCGCGGTGCCGCCACTCGCGCGCCCCCTGCAGCTCCAGAGTGCGCGGCAGATCCTTCGCCAGGGCGAGGACGAGCGCGGCCACGTACTCGGCGATCGGCTGGTCGAAGACGCCGCGCGCGTTCGTCACCAGCGTCTCGGAGGCGGCCAGTTCGGGGCACATCAAGTGATCCACACCCGCGCTCGCCGTGTGCACCCAGCGCGGCCGAGGGCCCTCGCCCGGCCAGGCCCCGCGCAGCGCGCGCGAGGCGAAGTCCCAGATCAGGAGCGCGTCGGCGGTGGGCAACAGCGCGGCCAGCGTCGTGTCGTCCGCGTACTCGACGCGGACCCGCCCGGCCAGCCGGCCGAGCCGTGGCGGCGGATCGGAGCCCAGCACCAGCAACACCGGCTTTTCGGCCATGTTGGGGAACGGAGGAGTGGTCGGGGAAGTGGTCATCGGGGAGAAACCGTTTCGCAACGAGGGTCCGCTTCTCTGAGTCCGAAGCACTGCTCCGAAGCACTGCCGCGGGACCTGGGGCACGTCGTCTGAGATGGGCGGATTGACCACGCTCGCACCCGAACCTACCTTCGTCAACACGGGCTTGTCTCCCAGGGGTTCCGGGGGCCGTCCGTCTCTGTCCCGACGTCCCGGCACGCGCCGGCTTCCGTCCTCCCCCGGCTGCCAGGCAGGCCTCGCGGCCGATCTCCACCACTCGCTCGATCCGAGTTTGGGGCTGCTCATGGACGTCTCCTTCCTTGGTGGACCTCCCCCACTGCCCGAAGGGCGTGGGAGGGGCCCCCATCCGCAACGGGGTGTCGGCGTCGTCGCTCCCTTCGACTTCGCCCTCGACCGCGAACTGTGGCGATGGGTGCCCGACGAGGTGTCGCTGCACCTCACCCGTACACCGTTCGTGCCCGTCGAGGTCAGCCTCGACCTGGCGCGCCTGGTCAGCGAGCACGAGACGCTCGGCGACGCGGTGCGCGCGCTGAACGCCGTCCAGCCCGAGATCGTCGCCTACGCCTGCACGTCCGGCAGTTTCGTCGGCGGGATCGCCGGGGAGCGCGCCATGTGCGAGGCCATGACCCGGGCCGGCGAGCTGCCGTCCGTGACCACGTCCGGCGCCCTCCTGGAGGCGCTGGAGGAACTGGGCGTGCGCCGGATCGCGCTCGTCACGCCGTACACCGTCTCCGTCACCCAGTCACTGGAGGAGTACGTCGCCGAGGCGGGCATCACCGTCACCGGGCGCGCCTACATGGGTCTGACCAGGCACATCTGGAAGGTCCCGTACCGCGATGTCGTCGACATGGCCCGCGGCGCGGTGTGCGGGGCCGCCGACGCGCTCTTCATCAGCTGCACCAACCTCCCGACCTACGACGTCATCCCGCAGCTGGAGGCCGAGCTGCGCATCCCGGTGATCTCGGCCAACCAGGTCACGATGTGGGCCGCACTGCGTCACCTGGGTACTCGGGCGGTAGGGCCGTACCAGGCGCTGATCGACGCATCGGCGCGAGCGCGGCCCGTACCGCCCGCACTACCGGAAGAACAGGAAGGTTGGGCATGACGGCTCTCGGATTCCTCTACCCGGGCCATTCGGCCGAGGACGACTACCCGCGCGTCGAGCAGCTCCTCGGCAGCGACATCCGCCTCCAGATCGTCCACACGGACATCGGCGAGGACGCCCACCGCGTGGACGCGCTCATGGAGATGGGCTCGGCCGCCCGTCTCGCCGCCGGGGTCGAGGAGCTGCGGCTGTCCGGGGCCGAGGCGGTGGTCTGGGCCTGCACCAGCGGCAGCTTCGTGTACGGCTGGCAGGGCGCCCACGACCAGGTCCGCGCCCTGGCCCTGGCGGCGGGGCTGCCGGCCTCCTCCACGTCCTTCGCGTTCGCCCACGCGGTGGCGGAGCTGGGGGTGAAGCGGGTCGCGATCGGGGCGACGTATCCGGACGACGTGGCCGTGCTGTTCTCGTCGTTCCTGACGGACGGGGGCTTCGAGGTCGTCTCGGTGCGCGGCTCCGGGATCATCACGGCGGCGGAGGTCGGGACCTGGGGGGAGGCGGAGGTGCTCGCGCTGGCGCGCGCGGCCGATCACTCCGAGGCGGAGGTGGTGCTGCTGCCGGACACCGCGTTGCATACGGCGGGCTGTCTGCCCGCGCTGGAGGCGGCGCTGGGGAAGCCGGTGCTGACCGCCAACCAGGTCACCGTGTGGGAGGCCCTGCGGCTCGCCGACCGGCGGGTGAACGCGCCGGAACTGGGCGCACTCTTCACGAGGCAGCGCCCTGTGCAGGCGTAGGAGGTTTCCCTCGCCCCCGCGGCCCCTACCCGTTCCCGTCCACGCAGGGGGGCTGCGCCCCCTCGCCCCCCTTTGTCCTCAAACGCCGGACGGGCTGAGATGTCCCCGGACCGGCGGACATCTCAGCCCGTCCGGCGTTTGAGGACCGGGGGTTCGGGGGCAGCGCCCCCGAGTACGTGACGGGAACGGGTAGGGGCGGCGGGGGCGAGGGAATAAGCGGAGCCAACCTCCTGTTAGGGACTCGCGGACATCGCGAGCAACAACAGGAGGCCCCCGTGGCGGACCACACGCCCACCGAGACCAGCGACATCCGAGCGGAAGCGAAGGGCGCCGCCCCCACCCCCCTCTCCGTCCTGGACCTGGTCACAGTCGGCGCAGGCCACACCGCGACCGAGTCCCTGCGGACCGCGGTCGAGCTGTCCCGCCTCGCGGAGGCCCGCGGATTCCACCGCTACTGGGTGGCCGAGCACCACTCCATGCCGGGCGTCGCCTCCTCCTCACCGGCCGTGATCCTCGCCCACCTGGCCGCCCACACGAGCCGCATCCGCCTGGGCTCCGGCGGCGTGATGCTGCCGAACCACGCCCCTCTGGTCATCGCGGAGCAGTTCGGCACGCTCGAAGCGATGGCCCCGGGCCGTATCGACCTCGGCCTCGGCCGGGCCCCGGGCACGGACGGCGCCACGGCCGCGGCCCTGCGCCGTTCGGACCGGCTGAACGAGGGCGCCGACGATTTCCCCCAGCAGCTCGCGGAACTGACCCGCTTCCTGGACGACGACTTCCCGGACGGCCACCCGTACGCCCGTATCCACGCGGTCCCGGGACCGGTCCAGGCGACCTCGCCCGGCGGTGTCCAGTCCCCGCACCGCCCGCCCGTGTGGCTCCTCGGCTCCTCCGGCTTCAGCGCCCGCCTCGCCGGCACCCTCGGTCTGCCCTTCGCCTTCGCGCACCACTTCTCGGCGCAGAACACCGTCCCGGCGCTCGACCTCTACCGGGAGTCCTTCCGGCCGTCGGCCGTGCTCGACGAGCCCTACGCCCTCATCGGCGTCTCCGCCCTCGCGACGGACGACGAGAAGGAGGCCCGCCGGCAGGTCGAGGCCGCCGCGCTGAACATGGTCCGCCTGCGCACCGGCCGCCCGGGCCTGGTCCCCACCCCGGAGGAGGCGGAGGCGTACGACTTCAGTCCGATGGAGCGGGAGTTCGTCGACTCCTGGAACGCGAACGTCGTCCACGGCAGCGCCAACGAGGTCCGCTCCGGTCTCGACGACCTGCAGAAGCGCACCGGCGCCGACGAGCTGATGCTCACCGCCAACGCCCACAGCGGCGCCGTACGCCTGCGCTCGTACGAACTGATCGCGGACGCGTACGGGCTGCCCGCCCAGGACGTGTCCTAGGCTCCGGGCCCTACGGGACGGCCGCCGCCGACAGGAGCGCGGAGATACGATCCGGCGCCACCGGCCGGGAGTACAGCCATCCCTGGCCGGTGTCGCAGCCGATGCGCCGCAGCCGGGTGGCCTGGCCCGCCGTCTCCACGCACTCGGCGGTGACGGTGAGGCCGAGCCGGTGCGCGAGCTGGATCATCGCCTCGACGACGACCTCGTCGGCGGGGTTGGGCGGCGCTCCCGCGCCGTCCGCGCCCTCGTACTCCCCGCTCTCGTACTGGAAGCCCCGGACGAACGACCCGTCGAGCTTCAGCACCGAGACCGGCAGCCGGCTCAGGTAGGCGAGGTTCGAGTAGCCCGTGCCGAAGTCGTCGATGGCGATGCCCACGCCCATGTCGCTGAGCGCCTGGAGCGCTTGCAGGGGCCGGCCCGCGGAGCCCATCACCGCCGACTCGGTCAGCTCCAGCTGGAGCAGATGCGGGGCGAGGCCGGTCTCCGCGAGGATCGCCGCCACGTCGGACACCAGGTCGGAGTCCCAGACCTGCCGTACCGCCACGTTCACGCTGACGAAGATCGGCTCCGCGTCCGGGCGCTCCAGCTGCCAGCGGCGGGCCTGCCGGCAGGCGGTGGCCAGCACCCAGCGGCCCAGCTGCACGATCGACCCGTCCTCCTCGGCCAGTCCGATGAACCGATTCGGCGTCAGTGTGCCGAACTGAGGATGGTTCCATCGCACCAGCGCCTCGACGCCGCGCACCACGCCGTCCTCCATGCAGACCAGCGGCTGGTACTCCAGGGCGAACTCCCCGCGCTCGACCGCGGGACGCAGCGTGGAGGAGAGCGCCTGGCGGGTCATGCGGTGGGCGTTGCGCTCCGGGTCGAAGAGCGTCCAGCGGGCCTTGCCGTCGGCCTTCGCCCAGTACAGCGTGGTGTCGGCGGCCTGCATCAGACCGGTCGCGGTGGTGCCGGCCGCGTGCCGCTCCACCACACCGATCGAGGCCGAGACCGACAGCCGCTGCCCGGACAGGTCGAAGGGCACCTGCAAGGACTTGAGCACGGAATCGGCCAGGTCCGCGAGTTGTTCCGTGCCCGTCGAGTCCTCGACCAGCAGCGCGAACTCGTCGCCGCCGAGCCGGGCGACCAGCGGGGTGGCGGTTCTCGCGTACCCGGCCTCGTTCGCGCAGCGGGTCAGCCGTTCGGCGACGGCCGCCAGCAGCCGGTCGCCGACGCGATGACCGAGCGTGTCGTTGACGGCCTTGAATCCGTCCAGGTCCAGGTAGCACAGCCCGATCCGGCCGGTGCCGGACTCCTCGTACGCCTCGGCCTCCAGCGCGGCCGAGAGGCGCTCGAAGAACAGGGTGCGGTTGGGCAGCCGGGTCACCGGGTCGTGCATCTGCAGATGCCGCAGCCGGGCCTGGAGCTCCCGGCGGCCGCTGATGTCGGAGACCGAGATCAGCACCGCCCGCTCCTCCTCGGGCAGCGGACTGACCGTCACCTGAGCCCAGAGGGAGTGGCCGTCGGGGTGTTTGAGGCGTCGGGTGCAGCGGAGCCGGGCCTGCCGGCCGCGGAGCACCTCGCGGTACGCGTGCCAGGTACGGGCGTCGGAGGCGAGGTCCACCAGGTCGGCGGCGATCCGGCCGGTGAGGCCGTTCCCGTCGGAACCCGTGCCGAGCAGCGCGGCCAGCGTGTCGTTGGCCGTGACGACCCGGCCCTCGCGGTCCACGACGGCCATCGCGAGGGGCGCGGCGGCGAAGGTGGCTCGAAACGTACGGCCGTCGACGCCCGTACCGGCCCCGGACCCGCCCTCCGGGTGCGACGGGAGTCCGGCCGGGGCGGCGGCCGACAGCCTCGCCGGAAGCCCCGCGGCCAGACCGACCGGGAACTTGGACGAGAGGCCGACCGGAAGTGCGGCCGACAGATCGACGGGGGCGTCGATCAGGGGCTCTACCAGGGGCTCGACACGTCGAGCCCGTTCCTCATGAGAAAGGGTCCCGGCACGAAGAGAGCTCGTTGTGCGACTCTCTGTGACGGCCGACCGCACGAGGTCTGCCGTGGGCGCCGGTCCATCGGACGTTCCGCTCACCGTTCGCTCCCGCTGTGCACTCGTTCGTCGTACAGGTCTCGTCGGGGGTCGGCCGGTGGTGGACGGCCGCTCCAGCCGTGTCCGCGCAGGAAAGTGTGCCGATCATAGAGGCTGGCCGTTAGGCCTTCCAGCTACCGTCCAGTGTCCCGGAAGGGCACCCCTTTCTGACAGATCGTTTCTGCCCGCACCTGGACAGGTTCCATCACTGGTCGATCACTTGTGACGTTCCGTGAGTGCTCGGGGTGTCGGCGCGTCCTGGCGCCCCCCTGATGCTCCCCCCAAGTTCTCGGTCGGGTGTCGGCCCTCTCACTCCTTTGGATCAGATAAACAGGGCGTAGAAGAACAAATCGTCACAGGCTGGTTGCGGTATCCCGAATTCCGCATCCGGAGGTCGACGTGCCGCGTCTGCTCCCCCTCAAGGGGCTCACCCGTGGCGGGGGCCGACCCCGTTGGCGCGGGCAGGTGTGGACCGGTCACGGCTGGCGCGTGCCCGCGGCCGTGTGCACCTCCATGGCGGCGCTCGCGGCCACCTCCCTGGCGGTCCCCACGGCCGCCGTGCCGCTCTCGATGCCGTGCGCGCTGAAACGGACCGCGGCCCACCACTCCGAGGGTGTGGACACCTGGAACGCGGCCTATCCGCGGCCCGCACGCCGCCTGGACGCGGTGATGGTCTTCCTTTCCTTCCCGGACGCCGCACCGCTGACCAGGCCCGCCGAACTGACGGCCGACTACTTCCCGGCCACCAGCCGCTTCTTCGAACGGGCCTCGTACGGAAAGTTCCAGCTGCGCCCGCACCCGCTGCGCGAATGGATCCGGATGCCGCGGCCGTCGACCGCGTACGCCATACAGCGGGACTGGAACGCGGCCTCGCGCTCCGCGTATCTGCGGGACGCCCTCGCGGTGGCGGACAGCCGGGTCGACTTCTCCCGCTACGACGTCGTCTACTTCGTCGCCGATCCCGATGCTCCCGGAGTCGACTCGGACGCGACGAAGGTGGTGAACATGGACGTGCCGCTGCGGGCCGACGGGACGGACATCCGCCGGGTCGTCACGGTGTTCGAGAAGCACCCGCCGGACCGGCTGGTCCTGGCCCACGAGACCGGCCACGTCTTCGATCTGCCCGACCTCTACCACCGGCCCGTCGACGGCAAGGGCGACTGGGACACGTACGTCGGCGACTGGGACCTCATGGGCAGCCAGTTCGGACTCGCCCCCGACCTCTTCGGCTGGCACAAATGGAAGCTCGGGTGGCTGGAACCACGTCAGGTGGCGTGCGTACGGGACGCGGGCGCGCGGGGTACGCGACTGACGCTGGAGCCGCTGGCGGCGGGGTCCGGGGTGGCTGCGGCGGGCGGCATCGCGGCGGGCGCGCCGATGTCCGAGCCGGGCTCCGAGTCGATGTCCGAGCCGATGTCCGAGCCGGGGTGGGCGGGGTTCGGGACGGCGGGCGGGACGAAGCTGGCGGTGGTGCGGACCGCACGGGACAGCGCCCTCGCCTTCGAGGTGCGGGGACCGGCCGGCAACGACGAGGAGGCCTGCTCGCAGGGCGTGCTCGTCTACCGCGTGCGCGGCGGGGCGGAGTCCGGTCGCGGGCCGATCGAGGTGGTCGACGCGCACCCCGGTTCCGGGACCTGCTGGGCCGACTCGGTCTACGCCCCCCTGGCGGACGCCCCGGTCGGCCTCGGGGAGAGCTTCACCGTGCCCGGGGAGGACGTCCGGGTCGAGGTGGTGGACCGGACGGCGTCGGGGGCGTGGACGGTGACGATCTCGACCGGTCGGGACGACGACCGGGACAGCCTTTAGGCGGCGCTGGCATGCGAGCGGGCGTGCGGGCGGGCATGCGAAAAGCCCCCCGCTTCCGCGAGGGGCTTCCCACCGTCTGTGCGCCGCCAGGGACTCGAACCCCGGACCCGCTGATTAAGAGTCAGCTGCTCTAACCAACTGAGCTAGCGGCGCCTGCTGACGTCGTAGACCTTAGCATCCTGATCGGCGGGAGGAAAAATCGATATCGGCGCCGTGGGGGAGGGCTCCGACAGCAGTCGCCGGGCCGCTGACCGGGCCGCTCGTACCGCCGCCCACAGCATGATCTCCGGCCCCGGCAGCCAGGGAGTGCGGGTGTCGGGGGCGACCAGCCAGCGGGAGCCGAGGCGGGTGGCGGCGGCCGGCACCGGCGGGGCGAGGGGGGCCGGGGCGGGGACGGTCACCGCGTCGCCGGTGCCGTGACACAGGAGCGGTGGGATGGCCCGGCCCCGCTCCGAGGCGCCGCCCGATCCCCACTCCTCCCACTCCAGCAGCGAGGGCAGGCGCTGCGCCGTGCCGGGGGCGGCGAACAGGAGCATCCGGCCCCGGTGGGCGGCCACGGGGCCCGAGCCCGGCCCCTCGTCCCACAGCCGGTCCAGCATGTGGCGCCCGAACAGGGCGGGGGCGTTGACGACGTCGAAGGCGGATCCGCAGGCGAGGACCACCGGGGCGGTGGGCCGGTCGTCCCAGAGGACGCGGGTACTACGCGGATACGTTCCTGCCGAGGCGAGCCAGGCCGCGCCCTCGGGGGTGACTCCGGTGACCTCGGACCCGGCGTGGTTCCCAAAGATGCTCATGCCACCCAGGTCTACCCGCCGTGATCACCCACATCCACAGAGTTGCGAAAACCCAGGACAGGAGAGAAAGAAGTGCAGTATCTTGCCCACCTGGCATATGCCAGCCCCGGCCAGGGGCGAGGGAACGGCGCCATCTTGTGTCGTTCAAGGGGCGCGGGGAACGGCGCAGTCTTTCGTCTTTCGAGGGGCGCGGGGAACGGCGCAATCCTGCGGCCTTCAAGGGGCGCGGGGAACGGCGCGACCGGCCACAACGGACCCGCACCCGACGAACACCCCCCGCCGGAGGCGATCAGACGGGATCCGCATACCCCTCCGCATCCGCCCCACGCAACAACTCCCGCCCGAACTCCACCATCTTCCTCGCATAGTCCTCGGTCCACTCGGCCCGCGCAGCGACCTCCGCCGGGGTGAGCCGGTCGAACCGACGAGGATCCGCAAGCTGCGCCGCGGCCATCGCCTGGAACTCCACGGCCCGATCGGTCGCCGCGCGAAACGCGAGCGCCAACTCCGTGGAGCGGGCCAGCAACGCCCGCGGATCGTCGATCGACTCCAGGTCGAAGAAGTGCTCCGGATCGGTCGCCGCCGCCGCGGGCTCGAAGAGCAGCGGCGCGGGGCGAAGCCGCGGCTCGTTCCGACGCGGCGTGGGCTCCGCCATGACTTCTCCTCCTCGTACAGCGGTCGGCCCGTCCTCGTGGGCGGGCCAGCGTCCATTGTCCCTTGACCGCGCAAGAGGGCCACCGGCCCCGACGCACGCCCCTGAACCCCCGAACCCCCGAACACGCTTACGCGTACACGCTCCCTTACGACTGCCACGCCACCCGGTGTTCAGACAGATGCGAGAACACCGCGTGGTTCGCCTCCCAGCCGTCCGGGAACTTCACCGTGACGCCCAGTTGCACCGGCTCCGTCGACGGGTGGTCGTCCAGGAGGTCGGTGACACCGGCGCGGCACACGACGATGCAGGCATGCCGGTGGCGCGAGGCCAGCACGCACAGGCGGCCCGTCTCCAGATGGAAGGCCGTCGCGTCGGGGCGCCCCGACAGGGGGTGCAGGACGACGGTCACGTCGAACTCGCGCCCCTGCAGCCGGTTCGCCGTGTCGACCGTCACCTCCGGGACACCCAGCTCGGCCAGCGCCGCCCGGACGGCCGCCGCCTGGTCGCGATGGGCCGTGCCGACGGCGATGCGGTCGGCCGTCAGCGGCGCCGCGTCGGGAGACCGCTCCGAGGTCGCGGCGCCGCCCCGGTCCAGCAGTCGGCGTACGACCAGGGCGAGGGCCCGGACCGCCTCCGGGTCCGTACGCGGGGTGTGCCGGGCCGGGAGTTCCAGCAGGCCCCAGCCCGACTCGGCCGCCTCGTCGATGACGCGGTCGGGGCCCGAACCGTCCGACGGCACCGCGAAAGTGAGCAGCCGGTCGCCGTGGCCCGTACCGCTGCGGAACGGTGTGAAGGGGTAGAACGCGGCCGAGACCAGCGGCGCCGCGGAGGCGGGAAGCCGCCAGGAGACCGGCAGCCGGTGCTGCGGCAGCTCCGGATTGTGGGCGAGGAGGGTCGTCACGGCCGAGGCCGAGGGGTCGTACGACAGGCCCGCCCACTGCTCCGAGCCGACGATCGCGAACGGGTCCAACTGGCCCGGGTCGCCCACGAACAGCGCCCGCTCGAACAGCCCGGCCACGGCGAGCAGCGCGTCCGAACGCATCTGGTACGCCTCGTCGACGATCGCGTGCCGCCACGGCTCGACCCCCTTGACGTGCGCCCACTTCGCGGCCGTCGAGATGACCACGTCGAGCCCGGCGAGGTCGCCCGCCTTCGCGGACTTGCGTACGTTCGGCAGGTCGTCGAGTGCCTTGTCGTACGGGTCGGAGTCGCTGCTGTGCAGGCGGCCGACGGGCAGCTCCGGGTTCTTCTCGGCGAGCCGCAGCACCAGGTCGTCCACCTGCGCGTTCGTCTGGGCGATGACCATCAGCGGGCGCCCCGCCTCGGCCAGTTCCAGCGCGGCCCGTACGACGAGCGTGGACTTGCCCGCGCCGGGAGGCGAGTCGACCACGACCCCGCGGTGCGCCCCGTGCAGGGTGTCGCGCAGGATCGCGTCGGTGGCGCGGGCGGCCTCGGCCCCCGGGTCGAACACGGTGGTCACAGAACGTCCTCCGGGGTCACGGCGTCGGGCGGCGGGGCGGCGTCGGTCTCTCCCGGCGGCCCGCCATGCGTCCACGGCGTGTCCTCCGGCTCGGGCAGCTTCGCGCCGCCCCGCTGCTCGTGCTCGAAGAGCGTGAAGCAGAGCGGATCGCCCTTCTCCGGTACGGAACCGGGCTCGGGCTCCTTGCCGCGGCCCATCTTGTCCAGGATCCGCAGCACGACGAGGGTGCCGCCGTCCTCCCGGGCGGGGTCGTGCCCCTCGTCCCGCTCGTACCCGACGAACTCGGCCGACTGAGGCTTCCCGCCGAGCGAGCGGTAGACCTTCGCGCGCTCGCCGAGATGCGGCCGGTCGTCCGTCCGCACGGTCACCAGGGGGCGCGGGGCGGCCCGCTTCCCCTCGCTGTACGCCATCACCACATCGGTGACCTCACCCGCGAAGGCCTCACCCCCGAGCCGGCGCCCGGCCATGACAAGCGGGTCGTCGAGGGCCTCCTGCGCCTCCAGCCTGGCCTGTTCGCGCTCGCGCGTGGCGAGCTTGTTCGCCGCCGTGACCGCGTCGTCGCGGCGCGGCTGCGGTGGCTCGCCGGCGAGGACCCGGTCCCGGTGGCCGGTGAACGACCAGCGGTCGCGGGTCCAGCGGTCGGCCGCGCGCGGGCCTTCGGGCAGGGCCCGCAGCAGATCGAGGCCGTGCCACACCGCGTCCCAGGTGGGACGGGTGCGGCTGGCCACCAGCTCGTGGATGTGCCGCTCGGCCGCGGTGAGTTCACCGAGCCGGTCGTCCGCCTCGACACCGTCCTCGGCGGCCGCGAGCGCCGTACGCGCGCGGTCGTAGCGCTCGATGGCGGGGGCGAGCAGCTTGTTGTCGAAGGCCGGGTCGGTGGCCGGCCCGGCGGGCGGGCAGACGAGCTGGCCCTGGGCGTCCCGCAGCAGCTCGGCCCGCACCGCCGCCTCGGCGCCGGACTCGCCCCGCGGCGGGTCGATCCACCCGAGCAGCGCGCCGAGGTGCTGGTCCTCCAGGGAGGACTGGCCGGTGGCCCAGTGCCGGGACAGGGCGTCGGTGAGAGCCGTGAGGAGCGACGAACCCGGCACCCGGGCCCGCTCCCCGTAGTGCGTGAGCCACCTCCCGAGCAGCGGCACGCGCGGCGGCGCCGGATACGGGGTCTCCGGGTCCTGCTCGGCGGTGCGCCTGAACCGCATGGAACGCCCCAGCAGTCGTACGAGTTCGATGCCGGCCCGGCCCGGGACGATCAGCTGCGGTGCGTCCGCGCACAGTTCGACCTCCACCTTGACCCGCTTGCCGGTCTCCGGGTCGGTCTCGTTGCGCTCGGCGGCCTCGACGTCGTCCGCGTAGGCGTCGATGTAGGGCAGGACGATGTCCGCGAGCTCGGCGAGGAACGCGAAGCGGAGGTCGCGGTCGCGGGGCTGCGGCACGACGAGGAGGCGCGGGGCGTCGCGGTCCGTGCCGACCAGTGCGCCGAGCGGGGCGCCGGCCTCTCCCGCGGTGGTGAGCGGGACGAGAACCAGGGGATGGTCGGTGAGGTGGCGGTGGCGGACGGTGGCGAGGGGCTGGGCTCGGCCGGTGTTCACGGCTTCCAGCCGTGCGAGTGTGGTGATCAGGGTCATGACGGCCCCGATCGCCCGGGTTGCGGCAGGGCGCTCCGCTGAGTGGTTCGCTGCGTGGTTCGCTGCGCGGGCGGTGGTGTGTCGCCTGCGGCGCCGTCGTGGCTGGTCGCGCAGTTCCCCGCGCCCCTTTGGGGCGGGGGCTGGGGTTGGTCGTCGGGTGCTGCGGCGTTGTGGCTGGTCGCGCCGTTCCCCGCGCCCCTTGCGGGGCTTGGTGTGGCCAGGGCCTCTGCTCGGAGGGTTGCCGCTCTGCGCAGGGTCTCCACCGTCGGGTCCGTGGGGTCGCCGGTGTGGCCGTGGGCCGCCGAGAGGACGTCGGTGACCGTGCTCAGGGCGCCGAGTTCCGCACGTAGGGAGCGGCCCAGGGAAGTGACCGCGCCCTCGGCGCGGGAGTGGGCGCGGCAGTGGAAGGCCAGTTCGCAGGCGGCGAGGCACTCGGGGGCGTAGGTCGCCGGGACCGACTCCACCGCGGCCGTCAGCTCGGCGGCGGGGAGGTCGGGGGAGAAGCAGGTGCCCTCGGGGAGCGCGTCGGCGATGTCCTCGACACGGGTGAGGCGGTCCAGCTGGCGGCGGGTCACCGAGCACTGCTTGCGGACGTCCACGGCCGACGCGGTGGGCAGGTTGGAGAAGTCCTTCGGGCAGACCAGCAGCACCGTGTGGTGGACCTCGGGCGCGGGGTCGAGCCGGGCCGCGACCTGCTCCAGCGCCAGGACGTACACCGCGGACTGGCGGGCCGCCGCGCCGACCTTGGCCGCGTCCGCCGAACCGTCCAGCATCGGGAAGGACTTGATCTCGACGACCGTCCAGCCGCCGCCGGGGTGCACGACCACCGCGTCCGGCTCCAGGAAGGCGGGGGAGCCCGCCACCTCCAGGGCGAGCAGCGGGTGGTCGAGCAGCGTCCAGCCGCCCGCCGCGGTGGCCTCGCGCAGCGCCAGCGCCGTACGGGCCGTGCGCCCCTCGGGGCCGACGGCGCCGAGGTCGGGAACCGTGCCGCCGGCAGGCGGTTCGGCCCCCGCGTCCAGCTTCTCGTGCACCAGCCGCAGCAGCTCCGCGCCCCCGTCGGCCTTGACCCGCGCCTCGAAGGCGTTGCCCCGCATGAACGCGAACTGCGACTGCCCGAAGGCCGACGGCGAGCCGAGCGCGCTCGCCAGCACCGCCTTGTTCACGCCCGCGCCGTCGAGGATCGCGCGCCGGCGGCACCCCGGGTTCGCCGCGAGCGCCGCGAGGGCGCGCGCGTCCAGCGGCTGCGGTGGGACGGCCGGGCCGCGCAGCTCAGCGAGCCGCTGCCGGAGTCTCGTCCTCCGAGTCGACGGGACTGACTGCCGGTTCGGCTCCCGGCTCGGCGGCACCCGGGGTGGCTGGGACCTTGCGCTGTCGGGGAAGTCGCTCACCCGGCGAAGTCTGGCACCCCGCACTGACAATTGAGGAACCTGTGTCGTGCGCGGCGGCCGGGGGAGCGGCGGGGGAACCCCCGGGGGCCGGTGCGAAGGGGCTGAATCCGAACCGCGTCCGGAACGTGTCCGCGAGCCGCAGCACCGGCCGGACGAGCAGGAATCCGACGCCCATGACCGCGAAGCCCGCGACCGCGTCCAGGAAGTAGTGGTTGGCGGTGCCCATCACCACGATCGTCGTGATCAGCGGGTACAGGACGCCCGCGATCTTGGTGAGCCGCGTGCCGCCGTACATCCAGAGCATCACGCCGCACCACAGGGCCCAGCCGCAGTGCAGGCTCGGCATCGCCGCGTACTGGTTCGTCATGCCGCCGAGTCCGCGGGGTGCGCTCGCCTCGCCGCCCCACCAGCCGTAGTCGCTGTACTGGGCCATCGTGTCGACGAATCCGTGGCTCGCCGACAGCAGCCGCGGCGGGCAGGTCGGCAGCAGGGTGAAACCGATCAGGCCCATGAACGTGGACGTCATCAGCCAGGTCCGGGCGGCCCGGTAGCGCACCGCGCGGGAGCGGAACAGCCAGATGAGGACGGCGGGCGTCACCATGTAGTGCAGCGACGCGTACCAGAAGTCCGCCGGGATGCCGAGCCAGGGTTCGCGGGTGAACAGGCGGTTCAGCGGGTGCTCGGCGTTCAGGAAGAAGAACTTCTCCACCCGCAGGATCGCCAGGCCGTGGTCGACGGCATGGGTCACGTCTCCGCGCGCGAGGAGCCGTCCCGCCGAGTACGCCCCGTACACCAGCAGGATCAGGGGCAGCTCGGTCCACCAGCGGAGGCGGATTCGTGATGCCGCCTCGCTGACTGGTTCATCGGTCCGCAGCATCCGATTCCTCCGCCTCCTGCTCCCCCGCCCGCAGTGCCGCGGACCAATGTACGGTCTGTGCGCTTCCCCTGTGGGGGCGCCCCCGGTGCTCAAAGACGCGGAGATCGGCCCCCGGGTTGCTTCTCGCGCACGTGCGCGATGATGGGAAGTGATCCATCCCTCGTTCTTCCGCGGTTCACCGCCCGAGTTTCCCCGAAAGGCCCTTTCATGGCACCGCGCATCCTGCTGGCCCGGCACGGACAGACGCAATGGTCGCTGTCCGGCAAGCACACCGGCAGGACCGACATCCCGCTGCTGGACGAGGGCAGACGCGGCGCGAAACTGCTCGGCGAGCGCCTGCACCGGGCACCGCTGGACGGGCTCCCCGGTGCGGAGGTCCTCACCAGCCCGCTGGCACGCGCGCGCGAGACGTGCGAGATCGCCGGCTTCGCGGACCGGGCGACCCCCTGGGACGCGCTCATGGAGTGGGACTACGGGGCGTACGAGGGCCTGACCCCCGACGAGATCCGTGCCGACCGTGCCGACTGGCTGATCTGGCGGGACGGTGTGCCCCGGGGCGAGACCCTCGCCGAGGTCTCCGCGCGTGCGGACGAGGTCGTGGAGCGGGTCCGCGCCGGGGAACGTGACGTGCTGGTCTTCGCCCACGGCCACATCCTGCGTTCGATCGGCGCCCGCTGGCTCGGCCTGGACATCGACTTCGCGGCCCGCGTCCGCCTCAACCCCACGTCCCTCTCGGTCCTTGGCTGGGCCTACGGAGAGCCCGCGATCGAGACCTGGAACGACTGCGGCCACCTGATCCCGTAGGCCCGGCCTAGGCCGGTCGCGGCAGGGCCCCGTGCCGTTCCAGGAAGTCCGCCACACCCGACGCGCGGCGGTGCGGCAGCAGGACCCTGGCCGTCCCCGCCAGCATGGTCCGCACCCGGGACGACTGGACCTCGTCCAGCAGGTCCAGGACACGCAGCCCGGCCGCGGCGGCCTCGTCGGGGTGTCCGGCGCGGGCCAGGTCGTCGGCGAGTTCGGCCGTGTACAGCGCGAGGTTGCGGGTGAAGTGCGGGTCCTGGAGCCGGGTCGCCCGGCGTGCCTGGTGGGCGGCGCGCTGCCAGTCGCCGAGCGTCGACCAGCACTGCGCCTCAAGGCCCGCCAGTTCGGCGTCCCCGTAGAAGCTCATCCACTCCGGGTCGGCGTCACAGGAGCCCCGCCCGTACAGGGCCTGCGCCCGGGTCAGTGCCTGCTCGCAGCCCGTCCGGTCGGCCAGCCCCGCCCAGCCGCCCGCCTCGCGCAGCGCGAGCAGCGACAGGAGCCGGGCCGAGCCCAGGGGGCGCGCCGCGTACTGCGCGGCCTGGGCCGCCCGTACCGCCTCGCGGGGCCGTCCCGCGTCCCGGGCGAGGAAGGACGTGTTGCAGAAGGCGTGCGCCTCCAGGGCCGGGTCCCTGGCCACCCGGGCCGTCGCGAGCGCCTCCGCGTAGTGCGAGCGGGCGTCGTCGAACCGCCCCGAGTCGTGTGCCAGCCAGCCGACCGAGATGGCCAGTTCACCGGCCCCCGTGTGCAGCCGCTCGGTGGTCGCCCGCCGTGCGGCGCCGGCGTCCAGCAGGGCGTAGGCGGCCCGCAGCGGAGCCGCCGCCCTCCGGTACAGGCCGTCGGCGCCGTGCCGGTCGTCCAGCACGCGGATCTTGCGGACGGCCTCTTCCAGCGCCCCCGCCTCGGCCTCGCCGGCCCGGCGCACGGAACGTGGCGCGGCCTCGGCGGTGCCGCCGAACACGAGCCCCCAGGGGCCCAGCGAGGCGGCCGTCACCGTGGCGGTGCCGCCGCTCATGAATGCGCGACGTTGCACGTCGCTCTCCTCGTGGTTCTGATCGTCGATCTCGTGCGGGTCGTGAGGGTCGTGCGGGTCGTGCGGCGCATACGAGTCGTGTGTCGTCACATACGGCTCGTACGCCCCGTCCGTCTCATGCGGGGCGGACAGCGGGCTCGTGGTGCGCGGAGCGGGCGCCACCTCGGCGGTGCGCGCCCCCCGTCCACGTACCGCCGAACGGGGCACGAACCCCAGGTCGGTCAGTGTCCGGCCGGGGAACATGTGCAGGAAAACCCGTTCGTACGCGTAGTTGGGACAGCGGATCTCGCCCGCCTCGACGCGCCCGATGTAGCGCGCGTCGCAGCTGACCCGTTCGTCGATCTCCCGGGCCGCCCGCCGCACGGCGGCGGCGAACTCGCCCGGCGAGCGCTGCCCGCGCAGGCGCCGGAAGGCGAGATTCGGCCGAAGTGGGCGTGGCGGCTGAGGTGACTGGGACGACGAGGTCATCGGTGACGACGCCATGGCCGGGCCCTCTCTCGCGAACCGTCGAACCAGGCCGGGATCGGAGCGGGTTGATCATGTGGGCGATCGAGCCGCACCCGCTGTTTCCGGCGGGCACGAACGTACCCGCTGTGACGAGTCCACCACACGGGGTTTGGCTACAAAACGGATATCTCATCCCTGATCCGCCATGAACTGCCATCCTTTGCGGCCGAGTTTCGCCGTAGCCGTTGAGGCTGTGCAGCGTTGAACAATGTGGCGTGCTCGATCGAGGAGGGGTTCCGTGGTGGAGACCAGGCAGAGCGAAGGCCGCGGGGGCCCTTGTGACCTCGTCACCGTGCCCGCCCGGCAGGGGCTGGAGGCCGTCGACATCCTGCGGCGGGGCGCTCCCGCCGAGGCGGTCGGGCCCGTACTGCACGACGACAACTGCGACACCCTGGGGTTTCTGGTGCCGCCCGGTACGGCTTCCGCCTGGGACGTCCCGGGCAGTACGTGTACGCGGACCGACGGGCGGGGGGTCCGGCCGGCGCCCGAGCCGCCCGTCGAGGGGTCGGACTGGCTGCTGCCGCCGGGGGAGGCGGAGCCGGCCACGGATCCTGCGGTGCTGCGGGCGGCGTTGGGGGAGGCGGCTCGGTTGATCGAGGCCGCGGACAACTGCCGTTGAGGGTGGCAGGGGGTTCGGGGGGCTTGGTGTCTCGGGGTCGGGTGCGGGTGCGTCGTGGCTGGTCGCGCCGTTCCCCGCGCCCCTGAAGGCCAAAGATTGCGCCGTTCCCCGCGCCCCCGAAAAGCAAAGATTGCGCCGTTCCCCGCGCCCCTGAAAGACAAAAGATTGCGCCGTTCCCTGCGCCCCTGGGAGCCGAAGGTTGTGCCGTTCTCCGCGTTCCTTGGGTGGGCTGGTGTGCTGGGGTGGGTTCTTTCGCTTGGCCGATAATGGGGGGATGGGTAAGGGGAAGAGTCGGCGTGTGGCGAGTGCGGCCGTTGTCGAAGAGGTCGATGGGGGGCTGGCCGAACTGCTGCCCGATCGGGAGCGGGCCCGGGGGTGGACGCTGCTCATCGACGGGGCTCCGCAGTCGCATGTCGACCTCGACGATCCGGCGTATCTGAGTTTCGAGTACCAGCGCCGCCTCGGGCACGTCATCGACCTCGTCGCCCCGCCCGGCCGGCCCGTGCACGCCGTGCACCTCGGCGGTGGCGCCCTCACCCTCGCCCGGTACGTGGCCGCCACCCGCCCCCGCTCCACCCAGCAGGTCGTCGAACGGGACGCGGCCCTCGTCCAACTGGTCCGGCGTGCGCTGCCGTTGGACCCGAACGCCCGGATCCGGGTGCGGTCCGTCGACGCACGTGAAGGGCTCGCCAAGGTGCCGGACGGCTGGGCCGACCTGGTCATCGCGGACGTGTTCAGCGGGGCGCGAACGCCCGCGCATCTGACGTCCGGAGAGTTCCTCACCGAGGTGCGCAGGGTCGTGAAGGCCGGTGGTCTGTACGCCGCCAACCTCGCCGACGGTCCGCCCCTGGCGCATCTGCGCGGCCAGATCGCCACCGCGGCCGGCGTCTTCCCCGAACTCGCGCTCGTCGCCGACCCCACGGTCCTGCGCGGCAAACGCTTCGGCAACGCGGTCCTGGTCGCCTCCGACCGGCCACTGCCCGTAGCGGAACTGACCCGCCGCGCGGCCTCCGACCCCCACCCGGCCAGAGTCGAACACGGCAGGGCACTACGGGACTTCACCGGCGGAGCGACCCCCGTGACGGACGCGTCGGCAGTGGCGTCCCCGGCACCCCCGCCGTCAGTTTTCCGGTAAGGCGCAACAGTCGGCCCCGTAAAGGGCGCGGGGAGCTTCGCGACCAGCCCCCACCGGGCCGGCAGACAAGACCAGAACCCTCAGTAATCGTTGACTTCGACGCGCGGCGCCGAGTCGTGCCACGTACAGAACACCGACACCCGGTCCGCCCCGGACGAGAACTCCACCCGGATCCACGTCTCCGTCTTCCACACCTGCATCGACCACCCCGACGCGGGCGTCGCGGACACCAGCGACGCCGACGACGTCCCGAGGGCGAAGACGGCCCGCCCCCCGTCGGTGTCGTAACTCTTCACCTCGCCGGAGACCCCCGCGCTCGGCGGAGCGGCACTCACCGGCTTCGAACGCGACGGCGACGGTGACGGCGAAGCCGAGGGCGCGGCCGAGGCCGAACCGCTGGCGCGCGGCGACCGGCTCCTCGACGGCGAGGCCGCCGGCCCCGCCGGGGACTCCGGCCGACTCGTCGAGGACGACAGCGGCTTCGCCCCCTGCGTGGTCCCGTCCGCCGTGATCGGCAGCGCCCGCGGGGGATCGTAGGCCGTCCCGGTCATGACCGTGTGCACACCCCACCACGAGAGCGTGACCGCCGCGCCCGTGGCGAGCGACCAAGCCAGTACGTGTATGAGTCCTCTGCGCATCGCGGGCCATCCTGCCCCACGAGCCCCGTCCGTGTCCCGTGTGTCCACAGGCTTGGAAGTTGTCCACAGGCCCCGGACCGGCCCTCCCCGTATGGCGTACGGTGCCGCTCATGGCAAGTGTGCTCGTGGTCGAGGACGACCAGTTCGTACGCTCCGCCCTCATCCGGCATCTGACCGAGGCCACGCACACGGTGCGCAGTGTCGGTACGGCCCTTGAGGCGTTGCGCGAGGTCGCCCATTTCCGTTTCGACGTCGTGATCCTGGATCTCGGCCTGCCCGACCTGGACGGGTCGGAGGCGCTGAAGATGCTGCGCGGCATCACCGACGTGCCCGTGATCGTGGCGACCGCGCGGGACGACGAGACGGAGATCGTCCGCCTGTTGAACGACGGCGCGGACGACTACCTGACCAAGCCGTTCTCGGTGGAGCACCTGTCGGCGAGGATGGCGGCGGTCCTGCGCCGGGCCCGGTCCTCTGCCTCGGAGCCGCCGCCCTCGCCGCAGCTCAGGGTCGGCGGTCTCGCCATCGACCCGCTGCGCCGCCAGGCCGAACTGGACGGCGTACGACTGGATCTGACCCGGCGCGAGTTCGACCTGCTGGCCTTCCTCGCGGGGCGGCCCGGTGTCGTCGTGGCGCGCAAGGAGCTGCTGGCCGAGGTGTGGCAGCAGTCCTACGGGGACGACCAGACCATCGACGTCCATCTGTCCTGGCTGCGGCGGAAGCTGGGCGAGACGGCGGCCAGGCCGCGCTATCTGCACACCCTGCGCGGGGTCGGCGTGAAGCTGGAGCCGCCGGGCCAGGGCGGGCTGCGCGGACCGGCGGGCACGGAGCCGGCGCGATGAGGTGGGCGCTGGTCAAGGTCTGTGTGGCCGTCACCACGATGGTCGTGGTGGCCTTCGCGGTCCCGCTGGGCCTGGTGATCAGGGAGATGGCGAGGGACCGCGCGTTCTCGAACGCCGAGCGGGAGGCGGCGGCCATCGCCCCCGCGCTCTCGATCACCACCGACCGGGCCGAGTTGGAGCGGGTCGTCGCCTCGGCCGCCTCGGACGCGGGCATGGCCGTGCACATACCGGCCGGCGGGGACAGCGGTGGCTCCGGTGCCACCGGCGGTGCCGGTGGCAGGCAGCAGGCCGTCGACATCGGGCGGCAGCGTGCCGCCGACAAGGACATCGCCATGACCCGGAAGCTGGGCCGGGCCTCCACCACCGAAGTGCCCGGCGGCTCCACGCTGCTGCAGCCCGTCGCGCTCAGCTCGGGCGAGATCGCGGTCGTCGAGGTGTACGTCCCCGAGGCGGAGGTCACCAACGGCCTGGGCACGGCCTGGGCCGTCCTCGCCGGGGTCGGGGTCGCGCTCATCGTCGGCTCGGTCGCGGTGGCCGACCGGCTCGGCGTACGGATGGTGCAGCCCGCTCAGCGCCTGGTGGAGAGCGCGCACGAGCTGGGGGAGGGGAAGCTGGGCGCGCGGGTGCCCGAGGAGGGGCCGACCGAGCTGAGGCTCGCGGCGGTCGCCTTCAACTCCATGGCCGACCAGGTCGTTCAACTCCTGGCCAACGAGCGGGAGCTGGCGGCCGACCTCTCCCACCGGCTGCGTACGCCGCTCACCGTGCTGCGGCTGAACGCGGCCTCGCTCGGTGACGGGCCGGCCGCCGAGCAGACCCGGGCCGCCGTCGCCCAGCTGGAGCGCGAGGTCGACACGATCATCCGCACGGCCCGGGACGCCAAGCCGCAGACCGCCGCGGTCGGCGTCGGTGTCGGATGCGACGCGGCCGAGGTCGTCCGGGAGCGCATGGACTTCTGGTCGGCGCTCGCCGAGGACGAGGGCCGCAAGGTCCGGGTGGCCGGGGTCGACCGGCCCGTACGGATACCCGTGGCCCGCGCCGATCTGGTCGCCGCGCTCGACGCGCTGCTGGGGAACGTGTTCCGGCACACGGCCGAGGGCACCGCCTTCGCGGTCGACGTGCACAACGGCGAGGACGCGGTGATCGTCCTCGTCTCGGACGCGGGCCCGGGGATAGCCGACCCGCGGGCCGCGATGGCGCGCGGTCGCGGCTCCGGCGCCGACGGCTCGACCGGACTCGGCCTGGACATCGTGAGCCGGCTCGCGGAGTCGACCGGCGGGGACGTGCGGATCGGCCGTTCCGTCCTGGGCGGCACCGAGGTCAGGATCTGGATCCAGCTGGACGGGCGCGAGCCCGAACGGCGCGGCCACCGGGGTGCGGTGCGACGCCGTCGGCCCGCCACATTGGTCTCGACCTTTAACCGTTCCCGATCCCTCCCTTAAGCGCACCCTAAGAACCACAAGTCCCGTCCGGATCAGGCGTTTTGCCGGTTTCCGGCTCGCTAGCGTGCTGCCGCACCCCCACCCTCGGTCCCGTTCACGGGAAACCGGGGCCCCGTACAGCGAAGGCAGGCACGCGATGAGCACGCACCGGCGCATGGCCAGTGGCAGGAACAAGGCGATAGGGGGCGTGGTCGCCGCGGCCGTGGTCGGCGGCGGAGCGCTCATGTTCTCCGGCACGGCACAGGCCGCGGGCGTCGGTGCCGCGTACACGAAGACCAGCGACTGGTCGACGGGCTACACCGCGCAGTACGTCGTGGCCAACGACAGCGCCGGTGCGAAGACGGACTGGACACTGGAGTTCGACCTGCCGTCCGGCGCCACGCTCAGCTCGCTGTGGAACGCCGAGTCCAAGGTGAGCGGCCGGCACGTCACCGTGAAGCCCCCGTCCTGGGACGAGGACGGGCTCGCCAAGGGCGAGACGGTGACCGTCGGCTTCGTGGTGCGGGGCTCCGGCGACCCGACCGGCTGTCTCGTCGACGGCGCCAAGTGCTCGGTGGACGACGGCGCGACACCGGAGCCCACCGGCCGCCCGACGCAGACCTCGTCCCCGTCACCGGAACCGACGAAGGCCACCGCGACCCCGACGGCCACGCCGACCGCCACGGCCACCGCGACCAGGAGCCCGAGCGCCACCCCCACGCCCTCCGGGACCACCGGCAGCGGCACGGCCGCCACCGCCGGCTTCGCGCCCTACGTCGACACCTCGCTCTACCCCGCCTTCGACCTGCTGGCCCACTCCGCGGCCACCGGGGTGAAGGAGTACAACCTCGCCTTCGTCACGGACGGCGGCGGCTGCACCCCCAAGTGGGGCGGGGTGACGGACCTCGGCGGCGACGCGGTCGCCGCGCAGATCGGCGCGCTCCGGGCCAAGGGCGGCGACGTCCGGGTCTCCTTCGGCGGCGCGTCCGGCTCCGAACTGGCGCTGAACTGCTCGTCGGCGGACGCCCTCGCGGCGGCGTACGGCAAGGCCGTGGACGCGTACGACCTGACGAAGGTCGACTTCGACGTGGAGGGCGGCGCGCTCCCGGACAAGGCGGCCAACACCCGCCGGGCGCAGGCGATCGCGAAGCTGCAGGCCGAGCACCCGGGCCTGGACGTCTCGTTCACCCTGCCCGTCATGCCGGAGGGCCTCACCCAGGACGGGGTGAGCCTGCTCGCCGACGCCAAGGCGAACGGCGTCGGCATCGCCACGGTCAACATCATGGCGATGGACTACGGACCGGCCTACAGCGACGACATGGGCACCTACGCCGAGCAGGCCGCCACCGCGACCCAGGCGCAGATCAAGGGAGTCCTCGGCCTCTCCGACTCCGCCGCCTGGAAGGCGGTCGCCGTCACCCCGATGATCGGCGTCAACGACGTCGCGTCGGAGGTCTTCAAGGTCGAGGACGCCACCCAGCTCGTGAACTTCGCCGAGTCGAAGGGGCTCGGCTGGCTCTCCCTGTGGTCCGCCACGCGCGACAAGCAGTGCGCGGGCGGCACCAAGCCCTCCGCCGACGCCACCTGCAGCTCGATCCTCCAGGACGCGAACGCCTTCTCGAAGGCCTTCGCCGCCTACAAGTAGCCCACCTGGGAACAGCCCCACAAGCAGCCCCCGAGCTGCGAACCCGAACGCCCCCGCAGGAGGTCATGCCCGCGCGGGGGCCGCGCGCCCCGGCCGGCCTTCCCCCCACCCGGCCGGGGCGCGCGTACACGCGTACGCGGGGCGCGGCACTCCCCTCGACATGTGCCGCGCCCCGCCCCCGCCCGCTTCCCCCAGGAAGGGCGTCTACTCGGTCACTCGACCGGGCTCACCGGCGGCAGCTCCCCGCTGCGGGCCGCCTCGCGGTACCACAGGGCGCTCGACTTCGGTGTGCGCGCCTGCGTCGCGTAGTCCACGTACACCGCGCCGAAGCGCTTGCCGTAGCCGTACGCCCACTCGAAGTTGTCCATCAGGGACCAGAGGTAGTAGCCGCGTACGTCCGCGCCCTCGGTGATCGCGCGGCGGACCGCGCGCAGGTGCCCGTGCAGATACGCGATGCGCTCCGGGTCGTGGACGCGGCCGTCCGGGTCCGGCTTGTCGTCGTAGGCGGCGCCGTTCTCCGTGATGTACAGCGGCAGCCCCGGCACCTCCCGGGTGTAGCGCATGATCAGGTCCTGGAGGCCCGACGGGTCGATCGTCCAGCCCATCTCGGTGCGCTCACCGGGAGTCTGGTGGAAGGCCACGTCGTCCGCGCCCGGCCAGGGGGAGGACGAACTCGCCCCGTGGCCGTCCGCGCGCGGGCCGGACGCGTCCGGGCGCACCGCACCCACCAGTGTCGGCGTGTAGTAGTTCAGGCCGAGCGCGTCCAACGGCTGCTTGATCAGGGCGAGATCGCCGTCCCGCACGTACGACCAGTCCGTCAGCGGGGCCGTCGCCGCGAGCAGGGTCTCCGGGTACGCGCCGTGCAGCATCGGGCCGTGGAAGATGCCGTTGGCCAGGTCGTCGATGCGCTGCACCGCCGCCAGGTCGGCCGGGTCCCGGGTCAGCGGCCTGACCACCGAGGAGTTGAGGCTCACCGCGATGGTGTTGCGCGCGGGCATCGCGGTGCGCAGGGCCTTGGTGCCCAGGCCGTGCGCCAGGTTGAGGTGGTGCGCCGCGCGCAGGGACGCCTCCGGGTCGGTGCGGCCGGGGGCGTGCACACCGGACGCGTACCCGAGGAACGCGCTGCACCAGGGCTCGTTGAGCGTGATCCACTGCTCGACGCGGTCTCCGAGCGCCTCGCCCACGATCTGCGCGTACTCGGCGAAGCGCAGCGCGGTGTCGCGCTCGGGCCAGCCGCCCGCGTCCTCCAGCTCCTGCGGGAGATCCCAGTGGTAGAGGGTGACGGCGGGCTTGATGCCGTGGGAGAGCAGCTCGTCGACCAGGCGGCGGTAGAAGTCGAGACCGCGCTGGACCGCGGGCCCGCGGCCCGTCGGCTGCACCCGGGACCAGGACACCGAGAAGCGGTACGCGGTCAGGCCCAGGTCCGCCATCATCGCCACGTCGTCGCGGTAGCGGTGGTAGTGGTCGTTGGCGATGTCGCCGTTCTCACCGCCCGCCGTCTTGCCGGGCGTATGGCTGAAGGTGTCCCAGATCGAGGGCGTACGGCCGTCCTCCCGCACCGCCCCCTCGATCTGGTACGCGGAGGTCGCCGCGCCCCAGAGGAAGGCGG
Organism: Streptomyces sp. NPDC017991; assembly: GCF_044328075.1. Lineage (NCBI taxonomy): Bacteria > Bacillati > Actinomycetota > Actinomycetes > Kitasatosporales > Streptomycetaceae > Streptomyces > Streptomyces sp. NPDC017991. The sequence goes on along the minus strand of NZ_JBIRGP010000002.1, from coordinate 667,294 downwards.
CCGGGAAGGTCACGGGCGTTTCGGGCTCGGGCATGGAAGCGCTCCCATGGGAGGAAGGTCGTAGGAGACCAGGGTGATGTGACCAGGCATGTGAGGTACCGGAGGGTCATGAGGTACTGGGGTGCTGGGTACCGGGAGGTGCGAGGTACCGGGCGTACGGGGTGCGGGACGGGGGCGAGGCGGCGGCTCGGCCCCCGTCGGGCGTGCGTGTCGGTGTGGGGGCGGGTACGGGTGCGGGCGCCGGTTCGGGCGCGGCGGGTCAGCCCTTGATCGCGCCCTGCATGATCCCGCCCACGATCTGCTTGCCGAACAGCAGGAAGGCGATGAGCAGCGGCAGGGTGCCGAGGAGCGCGCCCGCCATGATCACCGCCTGGTCGGGGACGTAACCCGTGCCGAGCGAGTTGAGGGCGACCTGCACGGTGGGGTTCTGCTGGTTGAGCGCGATGATCGGCCACAGGAAGTCGTTCCAGGCCATCACGAACGTCAGCAGTCCGAGCACGGCCATCGCCGGCCGCGCCGCCGGGAAGACGACGTGCCACACGATGCGCAGACTGCTCGCCCCGTCGACCCGCGCCGCCTCGATCAGCTCACTGGGCAGCGCCTGGATCAGGTACTGCCGCATGAAGAACGTACCGAAGGCGCTGACCAGGGTCGGCAGGATGACCGTCTGCAGCTGGTTCGACCAGCCCAGCTCGCTCATCCACAGATACAGCGGTACGACGGCCAGCTGCGGCGGGATCATCATCGTGCCGATGGTCAGCAGCAGCAGGACGTTCGAGAACCTGAACCGCAGTTTGGCGAAGGCGAAACCGGCGAGCGTGGAGAACAGGACCGTACCGACGGTGATGGTGCCGGCGACGATCGTGCTGTTGACCATCGCGGTGCCGAGGCCCCCCTCCTCCCACGCGCTCTGGAGGTTCTTGAAGAGGTTCCCGCCGATCCACAGCGGTGGCGGCGTCTCGGCGAGCCGCTGATTGGTGCGCGAGGCCGCGACCACGGTCCACAGCAGCGGCGCCAGCGAGACGAGGGCGAAGACCGCGAGCACGACATAGGTGACGGGACCCGCGTGCATCTGCTTGCCCGCGCCCATCAGCCGGCGCCGTCCGGAACCGTCCCGGGCAGCCTTCTCGGCCGCGTCCATCGGCGCCTGAGATGGCGTCAATTCGCTTGTGGTCATTGGGTCTTCCTCAGCCGTCGGGTGACCAGCAGGTTGATCGCGGCGACGATCAGCAGGATCAGGAACATCGTCCAGGCGATCGCGGACGCCTTGCCGAGGTTGCCGATGATCCAGCCCTGGTCGTACATGTACAGGCCGAGCGTCTGGTACTGGTGCTCGGAGCCGCCCTTGGAGCCGCTGACCCCGCCGAACAGGAGCGGTTCACCGAACAGCTGCGTCGCGCCGATCGTGGAGACGACCACGGTGAACAGGATGGTGGGCCGCAGCATCGGGATCGTCACATGGCGGAACTGCTGCCAGCGGCCCGCGCCGTCCAGGGCCGCCGACTCGTACAGGTCGGCGGGGATCGCCTGCATCGCGGCGAGGTAGATCAGCGCGTTGTAGCCGGTCCACCGCCAGATCACGATCGAGGAGACCGCGAACTGCGAACCCCACGTGGACTCACGCCAGTTGATCGCGTCCACCCCGACGAAGTGCAGCAGCCAGTTGATCATGCCGCCGTCCCACGAGTAGAGCAGGACGAACACCAGGGTCGCCGCCGCCACCGAGGTGGCGTACGGGGTGAGCATCACGACCCGCCACAGGGTCGAGCCCCGCAGCTTGTAGTTGAGCAGGTGCGCGATGCCGAGCGCCATGAGCAGCTGCGGCACGGTCGAGATCACACCGATGGTGAAGGTGTTCTGCAGCGCCCCCCAGAAGAAGTCCGAGGACATCAGGTTCTGGTAGTTGTCCAGGCCGACCCAGGTCTGCTGGTCCAGGTTGGACAGCTGCACGTTGTGCAGCGAGTACCAGGCCGTGTACAGCAGCGGGATGAGCCCGAAGGCACCGAAGAAGATGAAGAAGGGGGCGATGAACGCGTACGGCGACGCCTTCATGTCCCAGCGGTACAGCCGGCTGCGCCAGGAGCCGGGGCCCGGGGGCGGTGTACCGCGACCGTGAGCACGGCGCGCCGCGCCCGGCTGGGAGCCGGGCGCGGCGTCGGCGCTCGGCGCTGATCGCGCGAGAGCCTGCTTGGAGCTGGTCACTGGCCGAGCACGTCCTTGATCTCCTTGGAAGCCGCGTCCCAGCCCTGGTCCGGGGTCTTGCCCTTCTGCTCGACCTGCAGGATGCCGATGTCCGAGATGGCGGTGTTGATCGGCTGGTCCTTGACGCCGAAGATCTGCGTCGGGATGGTCTTCGCCGAGTCCGAGAAGATCTGCGTGATCGGCGCGTCCGAGAAGAACGTCGTGGTGGCGGCCTGCGGCTTCAGGCTCGCGTACGCCGACGGGGTGGACGGGAAGCTCGCCTGCTTGCCGAAGACCTTCGCCTGCTGCTCGGGGGCGGTCAGCCACTTCGCCAGCGCGACGGCCTCCTTCTGGTGCTTGCCCGCCGTGGGCACACCGATGAACGAGCCGCCCCAGTTGGCCGCGGTGGGCGCCGCCGCCACGTCCCACTTGCCCTTGCCGGAGTCACCCGACTTCTCCTGGATGTAGCCCAGCATCCACGCGGGGCAGGCCACGGTCGCGAAGCCGCCGTTGGCGAAGCCCTGGTCCCACGGCTTGTCGAACTGCTTCAGCTTCGCCGACATGTTGCTGGTCGCCACCTCCATCGAGGCGTCCCAGGCCTTCTTCACCCCCGCGGACTTGTCCCAGACGACGTTCCCGTCCTTGTCGTAGTACCGCTCGCTCTCGCCACCGAGCGCCGCGTTGTAGACCGAGGAGGCGGAGTCCACGAACTTGGTGCCCTTGGGCGCCTTCTTCATGTAGTCCTTGCCGACGTCGACGTACTTCGACCAGTCGCCCTTCCACTGCTCGGCGAGCTTGACGCGGTCCGTCTCCAGGCCCGCCGCCTTGAAGAGGTCCTTGCGGTAGCAGACCGCCATCGGACCGATGTCGGTGCCGAGCCCGATGGTCTTGCCGTCCTTGGTGGTGGCCTGCGCCGTCTTCCAGTCCAGCCACTGGGACTTGTCGACGTCCTTGCCCAGGTCGACGAACTTGTCGCCCTGCGTCTGGACGGCCTCGGCGACGTTGCCGACCTCGATGGCCTGGATGTCGTCGGTGCCGGCACCGGCCTGCAGACGGGTGAGCGTCTTCGGCCAGTACACGTCCGTACGAGTGGTGACGTTCTCCTTGATCGTGATGTCGGGGTTCTGCTTCATGTACTCGTCGTAGAGGTCGGCCTGCTTGTAGCCGAAGACCCCGAACGTGCCGATGGTCAGCGTGGTCTTGCCACCGCCGCTGCCACCGTCAGAGTCCGACGACCCGTCGTCCGAGTCCTCGGCGCAGCCGGCGAGCAGCCCCGTCGTCAGCGCGGCCACGGCCGCGAGGGCCATCAGCCTGCGGGACCCGCGGGTACTCGTGCGCATTGCGTCCTCCTGTTGCCTGACGTGCCGACCCCCCGGCCAACTGCGTTGTTGGGCCCGTTTGTTCATGCTGCGGCTCGGGCGGGGAACGTGCGGGATGTGTATGTGTCAGGTACTGTGGGAGCGCTCCCACAGGTGATGTGTTGAAGGTTCGTCGCTCGGCGCGGGGGTGTCAAGGGAGAGGACGCAGTGACGTGTCTTCAGTTATCGGGCTGTTAGCTAACGTGGGCGGAGACGGCGAGAGTAGGTCTCCGACGGTTGCGGCACGGCCTCGGGAAGGCTCCGGATCGGCTTCGGAGTGGTCCCGGGGGCGCCGGGGGAGGGCGTCCGGAAAGTGGAGGCACCGTCTCCGCGGGCCCGGTCCCGATCACGGCTGTTAGATTCCAGGCCAAGCGCGGTGTCAACCGTGTCGGACGGGAGGCGGACCATGGCAGTCCACGGAGCGCGGAGCCGGAGCGGCGGGAGGCCGACCCTCGAAGAGGTCGCCGCGCGCGCCGGGGTGGGCCGCGGCACGGTCTCCCGAGTGATCAACGGCTCCCCGCGGGTCAGTGACGCCACCCGGGCGGCCGTGGAGGCGGCGGTCGCGGAACTGGGTTACGTGCCGAACACGGCCGCCCGGGCCCTGGCGGCCAACCGCACCGACGCGATCGCCCTGGTCGTCCCCGAGCCCGAGACCCGCTTCTTCGCGGAGCCGTACTTCTCCGACATGCTGCGGGGTGTGGGCGCGGCCCTCTCCGACACCGAGATGCAGCTGCTGCTGATCTTCGCGGGCAGCGACCGGGAGCGGGCCCGGCTGGCCCAGTACCTGGCGGCGCACCGCGTGGACGGGGTCCTGCTGGTCTCGGTCCACGCGGACGACCCGCTGCCCGACCTGCTGGCCCAGCTGGAGATCCCGGCCGTGATCAGCGGTCGCAGGTCGGCGGAGGAGACGCTGCCGTCCGTGGACTCGGACAACTTCGGCGGTGGCCGGTTCGCCGTCGAGCACCTCCTGGCCCAGGGGCGGCGCACCATAGCCCACCTCGCGGGCCGCCTCGACGTGTTCGGTGCCCAGCGCCGCGTCGACGGCTACCGCGCCGCGCTGCGCGACGCGGGATACGAGGTCGACGAACGCCTCATCGTGCCGGGGGACTTCACCGAGGAGGGCGGCCGTCGCGCGATGACGGAACTGCTCTCCGTCTGCCCGACCCTGGACGCGGTCTTCGCCGGGTCGGACGTGATGGCGGCCGGCGCCCGGCAGGTCCTGCGCGAGGTGGGGCGCCGCATACCCGACGACGTGGCCCTCGTCGGCTACGACGACTCGGCGATCGCCCGCCACATGGACCCGCCCCTGACGAGTGTGCGCCAGCCGATCGAGGACATGGGCCGCGCGATGCTCGGCCTGCTGATGGACGAGATCGCGGACCGCCGCCCGGCGGTCTCCCGGGGCCTGGAGCGACGGCAGCTGGTGCTTCCCACGGAGCTGGTGGCGCGGCACTCGTCGTAGACGCGGGCGGGGGTGGCGGTCGGCGCCCCTGAAAAGGGTCGGGAACGCCAGAGGGCCGAACCGCTTTCGCGGTTCGGCCCTCTGGTCATCAGGGTGAGTGACGGGACTTGAACCCGCGGCATCCTGGACCACAACCAGGTGCTCTACCAGCTGAGCTACACCCACCATGACCGGCAATCCTGCGTGTGGTTCACCTGATGTGGTTCACCGACCGGCCGAGAAAAAGTGTACAGGGTCCGAAGGGGTGCTCGCTCCCGCCTTTACGGCGGGGGCTACCGGGCGGGCAGGACGTGCTTCGAGGCGATCGAACGGGCCGTGTCCGAGTCCGGTCCGGGCTGCGGGACGAAGATCGCCTCGCGGTAGTAGCGCAGCTCGGCGATCGACTCGCGGATGTCGGCCAGCGCCCGGTGGTTGCCGTTCTTGTCGGGACTGTTGAAGTACGCCCGGGGGTACCAGCGGCGGGCCAGCTCCTTCACGGAGGAGACGTCCACGATGCGGTAGTGGAGGTACGCCTCCAGGGTCGCCATGTCCCTCAGCAGGAAGCCGCGGTCCGTGCCCACCGAGTTCCCGCACAGCGGGGCCTTGCCCGGTTCCTTGACGTGCTCACGGATGTAGGAGAGGACCTCCTCCTCCGCGGCGGCCAGGGTCGTGCCCGCGGCCAGCTCGTCGAGGAGACCGGAGGACGTGTGCATGGTGCGCACCACCTCCGGCATCGTCTCCAGCGCGGCGTCCGGCGGACGGATCACGATGTCCACCCCCTCGCCGAGCACGTTGAGCTCCGAGTCGGTCACCAGCGCGGCCACCTCGATGAGCGCGTCCTCCGACAGCGAGAGACCGGTCATCTCGCAGTCGATCCACACCATGCGATCGTTCATGGGCTCACCCTACGGCCCGCTCACCCGCCCGGGCAGGCCCGGGACCTCGGCAGTCACGACCGGTGGGGCGGCGGACCGGCGGGGCGGGGGGCCGCGAACGGCGCCGGCTCCGGGCGGCAGAGGGTTCGTGGCCGGCGTCGCGGCTCCGGCGGCCCTGACCGGCGGGGGCGTGGCGATGGGTGGTCGCGAACGGCGCCGGCCCCGGACCGTAGGGGTCCGGGGCCGGTGTACGGCGTTGCCGATCGGCTAGGGCGCGCTCCGCTGGCCCGGCAGGCTGTGCCGCCCTGCCGCGTACAGCTCAGCGCCCGGGCGGCCCGCGTCCGTGGAGAGGGACGAGGCAGCCGCGCCGACCGCGTGAGCGGCCGCTGTGCGACGGGTCTGGAACGGCACGGGCGCCTCCTGCTGGAGCACCGGCGGCGCCGGTGGTGGCGGCCCGTCCGGGTCGCTCTGCTTCTCACCCTGCGGGCGGCGCGCCCGGTACGCGGCGCGGTACGCCGCCGGGGAGGAGCCGAGCTGGCGGCGGAAGTGCCCGCGCAGCGCCACCGGCGAACGGAAGCCGCAACGGCCCGCGACCTCGTCCACCGAGTAGTCGGACGTCTCCAGGAGCCGCTGCGCCTGGAGCACCCGCTGCGTGATCAGCCACTGCAGGGGAGCGCTCCCGGTGAGCGAGCGGAACCGGCGGTCGAACGTACGCCTGCTCATGTACGCGCGTGCCGCCAGCGTCTCCACGTCGAACTGTTCGTGGAGGTGCTCCAGTGCCCAGGCGACGACCTCCGCGAGCGGGTCGGCGCCGATCTCCTCCGGTAAAGACCGATCGAGATAGCGCTCCTGGCCGCCACTGCGCCGGGGCGGGACCACCAGTCGGCGGGCCAGTGCCCCGGCCGCCTCGTTCCCGTGGTCCGTCCGCACTATGTGCAGACAGAGGTCGATCCCCGCCGCGGTGCCCGCCGACGTCAGCACGTCGCCGTCGTCCACGAACAGCTCGCGGGGATCGACATGCACCGACGGATAGCGCTTGGCCAGCGTCGGCGCGTACATCCAGTGTGTGGTCGCCGGACGGCCGTCCAGCAGTCCGGCCGCGGCGAGCACGAAGGCGCCGGTGCACAGCCCGACTATGCGGGCGCCCTCCTCATGTGCCCGGCGCAGCGCGTCGAGCGCCTCCTCCGGTGGCGGTGAGGTGATCGACCGCCAGGCGGGCACGACAACGGTGCCCGCACGGGAGATCGCCTCCAGCCCGTTGGGCGCGGTGAGTTCCAGGCCTCCTGTGGTCCGCAGTGGGCCATCCTCACCGGCGCACACCAGTAGTCGATACCGCGGTACGCCGGCGTCCTGGCGGTCGATGCCGAACACCGACAGCGGTATGGAACTCTCGAAGATGGGGCCGCCGCTGAACAGCAGCACCGCGACGATCTCCTTGCGGCGTCGCCCGGAAAGTTTCCGGGCCGCGGCTTCCGGCGCGGCAGTGGAGTCGTGGCTCATCCTGCTAAGCCCCCCTCGGTGGTCGCGGCTCCTCGGTTGTGTCGCTCCTGCACGTTTCCCCTCGGTCCTGCACGAGTCCCCCGCCGTAAGACGTCAAGATCGAATCTACTGTGTCGTGTGGTGCCGAGGTGGCCAGTTCAGCACTCGGCAGATTGTCGACATGGCAACTTGGCGTGAAGCATTCGATCACGAAGCGTTGCACTCGTGGGCCGCACAGGGAAGTGCGCCTCGTCCCCGTGGCCGGTCCCAGTAGGGTGCGGGCACCCTACTGGACCCTTTCGGTGCAGGTCGAACGGGGGTTGGGGGGTGGTTCGGCCAAGGGGTACGCAGGGTATGGAAGTTGGCTGAAAAGCAGCGGGCGCGTGCGCACAAACCGGTCAGTCAACCGGCGTATTTCCACCGGCGTGACGGCCTCCGTGGCGGTCGCCGTGACAGTCGCCGGTGTCGGCCCTGCCGTGCTGCACATGATGCGGTGTCCGCTCCGCCGCGCGCAGTTGCGCCGCGCCGCGCTCGGAGCGGCGCAGCAGTACCCGGCAGGCGCCCGTCACCGCGGCGAGGCCCAGGGCCGTGCCGGTCGCGCCCGCCAGTGAGGTCCCGTACCCGACGAGGACGACCGGAACCAGGACGCAGCTGAAGGCCGCCCAGCGGACCACGTCCGTGGCCGTGTCCTGTGCGGTGCCTTTTCCGCTGCTGCTGCTGCCTCTGCCTCTGCCGCTGCCGACGGGAGGGTGGGGTGCGGTCGTGTTGCGGCCGGGCACGGTGGGCTCCTCCCTGGGGGGTGGGGTACCTGGGTTCAACGCTTGTTCGAGCGGGCGGTCACGGGGAGCGTTTCGGTTCCCCTGGGGGGCCGGGCTCCGGGCTTCGGGCTGCGTCTCTGGGGGTGGGTGGCGGGTGCGGGTGCGGTGGGGGCGTTCGCGCAGTTCCCCGCGCCCCTCAAGGGCTCCGGGCCGGGGTGCGGGGCGCGGGGGTCGGGGGGCGGGTGCCGGTCCGGTGGGGGCTGGGCGCGCCGTTCCTCGCGCCCCTTGGGGGCTGTCCCCCTTGAGGATTGCGCCGTTCGCCGTGGTCCTTCCTTGGTGGGCCGGCTGGGGGGACGCTGTGTAAAACGGCTGTACGGGGCAGCAACCATTGCGTTACGGGCATCCTCTCGGGCATGCTCCGGGGAACCCTCCCGCGGCGAGAGCGGGATCTGGGCAGAGGAGGCGTCGCGCCGTACCCTTGGGGGTATGGGGTTGGGAAGATGATTCCCGGACACAGCTCCGCAGCTCCTGTCGGCCCACCCAAGAGGATCCGAACGCCGAGACACCCATGGCCGGTCACGAATTCGAACCCGCGGACCGCAAGCGCCCCGTCGCCGATCACACGGCGGCCGAGCCCTTGGCGGCGGAAGAGACACGCCAGTCCTGCGACCCAGCCTTCAAGCACGGTGTCGTCGTGGGCTTCGACGGCTCGACATCCAGCGAGCGCGCCCTCGCGTACGCGATCGGCATGGCCTGCCGCTCCGGATCCGGCCTGATCATCGTGCACGTCGCGAACCGGCTGCCCACCACGGTGTGGGCCGGCTGCGAGCCGCCCGTCTTCGTCGACGTGCCGGACCACCGCACCGAGGTGCTCGGGCTGGAACTGGCCTGTGCGGAGTATCTGGCCGAGGTTCCGTGGATCCTCGTCGAGCGCGGTGGCGACATCTGCCACGAACTCGAAGAGGTGGGGCGGGAGTACGAGGCCGACGCGATCGTGGTGGGGTCGACCCACGGGATCGTCGGGCGCATCTTCGGGTCGGTCGCGGGGCGGCTCGCCAAGCGGGCGCAGCGGCCTGTGGTCGTCATTCCGTAACTCGGTTCCGTACCAGGTGACATGCGTCCCCGGGGCGCGGCAACTCCCTTTCGTGGCGCGGCAAAACTACTCATGCGTAGATGTGTTTGTGTGCTTGTGAAGGGCATATAGGCAGCAGGTTTGCCGTCGTTGTGCGGCGTGCTGCCGGCCGGAGCGTGACGGTTACCGGTGGTGGGCAGCCGGCCGGGGTTTTGGGCGGCCCCGGCGCGTGAACGGACCCCCGCGTGTCTGGTGGCGACGCGTGGGGGTCCGTTCGGTTGTGCCGCTTCTGTGGGCCCCGGTGGGGGATTGTCGCGCAGTTCCCCGCGCCCCTTAAAAGATTGCGCAGTTCCCCGCGCCCCTGACAAGCGAAAGACTGCGCCGTTCCCCGCGCCCCTTCACGGCGAAAGATTGCGCCGTTCCCCGCGCCCCTATGGGGGCGTCCCTTGTGGGTTATTCCACCGTTACCGACTTTGCCAGGTTGCGGGGCTTGTCGATGTCTCTGCCCAGGGCCAGGGCCGTGTGGTAGGCGAGGAGTTGGAGGGGGATGCCCATCAGGATCGGGTCCAGTTCGTCCTCGTTCTTCGGGACGAGGATCGTCTGGTCGGCCTTCTCCTGGATGTCGTGGGCCACGGCGAGGATCTTGCCGCTGCGGGCCTTGATCTCCTCCAGGGCCGCGCGGTTCTTCTCCAGCAGGTCGTCGTTCGGGACGATGGCGACCGTCGGCAGCGCGGGCTCGATCAGTGCGAGCGGGCCGTGCTTCAGCTCCGAGGCGGGGTAGGCCTCGGCGTGGATGTACGAGACCTCCTTCAGCTTCAGCGAGGCCTCGCGGGCCACCGGATAGCCGCGTACGCGACCGATGAAGAGCATCGAGCGGGCCTCGGCGTACTGCTCGGCCAGCTTCTTGATCTCGTCCTCCTGGCCGAGGATCTCCGTGATCTGGCCGGGCAGCTTGCGCAGGCCCTCGATGATCCGCTTGCCGTCGGAGACCGACAGGTCACGGGTGCGGCCCAGGTGCAGGGCGAGCAGCGCGAAGGCGACCGTGGTGTTGGTGAAGCACTTGGTGGAGACGACGCAGACCTCGGGACCGGCGTGCACGTACATGCCGCCGTCGGCCTCGCGGGCGATCGCGGAACCGACCACGTTCACGATGCCGAGGACCCGGGCGCCCTTGCGCTTCAGCTCCTGCACGGCGGCCAGGACGTCGTACGTCTCACCGGACTGGGACACCGCCACGTACAGCGTGTCGGGGTCGACGACCGCGTTGCGGTAGCGGAACTCCGAGGCGGGCTCGGCGTCCGCGGGGATACGGGCCAGTTCCTCTATCATCTGGGCGCCGATCATGCCCGCGTGGTACGAGGTGCCGCAGCCCAGGATCTTCACGCGGCGGATCTTGCGCGCCTCGCGGGCGTCGAGGTTCAGCCCGCCCAGGTGCACGGTCGAGAACCGGTCGTCGATCCGGCCGCGCAGCACCCGGTCCACGGCCTCGGCCTGCTCGTGGATCTCCTTGTGCATGTACGTGTCGTGGCCGCCCATGTCGTACGAGGCGGCCTCCCACTCCACGGTGGTCGGCTCGGCCGTCGTACGGGTGCCCTCGGTGGTGTACGTACGGAAGTCGTCGGCCTTCAGCGTCGCCATCTCGCCGTCGTCGAGGGTGACGATCTGACGGGTGTGGGTGACCAGCGCGGCGATGTCCGAGGCGACGAACATCTCCTTCTCGCCGATGCCCAGGACGACCGGGGAGCCGTTGCGGGCCACCACGATGCGGTCCGCGTGGTCGGCGTGCATCACGGCGATCCCGTACGTGCCCTCGATCAGCCGGAGGGTCTCGCGGACCTTGTCCTCCAGCTTCTCGGCCTGGGAGCGGGCGATGAGGTGCGTGAGGACCTCGGTGTCGGTCTCCGAGAGGAACTCGACGCCCTCCGCCTCCAGCTTCTTGCGCAGTTCGGAGGCGTTGTCGATGATCCCGTTGTGGACGACCGCGACCTTGTTGTCCGCCGACATGTGCGGGTGCGCGTTCTCGTCCGAGGGGGCGCCGTGCGTGGCCCAGCGGGTGTGGGCGATGCCCGTGGTGCCGGCGAAGCGCTTGGGGACGCGGGCCTCCAGGTCACGGACGCGGCCCTTGGCCTTGACCATCTTCAGACCGGCCGTCTTCGGTGACGTCACGACGAGACCGGCCGAGTCGTAGCCCCGGTACTCCAGGCGCTGCAGGCCTTCCAGGAGAAGCGGCGCCACGTCGCGCCTGCCGATGTAACCCACGATTCCGCACATACAGAGAAGTTCCTAGCCGTAGACGATGCGGCGCACCTGCCGGAGCGTGAGCTCGGGCGGTGCGACCGCGCGGTATTCGAGGTCCGCCGTGATCCGTTCGAAGATCGCCGAGTTGACCAGGCCCTGTGCCTGGAGCTCCCGGTGGCGGCGACGGACGTAGTCCTCCGTCGTCTCGTCGAAGTAGGCGAGCACGTCCTGGATCACCCGCAGCGCCTCGCCCCGGCTGAGGGCCGAGGAGCGCGTCAGGTGATCTACAAGGTCGTCGTGCACCCGTTGATCCTGAGGTAAAGCGCGGGCAATCGCAAGAATCCTGCCCGATTTCGGGCAAGAGGCTGTTGAAACTCTTATGGGAGCCTGTTCGGGGCCTGTTCACCCTGTGGTCCGCGGACAGATGGTTGCCGGGAGCACCTTTCAAGCCATGGACATTCCACGTATGGGGATCCCCGAGCAGCTCGCCGAGAAGATGAGCATGGCCGAGCAGCACGAGTATCTGCACTCCAGATTCTCCCGGCGCACGATGATCAGAGGCGGGGCCGTCACCATGGGCGCCGTCGTGGGTGGCGCGTTTCTGCCGGGGGTGAGCGCGCAAGCGGCCGTGCCGGGGGCCGCCCGCGGGGTCGGAACCGCGTCGGCCTCCGCTGCCGAGAGGGTCGACGGGGCTCTCGTCGCGCCCTTCGGCCGGCACCTCGCGTACGGGGCCGACGCGCGGACCGAGATGACCGTCTCCTGGCAGGTTCCGGTCGCCGTGCGCAAGCCGTACATCCGGGTCGGTGCCCATCCGTGGGACCTCTCCCGGAAGATCGAGGCCGAGGTCCGCACCCTCTTCACCCCCGCCGGGGTGGGGGCGAGCGGCGACCACACGCAGTACTACCTGCACGCCGAGCTGAGCCGGCTGCGGCCCGGGCGCACGTATTACTACGGCGTTGGGCACGAGGGCTTCGATCCGGCGGAGCCGCGGTTCGCGGGCACGATCGGGACCTTCACCACCGCGCCCGCGCACGCCGAGCCGTTCACCTTCACCGCCTTCGGTGACCAGGGCGTCAGCTACCACGGGCTCGCCAACGACAGCCTGATCCTGGCGCAGGGTCCGGCGTTCCACCTGCACGCCGGTGACATCGCGTACGCGGATCCGTCCGGCATGGGCAAGAAGGAGGACACCGGGTACGACTCGCGGACCTGGGACCAGTTCCTCGCGCAGACCGAGTCGGTGGCCAAGCAGGTGCCGTGGATGGTGTCGTACGGCAACCACGACATGGAGGCCTGGTACTCCCCGAACGGCTACGGCGGTGAGGAGGCCCGCTGGCGGCTTCCCGGGAACGGGCCCGACAAGAAGAACCTGCCCGGCGTCTACACCTTCGTGCACGGCAACACGGCGGTCATCTCGCTCGACGCCAACGACATCTCCTTCGAGATCCCGGCCAACCTCGGGATCTCCGGCGGTACGCAGACCAAGTGGCTGGAGGCGCAGCTCAAGAAGTACCGGGCCGCGAAGGGGATCGACTTCGTCGTCGTCTTCTTCCACCACTGCGCGTACTGCACGTCCACCGCGCATGCCTCCGAGGGCGGGGTGCGGCAGGAGTGGGTGCCGCTGTTCGAGAAGTACACCGTCGATCTGGTGATCAACGGGCACAACCATGTGTACGAGCGGACCGATGTCCTCAAGGGGAACGCGGTCGCCAAGGAGTTGCCGATCGGGGGGACCGCGTATCCCGAGACGGACGGGGTCGTGTACGTGACCGCGGGGGCGGCGGGGCGGAGTCTGTACGCGTTCAGTGCGGACGAGTCGTACGAGGGGCATGTGAAGGAGAACGACTCGGTGTCGTCGTTCGTGTGCCTCGCGGACGGTGGGCGGGAGAAGGAGACCGTCGCGTGGTCGCGGGTGCGGTATCTGGACTACTCGTTCTTGCGGGTGGATGTCGCTCCGGCTGCGCGGGGGCGGCTTGCGACGCTGAGGGTTACGGGGATCGCCGAGACCGGGGAGGAAGTGGACCGGTTCACTGTGGCGCGGCGCGTGCGGTGACGGTTCGCTCCGCTGGGTGAGGCTGTTTGTTGGCTGCGGGTGGGTGGGGGCCGGCCGCGCAGTTCCCCGCGCCCCTCGGGGCGGGCTGCGCCCTGCCCTCCGGTGTGTGGCGGGTGCGGGCCGGTGGGGGCTTGTCGCGCAGTTCCCCGCGCCCCTGGGGGGGGTGGGGGGCGGGGGTGTGACGTCGTCCGCGACCCCACGATCATCCGCGGCCCCCGCCCCCAAAGCAGGGGCGCAGCCCCGCTTTAAGGGGCGCGGGGAACGGCGCGGCCGACCCCCACCGGCCCGCACCCGGCCCGCGACATGGGCAGGGGCGCAGCCCTGCTTTAAGGGGCGCGGGGAACTGCGCGGTCGGGCCCCGCCGGGGCCGCAGGTGGGTTACATTCCGCGTAGGATCGCTCGTTTGGCCAAGGTGAATTCCTCCTCCGTCAGGACGCCCGCGCTGCGCAGGTCGCCCAGTTCGCGGAGGCGGCGCAGGAGGGCGTCGTGGTCGACCTCCGTCGGGGTGAGTTGCTTCGCGGGAGCGGACACCGGAGCCGCCGGGTGGGGGAGGCGGGCCTGGACCGCCGCCGCGACCAGCGCCATCAGGGGGTCCTTCTTGAAGCCCCACAGTTCGACGGAGTTGGGGTCGTACTTCGGCGGGGCCTTCGTAGGGGCGCCCCGCACGGTGAAGCGGAGATGCCCGTTCTCCAGGCCGACAGAGGGCTGCCACTCCACGGCCTGGATGTCGGCGAGGGCGAGGGCACGGGCACCCGCGGCCGACTTCGCCTCCTCCGTCTTCCAGTTCCACTCCAGCCGGACCTGCTCCCCGTCGAAGCTCGCGGTGCCGTCACCGGCGGAGACCGACAGCGGCACGGCCGGGCCAGGCAGCAGATAGCGGTCGACGGCGGTGGCCGGCACCTCGTCCAGAAGCAGCGCGTTGCGGATCTCGTCCACGAAGTACTCGGCGACGCCGTAGCGGTCCGAGTCGACGGTCAACTGGTAGGGGTCGGAGGCATCCGTGAGTCTGCCCCCGGTCGCGTGCAGCAGCGGGTCCGCGCCGTCCCGCAGCCGCAGCCTGAGCCGGCCGGACTTCTTGCCGTGCTCGAACGAGATCCCCGCCAACGCGCCCAGCGGTACCGCCAGTTCACCCAGGGACTTGCGCAGCACGCCCACGTTCCTGTCGCGGCCCGGCACCAGTCGCAGGGCGTCGCCGTCGAAGGTCCACGTGCCGTCCCGCTGGATGATTTCCGCCATGAGGGGGATTGTTTCACCGGCTCTGCGGGAGAGTGGTCTATACCCATTCGAAGGGAGCGCATGTGAGACAGCACAGAACGCCCCGCCTGCTCGGTACGCTGCTGCTCGTGGCAGCCGCCGGTATCTCCGTGGTCGGCGCGGCACCCTCCGCGCCCGACCGCACAGTCACTCCGCTCGGCCGGGTCGTCCCGGCGCCCGCCTCGGTCGACCCGGGCGGCTCCCCGTACCGGATCACGAGCGGTACGCGCATCCGCGTGGACCGCTCGAAGAAGGTCCATGACGTCGGCTCGTATCTCGCCGGTGTGCTGCGGCCGTCGACCGGCTACCGGCTTCCCGTCACCGACGACCCGGGCGGCGACGGCATCCGGCTCCGGATCAGCCGGAAGGGCACCGCCGGGCTCGGCACCGAGGGCTACCGGCTGACGAGCGGCAAGGGTGCTGTCACGATCACCGCCCGCGCACCCGCCGGGCTGTTCCACGGCGTGCAGACCCTGCGGCAACTCCTGCCCGCCGCCGTCGAGAGGGACTCGAAGCAGCCGGGTCCCTGGGCCGTCGCCGGCGGCACGATCACGGACACCCCCCGCTACGGCTACCGCGGCGCGATGCTGGACGTCTCCCGGCACTTCTTCACCGTGGACCAGGTCAAGCGCTACATCGACCAGCTGGCCCTCTACAAGATCAACACACTGCACCTGCACCTCAGCGACGACCAGGGCTGGCGCATCGCCGTCGACTCCTGGCCGCGGCTCGCCACGTACGGCGGCTCCACGCAGGTCGGTGGCGGCGGGCCCGGCGGGCACTACACGAAGGCCCAGTACACGGACCTCGTGCGGTACGCCGCCTCGCGGCATCTGGAGGTCGTTCCCGAGATCGACATGCCCGGACACACCAACGCGGCGCTCGCCTCGTACGCCGAGCTGAACTGCGACGGTGTCGCCCCGCCGCTCTACACCGGTACCGAGGTCGGCTTCAGTTCGCTGTGCGTCGACAAGCCGGTGACGTACGACTTCGTGGACGACGTCATTCGCGAACTGGCCGCGCTCACACCGGGCAAGTACCTCCACATAGGCGGTGACGAGGCGCACTCCACCAGCCACGAGGACTATGTGGCCTTCATGGAGAAGGTCCAGCCGATCGTCGCCAAGTACGGGAAGTCCGTGATGGGCTGGCACCAGCTGACCGGGGCGGGTCCGGCGAAGGGCGCGCTGGCCCAGTACTGGGGTCTCGACGGCACGAGCGCCGCCGAGAAGGAGCAGGTCGCGGCAGCCGCGCGCGGCGGTACGGGGATCGTCCTCTCGCCCGCCGACCGCGTGTATCTCGACATGAAGTACACCGCCGACACGCCTCTCGGCCAGGCCTGGGCCGGGCTCGTGGAAGTGCGGCGGTCGTACGACTGGGATCCGGGCAACTACCTCCCGGGCGTGCCCGGTTCGGCCGTCCGGGGGGTCGAGGCGCCGCTGTGGACGGAGACCCTGTCGACCTCGAAGCACATCGAGTACATGGCGTTCCCGCGCCTGCCGGGCGTGGCCGAGCTGGGCTGGTCGCCCGCCTCGACGCACGACTGGGACGCCTACAAGGTGCGGCTCGCGGCCCAGGCACCGAGGTGGGACGCGCTGGGCATCGACTACTACCGGTCACCGCAAGTGCCCTGGCCCGCAGGCTAGTGCCGCGGCACTAGGTGACCGGGTACGACGGTGGGCGCCCCCTGGGACCGTACGTGGGGGCGCCCGCCTGCTTGTGGGGGCCGCGGACGGACGTCGTGGCCGTCTACAGCCCGGCTATGGGGTTCTTCAGGGTGCCGACGAGCTGGAGGGCCCCGGCCGGGTCGGAGAGGTCCACCATCTGCTCGTTGTCGCGCAGCTGCAGCCGGTTGAGGCAGGACAGCGCGAACTCGGGCGCGAACATGTCGTACTGCCGGAACTTGTCCGCGAGTTCGGGCGCGGACGCCTGGTAGTCGCGTACGCAGTCGGCGACGGTCCGCCAGAAGTCGTCCTCCTCGATGACGCCCTCGCCCGCGAGGTTCGCCGCCAGGAAGCGGAAGAAGCAGTCGAAGACGTCCGTGAAGATCGACAGGAGTTTCTTGTCCTCGGGGACGTCCACCCGCAGCCGCTCGACCGTCGGCGGGAGCACCGCGTCCGGATCCATGACGGCGATCTCCTCGGCGATGTCCTTGTAGATCGCCCGCTCGACCACCCCGTCCCCGAGGACGAGGATGACGTTCTCGCCGTGCGGCATGAACACCAGGTCGTACGCGTAGAAACTGTGCAGCAGCGGGGTGAGGTACGCCCGGAGGTAGCGGCGCAGCCACTCCACCGGGGTCAGCCCCGAGCGTTCGATCAGCGCGGCGGCGATCGAGGAGCCGTCGTGGTCCACGTGGACGAGCGAGGCCATGGTGGCCAGCGACTCGCCGTCCCCGAGCGAGGAGACCGGGCTCTCGCGCCACAGGGCGGCGAGCATTTTCCGGTACGGGGAGTAGCGGTCGGTGGCGGCCTCGTACTCCAGGTGCCGGTACCCGACGGCCGCGCGCTCGCGGATGATCGACAGACCGGTCGACCTCAGCACCGGGTCGTTGTCGATGAGCTGCGCCAGCCAGTCGTTGATGGCCGGCGTCGCCTCCATGTACGCGGCGGACAGGCCGCGCATGAAGCCCATGTTGATGACCGACAGGGCGGTCTTCACATAGTGCTTCTCGGGCTCGCTCCTGTTGAAGAACGTCCGGATCGACTGCTGGGCCAGGTACTCGTCGTCGCCCTCGCCCAGGCACACCAGGTGCCGCTGGGCGACCTCGGCGGCGAAGGTGACCGTCAGTTTGTTCCACCACTGCCAGGGGTGGACCGGGATGAAGAGGTAGTCGGCCGGGTCGAGGTCCTGGTCGCGGAGCGTGCCGTGGAAGCGGTCCACGGTCTCCTCGCCCAGTTCGGCCCGCAGGAACGACTCGTACTCGATGCCCACGCCCGCCGTGAACGCGGCCCGAGAGCGGTGTGCGGCCAGCCAGACCAGCCGTACGGGGCTCGCGGTCTCGGGCGCGTACGACAGGTACTCGTGGATTCCGAAGCCGAGCCGGCCGTTGTTGGCGACGAAGCAGGGGTGGCCCTCGGTCATCCCCGTCTCGATCTCCTGGAAGCCGCTGTTCGCGAGCTCGCGGGAGGTGAGCCGGGGCTTGGTGAGCTTGTAGCAGGTGCCGGAGAGGGTGGAGGAGATCTCCTCCAGGTAGACCGGCAGCACCTCGTCGCTCAGGCCGAGTGATTTCTTCAGCTCGATGAAGAAGTCCAGGGCGGCGAGGGGGAGTTCGCCGCCGTCGCGGCTGCGGGTGATCGACTCGGCGTCGACCTGCCAGTGGTCGAGGGCGCGACGGGTGGCGGTGAAGCGGTAGCGGGTCAGACCGTCGTCGCTGCGGACGGCGTACTCGCCTTTTTTGCCGCTGAGGCCGGCGTTGCCGTTCTGACCGTCGGCGCCGTCGACCGGCTCGGGGGTGATCAGCCGCTCGTGGGCGAACTCGGCGAGGGCTTTGCGGATGAGGAGGCGATTGGCCCGGGCCCAGCGGTGGGGGGACAGATGCGCCACGGCGTCGGACAGGGTCACAGGGAAACTCCTCGGCTGGCGGGGCTGCGCCGGTTCAGGAACCGTTCACGCGTGCAGAAGGACAGCAGCGCGCGCTTCTCCGGCTTCTCGATCTCGCGCTCCGGGACGAAGCCGACGGCCTCGTTGAGCGCGTGGACCGCCTTGTTGGTGACATCGGGCTCGACGACGACCCGGCGGGTGCGGGGGTCGGCGAACAGCTCGTCCAGCACGGCGGTGATGACGGCCCGGGTGAAGCCGTGCACGGGCCGGTCGGTGGGGGCGACCAGGAAGTGCATACCGACGTCACCGGGCTCGGGCTCGTACAGCCCGACGAGTTCGATGTACCGGGGGTCGTACTTCTCCATCAGGAACGCGGGCCGGCCGTCGTGCAGGCCGAGATACGCGTGGTGGTGCTCGTTGGCCGCGATGGCCATGTACTCGCGCTCCACGTCCTGGAGTTTCGCGTCCTGCATCATCCAGAACGCGGCCTTGGGGTCGGTCACCCAGGAGTGCAGCAGCTCGGCGTCTTCGAGGGGGTCCAGGGGGCGTAGGCTCAGCGCGCCCACGGTGTGGCCGGTCCCGGCGGCGCTCATACGGCGAACTCCTGGAACGCGATGGACTTCTCCACCGGGTAGTACTCGGTGCCGAGCAGCTCCCGGATGATGTACGCGTTGCGGTACGCGCCCATGCCGAGGTCGGGTGAGGTGACCGAGTGGGTGTGGACGCCGGCGTTCTGCAGGAAGATGCCGCGGCCCGTCGTGTCGATGGCGTAGTTGCGCGCCACGTCGTGGTTGCCGTGCTCGTCGTAACGGATGCGGTCGCGCACGGGCCGGAGGAACGCGGGCTCCACGTACTTGTAGCCGGTCGCCAGGATCAGGCCCTCGGACTGCAGCTCGTAGTCCGTCTCCTGCTCCTCCTGGCGCAGCCCCAGGGTGTACGTGCCGTTCTCGTGACTCGCCTGCTTCAGCGCCGAGTTGGTGAGCAGGCGGGTGGGGACCGGGCCGCTGAGGTTCTTCTGGTAGAGCAGGTCGAAGATCGAGTCGATCAGCTCCCCGTCGATGCCCTTGAACAGGCCCTTCTGCTCGGCCTGGAGGCGGTAGCGGGTCCGCTCGGGCAGCGCGTGGAAGTAGTCGATGTACTCCGGGGAGGTCATCTCCAGCGTGAGCTTGGTGTACTCCAGCGGGAAGAACCGCGGGGAGCGCGTGACCCAGTTCAGCCGGTAGCCGTGGACGTCGATCTCGCTCAGCAGGTCGTAGTAGATCTCGGCGGCGGACTGACCGCTGCCGACCAGCGTGATCGACTTCTTGGCCTGCAGCTCCCGCTTGTGCTGCCGGTAGCGGGAGTTGTGGATGAAGTCCCCGCCGAGTTCCGCGCAGGCCTCCGGGATGTACGGGGGAGTGCCGGTGCCGAGGACGAGATGCCGGGCGCGGTACTCGTCACCGGCGGTGGTCCGGACGGCGTACACCTCGTTCTCGTCCTCGTACGTCACCTCCGCGACCGTCGTGCCGAAGCGGACGCGGGAGAGTTTCGAGGCGGCCCAGCGGCAGTAGTCGTCGTACTCGACCCGCAGCGGGTAGAAGTTCTCGCGTATGTAGAACGAGTACAGACGGCCCGAGTCCTTCAGGTAGTTGAGGAAGGAGTACGGGGAGGTCGGGTCGGCCAGGGTGACCAGGTCCGACATGAACGGGGTCTGGAGGTGCGCGCCCTCCAGGAACATCCCGGAGTGCCACTCGAAGTCCGGCTTGGACTCCAGGAAGACACCGTCGAGTTCGTCGATCGGCTCGGTGAGGCAGGCGAGGCCGAGGTTGAAGGGGCCCAGCCCGATGCCGATGAAATCGTGTGTCCGCGAGGGGGATCCGGCGGACTCAGCGGGTTCAGGAAGCGCGGTCAAGGGACTCTCCAAGGTACTGCTCGGCGTGGCCGGCGATCAGGTCGAGTACGGCGGAGATGTCGTCCGTCGTGGTCTCGGGGTTGAGCAGGGTGAACTTCAGGAAGTGACGGCCGCCGACCTTCGTACCCGCGACGACCGCGTCACCGGAGGCGAACAGGGCCTTGCGGGCGTACAGGTTGGCGCGGTCGATCTCGGCGGGGTCGGTGACGGCGGCCGGGATGTAGCGGAAGACGAGGGTGGAGAGGGAGGGGGCGACCACGACGTCGTAGCGCGGGTCGGCGGCCAGCAGCCGCCAGCCCTGCTCCGCCAGGTCGCAGACCTCGTCGAAGAGCTGGCCGATGCCGTCGGCGCCCATCACGCGCAGCGTCATCCACAGTTTGAGGGCGTCGAAACGGCGGGTGGTCTGCAGGGACTTGTCGACCTGGTTGGGGATGCGCTCGTGCACCATGCGCTGCGGGTTGAGGTATTCCGCGTGGTAGGTGGCGTGGCGCAGGGTGGCCGCGTCGCGGACGAGGACGGCGGACGAACTCACCGGCTGGAAGAAGGACTTGTGGTAGTCCACGGTCACGGAGTCGGCGCGCTCGATGCCGTCGATGCGGTGCCGGTTCTTGAGCGAGGCGAGCAGTCCGCAGCCGTACGCGGCGTCCACGTGCAGCCAGGCACCGAACTGCTCGCACAGTTCGGCGATCTCGGGCAGCGGGTCGATGGAGCCGAAGTCGGTGGTGCCGGCGGTGGCGACGACGGCCATGGGGACCAGGCCGTCGCGCCTGCAGCGCTCCAGCTCGTGGGCGAGCGCGACGGTCTGCATGCGCTTGTCGTTGCCGGTGGGGACGGTGACCACGGAGTCCTGGCTCAGACCGAGCAGTTTGGCGGACTTCTTGACGCTGAAGTGACTCGCCTCGGAGGCGAAGATCCGCAGTTTGGCGTACGAGGGCGTCTCCTCCCACCCTGCCTGCTCCGGCTTGGCCTCCTCGCGGGCGAGCAGCAGCGCCTGGAGGTTGGACTGGGAGCCGCCGGAGGTGAACACGCCGTCGGCGGATCGGCCGAACCCGATGCGCTCGTTGGTCCAGTCGATGAGCCTGCGCTCGATCAGGGTGCCGCCGGCCGACTGGTCCCAGGTGTCCAGGGAGGAGTTGACGGCGGAGAGGACCGCCTCGCCGACCACCGCGGGGATGACCACCGGGCAGTTGAGGTGGGCGAGGTAGCGGGGGTGGTGGAAGTAGACGGCGTCCCGGAGGTAGACGTCCTCCAGCTCGTCGAGCACCGCGGTGGTGTCGTGCAGCGGCTTGTCGAGGTCGATCCGGTCGATGCGGGGGGCGAGGGTGTCGACCGTGACACCCGTGAACGGTCGTTCGGTGGTGGCGAGTTTGGCCGCCACCCGCTCTATTCCTTCGGTCACGGAACGGCGGTACCGATCCGCGGTCGTGTCATTGAGCAGGTGCGAGCGCATGGGGGAGTCCTCCGGGGGGCGGGAGAGGGACGGGCGCAGGTAGGAGCCGTGGGGGGCGGCGCTAACTTAGGTTAGCCTAACCTAAGTTCCTGTGCTTGGGGGTGCCCCTTGCTGCTCCTGTGACGCACGACTCTCGACTGGCTTGTCTGCGGGCCCGGTGGGGGCGGGCCGCGCAGTTCCCCGCGCCCCTGAAGGGGCTAGGCGACCTTCTTGGCCTTTTCGATGGCCTCGGCGAGGTTGTTAAGCATGGGGGTGCACTTGGCGTAGGAGAGGATCGGCTCGGGGGTGCGGCCGATGACCTGGCCGGCCTTCACGGCGGGCAGCTTCTTCCAGGTCGCCTCGGTGATGTCGGCGGGCTGGATGGTCGCGGTGCGGTCGTCCATGATGATGACGTCGGCCGGGTACTTGTCGACGTTCTCCCAGCTCAGGTTCTCGAACCAGCCGCCGCTGGCCTTGAGGACCTTGGCCGGCGGCTCGACGAGGTTCACGCCGAGGGCCTTGAAGTACTCCAGGTCGATGGAGAGGTTCGAGCCGGACACGTAGAAGATGTCCTGGCTGGCGGAACCGGCCAGGACCTTGATCTCCGGGCGGGCCTTGGCGGCGGCGCGCAGGCGCTCGGCGGCCTTCTCGAAGTTCTTCTTCGCCTCGACGGTCTTGGCGGCCTTCACGTCCGCGCCCAGCGACTCGGCGAGCGCGAGCATGCGCTCCAACGGCTTGGGCAGCTGACGGTCGTACACGGAGATGCCGACGCTCGGGGCGAGCTTGGCGATCTTGTCCTTGGACTCCGCGGGGACGTACCAGAGGGTGCCGGCGTCGTCGAACATCGTGGAGATCAGCACGTCGGGGGCGAGCGTCGCATACTTCTCGACGTTGAACTGGCCGTACACGTTGCCGAGGACCGTCACCTTGCTGACGTCCATGTCGCCGGCCTGCACATCGGCCTTGCCGTCCTTCGTCTTGGTCGGGCCGAAGACGCCCTTGACCTCGATGCCGTAGTCGAAGAGGGCGGCGGCGACACCGGTGAACGCGACGATGTTCGCCGGGACCTTGTCGAGCTTCACGGTCTCGTCGCGGTCGTCCTTGAACGTCCAGGGACCGGACTCGGCGGCCTTCGTCCCGTCCGCCGAGCCACCGCTTTTCGGGTCGTCGTCACCGCAGGCGGCCAGCACGGCACCGAGGCCGACGGCCCCGCCGGCGGCGAGGATGCCGCGTCGGGTGAGGTGGGTGGCACGGGCGTTGAACATGGCGTGACTGCTTTCGAACAGGGCGGGAGACCCACCGGACAGACAGATGCGAAGGTAGGTTAGCCTAACCTCAGCTTGTGTCCAGGAGGCGGGTTCCACCTGCTGAAACGCCTGATGCGGCCGGTTGAGTCGCAGTGAGCGGGCTGTGCGGCTACAGCTGCTCCTGAGGCGAAGAAGGCCAGGCCTCCACGCCTCACCGCTTCCGGTCGCCGCGGTACGGCCGGCCGTGCGCGGGCCCACGCCGGTGGCTCACTACGGCGTGAACAACTCCTCCACGCCGGCGGCCGTCACGGCCCGGTCGAACCAGACGCCGAGGGTCTCCAGATCGGTGCAGCCGGTGATGCGCTCCCGGGCGGCTTCGGGGACGTTGATCTCACGGAGGGCGAGGAGGCGGAGGATGTCCTGGGCCCGGCCCCTAGCCTGTCCCAGCGCTTGTCCCTTGATGAGGGTTTCCTCGATGAGGGTGCCGCTGCCGGGGAAGCGACTGGTGTACGTGGTCATCAAGTTCCTCCAGAGTGCGCGCGTCCGGGGGTCGCCCAGACCGATCTCGGTGAATTCCGCCCAGCCCTTCGCGATCTCGCCGCCGGTGTCGACGAGTGCCGTCAATCGCTCGCTGTAGGTGGACTTCCGTCAGGTGGATTGGTCATGGCTGGACCTTCGGATGACTGACCGGTGTGCGCAGGGTGGATATCAGGGCCGCGAGCTGGGGTGGGCTCGTGGTGAGGATGGTTTCCGGGTCGTCGCTCTCGCGGAGGAGGATCGTTCCGGCGGAGGGGGTGGCGACATAGACGCACGAGGAGGCCTCCTCGCTGTAGGTGGACTTCTGCCAGGTGGGTTCCGTCTGCGGCATGGCTCGGCCTTTAGGTGTCTCGGGTGACGTGGTGGATCAGGTCGCGGGAGGCGTCGGGGTCCAGGGCGGCTTCCTCCATGTGGTCCAGGATCAGCCGGTATTTCGACAACTGCGCCGCCGCGTGGATGAGTTCGCTGCCGTGTGCGGCATCGAGCTGCGCCGTGTCGAGTGCGGGGACCGGCCCGTAGGCGTAGTCCAGGCCGTGGCCGACGGTGGGGAACACGGTGCCGTCGAAGGGGATGACCCGGAGTGTGATGTGCGGCTGCTCGCTCATCTTGGACAGGTGCTCCAGCTGGGACCGGGCGACATCGTGGCCGCCGAAACGCATGCGCAGCGCGGCCTCGTGGATGATCGCCGTGTACTGCGGCGGCTGTGCGCGGTACAGGATGCCCTGACGCTTGATGCGGTGGGAGATGCGGTACTCGATCTCGTGCGGGTGGAGCGCCGGAACCGCCAGGCGGAAGAGGGTGCGGGCGTGCTCGGGGGTCTGGAGCAGGCCCGGGATGTTGATGACCTGGGCCATGCGCAGGGCCCGCGCGTGGTGCTCCATCTCCGCGACATCGAGGAAGCGCGACGGCAGTGTGTCCCTGTACTCCTCCCACCAGCCGCGTTCGCGGTATGCCGCCATGGCCACGAGGGCGTCGACCAAGGGCTCGTTGGTGCAGGCGTAGTTGTGGGCGAGTGTGCGGATGCGCTGTTCGCTGAGGCCGAACCGGCCGGTCTCGATGTTGCTGATGCGTGCCTGGTTCGCGCTGATCATCTCGCCGGCCTCGCGGGCGGTCAGTCCCGCCTGCTCGCGTAGCTTGCGCAGTTCAAGGCCCAAACGCAGCTGGCGTGCCGTTGGTGTCTGCCGTGGGGGCATGTTTCCGCTCCTCGCTCTACCTTCCGTGCGGTCACCCACACGAGTGGAGCGTCGGATGTATCCGCAGATTGCGTAGAAACCATTCTACTGCTGCCGCTACGGTGAGACCCGAACCGCTCAACCACCCCCGCCGGTAAGCCGGTAAGCCGGAAGTGCACCGCGTACGTGCTTGTACGCGCCACTGCCACCGCCCGGCCGGGGCAGCGAACCAAGTTCCCCCACCGCAGGCGGCGTTCATGGTCACCGTATCCCCATCGCCGTCGCTCCCGCCGGAGTACGAGGCGTACCTCTCTTGGGTGTACGCCCTCCAACTCCCGCACGATCCTCGCGCGGCGCGCATCGCCCGCGTCACCCTGCGGGCCGTGCTCGCCGGGCACGGGCTGACGCAACTCGTCGACGTCGCCGAACTGTTGGCGTCCGAGCTCGTCACCAACGCCTACCGCCATTCCTCCGGCCCCGCCGCCCTCCGCCTGCGAGGGCTGGCCGGACGCGGGCTGCGGCTGAGCGTCTGGGATACGAACCCGCACATCCCGCCCCCTTTCGACAGGCGGTCGCGGCCCTCTCGGCCCGCACCCGCGCCGGTGGAGGACGACGGAGGGCGCGGGCTCTTCCTCGTATGCCATTACGCGGACGCGTGGGGCGGCTACCGGCTCGGGGACGATCTCTTCGGGGCGAACGGGAAGCTGTTGTGGTGCGAGCTGGGGGAGTCTGCGGCAGGTCGGGCGGGGACTGCCGCGTGAGGGGGCGGGCGGGTCAGCCCGTCAGGCCCAACTCCCGGGCGATCAGCATGCGCTGGACCTCGCTCGTGCCCTCTCCGATTTCCAGGATCTTGGAGTCTCGCCACATGCGGGCCACCGGGTACTCGTTCATGAAGCCGTAGCCGCCGTGGATCTGGGTGGCGTCGCGGGCGTTGTCGACGGCGATCGTGGAGGAGTGGAGTTTCGCCAGGGCCGCCTCCTTCTTGAACGGTTCCCCCGCCACCAGGCGGGAGGCCGCGTCGCGCCAGGCCAGGCGGGCCGTGTACGCCCGCATCTCCATGTCCGCGATCTTGAACTGGATCGCCTGGTTCGCGCCGATCGGGCGGCCGAAGGCGCGCCGTTCCTTCGCGTACTTCACCGACTCGTCCACGCAGCCCTGGGCCAGGCCCGTCGCCAGGGCCGCGATGGCGATACGGCCCTCGTCCAGGATGCGGAGGAACTGCGCGTAACCGCGGCCCTCGGCGCCGAGCAGGTTCGCGGCCGGGACGCGGACGTCCGCGAAGGACAGCTCGCGGGTGTCCGAGGCGTTCCAGCCGACCTTCGAGTAGGGGGCGGCGACCGTGAAGCCCGGGGTGCCGGACGGGACGATGATCGAGGAGATCAGCGGCCCCCCGTCGGGCTTGCGGCCCGTGACCGCGGTGACCGTCACCAGGCCCGTGATGTCCGTGCCCGAGTTGGTGATGAAGCACTTGCTGCCGTTGATCACCCATTCGTTCGTCGCCTCGTCCAGGCGGGCCGTCGTGCGGGTCGCGCCCGCGTCCGAGCCGCCGTCCGGCTCGGTGAGGCCGAACGCGCCGAGCAGCTCGCCCGAGCACAGGCGGGGCAGCCACTCCGCCTTCTGCTCCGGGGTTCCGAAGAGGTGGATCGGCATCGCGCCGAGCGAGACGCCGGCCTCCAGGGTGATCGCCACCGACGAGTCCACGCGCGCCAGTTCTTCGAGGACGATGCCCAGCGCCAGGTAGTCGCCGCCCATGCCCCCGTACTCCTCCGGGAACGGCAGCCCGAACAGGCCCATGCGGCCCATCTCGCGGACGATCTCGTACGGGAACTCGTGCCGTTCGTAGAAGTCACCGATCTTCGGGGCCACGACGTCGTGGGCGAAGTCCGCGACCGTACGCCGCAGTTCGTCGAGCTCGGGGGAGAGGCGGTGGTCCAGGGGCATGAGGGTCACTCCTTGTGGGAGAGGGCGCGGACGGTGCGGGACGGGCTGGGTCGGCCCAGTTGTCCGGCCATCCACACGCTTGTGGCGGTGAGGAGGCCGAGGTCGACCCCGGTGTCGATGCCGAGGCCCGTCAGCATCCACACGAGGTCTTCGGTGGCGAGGTTGCCGGTGGCGCTCTTCGCGTACGGGCAGCCGCCGAGGCCGCCCGCGGACGCGTCCACGGTCGTCACGCCGTGCTGGAGCGCGGCCAGGGTGTTGGAGAGGGCCTGGCCGTACGTGTCGTGGAAGTGCACGCCGAGGGAGGGAGTGGGGACTCCCTCGGCGTTGAGGGCGGTGAGGAGCGCTTGGACGTGGCCCGGGGTCGCCACGCCGATCGTGTCGCCCAGGCTCAACTCGTCGCAGCCCATGTCGAGCAGGGCCCGGCAGACCCGTACGACCTGGGGGACCGGGACCGGGCCCTCCCACGGGTCCCCGAAGCACATGGAGAGGTAGCCGCGCACGTGGGCGTCCTGCGCCCTGGCCCGCGCGACCACCGGCTCGAACATGGCCAGGGCCTCGTCCACCGTCCGGTTGAGGTTGGCCTTGGCGAAGGACTCGGTGGCGCTGGCGAACACCGCGATACGGGTCGCGCCGAGGGCCAGGGCGCGGTCCAGGCCGCGTTCGTTCGGTACGAGGACGGGGAGGGCCGTGCCGGACCGGTCCGCCAGTTCCCGTACGCGGGGGAACAGCTGCTCCGCGTCCGCCAGTTGGGGCACCCACCTGGGGTGGACGAAGCTCGTCGCCTCGATGGTGGTGAGGCCCGCGGCGGCCAGGCGGTGGATGAACTCCGCCTTCGTCTCCGTCGGGACGGTCGTCTTCTCGTTCTGCAGGCCGTCCCGCGCGCCGACCTCGTGGATACGGACCCTCGCGGGGAGGCCTTCGGCGGCTGGTACGGCCATGGGCAGGCCGAGTTCGGGGGTCGTCATGCCTGCTCCTCCGGCGGTTGTTCCTGCGGCGCGATCACGGCCAGGATCTGGTCCATGGCGACCGTCGAGCCCGGGGTGACGTCCAGTTCGGTGACGGTGCCGGCGTGCGGGGCGGAGATGACGTGCTCCATCTTCATCGCCTCCACGACCAGCAGGCTCTGCCCGGCGGTCACCTCGTCCCCCACGGCGACCTTCACGACGGTCACCGTGCCGGGCATGGGGGCGGTGAGGGAGTCCGCACCCGCGTGCGCCGCGCCGGTGAGGGAGGCGGCGACGGGGTCGTGGTCCATGACGTTCCACGCGTCGCCGTCGCGGCCGAGCCAGGTGCCGGAGTGCTGGAAGGTGTGGGTCCGGCCATCCAGGTGGAGGGTGAGGGTGGAGGGGCTTTCTTCTTCCCCAGCCCCGCCCCTTCCCGAAACCGGGGGCAGGCCCCCGGACCCCCACATAATGATGGCCTCCTCGTTCAACCTGACCTCAGTGCCCCGCACCCGGACGGTCACGGGGTCGTGGCCCGGGACCCGTACGTGGTGCACCGTCCAAGCCGTCTCGCCGCCCAGGCGCCAGCCGCTCGGGACCGAGAACGGGTCCGTCCATCCGCCCAGCCCGTCCGGCGTTTGAGGACGAGGCCGTTCAGGCCGATCGGGGGTCTGGGGGCGAAGCCCCCAGGGGGTGAGGGCCGTCTGGCGCAGGATGCCCGCCGCCACGTACACCTCCGGTGGAACCTCCCCCGGGACCAGCCCCTCCACCTCCCGCTCCACCAGCCCGGTGTCCAGCTCGCCCGCGACTACCGCCGGATGCGCCAGCAAGTTCCGGAGGAACCCCGCGTTCGTCTGCACGCCCAGCGTCACCGTCCGGGCGAGGGCTCCGCGCAGGCGGCGCAGGGCCGTCGGGCGGTCGGGGCCGTACGCGATCACCTTCGACAGCATCGGGTCGTACAGCGAGCCGACCTCCGTCCCCTCGCTGAGGCCCGAGTCCGTGCGGATGCCGTCGCCCTGGGGCTCGTACAGGCGCAGGACCGTGCCACCGGACGGCAGGAAGCCGCGCGCGGGGTCCTCCGCGCAGATGCGGGCCTCCACCGCGTGCCCGGTGAGGGTGACGTCGGACTGGGCGAAGCCCAGCGGTTCGCCCGCCGCCACCCGCAACTGCCACTCCACCAGGTCCAGGCCCGTGATCAGCTCGGTCACCGGGTGCTCCACCTGGAGGCGGGTGTTCATCTCCATGAAGTAGTACGAGGCCGGGTCGTCGCCCGGGACGATGAACTCGACCGTGCCCGCGCCCGAGTAGCCGCAGGAACGGGCCGCCTGGACCGCCGCCTCACCCATCGCGGCCCGCGTCCCCTCGTCGAGGAACACGCTCGGCGCCTCCTCGATGATCTTCTGGTGCCGGCGCTGGAGGGAGCACTCGCGCTCGCCGAGGTGCACCACGTTCCCGTGGCCGTCCGCCAGGACCTGGATCTCGATGTGCCGGGGGCGGTCGACCCACCGCTCCACGAGGAGGGTGTCGTCGCCGAAGGAGGCGCGGGCCTCGCGGCGCGCGGCGGCGATCTCGTCCGCCAGCATCGCCGCGTCCCGTACCAGGCGCATACCCTTGCCGCCGCCGCCCGCCGAAGGTTTGAGGAGTACCGGCATGCCGATCTCCCGGGCCGAGGCGGCCAGTTGCGTGTCGGTCAGGCCGCTGCCCGCCGAGCCCGGTACCACCGGGACCCCGGCCGCCTGCACCGTCTCCTTGGCGCGGATCTTGTCGCCCATCAGGGAGATCGCGTCCGCCGGCGGGCCGATGAAGACCAGGCCCGCGTCCGTGCACGCTCGCGCGAAGTCCGCGTTCTCCGCCAGGAAGCCGTAGCCCGGGTGGACCGCCTGGGCGCCGGTCCGGGCGGCGGCCTCCAGCAGGCGCTCCGCCGAGAGGTAGCTCTCGGTCGCCGGGGCCGGACCGATCCGTACCGCCGTGTCCGCCTCGCGCACGTGCCGGGCGTCGGCGTCCGCGTCGGAGTACACGGCCACCGAGCGCACGCCCAGCGACCGCAGTGTCCGGATGACCCGGACGGCGATCTCGCCCCGGTTGGCCACCAATACCGTGTCGAACATCGTTGTGGGTTCCCTTACATCCGGAAGACGCCGAACTGGGGGTCGCCCAGCGGCGCGTTCGCACAGGCGGTCAGGGCCAGACCCAGTACCTGCCGGGTCTCCATCGGGTCGATCACTCCGTCGTCCCAGAGCCGGGCCGTGGCGTAGTACGCGTTCCCCTGGGTCTCGTACTGAGCGCGGATCGGGGCCTTGAAGGCCTCCTCCTCGTCCGTCGGCCAGGACTCGCCGCGGCCCTCCAGCTGGTCGCGCTTGACGGTCGCGAGGACCGACGCGGCCTGTTCGCCGCCCATCACGGAGATCTTGGCGTTCGGCCACATCCACAGGAAGCGCGGGGAGTACGCCCGGCCGCACATCGAGTAGTTCCCCGCGCCGTACGACCCGCCGACCACGACCGTCAGCTTCGGTACGCGGGTGCAGGCCACCGCGGTCACCATCTTGGCGCCGTGCTTGGCGATGCCCCCGGCCTCGTACTGGCGGCCCACCATGAAGCCCGAGATGTTCTGCAGGAAGACGAGGGGGATGCCGCGCTGGTCGCACAGTTCGATGAAGTGGGCGCCCTTCTGGGCCGACTCGGAGAACAGGATGCCGTTGTTGGCGACGACACCCACCGGGTGGCCGTGGATGTGGGCGAAGCCGGTGACGAGCGTCTGGCCGAACTCCGCCTTGAACTCCGCGAAGCGTGAGCCGTCCACCACGCGCGCGATGACCTCGCGTACGTCGTAGGGGGTGCGGGAGTCGACCGGTACCGCGCCGTACAGCCCGGCGGGGTCCACCTTCGGCTCGACGCCCTGCGTGACCGACCAGGGCAGGGGGGCGCGGTCGGGGAGCGTCGAGACGATCGTGCGGACGATCCGCAGGGCGTGCGCGTCGTCCTCGGCGAGGTGGTCGGTGACTCCGGAGATCCTGGAGTGGACCTCTCCGCCGCCCAGTTCCTCCGCCGTCACCACCTCGCCCGTCGCGGCCTTCACCAGGGGCGGGCCGCCGAGGAAGATCGTGCCCTGGCCCCGCACGATGACGGCCTCGTCGCTCATCGCCGGGACGTACGCCCCGCCGGCCGTGCAGGAGCCGAGGACCGCCGCGATCTGGGGGATCCCCGCACCCGACATCCGGGCCTGGTTGTAGAAGATCCGGCCGAAGTGGTCCCGGTCGGGGAACACCTCGTCCTGCATCGGCAGGAACGCGCCGCCCGAGTCCACCAGGTAGACGCAGGGGAGACGGTTCTCCAGCGCCACCTCCTGGGCGCGCAGGTGCTTCTTCACCGTCATCGGGTAGTACGTGCCGCCCTTGACCGTGGCGTCGTTGGCGACCACCACGCACTCGCGGCCCGCGACCCGGCCGATGCCCGCGATGACGCCGGCCGCCGGAGCCTGTCCCTCGTACAGCCCGTCGGCCGCCAGCGGGGCCAGCTCCAGGAACGGTGAGCCGGGGTCCAGCAGCGTGTCCACGCGGTCGCGCGGCAGCAGCTTGCCGCGGGCGGTGTGCCGGGCGCGGGCCCGCTCGCCGCCGCCGAGGCGCGCCGCGGCGAGCTTGCCCCGCAGTTCCTCGACGAGGGCGCGGTGTGCCGCCTCGTTGGTCCGCCAGGCCTCCGACGCGGGATCGGCCGCGCTGTGGAGCTCCGGTGCCTCGTGCATCCTGCGGTCCCCTCACCCGGTGTGCCCGGTCAATGAACCAAGTTAATGAGCGTTAACGCGTTTCGCTCAGGTTAACGAGCGCTAACCATCCTGTCTAGAATTGCGTCCATGGCCACCAGAACCGACGCCCCCACCCGCCGCGAGCAGATCCTCCGTGCAGCCGCCCGCCTCTTCGCCGAACGCGGCTTCCACGGGGTCGGTGTCGACGAGATAGGTGCGGCGGTCGGCATCAGCGGGCCCGGCCTGTACCGCCACTTCGCCGGCAAGGACGCGATGCTCGCCGAGCTGCTGGTGGGGATCAGCGAGCAGTTGCTGACCGGCGGCAAGCTCCGCGTGGCGGAGTCCCACGGGAGCCCGGAGGCGCTTCTCGACTCGCTGATCGAGGGGCACATCGACTTCGCGCTCGACGACCGCCCGCTGATCACCCTGCACGACCGCGAGCTGGACCGCCTCCGGGACACCGACCGCAAGCTCGTACGGCAGCTGCAGCGCCAGTACGTGGAGCTGTGGGTCGAGGTCGTGCGGGAGATCCATCCCGCGCTGGCCGAGCCGGGTGCCCGTTCTGCGGTGCACTCGGTCTTCGGGCTGCTGAACTCCACGCCGCATCTGGGGCGGCCCGGATCGCTGCCCGGACGGGCGGGCACGGCGGAACTGTTGCACCGTATGGCGAGGGGCGCCTTCGCTGCCGCGGGGGCGCCCGGCGCGGCCGGGGCGACCGGGTCCGCCGGAGCGGGCGGAGTCGCCGGGGCGTGACGAGCGTCTCGGGGAGCCTGGGGGTCCTGGTCTGGACGATGGTCGTGACCGGCCGGTAACGTAGACCTGAGCAAGCGCTTAGGTGTGCGCTCGGACATGGAAACTTGAGCCAGGCGGAGGTGGCGGCGGTGCGCCGTACGGTGTTCAGCGAGGATCACGAGGCGTTCCGGGAGACCCTGCGCGCCTTCATCGAGGCCGAGGTCGTACCGGTCTACGACGAGTGGTTCGCGGCGGGCCAGGTGCCCCGCGACTTCTACTACAAGCTCGCCGAGCTGGGCGTCTTCGGCATCCGCGTGGACGAGGAGTTCGGCGGCGCCGGCATCGACTCGTACAGGTTCGAGGCCGTGATGTACGAGGAGACCGCCCGCGCGGGTGTCTCCTTCGGCGGCTCCGGTGTGCACGTGCTGCTGGGCCTGCCCTACATCAAGGCGCTCGCCACCGACGAGCAGAAGAAGCGCTTCCTGCCGAAGTTCGTCTCCGGTGAGGAGATGTGGGCCCTCGCGATGACCGAGCCGGGCACCGGCTCCGACCTCGCGGGCATGAAGACCACCGCGAAGCTCTCCGAGGACGGCACGCACTACGTCCTCAACGGCGCCAAGACCTTCATCACCGGTGGCGTGCACGCCGACCGCGTGATCGTCTGCGCCCGCACCTCCCCGTCCACGACCGAGGACCGCCGCTTCGGCATCTCCCTCTTCGCCGTCGACACCAAGGCCGAGGGCTACTCGGTGGGCCGCAAGCTCGACAAGCTCGGCCTGAAGACCTCCGACACCGCCGAGCTGGCGTTCGTCGACGTGAAGGTGCCCGTCGAGGACCTGCTCGGCGAGGAGAACAAGGGCTTCTACTACCTCGGCGGCAACCTGCCCTCCGAGCGCTGGGGCATCGCCTTCGGCGCGTACGCCCAGGCCGCGGCGGCCGTCCGCTTCGCCAAGGAGTACGTGCTTGAGCGCACGGTCTTCGGCAAGCCGGTCTCGCACTTCCAGAACACCAAGTTCGAGCTGGCCGCCTGCCAGGCCGAGGTGGACGCCGCGCAGGCGGTCGCCGACCGCGCCCTGGAGGCCCTCGACCAGGGCGAACTGTCGGCGGCCGAGGCCGCGTCCGCGAAGCTCTTCTGCACCGAGGTCGCGCACCGCGTCATCGACCGCTGCCTCCAGCTGCACGGCGGCTACGGCTTCATGAACGAGTACCCGATCGCCCGCCTGTACGCGGACAACCGCGTCAACCGCATCTACGGCGGCACCAGCGAGATCATGAAGTCGATCATCGCCAAGAACATGGGCCTGTAGGGCTCGCGAAAACATCCGGGAAACGACTGCACGGTACAACTGACGCATGAGTGAGGCACTTGAGGGACTGCTCGATCTGCTCGACCTTGAGCGGATCGAGCAGGACATCTTCCGCGGCCAGTCGCGCTTCGCCGTCGTCCCGCGCGTCTTCGGCGGGCAGGTCGCGGCGCAGGCACTGGTCGCCGCGGGGCGTACGGTCCCCGCGGACCGGCTCGCCCACTCGCTGCACGCCTACTTCCTGCGTGCCGGAGACCCCGGCGCGCCCATCGTCTACACCGTCGACCGCATCCGCGACGGCCGGTCCTTCACGACCCGCCGGGTGGTCGCCGTCCAGCACGGGCAGCCGATCTTCCACCTCTCCGCGTCGTTCCAGACGTACGAGGAGGGCATGGACCACCAGGCCGACATGCCGCCCGCGCCCGACCCGGAGACGCTGGAGACCACGGCCGAGATGCTGCCGCGGTACCTGGAGGCGTACGGGGACCGGGGTGTCGCCCAGCGGATGCTGGAGGCCCGGGCCGCCGTCGACCTGCGCTATGTCGACGCGCCGCCGTTCGCCAGCGTCGGCAGGCCGCGCGAACCGCGTTCGCAGGTCTGGTTCCGCACCAACGGCAAGCTCGACGGCGCGATCGACGAGCCGTTGCTGCACGTCTGCCTCGCCACGTACGTCTCCGACATGACGCTCCTCGACTCCGTGCTGCTCGCCCACGGGCGCGGCGGCTGGGTCACCGGGGACGTCGTCGGGGCCTCCCTGGACCACGCGATGTGGTTCCACCGGCCGTTCCGCGCCGACGAATGGCTCCTGTACGACCAGGAGTCGCCGTCCGCGTCCGGGGGGCGGGGCCTGGGGCAGGCCCGTATCTACACGCGGGACGGGCGCTTGGCGATCACGGTGATCCAGGAGGGGGTGGTCCGGATCCCACGGGACTAGTCGCCTACTTGTCTGCGCTCAGGCCCGCCGCGTCCAGCAGGTACGCCGTCATCGGGTCGTAGTGGCGGGGGCTCGTGACGTGGTCGTCCATGGGGACGGTCACCTGGACCGTGCCCTCGGCCTCGGCGAGGAACAGGGCCGGGTCGTTGCAGTCCGCGTAGCCCACGGAGTCCACGCCCAGCTGGCCCGCGCAGCCCGCCCAGCCGTGGTCCGCGACGACCAGGTCGGGCAGGGGGCGGCCCTCGCCCTCCAGACCCTTCAGGATCGCCCGCATCGGCTCGCCCGAGTGGGTGTGCCACAGGGTCGCGCCGTGCTCCAGGACCGCGACGTCGGCGAACTGGAAGACGTACCCCTCGTCCGTGGTCAGCCCGTCCGGGATGACGACGATCTCGCAGCCGGCGGCACGCAGGGCGGCGGCGGTGGCGCGGTGCACGTCGAGCAGGCCGCCCGGGTGGCCCGTCGCGAACAGCACGCGCTGTCTGCCGTCGGCTGCCTTGCGCAGGCGGCCCGCCATGCGCTCCAGCGCGTCGACGGTCAGCTCCGGGTCGATGGTGTCCTGGCCGTACCGGTACTCCGGGTCGTCGTTCACACCGCACCGCTCGGCCATCACCGCGAGGACGTCCTGCTCGTCGGTCCAGCGGTCGCCGAGCTCCAGCCCGAGCCAGTAGTTGCGGTCGCCGTTGGCCAGCTTGCGGTAGTGGGAGAGGTTGTTCTCGCGGGGGGTGGCCACATTGCCCGCGATACGCGTCTGTACGAGGTGGTCGAGGAGGTCGGCGCGGTGGGGGGTCACGGGTATCGGCATACCCCCATTCTGCCGGTGCGCTCCGCCGGGTGGTGCCGGGTATCGAACCGTGGGATTTGAGTCACTCGGGGGTTTGGGGGTGGGGTGGGGTGTTTGCCGGCTGCGGGCCGGTGGGGGCCGGCCGCGCAGTTCCCCGCGCCCCTGAGGGGCGGGGCTTCGCCCCGGGCCCCGAGACCGGACGGTTGTCGGCCGCGGGCCGGATGTGGCCGATCGCGCAGTTCCCCGCGCCCCTGGAAAGCGGGGCTGCGCCCCTGCTGGTTTTCAGCCGTCCGGCGTTTGAGGACCGGGGGGCCGGGGGCGGAGCCCCCAGGTGGTGACGGGACGGGTAGGGGCGGCGGGGGCGGAGAACGGTTACAGCTGACTCAGGGCGAACCACAGGTTCATGCGGACGTCCGGGTCGTCCAGGTCTGTGTCCAGGAGGGCCGCCGCGCGAGCGACCCGCTGGCGGACCGTGTTGCGGTGGACCGAGAGCGCCACCGCCGTACGGTCCCAACTGCCGTGCAGGGAGAGCCAGGTGCGGAGGGTCTCCGTGAGGGCGGGGTTCCCGGCGATCGGCGCCAGGACCGCACGGGCGTGCGCGGCGGCCTCGGCCGGCGGGACGAGCCCGGCCAGCCCCGGCAGGTCACCGTGGCGGACCAGGTCCGCGCGGGTGGCCCGCGCCCGCGACAGGGCCCGCGCCGCCTGGACGTCGCCGGTCCGCCACTCGCCCGGGACGACGGCCGCGCTCGCACCGCACGTCCAGCCGGGCTGGGCGACGGGTTCGCGCCGGCCGGCGGGCACGAGGACCCGTACGACGTCACCGTCCACGTCGACCAGCGGAGACCCGAGCGCCGCCCCGAGCGCCGACGCGGCGACGGCGTCCGGCGCGGCCCCGGCGTCCGGCCGCGCGTGCACGACGACCCACCGCCCGCCGGCGTCCAGCAGCGGCGCGACCTCCTCCGGCGCGGCCCCCAGCAGCACGCGTACGAGCGCCGAGGAGCGGGCCGCTCCCGTACCGCTCTGGTGCTCCCCGGTGAGGAGGGAGAGCAGGACCGCGCCGACGGAGGCGATCGTGTGGTCACCCGGATCGCGGCGGGCGGCGGCCACGCCCAGGACGAAGCCCTGGCCGGTGCCGAGGGCGTACGCGGCGAGATGGACACCGGCCACGGTGTCACTCGCGGAGGACGGCGTCGGTCCGCCGGAGCCACCCTCGGTGGCGGGCCGCACCACCGCCGCCAGCCCCGCCAACGCCGCACCCACCTCCGCCCCGGCCCCGGCGCCCGGCAACCGCCCCGCCGAAGCCACCTCGCCGCCGTCCGGGGCGTACAGCGCGGCGCGGCCCCCCACCCGCTGGGCGAGCTGCCGGAGCACCGACGGAACCGGGTCCGGGCGCGCCGCGGCGGCGGCCAGGCTCTGCTGGGCCTCCGTGACGCGGCGCAGCTCGGTGTGCCGGGCCTGGGCCATGAGCTGCCAGACCGCCCGTGCCACCCCCGAGAAGGTCGTACGGGGCGGCACCTCCACGAGCGGCAGCCCGTAGTGGTCGCAGGCCTCGACCAGGGCCCGCGGAACCGTGTCGTGCACCGGCGCCACCCCGAAGCCGAGCGCGGCGCCCCCCGCCTCGACGATCCGCGACACGTACGCGTCGAAGTAGGTGCCGGAACCCGCCGCCTCCGGAATGTGCACCCCCGCCGTCAGCAGCAGCTCCCCGCCGAGCAGATACGGGTACGGGTCCGCCATCTCCGAGGTGTGCGCCCAGTGGATCACCGTGGCCGGCTCGCTCGGGCCCGCGATCTGCCGCAGCCCGAGATCCTCCCGGGCCAGCAGGGCGGCGAGCGCGACCGGCGGGGTGGGCGGGACTGCGGGAACCGCGGAGTCCGGCATGGTGGACGTTTCCTCCATCCGATCCGGTGACAGTGGATGAAACGTACACTTCAGTGCCGCTTTCCGGCCACCTAACGTCATGGTGGCCACCGAGAGAGCGAGGGAGGGCCCCATGGCCGTCGACTACACAGTGATCGTCGTCTATCTCGCCGGGATGCTGGCCATGGGCTGGTGGGGCATGCGCCGTGCCAAGTCCAAGAGCGACTTCCTGGTCGCCGGACGGCGGCTCGGCCCGACGATGTACTCCGGCACGATGGCCGCGATCGTCCTCGGCGGCGCGTCCACCATCGGCGGCGTCGGCCTCGGCTACCAGTACGGGCTCTCCGGCGCCTGGATGGTCTTCACCATCGGCCTCGGACTCCTCGCCCTGTCCCTCTTCTTCTCGGCGCGCATCGCCCGCCTGAAGGTCTACACCGTCTCCGAGATGCTCGACCTGCGCTACGGCGGCCGGGCCGGCGTGATCTCGGGCCTGGTCATGTGGGCGTACACCCTCATGCTCGCGGTCACGTCGACCATCGCGTACGCCACGATCTTCGACGTCCTCTTCGACATGAACCGGACGGTCGCGATCATCCTCGGCGGCTCGATCGTCGTCGCGTACTCGACCCTCGGCGGCATGTGGTCGATCACCCTCACCGACATGGTCCAGTTCGTCGTGAAGACCATCGGCGTGCTGCTGCTCCTGCTGCCCATCGCCGTCGTCAAGGCCGGCGGGTTCAGCGAGATGAAGGCGCAGCTGCCCACCGGCTACTTCGACCCGCTGGGCATCGGCGGCGAGACGATCTTCACGTACGTGCTCATCTACACGTTCGGCATGCTGATCGGGCAGGACATCTGGCAGCGCGTCTTCACCGCGGGCAGCGACCGCACCGCCAAGTGGGGCGGCACCGTCGCGGGCACCTACTGCCTGGTGTACGCGCTCGCCGGCGCCGTCATCGGCACGGCGGCCAAGGTCCTCTACCCGAAGCTGGCCAGCCCGGACGACGCCTTCGCGACCATCGTGAAGGACGAACTGCCCGTCGGCGTACGGGGACTGGTGCTCGCCGCCGCCCTCGCGGCCGTGATGTCCACGTCCTCCGGCGCCCTCATCGCCTGCGCGACCGTCGCCAACAACGACATCTGGTCGCGGCTGCGCGGAGCCGTCCGGCCCGGCGGCGAGGAGGGCGGAGAGCGCGACGAGGTCCGGGGCAACCGGGTCTTCATCCTCGTCATGGGCATCGCGGTGATCTGTACGGCCATCGCGCTGAACAACGTCGTCGAGGCCCTGACCGTCGCCTACAACCTCCTCGTCGGCGGCCTCCTCGTGCCCATCCTGGGCGGTCTGCTCTGGAAGCGCGGCACCGCCCAGGGCGCTCTCGCCGCCGTCGCGGTCGGCGGTCTCGCGGTCGTCGGCCTGATGGCCGCGTACGGGATCCTCGCGAACGAACCCGTCTACTACGGGCTCCTCGCCTCCCTCGCCGTGTACGTGATCGTCTCCCTCGTCACGCCCGCCACCGACGCGGCGGTGCTCGCCGCCTGGCGCGAACGCCTCGCGGGCCGGGGCTCCGAGCCCGCCGCCGAACTCAAGGAAGAGAGTGTCACCCGATGAACAGCAACGAGACGCCCCGCGGGCCCGTCGACTCGTCCCGCGTACCGCGCTACGCGGGACCGGCGACCTTCGCCCGGCTGCCCCGCCTCGACGAGGTCACCACCACCGATGTCGCCGTGGTCGGTGTGCCGTTCGACGCGGGCGTCTCGTACCGGCCGGGGGCCCGCTTCGGCGGGAACGCGATCCGTGAGGCGAGCCGGCTGCTGCGGCCGTACAACCCGGCGCAGGACGCCTCGCCGTTCGCCCTCGCGCAGGTCGCGGACGCCGGTGACATCGCCGCGAACCCGTTCGACATCAACGAGGCCGTGGAGACCATCGAGGGCGCCGCCGACGAACTCCTCGGCACCGGCGCCCGGCTGATGACCCTCGGTGGCGACCACACCATCGCGCTGCCGCTGCTGCGCGCGGTCGCCCGCAGGCACGGCCCGGTCGCGCTGCTGCACTTCGACGCGCACCTCGACACCTGGGACACCTACTTCGGCGCCGAGTACACGCACGGCACCCCGTTCCGGCGGGCCGTCGAGGAGGGCATCCTCGACACCGAGGCGCTCTCCCACGTCGGCACCCGGGGCCCGCTGTACGGCCGGCAGGACCTCACCGACGACGAGAAGATGGGCTTCGGCATCGTCACCTCCGCCGACATCTACCGGCGCGGCGCCGACGAGGTGGCCGACCAGCTCCGGCAGCGCATCGGCGACCGCCCGCTCTACATATCCATCGACATCGACTGCCTCGACCCGGCCCACGCGCCCGGCACCGGCACCCCCGAGGCCGGCGGCATGACCTCCCGCGAACTGCTGGAGATCCTGCGGGGCCTCGCCTCCTGCCACCTGGTCTCCGCGGACGTCGTCGAGGTCGCCCCCGCGTACGATCACGCCGAGATCACCTCGGTCGCCGCGTCCCACACGGCGTACGAGCTCACGACCATCATGTCCCGCCAGATTGCAGAGGCCCGAGCGCAGTGACCCACGACCACGACCTGGTGCTCCGTCCGACCGCGGCGCAGACGGAGGCCGCGCTCGATCCGCCGCCCGGCCGCAACGGCGGAGACCTGGTCGTGGAGACCCTCACCGGTCTCGGCGCGACCACCGTCTTCGGGCTGCCGGGACAGCACGCGCTCGGCATGTTCGACGCGCTGCGCCGCTCCGACCTCGCGTACATCGGCCTGCGGGTCGAGAACAACGCCGGGTTCGCGGCGGACGCGTACGGCCGGATCACCGGCGAGGCCGCCCCGCTGCTCCTCTCGACCGGCCCCGGCGCGCTGACCTCGCTGGCCGCGCTCCAGGAGGCGGCAGCCGCGAGCGCCCCCGTCCTCGCCATCAGCAGCCAGATCCCGGGCGCGGGACTCGGCGGCGGCCGGCACGGCTACCTCCACGAACTCCCCGACCAGCAGGCCTCGTTCAGGGGTGTGGTGAAGTCCGTCCACACGGTCCGTACGCAGTCGCAGATCCCCTCCGCGATCGCCGAGGCCTGGGAATCGGCGCTCACCGCCCCGCACGGGCCCGTATGGGTGGAGATCCCGCAGGACGTGCTGCTCGCCGAGACGGCCCTGCCCGCCGTCACCGCCGTGGACGCGGCGCCCCACGACCTGCCCCCGCGCCCCGAACTGACCGCCGTGGCCGCCGACCTGCTCGCCAACGCGGCCCGCCCGGTGATCATCGCGGGCGGCGGAGTCGTACGCGCCGACGCGTCGGGCAAGCTGCGGCAGCTCGCCGAGCGGCTGAACGCGCCCGTCGTCACCACCTTCGGGGGCAAGGGCGCCTTCCCCTGGAACCATCCGCTCTCGCTGCAGTCCTGGCTGGAGGACCGGCACACCACGGACTTCCTGGAGGACGCCGACGTACTCCTCGTGGTCGGCTCCGGGCTCGGCGAACTCTCCTCGAACTACTACACGTTCAAGCCTCGCGGCCGGGTGATCCAGATCGAGGCCGACCTCGGGAAACTGGAGTCCAACCACCCGGCCCTCGGCATCCACGCGGACGCCCGCCTCGCCCTGTCGGCGCTGCTCGAAACCCTCACGGGGAAGCGGCAGGACGCGACGGCCACGGACCGCGTACGGGCCGTGCTCGACCTCGTCCGCGAGCGGATCGACGCGCAGGAACTCACCCTGGAACAGCGGGTGCTGGCGGCCGTACGGGAAGCCCTGCCGGACCGGTCGGCCAGCTTCTGGGACATGACGATCCTCGCCTACTGGGCCTGGTCGGCCTTCGACGCCCGGCGCCCCAACACCATGCACTCCGCCCAGGGCGCGGGCGGCCTCGGCTACGCCTTCCCGGCGGCCATCGGCGGCGCGGTCGCCGACCCCACCCACCCGGTCCTCGCGGTCTCCGGCGACGGCGGCGCGCTCTACTCCATCGCCGAACTGGCCACCGCCAGGCAGCACGACCTCGACGTGACCTGGCTCATCGTCGACGACGGCGGCTACGGCATCCTGCGCGAGTACATGACGGACGCCTTCGGGCAGTCCACGGCGACCGAGCTGACCCGCCCGGACTACGTGGCGCTCGCGGAGTCCTTCGGCGTCCCCGGCGTACGGACCAGCGCGGAGACCCTCGCCGCCGACCTCGCCAAGGCCCTCGCCACCCCCGGCCCCTCGGTGGTCGTGCTGCCTGCCCTGCTGCGGATGTTCGCGCCGACGCACCTGGGCTGAGCGAATCCCCTTTTCCGGGGCCGGACATGACGGTGGGGCGGCACGGGGCCGCCCCACCGTTGGTGCCCGCGGGCCGACCGGTCAGCGCAGGTACGCGCCGAAGTGCGCCGCGGTGGCGGGGGCGCCGAGGGTGCCCGCGCCGAACGCGAAGGACCCGGTGGCGGTGAGGCCGCTCGCCGTGCCGTTCAGGATCCAGACCGCGCCGTTCTGCTCGTTCTCGGCGGTGGAGCCGGCCGCGAGGTCGCGGTGGCCGTCGCCGTTGAGGTCCAGCAGGGCGGTGCTCACACCGAACTCGTCGCTGTTCTCGGCGACTCCGGGGACACCGGCGGTGTTCTGGTGGAAGACCTGCGTCCCGGCGCCGGTGGCACCGGCGGCGCTGCCGGGGACCAGGGCGACCGAGCCGGTGTCGTAGATGTCGCCGACGTCCTCGCCCGGGATGCCGAGCGCGATGTCGGCGTAGCCGTCACCGTTGACGTCCCCGACCGAGACCGACCCGCCGATCTCGTCCTCCTCTTCCTCGGCTCCGGGGAACCCGGGCGAGTCCTGGTTGAAGGTCTGGACGCGGTCCTCGGACAGGCCGGCGGCCGAGCCCAGAGCGACCTTGACG
This sequence comes from Streptomyces sp. NPDC017991, assembly GCF_044328075.1. Lineage (NCBI taxonomy): Bacteria > Bacillati > Actinomycetota > Actinomycetes > Kitasatosporales > Streptomycetaceae > Streptomyces > Streptomyces sp. NPDC017991. The sequence goes on along the minus strand of NZ_JBIRGP010000002.1, from coordinate 625,668 downwards.
TTGCCGCCGCCCCAGTCGTTGCCGACCACGACGTCGTCGAACCCGTCCTTGTTGACGTCACCGATGCCGGTGCCCATCTTGTTGCCCGCGGCCTCACCGGGGACCCAGGCGCCCTTGAAGCCCGCGCTGCCGCCGCCGAGGAGCAGACGGTTGCCCCAGACGCCGTCGCCCTCGTAGTGGTAGGCAACGATGTCGTCCTTGCCGTCACCGTTGACGTCGCCGGACTCGGTGGTGCTGACAGGGCCGCTGAGCGTCTCGCCGGCCTTCAGGAGAGGCAAGGTGGCGGCGGGCGTTCCGGCACGCGAGACGGGGCCCTTCCACACGGTCCCGGCGGCGTTCGAGGGGTCGTCGCCCTCGACGTTCTGGTAGGCGAACAGGGTGAGGTCCGTCTTGCCGTCGCCGTCGAAGTCGCCGGTCCTGGGGGAGTCGTGGCCGGCTATGGCCGTGCCACCGGTGAGTCCGGAGGCGGAGCCCCACAGGATGACGGAGCCGGCCTTGCCGCCCGAAATCACCAGGTCGCTGAAGCCGTCACCGTCCAGGTCACCCTTGGTGAAGGTGGACCCGAAGTACTGGTTCGCGGTCGCGGAGCCGGGAACGCCGCTGGTGGAGCGGCTGATGAGCTTCTTGTTGGTGGTGGAGACACCACTGGCGGAGCCGTACGTGACGGCCACATAGCCCGCCTTGGCCTTGCTGGAGATCGTGGCGTTCGGGGCTCCCACGACCAGGTCGGCGTAGCCGTCGCCGTTGAAGTCGTCCTGCGCGTCCGCCGCCGCGGTGGCCGCCTGGGCCGAGGCCCCGGTGAGGGCCATCGCGCCGAATCCTCCGGCGAGCAGCACGGCCGCTGCCAGGGGCGCGCTGAGCGCGGTACGAGTTCGGCGGTGTGCTCGGGACATACGTGAGCCTTTCGAGTCGGTCGTCAGTCTTCGGTCGTCGGATTCCGCTTCTGCGTGCGGAATGCCGCGTTCACTGAGTTCGACTCGATCGGGGCGCCACCGGTTGTGCGCTTCGATGTCATGGATTCGTAACCGAGGAGACAGATGTGGCACCGAACTCCCTTTTCGTGACCGGGAGTTCAGTGCCACTCACTGTCGGTTCAGTACTGCCCGTGCCGGTCTACCAGATCGCCTCGACCCACTCCGGGTGGTCGATGAACGGGTTCCGGTTGTGCTGGTAGTTGCTGTAGATCAGTTCGTTCCGGCGTGTCTCGGAGGCGCTGGGCGGGTCCTGCTCGTTCCACTGCTTCAGGATGGAGAGGCGGCCGTGGTACGGGACGCTGCCGTTGGTGACGGTGTCGTTGGGCTCCAGGTCGGGCCAGGAGTCGTCGCCCTCGTAGCGGACGGCCATGTAGAGGATCATCCGGGCCACGTCGCCCTTGACGGCGGCGCGGGGCTGGAAGGAGTTCGAGTCGGTGAGGCTGCCGCCGCTGTTGGTGAAGCTGCTGCCGCCGTTGTCGAAGTCCTTGTTGCCGCGGATGCTGTTGACCTGGACGTCCTCCGGCCGCAGGTGGTGCAGGTCCGTGCCGGGGCCCGCGGAGGTGCCGAAGTCGCCGTGGGACTGGGCCCAGGTGTGCTCGCGGTTCCAGTCGCCGACGTCACCGCCGTTGAGGGTCTTGCTGCGGGAGATGCCGGAGTAGAGCAGGACCACGTTGCTGCTGTTGTTCGGGTCCTGGTCGGTGACCTTCAGCGCCTCCCAGACCGCGGCGTACGAGATCTTCGTCTGGCTGCTGATGATCGTGTGGAGGGAGCCCTTCAGGGCGGTGCCGGTCTTGCCGATCGCGTTCGCGTAGTACGTGTCGTCGTACGCGGTGGTGGTGGCCGCGGCGGGGGTCGCGGCGACCGTCGGGAGGGTGAGGCCGACGAGGACGGCGGAGACGCCGGCTGCCAGCGCCTTCCACTTGCCTGCGTGCGTTACGGACATGGGGGTGCCCTTTCCCGAGAACGGCACGCGCGGGGACGCGGGGCCCGGATCAACGGGTCCGCGTTCTACGCGTGTTGACAGGTCGGTCAATCGGGAGAGTGGCATGGACATGAGGTCGGTTGCGTAACGGGGAGGAGTCGTTCGTGTGACGTTCTCGCATACGACGCAACCCCTGGCCGTTTCCGGTCCAGGGGTTGCGAAGTGCCAGGGTTTTCCCCAACTGGCCTAGGGGAGGCCCTAGTTGACGTCCTTGGCGTCGAGGCGGTAGAGGGACTGGGTGTTCTGGGAGTCGGCCGAGTCGGCGGTGTCGGCCGAGGAGCTGTCGGAGTCGGCCGAGGAGGCGCTGCTGTACTCGCTCGCCTTCACCGCCGTCGCGTGCTTCTGCACCCAGGTGGTCACCTCGGAGCTGACGTCGTCGGAGTCGCCGCCCATACCGCCGCCTCCGCCCATGCCTCCGCCGCCGAGCACGATGTAGTGCAGCTCGCCCTTCTTCACGAGCTCCTTCAGCTTGGCGAGCGTCATGGCCTTGTCGCTGCCGGACCAGCCCCACATCGAGATGACGGGCTGCTTCGTGCTGACGATCATCTGCGCGGCGGTCTGCGAACTGGACACCGCGACCAGCCACTTGGCGCCGTCGCGGTGCTTCTCCAGGTAGGAGGTCATGGCGCTGTCGGCGCCACCGCCCATACCGCCGCCGCCCATTCCGCCACCGCCGCCCGTGCCGCCGCCCGCGTCGGTCGGCGGGGTGCCGGTCTCGCCGTTCTGCTCCTGGCCGCCCTGCTCCTGGCCCTGCTGACCGTCGCCCTGCTGCTGGCCGGTCGGGGCTCCGCTGGGTGCGCCGTTGGGGGGCGTGCCCGGCTGGCCGCCGCCGCCCGGGGCTTCGCCACCGGCCTGCTGACCACCCTGCTGCTGACCGTCCTGCTGACCGCCGGGGGCCTGGCCGCCACCGCCGCCGGGGAATCCACCCCGGCCGCCGCCACCGCCGCCGGGTCCGCCGCCCATGCCGCCACCCGTGGTGGGGCCGGCCGTCGGGTTCGTACCGTTCATGCCGCCGCCCGAGCTCGCGGGCACGGAGGCGGCGTAGGCCGCGGGCCCGGCGAGGGAGGCGACGACGGCGGCGGCCACGGCACCGGTGAGGAAGCGCGCCCGGCGCCCGGACCGGAAGAGAAGGAGCCCGACGATCGCCAGGACCATCACCACCGCGACGGCAGGCCACAGCCAGGTGTTCCAGCCGGAGGCGCGCCGCAGCAGGACGACGGCCCAGATGCCGGTGGCGGCGAACGCCACGGGCAGCACCCAGGACCAGCGCTTGGCGTCACCGGTGCGGAAGGCGCGCAGGAGCATTGCCCCGCCGCCTCCGCACAGCGCCGCGATGCCGGGTGCGAGGGCGGTCGTGTAGTACGGGTGCATGGTGCCTTCGGCGAGGCTGAACGTGAAGTAGTGCAGTACGGTCCAGCCGCCCCACAGGATCAGTGCGGCGCGCGTGAGATCCGTACGGGGGGCGCGTCCGCGCAGGACGAGGCCGCCGGCGAGGGCGATCGCGGAGAAGGGGAGGAGCCAGGAGATCTGGCCGCCCAGCACGTCGTTGAACATCCGGCCGATCCCGGCGGTCCCGGAGAAGCCGCCTCCGCCGCCTCCGCCCCCACCGCCGCCGTTGCCCTCGCCGCCGAGGACCCGGCCGAGGCCGTTGTAGCCCATGATCAGGTCCCAGGCGGTGCCGTCCGTCGAGCCGCCGATGTACGGCCGCGACGAGGCGGGCACGAACGACACGGCGGCGGCCCACCAGAAGCTGGAGACCGCGAGGGCGACCGCGGCGACGGCGAGGTTGCGTACGCGACGGACCCAGCCGCCCCGGGCCGCGTACAGGTAGACGGCGAAGACGGCGGGCAGGGCGATGTAGCCCTGGAGCATCTTGGTGTTGAAGGCGAAGCCGAAGCACACGGCGGCGCCGACCAGCGGGAGCAGCTTGCCGTTGTGGACGGCGCGCAGGGCAAGGGCCGCGCCCCCGACCATCAGCAGGACGAGCAGGGTGTCGGGGTTGTTGTCGCGGTTGATGGCGACGGTGATCGGGGTGAGCGCGAGGACGAGCGCGGCGACGGCGGCCGGGGCGTGGCCCCAGACCCGCTTGACCGAGGAGTGCAGGATCCAGATCGTGCCGAGGGCGGCGGCGACCAGCGGCAGCATCATCTGCCAGGTGCCGTACCCGAAGACGCGGCAGGACAGGCCCATCACCATCAGTACGAAGGGTGGCTTGTCCACGGTCATGAAGTTCCCGGCGTCCAGCGAGCCGAAGAACCACGCCTTCCAGCTCTGCGTGCCGCTGAACACGGCGGCGCTGTAGAAGCTGTTCAGGCTGGAGGAGGAGAGGTTCCAGGAGTACAGCACGCCGGCCAGGACGAGGATCGCGGCCAGTACGGGCAGCGACCAGCGGGGCGCCTTGTCCGGCCGCGCGACCGGCTCGTCGGGCGGCGTCGAGGCGACGGCCTCGGGGGCGTGGGGGTACGGATCGGTGGCAGATGTCACGAGGTCATCGTGCGCGGCCGGTTTTGGCGCAGGCTGTGCTGAACCTGGGCCTCACCTGTGAGCGGGGAAGTCTCCGGCTTTGACGGCGGAGACGAACGAGGCCCAGCCCCTTGCCGGGATGAGGAGGGCGGGCCCGTGGGGATCTTTCGAGTCCCGCACGGGAACCCCGGCCGGGTGGCCGTCGAGCACTTCGAGGCAGCTGCCGGCCTCGGAGCCGCTGTACGAGGACTTGCGCCAGCCTCGCAGGGGGCCTGGGGTTGTCTGGTCAGTCATGGTGTCCAAGGTGTCCCTCCTTGACGGCGGTGACGAAGGCGCCCCAATGTGGCGCAGGGATGAGGACCGCGGGGCCGTGCGGGTTCTTGGAGTCCCGCACGGGGACTCCGGCCGGGTGGCCGTCGAGCACTTCCAGGCAACTGCCGCCCTGGTCGTTGCTGTAGGACGACTTGCGCCAGCCGCTCAACGAGGCCGCATCCAGGGTGGGTTGCTCAGCCATGGTGTCGGTAGTCCTCTGCTGTCGCTTTGAGTAGAGCCAGTGATTCCCTGACCGGCATTGCGTTGCCCAGTGCGAAATCGTAGCGATGCTGCAGGTCCTGAATCACCCCTGGGGCGTCGTGAATCTTCCCCATGTAGAGGCCTTCGCCGTACGCGACGGGCGGCTGGTCCTCGAACCACATCAGCGTGAGCATGTTGCTCAGCAGGGGATGGAGGCCCAGCGAGAACGGCATCACGTACAGCTGGATCCGCTTGCGCTCGGCAAGGCGTACGAGGTGGTCGATCTGTTCCGCCATGACGGCCGGACCGCCGATCTCGCGGCGTAGGACCGCCTCGTCCAGCAGGGCCCACACCACCGGCGTCACCGGATCGTCGAGGATCTTCGCCCGTTCAAGGCGTGTGACAAGGCGCCTGTCACATTCATCTTCACTCACCGGAGGGAACGACGTGCCCAGAACCGCACGTGCGTACCTTTCCGTCTGGAGGATGCCCGGGACGAACGACAGGGCGAACTCCCTGATCATCACCGCCTGTTGTTCGAGCAATCGGGCCGCCTCGAAGTAGTCGGCGACCGCCACGTCCTCGGCGGGCAGGAAGCTGCTCAGTACATTCCCCGTGTTCAAAACCCTGTCCAGGCGCCGCGCGTCCTCCTTCGACGGGATGCGGCGTCCCGCCTCGATGTGCGAGATGTGCGAACGCGTCATGACCGCCGCGTCCGCCAGCTCCTGCTGCGTCAGTCCCGCCGTCTCGCGCTGCTGCTTGATCCAGTCACCGTACGTGCTGGTCATGGCCACTCCTTTGTGACAAATGCCTGGTCACATCGCACCCCCTGGCGAGGCTAGCCGAGTTGGCGTCACGCTGTGACGGAGTCGCTACACACGGCGATACCCCCGCGACCGAGCGACCGGTCCGGGGGCGTGATCACCAACCAGCGCAAGGAAGTTGATGACATGAAGCACCGTATCGGCCGGGGCGTCGAGCCGCTGCTGCGATGGCTTTTTCCGGGCAAGGGGCGCCATCGACTGCCTGCGGTCGAGGCGGCGCCCGGACGCGGCCGTCACCGCGCTCCCGCAGGCGCGCAGGGGGCGACCGCCCACCGCGTCGGCTGCCGCCCCCTGCGGGGCGAGGACCACATGCTGGTCCGCCCCTACCTCGTGGAGCACGAGCAGCGCGAGCAGGCGCGGCAGCAACGGGCCCGCCGGCGCGCCCTGTGGCTCGCCACGCGCGGCGTCGACATCGGGCCGCGGCTGATTCACGGCGTGGAGGTGTCGGCGTGACCGAATACCGGGCAGGAACTGTCCGTTTGCTTCCGTGGGCCGGAGAAGGGGGCAAGCCCTGCTACCTCGTGGGGGATGGGACGGGCCACCTCTCCCGCGTGGCGGACCGCGTCGAGAGCGTGCAGCTCGGTATGTCCGCCGGACTCCTCGACCACGCCGCCGACATGCTCGACGACCATAGAGCCACCGCCGCGCAACTCCGCTATCTGGTCGCACGGATGACAGAGGACCTGCGTGACGTCCACCGCATCGCGGAGAGCCGGGGCGAGCGGCTACCCGATCCCACGTACCACGACCTTGACGGGATCGACGACTCCGACGATCCCGACGGCGCCGAGAACCCCGAACCGGGGGGCCTGATCCGCCCGCGCCGACTCGACACTCCGCACACCCCTACCGGGGGCGTACTCCGCGTACTCCCTGACCAAAGCGAGGAGGCCCCGAATCTGCCCTGACCTGCGGCCTTCTGCCTACGGTGGTCCGACGTCATTCAGGTTTCTGCTCGTAGGCGAGAACGATGCGACTGTCCTCCTTGAGGATGTCGTGTCCTGTGGGCAGGTCGTCGAGGAGCGTGGCTGCCGGGTGAATGGCCATGCCCGGTACGGCGGTACGGTCGGTGCTCCAGGCGGAGATGTGGGCGACCAGGCTGCGGGCCAGGTCCGACCCGTCGGGGCCGTAGCCGGCCGCTCCGAGTCGTGCGGGCTGCACGGGGTCGGCGTTGTCGCGTTCGGCGATCAGGTAGGCGAGGGAGTTGCCGGAGACGAGGGCGGGGCTGCGGCCGGGAATCGCGGGGCGTCGTACGCCGTCCTCCAGGGCTTGCCCGGTGACTTCGATGCGGCAGACAGTGTCGTCTGAGGCGGTGGCGCGTAGCCAGATCCCGTCGAACGTCTCCTGGCTGCCAACGCGGGCGTCCGACCACAGTTCGGTGAGCGGCGTGGAGAACACGTCACCGAGGAGATCGGGGTCAACGGGCTGGTCCCGGTCATGGTGGAGGCGGACGGTGCCGTTGGCCAGCTCGATGGTCCGTTCTCCTTCCTGGCCGACGATGGGAACGAATCCGCACAGCTCCATGTCGTCGGAGACGAGCGTGTTGCTGTGGCGGGTCAGCGCGACGGAGCGGGTCTGCCCGCGCCAGCGCAGCGGGAGCACGAGTCGGCCACCGTCGTCGAGCTGCTGCCACCAGGTGGCAGGTACGTCCCAGACGCCCACCGTCGCAACGATCCGGTCGTAAGGAGCGTGCTCGGGTGCTCCCTTCAGGCCGTCGCGTTCCATCACCCTGACGTGCTCGTAGCCCGCCCGGTTCAGTGCGTCGCGGGCGTGCAGGGCGACATCGGAGTCAATGTCGATCGTGGTGACCTGCCCGTCTGGTCCGACGAGTTCGGAGAGGAGCGCGGCGTTGTAGCCGGTGCCGGCGCCGATCTCCAGGACGTGGTCACCGGGCTGCACGTCGAGCTGGGCGAGCATCATCGCGACGGTGGTCGGCACGGACGCGCAGGAGAGGGGGAGGGGTCCGTTGGGGTTCTCCTTGATCGAGACAGCCTTGTCCGCGTACGCGTCAGCTGGGTCGAGCCCCGGTAGGTGGAGTTCACGGCGGACGGTACGCAAGGCCCGCTCGACCGCAGCCGGCAGCGGCCTCTCAGCAACGATCTGGTCGACGAGCTGGTTGCGTAGGTCGTCGACGGCGGGGGTGCTGTTCACAGAAGTCTCTTTCAGTTGAGAAGGAGGCAGGTCTCCCACCCTGATGCAACAGGGCGGGCGGGGTTGAGGGTGTGCAGTGTGAGCAGGATGCCGTCCGCCCCGGTGAGTAGTCCGGGGGCATCGGGTGGCGGCTGCTGTGCCAGGTGGGTGGCGAAGCGGGACTGCAGGGACGGCAGAAGGCCGGGGAGCGCGCTCCCGGGAGCGGCGTCGGCCGCCGCCCGGTCGACAGCCAGACAGAGGCCCGCCCAGCCATGGCAGACCGTCGCGTCGGTGATACGCGCCAGTTGTTCGGAGTCGGCGGCACATGATGTGAGGACGTCTTCGGTGTGGCGCTAGGTACCCGTGCGGTTGCAGGCGAGCGCGGCGAGTTGAAGCGCGCGGGCGATACCGGGGGTGCCATAGCACCATGAGGGCCTGCCCGGGTGTGCCAGCGGTCGCGGTCCGCTGAGCCACCTGTCCAAGGTGACGGTTTCCGGCCAGGCGGTACCGCCGCCGGGAGGGCGTTGCGACCACTCCTCCAGCAGGCTGCAAGTGTGTTCCAAGGTTTCGCGCTGGCCTTGCACCGTGTGTCCTGCGCGGGCGCACAGGGCGAGGAGCGCGATGGGCCCGGCAACGCCGTGCGCCGTGCTGAAGTTGCCGTGCCCGTCCGGCCAGGCGGTATCGGGTCGGCCGGACGGGCTGTCCGCAGTCCACCAGCCCGGCACCTGTTCGCCGTGGACGGTGACGGGCTGCTGGAAGAGCTGCACCAAGTAGTGCAGGACGCCGTCGAGTAAGTCGGGGCGGGTCCCGCGGCGCAGGAGATACGCGCCGAGCCCGGTCAGACCGCCGATCAGGTCGTACTCCTGCATGCGCGGTGGCAGACCGCCATCCATGCGGCGGTGGGCGTCCGAGAGTCGCGCGGTCACGAGCGTGGCGAGCGCATCGTCCAGGCCGTCGAGCGCGGAACTGTAGGCGCGGTGGCCAGCTGTGTGCAGCGCGTAGGCCATGGCAGGTGCCCCGCGGTACAAGCTCGCGCTCGCGGGATGCGCGGCGGCCGGCTGCTCGGCCATGGTTCTCGCAGCGGTGTGCACGCCTTCCCACTTGCCGTTGCCCTGGGCGAGAACAGCCTGGTAGACGACGGTTCCGGCGAGTCCTCGGCCCAAGTCGTGTGTGAGGTCGTTCACTGGCTTGCCGCCCGTGCCCGGGAGGAGCGGCATGCCTGCCGGGCCGCGTGCCAGCATGCCGCCTCGGATTCCCGGTCCGGGCCCATCACCCGGTTGTGGTGCATGTGGAGCAGCGACTCCAGCACCGGATCAGTCTGCTCGTCGCCGAGGTGGGTCCGGTAAACGGCCAGGGCCGCGCGGCGCCGCGCGTACGCGTCGCCGAGCCGGGACGTCCAGCCAGGGTGTTGCGGCAGGGCGTCGGTGCGGGCGTGCTGGAGTGTCTGGCGGGTGATGTCGAGCAGACCTCTGCCGCGGGCGGGAGTGCTGGCCAGCCAGCGTGTGCCGTCCTCGTCGCCCATGAGCCCGCGGGCAATGTCGATCATGTTGAGTGCGCATAGGACTCGTCGGTCCACGCCCGCCAGGTCGGTGAGTGCGTACCGGGCGGTGTCGCTGTCGGCGGCGAACACGTTCTCGGCGGCTTCCAGAACGGGCCCGGTACCGTAGCGGCCGAATTCGGGCCGGTAGCCGTCGAGAACGAGCCGGGAGGCGAGTGCGTCACCTTGCAGGTGCTCGACCCAGCGCGCGATGGCCTGCGTTACCGCGGCATGCCTGTCCGGGCCGTGCGCGGCGATCCGCACTCGCAGGTGATCCTCTTCCTGCGGGGTGCGGTAGCGGACAAACCAGTTGTCAGGGCCGCCGAGTTCATCGAGGAGGCCGGGCAGGCGGCGGGTGAGGATCTGGTCCATGGCGGCCGGGTGGGTGAACACTTTGGCCTGTACCCAGCGCTGCCGCCCGTTGCCGGGGTTCGGCAGCATCCGGTTGGTGACGACCGGGGCCGTCGCCACGTCGGGGTGGGGTAGGGGTGGCCGGGTGGAGGTGAGGAGCAGGGCGATCTCGTGCGCGTGCCCGATCCAGCCGAGTTCCCGCTCGTCTGGGGCTTCGAGCAGATCAGCGTCGCCGTGGCGCTGAAGGTGGGCATGCAGCAGCCGCGCGTGCAAGGGCTCGGCCAGGTCCAGACGCAGGGTGCGGTCGTCGTCGCGCAGCTCCAGGAACTGCGGGCACCTCCATTTCTGTGCCCAGTCCGCCAGGGTTTCGTGCCAGGAGGGCCGAAAGGACCCGGTGGGCAGCTCGGAACTGGTGAGGTGCCAGCGGGCCGGGGACAGAATGGCCTTGCGGTAGCGGACACGAGGCAGGTACGGCATCCCGGCTGCGAGCGGTCCCCAGTCGAATTGCGTCCACGCCGTCGCGAACCCGCGTCCGAGGAGCGCGAGGAACCGGGCGATCGGCGGAGCCTGTTTCTCCAAGGCGAGGGGATGAAGGACGACGGGCTCGACTACACGGCGCCGCGAAAGGCTGACGAGGTGCAGACGCGTGCTGGTGGACAGTACGGCGAGATCGTCGAGCGGAATGAGGTTGGCGGCCGGGGCCCGGTGCTCGTCGACGGGGATGACATGCGGCAAGAAGGCGGGGGTGCGCGCCACGTTCTCGGCGTGTGGATAGACCGGCATGAAGGAGAGTTGAGCTGACAGCGCGCCGTCGACCAGAGTGGGCAGCCTTTTGTACGCGTCGGCGAGAGCGCTGTTTCGGAGAGTGGCGGCGAACCGGCCTGTGAGGGTTCCAGTGCTCCAGGCGGGGCGGACGGACACCGTGAACTCGCCACGGTCCACGGCCTGCAGAGTCGGCGCGTACACCCGCACACCCATCTCTACGTGAGGAGCGGTCGCTGTGTCTTCGAGGTCCGGGCCAGTGCACAGTTCGTCGAGATCCGCGTCCGTGAGCCGGATCTCCTGGGCGCCGCTGACGGCTGCCTGCCACGCTTTGGAGATAAGCAGCTCGTCGCGCGGGAGGATCTTCGTGGGCGGTTCCTCCCACAAGGACGTCGGGAAATCGGCAGGCAGCCCGACCCCCGCGGCAAGGTCCGCGGCATCGCGAACGGGCACCAGACTGCCGGCGCCGTACCGTTCCCAGAAAAGGCTGTGGTAGGCGGCCCACACAGGTTTTTCGCCCAGGTTCCGTGTCAGGCGCAGCAGCGCATTGGCAGCGTGCTCGGCTTCCTTCAGGACCGGACCGGGAATGCGTACGGTGGCGTCGAAACGCAGGTCCACGCTGAGCCGCACTCGGCCTTGATCGGTGATGCCGCTCATGCGCTTCTCGGCCGTACGCCGGAGTTCCTGCGCCGCTGCCTGGCTCTCGGCCGCATCGTGGTCGGTGAGGAGCCGGTGCACGTCGGCCAGCTCGTCGAGACAGCCGACGGTTCCGGAATCCAGTTGGGCCGTGAGAGGCCGGAGGGTGCTCAGGATGTGGCCGAGGGGATCATGCTCGGTCATGGGAGCTGCCAGGCCACTTGTAAGAATGCCCGCCTCCAAAGCGCCGGTGAGAAACCGTGAAGCCTGCGCCGTGGTGGCACCCAGCGTGACGAGCCGGTCAGTGACCTCCTGGCATGGAATGGGGAGGGCGGCCATCCCAAGAATCGCAGCGAGCGGCCGGGTTGCGCGGACGCTTGCGGTACGGCCTCCGGGAAGCGGCCTCTCCAGCATGTCACCGCGCCGCACGGTCAAGTCACTGACCTGAAGGGTCAGATGGGGCAGAACGTCGTGGCGGCACTGGAGGTTCCGGCGAACGTGGTCGAGCCACAGGGTGTCGGGGCGGGCTACGGGACGGTGCTCGGTACCGATCTGTACGAGGGCAGGGCCGCACTCCGCACCGACCACTCCGGCGAACAGACCGAAAGGCGTGGGGCGTCCAGCAGCTCGCAAGAGATAGCGGGCGGTCGCCATTGTCGCCTTGCGCACCCGCTTGGGTGAGACGTCGTGGTCGTCGAGGGCCTGGGCGACGGTAGCGGCGAGCTGCGGAGAGGCGACGCATACCGCCTCGGCGAAGGCGGGATCGGCCCAGATATCGCTCAGCCACCGGAGACAGTCGACAGGGTCGTCCACCGATGGCCATCGGGTGTGCTGGGCATCCAGAGGGAGCACAGCGGCCCGCAGGAGGAGCACGCTGCCGCGCTGGAGAAGACTGGTCCGCGTCATCGTTGGTCCTGTTCTGCCGGCCCTGTGCCGGGCGGGGGACGTGCCCAGCCCGGCACAGGCTTCGGCGTGGAGGTCAGCTGATGCAGGAGGAAGCGCAGGAGGACTTGCACCCGTCGCTTGTGTCGCAGTTGCTGACCACCGGCCGCGGCGAGTCGGTGATGGAGATGTCGAGCTGCCACTCGTCGTCAGGGATCGGCGTCGTCTCGGTCGTCGGGATGGCCATCCCAGTACCTCCGAAGTAGTGATCGGTACCGTCCGCGCTACGCGGACGTGGGGAGCGCGGGACCCCCGCATTCGGCTGCCACTTGGGCTGTGCAGCCGAATGCGCGGACACCGCGGGCTAACTGTTCGCCGCTTGCCGACCCGCGCTCACAGTCCGGGTGCCAAGGCGAAGCGCTCCGGCATGACGTGGACAAATGCCTGCGGGGCTGCGGCCCGTAGGCGCTGGTGAAGTAGTCCACCGCGTGCGGCCGGCACCGACACGGGTACGACAAACTCGGCCCAGACCTTCTTGCCGTGGCACGTCGGCTCCCAGCCGTGCCGTGCGGAAAGGAACTCCACGAGGACCAGGCCGCGCCCCCCTTCGTCGTCCTCCGTGGTGATCTGACGACTGGGCGGCTCGGGGCTGCTGTCGTGGACGACCAGGAGCAGCCGGGCTTCATCGAGGTAGAGGCCGATGGTGATCAAGCCCTTGGCGTGCACCACGGCGTTCGTGATCAGCTCCGAGGCGACGAGCCTGACCGCGTTCAGGTTGTCCTCGCCGAGTCGTACACCCCACGCATGAATCTGCGTCATGACACGGTCTCTTGCGAAGGCGACAGCGGACGGGGCACCGGCTACGGCAATCCGGGCTCGGCGGGTCATGAGGAGTGCTCCTCTGCGATGGGAATGGCGGCCCCGTCCCCGACGGGGGACACGGGGACCGAGCCGCCGGTCTGTCGGCGCCGCGCGAGGCTGTTGTTCCCGAGGAGGACGCAGAACTGATGCGTCCCTAATCCGATTCCTGGGCGACTGGTGATCAGTCAACGGCACCCCCTCGTAGTAGGGAGACTCCAAGGGGTGACTCCAACATGGAGTCAGGGGTGTGTGCGGTCGTAGCATCGGAGGACACAAGCCGGGGGAGCCGCCGATGAGTCGTCAGCCACCAGATCCGCGCGATGTCGTTGCCGGACTGCTTGGCGATGAACGACTGCTCAATGCCTGCGCCGAGCGGGACATGGGAGCCGTGTTCCGGCTGTTCAATACGCGAGGTATCAGTACGCGTCGGATCGCCGCAGCCGTGGACATCACCCAAGGGCGGCTCTACGACTACATGAACGGCAAGAGCCGGGTAGAGAAACTGGCCTTGTTCGAGCAGATCGCGGACGCGTTCCACATCCCCGGCCATTTGCTCGGCCTTGCCCGCCGCACGTGGGAGCCTGCTGCGGCGGAACCGACCGACCGCGAGACAGAGTTGCCACCGGACGGTGACGACCTGGCGGCCATGGATGCCTTCCGCTCGGCAGACCGACAGACCGGTGGAGGACGTCTGTATGGCGCTGTCGTACGGCATCTCGCGGACCGAGTTGCCCCGCGTCTGGTCGACACCGGGAGTGGCGCACAAGTATTCGCCGTCGCTTCGGCCTTGACGGAGATGGCCGGGTGGATGGCCCATGACTCCGGTCAAGACGATCTCGCCGCCCGTCACTTCAGCCGGGCTTTGCCGCTGGCCCGCACCTCGGGGGACTTACCGCTCGCCGCGAACGTCGCTGCGAGCAATAGCCACCTTGCCCTCCAGACGGGTGACGCAGCGGGTGCCGCCCGCTGGGCCCAGATGGGGCTCGATCTCGCCGGCCGCGGTCCGCGAATTCCTTTGCTCACTGCACGGCTCCAAACGATGCAGGCCCGAGCTTTGGCCGCAGGGGCACAGCGCACGCCAGCGGTGCGCGCTCTCGAAGCGGCTCAGGACGGGCTCGATGGATCGACAGCTGCCGCGCATCCCTGGCTGAGTCCCTTTGACGCCGCAGCGCTTGCGAGTGAATCCGCGCTGATCCTGCGCGACCTGGAGCAGCATGGTCAGGCGCTGACGCAGGCCGAGCAGGCGGTGACACTTCGGGAGTCGGGGCGAACGAGGTCCCTTGCACTGAGCCGCATTGTCCTTGTGGACATCCATGTCCGGCGTGGAGACCTCGATGCCGCGGTGAGCGTCGGCCACGAGTTGCTCAGCACGAGCCCAACGCTCGGATCGATCCGTGTTGTGCACCAGCTTGACGACCTGCGTCGCCTCCTGAACTGCCACAAAGGCTACGGTCCACTGCGGGAGTACCTGGTGAGATTCGATGACGCCCGTAGGGCCAGAATGCTGCTACTGGCCGACATCATCACGCCCAGGGGAGGCACCCCCACATGAGGCCCACACCCGCCGACCCGGAAGCATGGAACGCCTATCTCGCCGAGGGCAACGCCACGCAGGCCCGCAAGCGTGTCGCGGCCGACGTGCTGCTGCGCGACGCGGCTGGACGCGTGCTCCTGGTGAACCCGACGTACAAACCGGGCTGGGATCTGCCAGGCGGAATGGCCGAAGCGAACGAGCCACCGGAGAAGGCGGTAGTTCGGGAGCTGGGTGAGGAGCTGGGACTGGACATCACCCTGCGTGGCCTGTTGGTGGTCGACTGGGTTCCCCCGCACGGGCCGTGGGACGACCAGATGGCGTTCATCTTCGACGGCGGCACACTCGACGCCGATGAGACGCGGGAAATGCGCCCCCGGGACGACGAGCTGTCCGAAGCGGTGTTCGTCCCCTTGGACAAGACGCGGGAGCTGCTGAGGGAACGGCTCCGGAACCGGCTCGACGCCGCCTTCCGGGCCTTTGACGAAGGAAAGCCGCTGTACCTGCACGATGGCTGTCCGGTCTGGTAGGGGAGTCCTGTGCCCTGCTGCACCCCTCAGGCCAGATCAGATCAGGACACACGGTCCGGCCGTTCGTGCAACTTCCAGCCATCCCTGTGAGTCAAGGGTTGCGAGTGTCGGCCGACGCCCACCGAGGGGGACGGAGAAGCCGCTGGCCGGAATTCACGGGCCGTACCCTCCCCCTCAACCACCCCCGTCCTACCGTGACGCCATGCGTCTGAGATCCGTACTCGCTCCCCTCGCCGCCACCCTCACCGCCGGCCTGGCGGCGGCCACATGCGTCGCCGTCGCCGGGCCCGCCGCCGCCGAAAACGCCCCTGCCAGCAAGGCCCCTACCCGCAACGCCTGTTCGCCCGCCGTCTCCGTCGAGCGCTTCTCCGACGCCCTCGACAAGACGACGTACGAGGGCACGTTCGTCGGCAACTTCTCCGCGCTGGCCGTGGACCGCGACGGGGCGATCGCCGCGCTGTCCGACCGGTCCGCCCTGTTCACCCTGGACCCGCGGACGCTGAAGCCGCGCTCCGTCGTGCCGCTGGCCGACGAGAACGGTGCCGCGCTGGACTCCGAGGGGCTCGTCGTCGACCGCGACGGCACCCGGCTCGTGTCGTCCGAGACCGAGCCGTCGGTACGCCGCTACGGCCGGGACGGCACCGTCCTCGGCCGCCTCCCCGTGCCGGACGCCCTGCGCGTCGCCCCGGCCGGCCGTGCCACCGCGAACCAGACCTTCGAGGCGCTGACCCTCCTGTCCGGCGGGCGCACCCTACTGGCCGGCATGGAGGGCTCCCTGTCCGGCGACACCCCCGGCGTCGTACGCCTCCAGACCTGGCAGCGCGACGGTCACCGCGACTTCCGGCTCGCCGCCCAGTACGGCTACCGCACCGACACCGGCCTCGGTGTCGTCGAGAGCGCCGCGACCCCGGACGGCCGCCTCCTCGTCCTGGAACGCGGTTTCACCGCCGGGGTCGGCAACACCGTCCGCCTCTACCTGGCCGACCTCCGCCACGCCACGGACACCTCCCGCGTCGACACCCTGACCGGCCAGGACGGCGTGCGCCTCGTCCGCAAGACCCTCCTCGCCGACATCGCGGACTGCCCCTCCCTCGGCGCGACCGCCAAGCAGCCGCAGCCCAATCCGCTGCTCGACAACATCGAGGGCATGACCATCACCGGCGGCAGCCGAGGCGACCTCAAGGTCCTCCTCGTCAGCGACGACAACCAGGGCGCCACCCAGACCACCCGCTTCTACTCCCTTCGCGTCCGCCTCTGACGGAGCCCAGAGGGAGTCCTGCGCGAGCACCGATTGTTGCGGAGGGATGAAATCCGCTTCGATCCGTGTTGGTGCCTTCCGGACGATCGGGCCGGACGAGGGAAGGCATCAGGAGTGACAACGCAGCGGGGATGGGCACGACGGCTGGCCGGGTACGCGTGGCGGTACCCGAAGGACGTCGTGCTCTCGCTGGGCGCCTCGCTCGCCGGCATGGCCGTCATGGCCGTCGTGCCGCTCATCACCAAGGTGATCATCGACGACGTCGTAGGGAACCACACCCGCGACATGGCCCCCTGGGCGGGCGCGCTGCTCGGCGCCGGCGTCGTCGTCTACGTCCTCACCTACATCCGCCGCTACTACGGCGGCCGGCTCGCGCTCGACGTCCAGCACGACCTGCGTACGGACATGTACGAGACGATCGTGCGCCTCGACGGCAGGCGCCAGGACGAGCTGTCGACCGGCCAGGTGGTGGGCCGCGCGACCAGCGACCTCCAGCTCATCCAGGGCCTGCTCTTCATGCTCCCGATGACGGTCGGCAACGTCCTGCTCTTCCTGATCTCGCTGGGGATCATGGCCTGGCTGTCGCTCCCGCTCACCCTGGTCGCCCTGGCCGTCGCCCCCGCCCTGTGGTTCATCGCCCGGCGCAGCCGCTCCAAGCTGCACCCGGCGACCTGGTACGCGCAGGCGCAGGCCGCCGCGGTGGCCGGTGTCGTCGACGGCGCCGTCAGCGGCGTACGGGTGGTGAAGGGCTTCGGGCAGGAGGACCAGGAGACCGGGAAGCTGCGGGAGATCGGCCGCCGGCTCTTCGCGGGGCGGTTGCGCACGATCCGGCTCAATTCCAAGTACACCCCGGCCCTCCAGGCCGTCCCGGCGCTCGGGCAGGTCGCCATGCTGGCCCTCGGCGGCTGGCTGGCGGTGAAGGGCGAGGTCACCCTCGGTACGTTCGTCGCCTTCTCCTCCTATCTCGCCCAGCTCGTGGGGCCCGTGCGCATGCTCGCCATGGTCCTCACCGTCGGCCAGCAGGCGCGGGCCGGTGCCGAACGCGTCCTGGAGCTGATCGACACCCGGCCGTCGATGGAGGACGGCACGAAGGACCTCCCGGCCGACGCGCCCGCGACCGTCGAGTTCGACGGCGTGTCCTTCGCCTACGACGACGACCGCCCGGTCCTGGACGGCCTCAGCTTCGAGATCCGCTCCGGCGAGACCCTCGCGGTCGTCGGCTCCTCCGGCTCCGGCAAGTCCACGGTCTCCCTGCTGCTGCCCCGCTTCTACGACGTGAGCGGCGGCGCGGTCCTCATCGGCGGCCTCGACGTGCGCGAGCTGACCCTCGACTCGCTGCGGGCCGCCGTCGGACTCGTCCCCGAGGACTCCTTCCTCTTCTCGGACACGGTCGGGTCCAACATCGCGTACGGCCGTCCCGAGGCCACCCGGGAGGAGATCGAGACCGCCGCCCGGGCCGCCCAGGCGCACGGCTTCGTCTCCGCGCTGCCCGACGGCTACGACACCAAGGTCGGCGAGCACGGACTCACCCTCTCCGGCGGCCAGCGCCAGCGCGTGGCCCTGGCCCGCGCGATCCTCACCGACCCGCGTCTGCTGGTCCTCGACGACGCCACCTCCGCGGTCGACGCCCGCGTCGAGCACGAGATCCACGAGGCCCTGCGCGGAGTCATGGCGGGCCGCACCACCCTCCTCATCGCCCACCGCCGCTCCACCCTCAACCTCGCCGACCGCATCGCCGTCCTCGACGACGGCCGCCTCGCCGACATCGGTACGCACGAGGAACTGACCGGGCGCTCGCCGCTCTACCGCCGCCTGCTCACCGACCCGGACGAACTGGGCGGCACCTCGCCCGGCCACACCGGGCGGTCCCATCCGCTGTCCTGCCCGCCGTCCTGTCCGCCCGAGGACACCTCCGTACGGGACGAGCTGGACGCGGAGTTCGACGCCGAGCGCGGTGTCACCCCGCATCTGTGGACCGGTGACCGCGAACCCAAGGACACCGCGCTGGCCGGGATGCCCGCGACCCCCGACCTCCTCGCCCAGGTCGACGCCCTGCCGCCCGCCACCGACACCCCCGCCGTCGACGAGGCACGCGCGGTCACCCCGGAGGAGTCGTACGGGCTGCGACGCCTGCTGCGGGGCTTCGGACTGCCCCTTCTCGTCAGCCTCGGCCTGGTCGCCGTGGACGCCGGCATGGGTCTGCTGCTGCCGGTCCTGATCCGGCACGGCATCGACGAGGGTGTCTCCGAGATGGCGCTCGGCGGGGTGTGGGCGGCCTCGGTGATCGCTTTGGTCAGCGTGTTCGTCCAGTGGGCGGCGCAGATCGGCGAGACCCGGATGACCGGCCGCACCGGCGAACGGGTCCTGTACTCGCTGCGGCTGAAGATCTTCGCGCAGCTCCAGCGGCTCGGGCTCGACTACTACGAGCGGGAGCTGACCGGCCGGATCATGACCCGGATGACGACGGACGTGGACGCGCTGTCCACGTTCCTGCAGACCGGCCTGGTCACCGCCTTCGTCTCGGTCGTCACCTTCTTCGGCATCATGGCCGCCCTGCTCGTGATCGACGTACAGCTCGCGCTGGTCGTCTTCCTGACGCTGCCGCCGCTGATCATCGGCACGTTCTTCTTCCGCCGGTCCAGCGTGAAGGCGTACGAACTGGCCCGTGAGCGGGTGTCCGTGGTCAACGCGGACCTGCAGGAGTCGGTGGCGGGACTGCGGATCCTCCAGGCGTTCCGCCGCGAGGGCTCGGGCGGCCGGCGCTTCGCGGGGGGCAGCGACAGCTACCGCCAGGCGCGTATCCGCGGACAGTGGCTGATCTCGATCTACTTCCCGTTCGTGCAGCTGCTGTCCTCGGTGGCCGCCGCCGCCGTGCTCGTCGTGGGCGCGGGGCGCGTCGAGGCGGGCACCCTCACCACCGGCGCGCTGGTGGCGTACCTGCTCTACATCGACCTGTTCTTCGCCCCCGTGCAGCAGCTCTCGCAGGTCTTCGACGGCTACCAGCAGGCGACCGTCTCCCTCGGCCGGATCCAGGAACTGCTCCAGGAGCCGACCTCGACGAAGGCCGCCGCCGAGCCGCTGGAGGTGCTGTCCCTGCGGGGCGAGATCGCCTTCGAGGACGTGGACTTCGCGTACGGCAGGCTCGGTGGCACGCAGGCCGGGGCGGGGGAGCCGGAGGACGCGCTCAGCGGGGTGCGGCTGAGCATCCCCGCCGGGCAGACCGTCGCGTTCGTCGGCGAGACCGGCGCGGGCAAGTCGACGCTGGTCAAACTGGTGGCCCGGTTCTACGACCCCACCGGCGGCCGGGTCACGGTCGACGGCACGGACCTGCGCTCGCTCGACCTGACCTCGTACCGGCACCGGCTCGGCGTCGTCCCGCAGGAGGCGTACCTCTTCCAGGGCACCGTCCGGGACGCCATCGCGTACGGCCGCCCCGACGCCACGGACGCCGAGGTGGAGGCGGCGGCCCGCGCGGTCGGCGCGCACGACATGATCGCCACGCTGGACGGCGGCTACCTCCACGAGGTCGCCGAGCGCGGCCGCAACCTCTCGGCCGGCCAGCGCCAGCTGATCGCACTGGCCCGCGCCGAACTGGTCGACCCGGACATCCTGCTCCTCGACGAGGCCACCGCCGCGCTCGACCTGGCCACCGAGGCCCAGGTCAACCAGGCCACCGACCGCATCGCGGGCCGCCGCACGACACTGGTCGTCGCCCACCGGCTGACCACGGCCGCGCGGGCGGACCGGGTCGTGGTGATGGCCGACGGCCGGGTCGCGGAGGACGGCACGCACGACGAACTGCTCGCCCGGGACGGCCGGTACGCGCGACTCTGGCGGACGTTCGTGGGGGAGCCGGACCCGGTCGCCACCGCCGGCTGACCGCGAACACGCAGAGCTGACCGCGAACACGCAGAAAAGCCGCAACCGACGGGTAGGGCAACCGTTCGCCGTACGCCATGCGTCCGTACAGCAGTACGTCGAAGCGGTGCATCAGTCGCCGGGGGCCGTGGAGGGACACCAGTGGACATGGGCGCGATACGCCGACGCCTCACGCTCGGTACCGCCGTGCTGACGACGTCCGGGCTGCTGGCACTCGCGGGCCCCGTGGGCGAGGTCGCGGCGGCGTCACCGTGCGCCGGGCGGAAGGTGCGCACGCTGTCCTTCTCCACCGGCCATGTGGACGTCCACAAGAAGCGCGGTTACGTGTGCGCGGTGACCTACCCCAAGAGGGTGGGCGCCCGCCGCTACATGATGGTGAGCGTGCAGGCCCGGGGGAGCGAGCGGGTGCCGAACGCGGGCCGGTTCGTACGGTACGCGGGTCCGGTGCGGGTGCACGCGGGCCACCGCTGCGTACGGATCAAGGGGGCCGTCGGCTCGGGCTCGGTCAGCACGGGCTGGATCCTCTGCTGACCTCTCGGCCCGGTCCCGGCCGAGTCCCCCGCGGAGTTGTCCGGAGAGTTGTCCAGCGACCTTTTCGCTGACTTGTTCTGAATGCCCTGAACATCCCCTGGTGTGGCAGCTGTTGCTGAGCTAAGTTCCGGCGGACATCTGCGTATTCAGGGGAGAACGCATGCGCAAGACGCTCAGATGGCTGTTGTCTCTCGTGGTGCTCATAGGCACCGCGAGCACGGCCGGGGCGGCCACCGCCGCCCAGCCGGACGCCGCCACCGCAACCAACCTCGTCACGGACGAGTCGGCGGACATCAAGGACCGCCTCCTCGCGATACCGGGCATGAGCCTGATCGAGGAGAAGCCCTACACGGGATACCGCTTCTTCGTCCTCAACTACACCCAGCCGGTCGACCACCGGCACCCGTCCAAGGGCACCTTCCAGCAGCGCATCACCGTGCTGCACAAGGACACCGCCCGCCCGACGGTCTTCTACACCGGCGGCTACAACGTCTCCACGACGCCGAGCCGCCGCGAGCCGACCCAGATCGTGGACGGCAACCAGGTCTCGATGGAGTACCGCTACTTCACTCCGTCCCGGCCCGCGCCGGCCGACTGGTCGAAGCTCGACATCTGGCAGGCGGCCAGCGACCAGCACCGCATCTTCAAGGCCCTCAAGCCCGTCTACGACAAGAAGTGGGTCTCCACCGGCGGTTCGAAGGGCGGCATGACCGCCACCTACTTCGAGCGCTTCTACCCGCGTGACATGGACGGCGTCGTCGCGTACGTCGCTCCCAACGACGTGGTGAACAAGGAGGACTCGGCGTACGACCGGTTCTTCGCGAAGGTCGGCACCAAGGAGTGCCGCACCCGGCTGAACGCGGTGCAGCGCGAGGCGCTCGTCCGCCGTACGGCGCTGGAGAAGAAGTACAAGGACGTGGCCGCCGCCGAGGGCTACACCTTCAACACCATCGGCAGCCTGGACCGGGCGTACGAGGCGGTCGTCCTCGACTACGTGTGGGGCTTCTGGCAGTACAGCCTGCTCGCCGACTGCGACACGATCCCGGCGAACGCGAAGAACGCCACGGACGACGAGATCTGGACGTCGATCGACACGATCTCCGGCTTCTCGTTCTACACGGACCAGGGCCTGTCGCCCTACACGCCGTACTACTACCAGGCGGGCACGCAGCTCGGTGCGCCGACGATCGTCTTCCCGCACATCGAGAAGAAGTACATCCGCTACGGCTACCAGCCGCCGCGGAACTTCGTGCCGCGCGACATCACGATGAAGTTCCAGCCCGGCGTGATGCGCAGCGTCGACTCCTGGGTCAAGCACAACGCGAACCGGATGCTGTTCGTGTACGGGCAGAACGACCCGTGGGGCGCCGAGCCGTTCCGCCTCGGCAAGGGCGCCCGTGACTCGTACGTCTTCACGGCCCCGGGCCTGAACCACGGCGCCAACGTCGCGGGTCTCGTCCCCGACCAGAAGGCGCTCGCCACGGCCCGCATCCTCAAGTGGGCGGGTGTCGCCACGGCCGCGGTCCAGGCGGACCCGGAGAAGGCGAAGCCGCTGGCCAAGTACGACTCGAAGCTGGACAAGCGCACGGTCGAGCGCCAGCTCCGCCCGTAGCGGTTCCGTTCGCGGATTCGGTGCCGCGTCCGCCCGTCCGGCCCCGGGACACGGAGTCCCCGGGCTACGACGGGCGGGCGCAGCCCACCGGCTCCGGTCCGCCGAGCTGGACGTACAGCTCGGTGGACGCGGGGCAGTCGGAGCGTCGCTCCACGGCCTCGGTCACCTTGTACTCGGGGGCCCTGCCGCCGCTCGTGCCTTCGTTCGTGCCGCCGCTCGTGCCGTCGCACGAGGTCTCGCGGACCTCGGCCGCCCCCGCGCTGTAGACGCAGTCGCCGACGATCGTGCGGGGGCCTCCGCCGCCGCCCGGGTCACCCGGGTGCGGGGGCTCCAGGTTGCGCATACAGGCGTACCCCTGCGGGACCGCGCCGTCGCCGTCCTCGTCGGCGGAGGGCCTCCGCTCGCTGATGTGCAGCACGAAGTCCGTGGTGGCGGGGCAGGGCCGGCCCGCGCCCGCCCTGTCGTCGTGCCGCGCGATCACGCGCGCCGCCGCCCTCTCGCCGGTGCACGGCACCTCGGTGAACGACTCGCGCCCGAACGAACTGCACTCGTCGGTCCCGAGGAACACCACCCCGTACCCCGAGGCCCGGGTCGGGACCGGAGCGGGAGTCGTCCGCCGCGCGTCACCGTCGCCGTCGCCGTCGGCCCCGGACAGCTGCCGGCACCCCGCGAGAGCCACCGCCGCCACGAGCATCAGCAGCGCGCACAGCAGCCGTGTGAGTGGCAGTCGTGTGCGTGTCAGCCGTGTGTCTCTCAGCTGTGTGACTCTCAGCGCCGTCGTGCCGACGGGTCCCGCGCGGTGTGCGCCCGCGCCCCGCGCGTCGCGCATGGCACCTCCCCCGATCATCCCCGGCCCAGCGTGACCCGCCGGGGCGGGCCCCGCCAGGCGTACGGGGCGCATTGCGTCACTTGGGGATGCGGGGAGGGGCGCACGTCGTAGGCCGGGTACGCCTGGCCGGGGCGCGCGCCCCTGTGCGGGGACCTCAGTACGTCAGGCCGTGTCCCACGGGATAGAGCACCACCGCCGGATCGTCCGCGCGCTGCACCGGGACCGGCAGCCTGCCGCGCGGACCGACCCGCCCGGCGAGCACCCGTACCGCGGCGCGCAGCTCGACGTCGGTCCACGAGTACGACGCCAAGTAGGCCCTGACGTCGGGCAGTTGAGCCACGTCGTACGGGTTGCGGATGGCGAGCGCGACCACCGGGCGGCCCGTGGCGAGCAGTTGGTTCACGAGGGCGCGCTGACCGGAGGCGGCGGTGACGTTGTACGTCCCCACCAGGACAGCGTCCGCGTCCTGGGCCGCCGCGACGGCCTTCGCGATGGTCGCGGCCGAGGGCGCCGTGCCCGTGGACAGCACGGTCGGGGTGAACCCCAGCTCGGTGAGCGCGTTCGCCAGGACGGTCGTGGGCGGGCCCGTGGTGCCGGACGGCGAGGCCGGATCGGCGCCGACGACGAGCACCTTCGTGTGCGTACGCCGTGACAGCGGCAGCAGCCCGCCGGAGTTGACGAGCAGAGTCGTCGTCCGCTCGGCGATACGGTCGGCGGCCTTGAGATGGGAAGGGATCCCGACCGTACGATCGACCCCCCGCCCCGTGACGTACGGGTCCTTCAGCAGCCCGAGCTTCGCCTTCAGCCGCAGGACGCGCAGGATCGATTCGTCGAGGCGGGCCTCCGTCAGCTCGCCGCCGCGGACCGCCTGGAGGACCGCGTTCCAGGCGATGTCCAGCTTCGGGGGGTTGAGGAGCTGGTCGACACCGGCCTGCAGGGCGAGTACGGGCACCCGGTCGTCGCCGTACTTCGTGCGCACGCCCTCCATGCCGAGCGAGTCCGTCACCACGACCCCGTCGTAGCCGAGCCGTTCGCGCAGGATGCCGGTGAGGATCGGGCGCGAGAGGGTGGCCGGGTCACCGGCCGGGTCGAGCGCCGGGACCATGATGTGCGCGGTCATGATCGAGTCGATGCCGGCGGCGATCGCGGCCTTGAACGGGGGCGCGTCCAGCTCGGCCCACTGCGCCTCGGTGTGCTCGATGACCGGGAAGCCGTAGTGGCTGTCGGTCTCGGTGTCGCCGTGCCCCGGGAAGTGCTTGGAGGTGGCCGCGACCCCGGCCCCCTGATAGCCCTTCACCTGGGCGGCGACCAGGCCCGCCACGGCTTGGGGGTCGGCGCCGAAGGAGCGTACGCCGATGACCGGGTTGGCCGGGTTCACGTTCACGTCGGCGACCGGGGCGTAGTCTTGGAGGATGCCCATCGCGCGCAGTTCGGCGCCGCCGATGCGCCCGGCGGTGCGGGCGTCGGTACGCGAACCACCCGCGCCCAGGGCCATCGCGCCGGGGAAGAGCGTCGCGGGCGTGCCCACCCGTGCCACTATTCCGTGCTCCTGGTCGGTGGAGATGAGCACGGGCAGGCCGCGGGGCTGTGCGAGCGAGGCCTTCTGGATGCCGTTGCTCAGGTCCGCGATCTGGTGCGGTTCGCGGGTGTTGTGCGCCCACCCGAAGTAGATGATCCCGCCGACCCGGTACTTCGCGATCAGCTCGGCGGCCGTCCGTACGCCGATCTCCGCGAGGTTGGCGTCGATGTCGGCCTGGTCGGGCGCGGTCGCGGAGTGCCCGTACACCCGCATCACGAAGAGCTGCCCGACCTTCTCTTCGAGTGTCATACGGGAGACGAGGGCGCGCAGCCGCTTGTCGTCGGGTTTCGCGGTCGTGGCGTCGGCCTGCGCGGAGGTGCCGGCGGCGACGGCCGCCGCCGCGCCCGCGGTGGCCGCGAGCAGCGTACGTCTGGAGGTGTGCACGTGCGCTCCTTCCGGAGAGGGCCCGGGGGCCCGTGGAGGGGCGAGCAGGAACGAATCCTTGCGGGGATCCTTGAAGAAAACTGCCAAGGAGTCACGGATATCCGGGAAATAACTGCCAGTCAAGAGCGCGGACAGGCGCGGCGCGGGTGGGTGCCGGACGAGGGGCCGCCACCGGCAGCGAGGCCGACACCGCCCTGCGGCCCGGCGGGGGCGGGCGTAAAAGATCGCGCAGTTCCCCGCGCCCCTAAAAGGGGGCGCGGGGAACTGCGCGAGCAACCACAACGGACCCGCACCCGACGACGGACGCTTTCAGGGGCGCGGGGAACGGCGCAATCTTTTGGGGGCGCGGGGAACTGCGCGATCGGCCATGGCGGACCCGCACCCGGCCACCGGCAGAGCCGTCCCGGCTCAAACCCGCGGCCCGCGGCCCCGCTACGCCGCGTCGTTGAGCAGCCGGGAGAGATAGTCGTGGCCCGCCCCCAACAACCCCTCCAGCGGCGCAGCCGACTCGTACCACCGCTTCTCGTACTCCCAGCACAGCCACCCGTCCCACCCCTCGCGCGAGAGCAGATCGACGCACTCGGTGAGCGGCAGCACCCCCGCCCCGAGCGCCAGCGGAGTCGTGTCGTCCGCGGACGCGATGTCCTTGACCTGGACATAGCCGAGGAACGGCGACAGCGCCGCATAACTGGCCGAGGGCTGCTCGCCGCCGAGCCAGGTGTGCATGACGTCCCAGAGGACCCCCGCCTGCCGGTGCCCGACGGGCCCGAGGACGCGGATCGCGTCGGCGCCGGTGCGGTGCGAGTCGTGGGTCTCCAGCAGGATCCGTACACCGAGGTCGGCCGCGTACTCGGCCGCCGTGCCCAGTCGGCGGGCGGCCGTCGCGTCGGCCTCCTCGGGGGCCTGCTCGGAGCCGCCGCCGGGGAAGACCCGGACGAAGGGGGCGCCCAGGTCCCGCGCCAGGCCGAGAAGTTCGCGGATCTCCGCGAGCACGGGCTCGTCGTCGCCCGGCGCCGCCACCCGCGCGTACCCGGCCAGGCCCAGGATCTCGACGCCCGCCGTCTTGAACTCGGCGGCCATGTCGGCCCGTGCGGTGAGGTCGAGACCGGTGTGCACGGGCTCCTCGGGATGCGTACGCAACTCGACGCCGTGATAGCCGTGGGTGGTGGCGAGCCGCACCACGTCGCTGATCGGGAGTCCGGGTACACCGAGGGTGGAGAAGGCCAGTTTCACGAGATCGCACCTTCGCTGTCGATCGAGTCGGGCGAGTCAGGACCACGGGCGCGGGGATGTCCGCGGGTCGTTCCGGCCGGGAGTCCCGGGAGGCCCCGGGACAGCACGGCACAGCACGAAACGGACCCTACCCGCCGCTCGCGTTCTCTCACTTCCGCGTGACTTCCGCGTCACTTCCGGCCGTGTCACTTCCGTCCGCGTCTCTCCCGTCCGCGTCTCTCCCGTCCGTGTCACTCCTGTGTGCCGAGCAGGTCCAGCCGCCAGTCCTGGCCGACGAGATCGGCGCCGAAGGAGCGGTGCGGTCTCTCGTCGACGAGGACGAAACCGTGCCGCTGGTAGATGCGGCGGGCGGAGGACAGGACGTCGTTCGTCCACAGGACCATCTCCCGGTAGCCGACGCCCCGGGCGAACTCGACGCAGGCGCCCACCAGCCGGTCGCCGATGCCGAGGCCGCGCGCGTCCGGCTCGACGAGCAGCAGGCGCAGCCGGGCGGCGCCGGGTGCCTCGTCCCGTACGCACATCACGCTGCCCACCTGGCGGCCGTCCAGCTCCGCGATCCAGACCCGCTCCAGGTGCGGGTCGTGGTCCTCGGCGAAGTCGGCGACGATCCGGGCGACCAGCCCTTCGTAGTCCGCGTTCCAGCCGTACTCGGCGGTGTAGAGCGCCGCGTTGCGCTGCACGATCCAGCCGAGGTCGCCCGGGCGGGGCTCGCGCAGCAGGACGTCCTCGCGGCGCGGGGGCCGGCGCCGCGAGGCGGAGAAGATCTCGCGGATGTCCCGCATCGCCTCGGCGAGCCGGGTCCGGTCCTCGGGCGGCACGGTCGCCAGCAGCGAGCCGACCGAGTCCCGTGAGCGCTCGTCCAGCAGGTCGGCGGTTCCTCGTCCACGGGCCGTGAGCGTGACCCTGCGGCGCCGGGTGTCCTTCTCGGAAGGCGCCCGCTCGACCAGTCCGTCCTTCTCGAAGTTCGCCAGCAGTCTGCTCAAGTAGCCGGAGTCCAGGGAGAGTTCGGTACGGAGGTCGGCGGTGTCCGTATGGGGGGACCGGGCCAGTTCGTACAGCACGCGGGACTCCGTGAGCGTGTACGGCGCGTGGAGTCGGCGGCTGTAGTCCAGTGCGCCGATGAGGTTGGTGTAGAAGCGGTTGAAGGCGCGGATCTCCTGAACGGTCATGGCACGTGGCACCTGTCTCACAGCGACGGCACGGAGAGATTGCTGACTCAGTCAGAGGTTACGCCTTCCGGTGGCGGTTTTCGACACCGCTTTCGCCGGTTTCCGGCAGCACGGCCCGGATAGCCTTCCGAGGTGCTGCAGTACGACGATCTGACGCCTCCGGAACGTGCCGTCTGGGATGCCTTTCCCGAGGGCCGGCTCGTGGACCTGCGCAGCGGGGCTCCCGAGGAGGACGACGCCGTCGGCGGGCGGGCGTGGGGCCCGGAGCGCACGGTCAGGGCCGAGGTCCTGGCCGCCCTGCTGCTGGGGGCGAACTCCGTCCGGCCGGGAGCCGTCGCGGCCCTGAACCTCGCGGGCGCGCGCGTCGTCGGCCGGCTGGACCTGGCGGGCGGGGACATCGCCCACACGGTCCACCTCGCGTTGTGCAGGCTGGAGGAGGCCGTGAACCTGCGGGGCAGCGCCACCCGGACGATCCGGATGACGCACTGCCACGTGCTGGACATCAACGCGCAGATGGCCCGTATCGAAGGCCGCTTCGACCTGCGCGGAACGACCCTGCGCGGCGGCCGGCTCGCGCTCACCAACGCCCATGTCTCCGGGGAGCTGGTGCTCACCGGGGCGACGCTGGAGGCCGACGGCAAGTGGGCCCTGTTCGCCGGCGGGCTCGTCGCGGAGGGCGCGGTCTTCTGCCGCGGAGGGTTCACCGCGAGGGGAGGGCTGCGGCTGCTGGGGGCCCAGCTGTCCGGCGGCCTGTTCCTCGACGGGGCGCGGCTGGAGAACCCGGAGGGCGAGGCGCTGATCGCCGACACCGCCACCGTCACGAACCTGGAGCTGACCGACGGGTTCAGCACCTCCGGTACCGTCCGGCTGCGCGGCGCGCACATCACCAACCGGCTGTCACTGCGGGGCGCGGCCCTCGGTGAACCGGGCGCCGCCCTGGACCTCGCCCGGCTGCAGGTGGCCGAGCTCGATCTCACGCCCGCGACCGCCCCGCCCGGCGGCATCGACCTGCGCAGCGCACGCGTCGAGGTCCTGCGCGACAACGAGACCGGCCGGACCGCACGCCTGCGGCTGGAGGGCCTCGCCTACACCTCCCTGCACGCGGACGACGCGCCGCCCGCCGGACCCGGCGAACGCGTCGGGGCGGCCCGCAGGGTCGAGTGGATCCGCCGCTCGCCCGGCTACAGCCCGCAGCCGTACGAGCAACTCGCCGGCTGGTACCGCCTCATCGGCCATGACGACGACGCCCGCCTCGTGCTGCTGCAGAAGCAGCGGCACCGGCGCGGCACCCTCCACCCCGTCGCCCGGATCTGGGGCCGCGTCTTCGACGCCACGGTCGGCTACGGCTACCGCCCCTGGCGGGCGGGCGGCTGGCTGATCCTGCTGTCACTGATCGGGACGCTGGTCTTCAGGGCCCACACCCCCACCCCGAACAAGGAGGGCGAGGGACCGCCGTTCAGCGCCCTGGCCTACACACTGGACCTGCTAATCCCGATCGGCGGGTTCGGCCAGCGCGGCGCCTGGCACTGGGACGATCCGGGCGTCATGGGACTCTCGTACGCGCTGATCGCCGCGGGCTGGCTGCTGACCACGGCGGTGGTCGCGGGCGTCACCCGCTCCCTGAGCAAGAGTTGAGTGAGACCGTCGAGAGGGGCCGTAGTGACGACTGTGCCGGGCACGTTCCGTATCGGAGGGGATCTGGAGGTGCGCCGCCTCGGGTTCGGGGCCATGCATCTGCCCACAGAGCCCGCCACGGCACGCGAGGGGGCCGTCGCCGTCGCCCGGCGGGCGGTCGAGCTGGGCGTGACGCTGATCGACACCGCGCACATGTACGGAGGGGGAGCCAACGAGGAACTGCTCGCCGAGGCCCTTCACCCCTACGCGGAGGGGCTGCTCGTCACCACCAAGGTCGGGGTCGTGCGCTCCGAGTCCTCGGGGGAGTGGGAGCTGAACGGCCGCCCCGAGGTCCTGCGGGCGCAGGTCGAGCAGGCCCTGCGCAGGCTCCGGGTCGAACGGGTCGAGCTGCTCCAGTTGCACCGCGTCGACCCCGCGATCCCGCTCGCCGAGCAACTCGGCGTACTGCGGGAGCTGGTGGAGGCGGGCAAGGTGGGCCGGGTCGGGCTGTCCGAGGTCACCGTCGGCGAACTGGGTCTGGCCAGGGAGGTCGTCGACATCGCGAGCGTACAGAACCGGTACAACCTGCTCGACCGTGAGCACGAGCCCGTGCTGGAGGCGTGCGCGGCGGCGGGCATCGCGTTCCTGCCGTGGCGGCCGGTGGCGTGGGGTGCGTCGGGCGACGAGGCCGTGGTCGCCGAGGTGGCGGCGGAACTCGGGGCGACGCCCACGCAGGTGGCGCTCGCCTGGCTGCTCGGCCGTGCGCCGGTCGTGCTGCCGATCCCGGGCACGGCCGGGATCGCCCACCTGGAGGAGAACGTGGCGGCTGCTGCCCTCACGCTGACCCCGTCCCAGCGCGCCCGCTTGAACGCCCTCTCCGAACACCACTGACACCCGACGCTCCTCGCGCCCGGGGGAGGGCGCCTCCTCCCGGCCGGGTTCACATCCGCGGGCCCGTCGTGGCTGGCCGCGCAGTTCCCCGCGCCCCTGCCGGGTCCCGCCCCACTGGAGGTAGTGGCATCGAGCGAGCACCGGGTTCGCCTTCCAGAAGCGCGAAAAACAGCCCGCTCACCCCCACGCACGCCCCGCAGCCAACGAACCGCCCGAACCCCCCACCTACCCAGGGGCGCGGGGAACGGCGCGCTCAGGCACGCACGTCCCGCAGCCGACGAACCGCCCGAACCCCCACTCACCCAGGGGCGCGGGGAACGGCGCGACCAGCCCCCACCGGCCCGCAGCCGGAGCACCCCCTCAACCCCCACCCCCCTCAACCCCCACCCCCTAACCCCCCTTCGGCACCCCCGTAGACCCCCGCACCATCAACTCCCCCCGAATCATCGCGATCCCCCCAGGCGGAACCTCCTCCCGCCCCATGGCGATCCGCCCCGCCCGCGCCCCCGCGTCAGCCAGCGGCAACCGCACGGTCGTCAGCGCAGGCACCGCGTCGATGCTGAACGGCAGGTCGTCGAAGCCGACGACCGACACGTCGTCCGGAATGCGCAGACCCGAGTCCCGCAGCGCCGCACACGCCCCCAGCGCCACCGTGTCATTGGCGGCCACGACAGCCGTCAAGTCCGGTTCGCGGCGGAGGAGTTCGATCGTCGCCTCGTACCCCGCCCGCCGGTCGTACCGCCCAAGAACCGTCCGCGCGGGATCGTCCGCGATGCCGTGCGCGGCGAGCGCGTCCCGGTGCCCCTCCAGACGGTGCCGCGTGGTCGTCCGCTCCTCCGGCCCCGCGATGTACCCCATACGCCGGTGCCCGAGTCCGATCAGATGTTCGGTCAGCTGCCGGCCACCACCCCGGTTGTCGAAGGTGAGGGCCACCGCGTCGGTGTCCGCCGGCGCGGGCGGCCGTCCGCACAGCACCACCCGCGTCCCCGCCTCACCGAGCTTGCGCAGCTTCGTCGCCACGGCCGTCGCGTGCGCGGTGTTCTCCACGGCCCCACCGGTCAGCACCACCGCGGCGGCGCGCTGCCGCTGCAGGAGCGTGAGGTAGGTGAGTTCGCGCTCCGGAGAGCCGCCGGTGTTGCACACGACGGCGAGCCGCTCCCCGCCCGCCCGGCCCCCGGGACCCCCGATCTCGGACTGGATCGCCCCCGCCATGATCCCGAAGAACGGGTCGGCGATGTCGTTGACCAGGATCCCGACCAGGTCGGAGGTGGCCGCGGCGAGCGCGCTCGCGGGGCCGTTCAGTACGTAGTCCAAGTCGTCCACGGCCCGCAGCACCCGTTCACGGGTGGAGGCCGCCACGGGGTAGTTCCCGTTCAGCACGCGCGACACCGTCGCGGGCGAGACCTGCGCGCGGGCCGCCACGTCCGCCAGGGTCACCGTCATCTCGAAGTCCTCCGGTCGCGCATCTCGTCATCGTCCTCAGAGCCGCACTGCTCCAGTGCCGGCCCGCTGTCGCCGTCGAAGCCATCGCCATCGCCATCGCCGCTGCCGCCGCTGCCAACCGCCGCCACTGCCACCGTCCGGTACGAAGCCCAGCCCCGACAGCCCCGACAGCCCCGACAGCCCAGGCAGCCCTCACAGCCCCGACAGCCCTGGCCGAAAGTCACCCGAATCGTGCGGACGAGTGGTGCAGACCTTACGTCCGGCCAGGACGCCGCACGACCCTACGGCCCGCGCCACGCACCCCTACGGCCCCGCCACACACCCCCCGCGTTCGCCCCCTCGAACAACTCACCACCCCCGCGGTCTTGTCCGATCCGCTGCACAGAGGCTAGCTTCTTCTTACATAGAAAGCGCTTGCTGCGACGTTCGCCAGTTCGTACGCGGCTCGTACACGGCGCGGAATGCGTACGAAAGGAATGACGTGACACGCAAGACGGTGCGCATCGCCATGAACGGCGTGACGGGACGCATGGGCTACCGCCAGCACCTCGTCCGCTCGATCCTCGCTCTGCGCGAACAGGGCGGCCTCGACCTCGGCGACGGTGACGTCCTGTGGCCCGAACCGGTCCTCGTCGGCCGCCGCGAGCACGCCCTGAAGGCGCTCGCCGACCAGCACGGCATCGAGCACTGGTCCACCGACCTCGACGCCGTCCTCGCCGACCCGACCATCGACATCTACTTCGACGCGCAGGTCACCTCGGCCCGCGAGGAGGCGCTCACGAAGGCGATCGCGGCCGGCAAGCACATCTACACGGAGAAGCCGACCGCGACCGGCCTCGACGGAGCCCTCGCACTGGCCCGGCAGGCCGGCGAGGCCGGCATCAAGCACGGCGTCGTCCAGGACAAGCTCTTCCTCCCCGGACTGCTCAAGCTGAAGCGGCTCATCGACGGCGGCTTCTTCGGCCGCGTCCTGTCCATCCGCGGCGAGTTCGGCTACTGGGTCTTCGAGGGCGACTGGCAGTCCGCCCAGCGCCCCTCGTGGAACTACCGGACCGAGGACGGCGGCGGCATCGTCGTCGACATGTTCCCGCACTGGGAGTACGTGCTGCACGAGCTGTTCGGCCGCGTGAAGTCGGTCCAGGCGCTCACCGCCACGCACATCCCGCAGCGCTGGGACGAGCAGAACAAGCCCTACGACGCCACCGCCGACGACGCCGCCTACGGTGTCTTCGAACTCGACGGCGGCGCGATCGCCCAGATCAACTCCTCCTGGGCGGTCCGCGTCAACCGCGACGAACTCGTCGAGTTCCAGGTCGACGGCACCGAGGGCTCGGCCGTCGCCGGACTGCGCAACTGCCGTGTCCAGCACCGGTCCGCGACCCCCAAGCCGGTCTGGAACCCGGACATCCCCGCCACCGAGGTCTTCCGCGACCAGTGGCAGGAGGTGCCCGACAACGCCGAGTTCGACAACGGCTTCAAGGCCCAGTGGGAGCTGTTCCTGCGGCACGTCTACGCCGACGCCCCCTACCACTGGGACCTCCTGGCCGGCGCCCGCGGCGTCCAGCTCGCCGAGCTGGGCCTGAAGTCCTCCGCCGAGGGCCGCCGCTTCGACGTCCCGGAGATCTCCCTGTGACGCACGGAAGAATCCAACTCCCGGGCGCCGACGGCAGGTTGCGCACCTACACCCCCCGCGCCGAGCCCCTCCCCGTCACCACCGGCGCCCCCTTCGTCGCTCGTACGGTCTTCTCGGCGGCGCACGTGGTCGCCGA
This sequence comes from Streptomyces sp. NPDC017991, assembly GCF_044328075.1. Lineage (NCBI taxonomy): Bacteria > Bacillati > Actinomycetota > Actinomycetes > Kitasatosporales > Streptomycetaceae > Streptomyces > Streptomyces sp. NPDC017991. The sequence continues at coordinate 592,501 of NZ_JBIRGP010000002.1, read as the reverse complement.
CCCGTACGCCGATGTGTCGCCCGACTCGCCCGCCGCCGTCGACTGGGACGCCACCCTCGCCTTCCGCCGCCATCTGTGGTCCCACGGACTCGGTGTCGCCGAGGCGATGGACACCGCACAACGGGGCATGGGCCTCGACTGGGCGGGGGCGGCCGAGCTGATCCGCCGCTCGTCGGCCGAGGCGAAGTCGGTCGGCGGCCTGATCGCCTGCGGTGTCGGCACCGACCAACTGGCCGGCACCGAGGCCGGCTACCCGTACGGCCTGGACGAGGTGCGGGCGGCGTACGAGGAGCAGCTGGCCCTTGTCGAGGAGTCCGGCTCGCAGGCCATCCTGATGGCCTCCCGCGCGCTGGCCGCCGTCGCCAAGGGCCCCGAGGACTATCTGGAGGTCTACGGCCACCTGCTGCGCCAGGCCGCCGAACCGGTGGTCCTGCACTGGCTGGGCCCGATGTTCGACCCGGCCCTTGAGGGCTACTGGGGCAGCACCGACCTGGACGCGGCCACCAGCACCTTCCTGGAGGTCATCGCCGCCCACCCGGACAAGATCGACGGCATCAAGGTCTCGCTCCTGGACGCCCGGCGGGAGATCGACCTGCGCCGCAAGCTCCCCGACGGGGTGCGCTGCTACACCGGCGACGACTTCAACTACCCCGAGCTGATCGCGGGCGACGACCAGGGCTTCAGCCACGCCCTGCTCGGCATCTTCGACCCGCTGGGTCCGCTGGCGGCCGAGGCGGTACGCGTCCTGGACACAGGTGACGTACGCGGCTTCCGCTCGCTCCTCGACCCCACCGTCGAACTCTCCCGCCACCTCTTCCAGACCCCGACCCGCTTCTACAAGACGGGTGTGGTGTTCCTGGCCTGGCTCGCGGGCCACCAGTCCCACTTCACGATGGTCGGCGGCCTCCAGTCGGCCCGCTCACTGCCGCACCTCGCCCGCGCGTACGAACTCGCCGACGGCCTGGGCCTGTTCCCCGACCCGGCACTGGCCGAGACCCGCATGAAGAACCTGCTCTCCCTGTACGGAGTGAACCAGTGACCCCGAGCGCCCCGACGGCCGCGGCGGACCTCTCCCGCTTCAGCATCAACCAGATGACGGTCAAGCAGCTGTCGATGCCGGAACTGGTCGACGCCTGCGCCGAGTTGGGCGTCCCGGGCGTGGGCCTGTGGCGGGCACCCGTCCAGTCGTACGGCCTGGAGGAGACGGCCAAGCTGGTCCGCGAGGCAGGCCTGGCCGTCACCACTCTCTGCAGGGGCGGCTTCCTCACGGCGATCGACCCGGCCGAGCGCGCGAAGGCTCTCGACGACAACCGCCTGGCGGTCGACGAGGCGGCCACCCTCGGCACGGACACGCTCGTCCTGGTCTCGGGCGGTCTCCCGGCGGGCTCCAAGGACCTGCACGGCGCCCGGGAGCGGATCGCGGACGCACTGGGCGAACTGGGCCCGTACGCCGAGGAGCGCGGGGTGCGGCTCGCCATCGAACCGCTGCACCCGATGTACGCCGCCGACCGCTGCGTGGTCTCCACACTCACCCAGGCCCTGGACCTCGCGGAACGCTTCCCCGCCAACCAGGTCGGCGTGACGGTCGACACGTACCACATCTGGTGGGACGACCGGGCCCCCGAGCAGATCGCGCGCGCGGGCGCCGGCGGACGCATCCACACCTTCCAGCTCGCCGACTGGACGACCCCGCTGCCCGAGGGCGTCCTCAACGGCCGCGGTCAGCTCGGCGACGGCTCGGTCGACATGCGCGAGTGGAGGGCGTACGTCGAGGCGGCGGGCTACACGGGCCCCATCGAGGTCGAGCTGTTCAACGACGGCCTGTGGGCCCGCGACGGCCGCGAGGTCCTCGCGGAGACGGCGGCACGTTTCGTGGCACACGCGGCCTGAGGGGTCCGGCGGGAACACCTCACGACGCTCGCGGGCCCGCGCCACCGTACGGCGCGGGCCCGGCGCAGGTCTCCGGTCCGTGTCCGTCCCTACGATTCGACGATGTGCCGCAGATAGGCGTGCGGGTCGGCGAGATAGCGGCGCCAGTGATCCACGACGCCGAGCTCCCGCCAGGCGACCCTCCGCAGGCCGTGCTCGCCGACCTCGACGATGTCCGCGCCCGGCAGGGCGGTCAGCAGGGGTGAGTGCGTGGCACAGATGACCTGGCCGCCCTCCTTGGCCAACCGGTCGATGTGCCCGATCAGTTCGAGGCACGAGGAGAAGGAGAGCGCGGCCTCCGGCTCGTCGAGGACATACAGCCCGGTGTGCAGGAACTTTCCGCGGAACGCGGCGAGAAAGCCCTCGCCGTGGCTGACCGAGTCCGGCGACAGCCCCTCCCTGCCCAGGGCGTCCAGCGCCGTCTCGGCCCGCAGGAAGAAGCCCTTGCGGGCCGCCCAGCTGGTGGCCATACGGCGCCCGCGCGGGGCCGCGTCGAACCGCATCCGCTCGCCGAGCGCCGACTTGCCCCGCGGGGAGGCGTAGCGCCAGTCGTGGGAGCCGCCGTAGGAGTCCAGCCCGAAGCCTTCCGCCAGCGCCTCGACCAGGGTCGACTTCCCCGAGCCGTTCTCCCCGACCAGAAAGGTCACCGGCGCGGTGAACCGCAGCCCCTCCTCGATCAGCTGCCGGACGCAGGGCACGGACCAGGGCCAGACGTCCTCGTCGTACGAGGCGAGGTGGGCATACGCGCGTTCGACAATCACCGGACAAGTGTCGCCCAGGACCCGGACGGCGTACGTGCCCCAAGGGCATCCGCCCCGGCCCGAAAAAAGCTCAGAAATATCTCAAGCAACCGTGCAACCCTCCCCCCACTTCGCGGGTCGTACGTGGCATCAGAACCTTTGGAGGGGGATCCGGGGGGATCGCGGGGGTTCTGATCTGGGGGAGGGGAACCGAGGGGCCCGGTCGACGGACCGGGCCCCTCGAAATATGTCCGGCACGAGATATGTCCGGCACGAAGTGTTCCGGGAACGGCTCGTCGCTAGAAGAACACCCCGCACCGCAGCAGCACGTTCGCGTACGGGCGGGCCTCGCCCGTTCGTACGATCAGGTGGGCGTCCGCCGAGAGGGTCTTCAGGTCCTCGTGGGAGACGTGGGTCAGCGTGGTCGGGAAGTGGGCGGTCAGGAGGGCTGAGGCCGCCGGGTTCGACTCCCGTACCTCCGTCGCCGCCGTCGCGCCTTCCACCATCAGCTCCTCCAGGAGCCCCTCCAGGACCTCCTGGAAGGACGGCACCCCGGCGCGGAACGCCAGGTCCACCACCCGCGGACCGGCCGGGATCGGCATGCCCGCGTCGCAGATCAGGACGCCGTCGCCGTGGCCCAGTTCGGCCGTCGCGCCCGCGAGGTGGCGGTTCAGGATTCCGGACTTCTTCATACGGCCGCGACCTCCTCGGCGGTGGGGAAGGACGCCTGCGCGCCCTGGCGGGTGACGGCGACGGCGCCCACGCGGGCCGCGTACGCCGCCGAGTCCGCGAGGGACTCCCCGGCGCCGAGGCGCCAGGCCAGCGCCGCGGTGAAGGAGTCGCCCGCGCCGGTCGTGTCCACGGCGCTCACCTCGACGGCCGGGACCCGGGTGGTGCCCGACGCGTCGGCGACCAGCGCGCCCTCCTCGCCGAGGGTGACGACCACCGAACGCGGGCCGAGCGCGAGCAGCGCCCCGGCCCACTCCTCGGGCGTCGCGCCCGCGTCCGCGCCGAGCACCACCCGCGCCTCGTGCTCGTTCACGATCAGCGGGTCGCAGGCGGAGAGGACCGCCGCGGGCAACTCCCGCGGCGGGGACGGGTTCAGGACGAAGCGGGCGCCGGGGCGCAGACCTCGTACGACCTCCTCGACCGTCTCCAGCGGGATCTCCAACTGTGTCGAGACGACCTTGGAGGCGGCGAGGAGGGCCGATGCCTCGCGGATGTCGTCCGGGGTGAGACGGCCGTTCGCGCCCGGCGACACCACGATGCTGTTGTCGCCGGACGGGTCCACCGTGATGAGCGCGACCCCGGTGGGCGCGCCGCCGACGAGGACCCCGGACGTGTCGACCCCGGCCGCCCGCTGCGAGTCGAGCAGCAGCCGGCCGTGCGCGTCGTCGCCGACCCGGGCGAGGAGCGCCGTACGCGCCCCCAGCCGGGCGGCGGCGACAGCCTGGTTGGCGCCCTTCCCGCCGGGGTGCAGGGCCAGGTCGGAGCCGAGCACGGTCTCCCCGGCGCCCGGCCGCCGCTCGACACCGATGACCAGATCGGCGTTGGCCGACCCGACGACCAGCAGGTCGTACTCGAACATGAACTGACTCCTAGGGATGCGCGGTAGGGCGTTCGGTGTCAGCCGGTGAAGTCGGCCACGTTCTTCGACGTGACCACCTTCACCGGGACCTTCACCGTCTGCTCGGTCTTCTTGCCGTCGGCCGCCCGCAGCGCGTTCTCCACGGCGATCCTGCCGAGTTCCTTCGGCTGCTGTGCCACGGAGGCGTACATCGTGCCGTCCGCGACGGCCTTCAGCCCGTCCGGCGTGCCGTCGAAGCCGATGACCTGAACCGACTTCCCGGCCTTGGAGCCGAGCGCCTTGATCGCGCCGAGCGCCATCTCGTCGTTCTCGGCGAAGACGCCCTGCACGTCCGGGTGGGCCTGGAGCAGGTTCGTCATCACGTCGAGCCCCTTCGTACGGTCGAAGTCGGCGGGCTGCTTGGCGACGACCTGGATGCCCGGGTAGGCCTTCAGACCCTCGGCGAAGCCCGCGCCGCGCTCACGGCTGGCGGAGGTGCCGGCCTGGCCCTGCAGGATGACGATCTTCCCCTTGCCGCCCAGCTTCTCGGCGAGCGCCTTGGCGCCGAGCTTGCCGCCCGCGATGTTGTCGGAGGCCACGAGCGCGGCGGTCTTCGCCTTGTTGACGCCGCGGTCGACGCCGACGACGGGGATGTCGGACTTGTTCGCGGAGCGCACCGAGGGGCCCGCCGCGTCCGAGTCCACCGGGTTGACGATGATCGAGTCGACGCCCTCGCTGGTGAAGTTCTGCAGCTGGTTGGCCTGCTGCGAGGCGTCGTTCTGCGCGTCCGTGACGGTCAGATCGGCCCCGAGCCTCTTCGCCTCGGCCTGCGCACCCGCCTTGATCTGTACGAAGAAGGGGTTGTTCAGGGTGGAGAGGGACAGGCCGACCTTCGGCTTCTCGGAAGACGACGAGCCGTTGTTGAAGATGCTCAGGCCTCCCACGACCGCCGCCACCAGGACGACGGCGAGCCCGTACTTGACCACCTGGGGGCCCTTCCTGCCCGCCGCGCCCCCGGCACCGGACGTCACCGGGGTCGCCCCGGCCTTGCGGCGCACGGTGTCGAGCAGCACCGCCAGCGCGATGACCACACCGATGACGACCTGCTGCCAGAACGCCGACACGGAGAGGAGGTTGAGGCCGTTGCGCAGCACCGCGAGGATCAGCGCGCCGATCAGCGTCCCGGACGCCTTGCCGGTGCCGCCCGCGAGGGAGGCGCCGCCGATGACGACCGCGGCGATCGCGTCCAGCTCGTACCCCTGCGCGGCCTGGGGCTGTGCGGAGGACAGCCGGGAGGCGAGCACGATGCCCGCGGCGGCGGCGAAGAGTCCGGAGAGCGCGTAGATGGCGAGCTTCTGCCGCCTCACCCGCAGCCCGGACAGGCGCGCCGCCTCCTCGTTGCCGCCGATCGCGTACATGGAGCGCCCGATGTACGTACGCCCGAGGATCACGGCCGTGACCAGGCCCAGGACGATCATCACGAGGACCGGGACCGGCAGCCAGCCGCCGAGCGTGTCGCCCAGGTGGGAGACCGACTCGGGGAAGGCGATCGGGGAGCCCTGCGAGATCACCAGGGACAGACCGCGGCCCACCGACAGCATGGCGAGCGTCGCGATGAACGGCGGCAGCTTCCCGTACGAGATCAGGACGCCGTTGACCAGTCCGCAGGCTATGCCGGTGGCGATCGCGAGGATCACCGCGATCCAGACCGGTACGCCCTCCGAAGTCGCCGTCCAGGCGAGGACGGTGGCCGACAGGGCGGCGACGGAACCGACGGACAGGTCGATGCCCGCCGAGACGATCACGAAGGTCACACCGAAGGCGAGGATGGCGGTCACGGCCGCCTGGACGCCGATGTTGAGCAGGTTGTCCGTCGTCAGGAAGTCGCCGGACAGGGCCGACATCGCGATGACGAGGATGATGAGCGCGGTGAGCGCGCCGTTGTCGAGCAGGAGCCGGCGCAGGCCGCCCGGGGCGCCACCGGCGCCCGTTGTGCTCTTGAGCGTGTCAGTGGCCACGGGAGCCCTCCCCGGAGGTAGCAGAGTCGGTGTCGGTGTTGCTCGTCATGGGTGTTGTGGGTGTGCTGACGGCGAGGGCCATCACGGAGTCCTGGGTCGCCTCGTCGGCGGAGAGTTCGCCGGCGATCCGCCCCTGGGCCATCACCAGCACCCGGTCGCTCATACCGAGCACCTCGGGCAGATCACTGGAGATCATCAGGACGGCGTGCCCGGCGGCTGTCAGTTCATTGACCAGCTGGTAGATCTCGACCTTGGCGCCCACGTCGATGCCGCGGGTCGGCTCGTCGAGGATCAGCACCTTGGTGTCGGCGAGCAGCCACTTGCCGATGACGACCTTCTGCTGGTTGCCGCCGGAGAGCGTGCGCACGTGCTGGCCGAGCCCGGCCATCCGTACGCCCAGCTGCTCGGCGATCCTCGCGGCGGCCGTCCGCTGCCCCTTGAGATCGACGAGCCCGCCGTGGGTCGCCGCCCGCAGGGTGACGAGCCCGAGGTTCTCCTCCACGGAGGCGTCGAGCAGCAGGCCCTGGCCCTTGCGGTCCTCGGGGACGAGCCCGATCCCGGCGGTCATCGCCGCGTTGACGTCGTGCCGCGGCAGCCGTTCACCGGCGACCGCGACGGAGCCCTTGTCGTACGGGTCGGCCCCGAAGACCGCCCGGACGACCTCGGTGCGGCCCGCTCCCACGAGGCCCGCGATACCGACGACCTCACCGGCCCGCACCTCGAAGCTGACGTCGTGGAAGACACCGTTCCTGGTGAGCCCTTCCACGGTGAGCAACGCGGTGCCGGCGTCGGTCCGTTCGCGCGGATACTGCAGCTCGATGGAGCGGCCCACCATCATGCGTACGAGATCGTCCTCGGGCGTGGACGCGGGGACCTGGCCGACGCTCCGGCCGTCCCGGATGACGGTGACCCGGTCGCCGAGGTCGGCGATCTCCTCCAGGTGGTGGGTGATGAAGACGATGCCCACGCCGTCCTCGCGCAGCTTGCGCACGATGGCGAAGAGCTTCTCCACCTCTCCGGAGGTGAGCACCGCGGTCGGCTCGTCCATGATCAGCACGCGGGCGTCCAGACTCAGCGCCTTCGCGATCTCGACCATCTGGAGCCGGGCGATGCCGAGTTCGCGGACCCGCGCGCGGGGCGAGACGTCGACGCCGACCCGCTCCAGGAGCACGGCGGCGTCGGCCTCCATCCTCTTCCGGTCGATCATCCCGAGGCGGCGCGGCTGGCGGCCCAGGAAGATGTTCTCGGCGACGGTGAGGTCGGGGACCAGGTTGAACTCCTGGTAGATGGTCGCGATCCCGAGGCGCGCGGCGTCCTGCGCGCCGTGGATGCGGACCTTCTCGCCGTCGACCACGATCTTCCCGGCGTCGGGCCGGTAGGCGCCGGACAGCATCTTGATGAGGGTGCTCTTGCCGGCACCGTTCTCACCGAGCAGTACGTGCACCTCGCCGCGGCGCAGGTCGAAGTCGACGCTGTCGAGCGCGACCACACCGGGGAAGGTCTTGCGTATCCCTTCGATACGCAGCAACTCGTCCGGGCTGCTGCTCACGGGTTGCTCCTTTGAATGACGTTCACGGGCGTGCTGTCCATGGCGGGCGGTTCGCCGCACGAGCGGCGGACGACGAGAGTGGCGGGGAGGGTCACCGACTGCGGGGGCCGTCCCTCGATCCGGTCGACCACGGCGCGTACGGCGGCCCGGCCCAGCTCGGGGGTCGGCTGGGCGATCGCCGTGATCGGCGGATCGGTGTGCACGAACCACGCGATGTCGTCGAACGCGGCGAGCGCGATGTCGTCGGGCACGCGCAGTCCACGCGCCCGTACGGCGTCCAGGGCGCCCAGGGCCATCAGGTTGTCGGCCGCGAAGACGACCTCGGGCGGCTCGGCGAGGTCGAGGAACTCCTCGGTGGCCCGCCGTCCGCTGGCGGCCTGGAAGTCGCCCTGCCCTATGTACGCGTCGGGCAGCGGCAGCCCGTACTCGCGCAGGGCGTCCCGGAAGGCGTCGACGCGCTCGCTGCCGGTGGTGGTGGCGGCCGGGCCCGCGATGATCGCGAGCCTGCGGTGACCGAGGCCGTGCAGGTGGGCGACGAGATCGCGTACGGCGGCGCGTCCGTCGGCCCGCACCACGGGCACCTCCACGCCCGGTATCCACCGGTCGACGAAGACCATCGGGGTCCCCGAGCGGGCGGCGTCCAGCATCAGCGGGGAGCCGCCGTCCGTGGGGGACACGAGGAGGCCGTCGATACGGCGGTCGAGGAGCGTACGGACGTGATGGTCCTGCAGGTCGGGCCGCTCGTCGGCGTTGCCGATGATGACGCTGTAGCCGAGGGCGCGGGCCTCCTCCTCGACGGAGCGGGCCAGCTCGGTGAAGTAGGGGTTCAGTACGTCGCTGATGACCAGGCCGAGGGTGTGGGTCTGGTCGGTGCGCAGGGAACGGGCGACGGCGTTCGGGCGGTAGCCCAGCGCGTCGACGGCGGCCAGTACGCGGGTACGGGCGTCCGCGCTCACCGAGGGGTGGTCGTTCAGGACCCGCGACACCGTGGCGACGGAGACACCCGCCTCGGCGGCGACGTCCTTGATGCTCGCCATCGACGCTCCACCTCCTTGTGGATCATCTTGTGGAAACGATTACATGCGTGATGCTGATGCGATTGGAATCGATTACATCGAAGTAGACAACCCCTTGAGACCGGATCGTGATGAAGGGGGTGGGTGGAGGGGGTGCAGGTGCGGGTGCCGTCTGTGGGGCGGTGGGGGCGGGCGACAGGACGGTGGACCGGCTGCTCGCGGGGCGCGAGTCGCTGCGTCCGGCCTACGCGGCCTTCCTCGAAGCGCTGAAGACGGCTTCCTAGCCGGGCCGGCCGGGCAACTGGGTTCGTACACAACGGAGTTGGTGTGGAAGGCTGGCGTCAACCGTACGCAGGCAACGCGCCTTGGTGGTCGGCGGTCGAGAGGAGCGCAGCGTGAGTCAGGACGGCTTCCGTGCCGAGGAGATCGACACCAGCAGGCCGCACCCCGCGCGGATCTACGACTACCTGCTGGGCGGCAAGGACAACTACGAGGTGGACCAGCGGGCCGGCGACGCGCTCGCCGCCGTCGCACCCGAGGTGCGGATCGGGCTGCGGGCCAACCGCGCCTTCCTGCGGCGTGCCGTCCGGTACGTCGTCGGCAGTGGCGTCCGCCAGATACTCGACATCGGCACCGGGCTGCCCACCTCGCCGAACGTGCACGAGATCGCCCGCGAGCTGACGCCGGACGTGCGGGTCGCCTACGTCGACAACGATCCGATCGTGAGCGCACACGCCGGAGCGCTGCTCAGCGGTTCCGGCGTGAACAGCATCGTGCTCGCGGACCTGCGCGACCCGCGGGCCGTCGTGGACCACCCCGACGTCCGCCGGGTCATCGACTTCGACGAGCCCGTCGCCGTACTCCTCGTCGCCATCATCCACTTCCTCACCGACGCGGAGGAGCCCGGGCGGATCGTCGCCACGCTGCGCGACGCGCTGCCGGCCGGGAGCTTCCTGGTGCTCTCGCACGCCACGGGCGACTTCGCCGATCGCAGCGACGCACAGGCCGTCTACAGCAAGGCCACCGCCACACTGAATCTGCGGTCCCGAGCCGAGATCGAGCGCCTCTTCGACGGCTTCGAACTGGTCGAACCCGGCCTGGCCCAGGCCCCGTTCTGGCGGCCGGACACCTCGCCGCCGCCCAGATCGGGCGAGATCGGCTTCTACGGGGGCGTGGCACGCAAGACAGGCTGAACCACCGTGCTCCGCCGGGGCCCGTGAGTGCCTGCAGAGGCAAGAACCCTGTACGGGAGTGCAGAGTTCGGGCCAGGTGGTTTCACACCCCCGCCGAGCATGGTTGAGTACCGCGAAAATTGCCGAGAGGGCTCAGCGATGCGTCACAGCGAACAGACCGATACACAGCACGCCCACGGGAACCCGTCGAAGCCGCGGCCCAAGGCGGCGTCCCGGACGCCACTCGCCGCCGGTGCGGCGGGCCACCGGTCCGCCGCCGACATCCCAGCCCTGCAGCGCGCCGTGGGCAACGCCGCCGTGGTGCAGATGCTGGCGGCGGAGCGCTCCGCGGAGAAGCACGAGCACGGCGACGGCTGCGGGCACCAGTCGGTGCAGCGTTCCATGGCCGACGAGGTCCTGCGTTCCGCCGGAACTCCGCTCGAATCCGGCAAGCGGGTGGAGATGGAAGCCCGGCTGGGAGCCGACTTCTCGAACGTCCGGGTGCACTCCGACACGGTGGCCCAGCGTTCCACCGCCGAACTCGGCGCCACGGCCTGGACCTCGGGCAATCACGTCGTCGTCGGGCAGGGCGGTGTCGACGACACGACCCTGGCCCATGAGCTCACGCACGTGATCCAGCAGCGCTCGGGCCCGGTCGACGGAACCGTCGGGGCCGATGGCGTGAAGGTCAGCGACCCGAGCGACCGTTTCGAGAAGGCCGCCGAGGCCAACGCCGCCCGCGTCATGTCCCAGCCCGTCCCCAGCGTCCAGCGGGCGCGGTCGGACGAGGCGACCACGACGTCGGCCGGCGGGGAGACGTCCGTGCAGCGGGCTCAGTACGCGACCACCAAAACGGATCGGGACCCGGACAGCGACAACTACGACTCGGACGAAGACAACTTCGACACCGTGGCGCAGAACCTGACGTATCCCACGTCCTACAGCACCGTCGCCTCCATGGTGGAGCAGCAGTCCGAAAGCGGTGTCTATCTCTGGCGCGGTACCACGGCGTCCAAGGCCAACCAAATGATGAGCAAGGGGAGCGCGGGAGGCAGGACGGCCGACAGCAGTGTCGCGGCCCCGGACCATGAGAGCAGCCAGTCCCAGGTGGGCCATGGAGGTCAGCTCCCGGAGTTCACGACGAATCCGGGGGTCGCCGAAGGCTTCAGTTACAAGAACGTGCTGGTGGTCGTGTACATCGCGGCGAAGTACCTCTCGAAGGGCAGTACCAGCGAGGAGGGCTGGATCGCGAACCCCAAGGCGCCGCTCACGGTGGTGGACGTCGTCGACCGCACGCGTGGAAGGTCTCCCAGGCGCCACGGGAACGCGTCTTGAACCGACGGCCCGTCCGTCGTCCTCGGTGAACGGGCAGCGCCGACGACCGGCCCGTACCCGCGCTGTCAGTCCCGAGCGGTAGCGTCTGATCATGCCCAATCAGGCGGGGACGCAGGCGGAGAGCGGGGCGCGGAATCTCGCGGTCCTCGAAGGTGTCCTGGAGCGGATCACGTACGCCAACGAGGAGAACGGGTACACGGTCGCGCGTGTCGACACCGGTCGCGGCGGTGGTGATCTCCTCACGGTCGTCGGCGCGCTGCTCGGCGCCCAGGTGGGGGAGTCCCTGCGGATGGAGGGCCGTTGGGGCTCCCATCAGCAGTACGGGAAGCAGTTCACCGTCGAGAACTACACGACCGTGCTGCCCGCCACCGTCCAGGGCATCCGCCGCTATCTCGGGTCCGGCCTGGTCAAGGGCATCGGGCCGGTCTTCGCCGACCGCATCACCACGCACTTCGGCCTGGACACGCTCCAGATCATCGAGGAGGAGCCGAAGCGGCTCATCGAGGTGCCGGGGCTCGGCCCCAAGCGCACCAAGAAGATCGCCGAGGCCTGGGAGGAACAGAAGGCGATCAAGGAGGTCATGCTCTTCCTCCAGACCGTCGAGGTGTCCACGTCCATCGCGGTGCGCATCTACAAGAAGTACGGCGACGCGTCGATCTCGGTCGTGAAGAACCAGCCCTACCGCCTGGCGTCCGACGTCTGGGGCATCGGCTTCCTCACCGCCGACAAGATCGCCCAGTCCGTGGGCATCCCGCACGACAGCCCGGAGCGGGTGAAGGCGGGTCTGCAGTACGCCCTTTCGCAGTCCAGCGACCAGGGCCACTGCTTCCTCCCGGAGGAGCGGCTGATCGCGGACGCGGTGAAGCTGCTCCAGGTGGACACGGGCCTGGTCATCGAGTGCCTGGCAGAGCTGGCGGCCCCGGCCGAGGAGGGCGAGGACCCGGGGGTCGTACGGGAGCGGGTGCCGGGCCTGGACGGCGGGGAACCGGTGACGGCCGTCTACCTCGTCCCCTTCCACCGGGCCGAACTGTCCCTGTCGGCGCAGTTGTTGAGGCTCCTGCGCACCGGGGAGGACCGGATGCCGGGGTTCGGGGACGTGGTCTGGGACAAGGCCCTGGCGTGGCTCAAGGGGCGTACGGGGACGGAGTTGGCGCCCGAGCAGGAGCAGGCCGTGCGGCTCGCGCTCACCGAGAAGGTCGCGGTGCTCACGGGCGGGCCCGGCTGCGGCAAGTCCTTCACGGTCCGGTCGATCGTGGAGCTGGCCCGCGCGAAGAAGGCGAAGGTGGTCCTCGCGGCCCCGACCGGCCGGGCCGCCAAGCGGCTCGCCGAACTCACCGGGGCGGAGGCCTCGACCGTGCACCGCCTCCTGGAGCTGCGGCCCGGGGGCGACGCGGCCTACGACAGGGACCGTCCGCTGGACGCCGACCTGGTCGTCGTGGACGAGGCGTCGATGCTGGACCTGCTGCTGGCCAACAAGCTGGTGAAGGCGGTACCGCCGGGTGCGCACCTGCTGTTCGTGGGGGACGTGGACCAGTTGCCGAGCGTCGGGGCGGGCGAGGTGCTGCGGGATCTGCTGGCGGAGGGCGGCCCGGTGCCGGCGGTCCGTCTGACGCGGGTCTTCCGGCAGGCCCAGCAGTCGGGTGTGGTGATGAACGCCCACCGGATCAACGCGGGACAGCAGCCGGTCACCGAGAACCTCAAGGACTTCTTCCTCTTCGTGGAGGACGAGACGGAGGAGGCGGGGCGGCTCACGGTGGATGTGGCGGCGCGGCGCATTCCGGCGAAGTTCGGGCTCGATCCGCGGCGTGACGTGCAGGTGCTGGCGCCGATGCACCGGGGGCCCGCGGGGGCCGCCGCGCTCAACGGACTGCTCCAGCAGGCCGTCACGCCGGCCCGCCCCGACCTCCCCGAGAAGCGGTTCGGCGGGCGGGTCTTCCGGGTCGGCGACAAGGTCACGCAGATCCGCAACAACTACGAGAAGGGCGAGAACGGGGTCTTCAACGGCACGGTGGGGGTGGTGACTTCCCTCAACCTCGACGATCAGCGGCTGACGGTGCTGACGGACGAGGACGAGGAGGTGCCGTACGAGTTCGACGAGCTGGATGAGCTGGCGCACGCGTACGCGGTGACGATCCACCGCTCGCAGGGCAGTGAGTACCCCGCCGTTGTCATTCCGGTGACGACGGGGGCGTGGATGATGCTGCAGCGCAACCTCCTCTACACGGCGGTCACGCGCGCGAAGCGGCTGGTGGTGCTGGTGGGGTCGCGGAAGGCCCTGGGGCAGGCGGTCCGCACGGTGTCGGCCGGCCGCCGCTGCACGGCTCTGGCGTTCCGCCTGGCCGGCACACGCCTCCCCGTATGAGCCCGGCCGCACCCGACGTGGGGGCGTCACGACCGGCAGCGGGTAAAAATGATCGATCAAACGAGTCGGAAACGTCACACGGCACTTTCGGAAGGCCGGGTAAGCGGGCAGGATGAACAGGTTGGCGGCACTCAGTGCCGCCAATAGGCCCAATGGTCGACCCCGAGTGCACTCTCCTGCGCCAAATGGGGGATGGTAGAGACAGTCAGGGCACCTCGAAGAAGAGGCACAACGTCGGTGAGGGATGACGTGAGCGACAACTCTGTAGTACTGCGGTACGGCGACGGCGAGTACACCTACCCGGTGATCGACAGCACCGTCGGCGACAAGGGCTTCGACATCGGGAAGCTCCGCGCCCAGACCGGTCTGGTGACGCTGGACAGCGGTTACGGGAACACCGCCGCATATAAATCCGCCATCACCTATCTCGACGGCGAGCAGGGCATCCTCCGCTACCGCGGGTACCCGATCGAGCAGCTCGCCGAGAGCTCCACCTTCCTCGAAGTGGCCTCGCTGCTGATCAACGGCGAGCTGCCCACGGTCGACGAGCTCTCCACCTTCCAGAACGAGATCACGCAGCACACCCTGCTGCACGAGGACGTCAAGCGGTTCTTCCAGGGCTTCCCCCGTGACGCCCACCCGATGGCGATGCTGTCGTCGGTGGTCTCCGCGCTGTCGACGTTCTACCAGGACAGCCACAACCCGTTCGACGAGCAGCAGCGCCACCTCTCGACGATCCGGCTGCTCGCGAAGCTTCCGACCATCGCGGCGTACGCGTACAAGAAGTCGATCGGTCACCCCTTCGTCTATCCGCGCAACGACCTGGGCTACGTCGAGAACTTCCTGCGCATGACCTTCTCGGTCCCCGCCCAGGAGTACGAGCTGGACCCGGTCGTCGTCTCCGCGCTCGACAAGCTGCTCATCCTGCACGCGGACCACGAGCAGAACTGTTCGACCTCCACCGTCCGTCTGGTGGGCTCGTCGCAGGCGAACATGTTCGCCTCGATCTCCGCCGGCATCAGCGCCCTCTGGGGTCCCCTGCACGGCGGCGCCAACCAGTCCGTGCTGGAGATGCTCGAAGGCATCAAGGCCAACGGCGGCGATGTCGACTCCTTCATCCGCAAGGTGAAGAACAAGGAGGACGGCGTCCGCCTGATGGGCTTCGGCCACCGGGTGTACAAGTCCTTCGACCCGCGCGCGAAGATCATCAAGGCTGCCGCGCACGACGTCCTCTCGGCCCTCGGCAAGTCCGACGAGCTGCTGGACATCGCGCTCAAGCTGGAGGAGCACGCGCTCTCCGACGACTACTTCGTCTCGCGCAACCTCTACCCGAACGTCGACTTCTACACCGGTCTGATCTACCGGGCCATGGGCTTCCCGACCGAGATGTTCACGGTCCTGTTCGCCCTCGGCCGGCTGCCGGGCTGGATCGCCCAGTGGCACGAGATGATCAAGGAGCCCGGTTCCCGGATCGGGCGTCCGCGGCAGATCTACACGGGCGTCGTCGAGCGGGACTTCACTCCCGTCGAGGAGCGTTAGCCCGCCGCTTGCCCGCGGATGTCGTCCGCGGATCCGGTGGGGGCTGGTCGCAGGCGCCCCGTGAGGGGCGCGGGGAACTGCGCGACCAGCCCCCACCGTCATGCGTACGAGGCAATAAAGAAGGCGCCCCGCTGCCGGTCCCCCCACGGGCCGGAGTCGGGGCGCCTTCCCATGTCCCGGTGCGGATTCCCCCCACGGGATCCGGCCGGGCGTCTGAAGGCAGCGCCTGAATCGCTGCGAGCAAAACGAGCAGAATGAACAAGAACTCTGCCTACTGCGTACTACCTACCGCGTACTGCTTCCTGCGTGTGCGGTCTGCCGGGACCCGTACGTACGGGAGGGCCGCTCAAAGCTCCCCGCCGCACGTGCCCCGGCAACGCATTTCCGGGAACGTCCCCCAAGACATCCCCAGATGCCAGAAACGCCCCCCAAGACGTGTCTGACATCGTCAATCTAGACTCACGAACCCCTTCGATGGTTACGTACACAGCACTGTGACCTGCGTCTCTTGCGTATGTCCTGAAGATACGCAAGAGCCCCGATATGACTATCGGAGCCCTAGCGTAAGGATGATGCGCGAGCCTTGTGAAGAGCTTATGTGAAGACGTGTGCCGGACTCTAGGGGACTCCTACCTCTTCGTCATGAAAATGCCCTGAGACGCAGGCTGTTCGTCACCACGAACACCGAGGAGAACGCCATGGCGGCCCCCGCGATCATCGGGTTGAGCAGCCCGGCCGCGGCGAGCGGCAGCGCCGCGACGTTGTATCCGAAGGCCCACACGAGGTTTCCCTTGATCGTGGAGAGGGTCCTGCGGGACAGCCGGATCGCGTCCGCCGCCGCCCGCAGGTCCCCGCGGACGAGCGTCAGATCGCTCGCCTCGATCGCGGCGTCCGTGCCCGTGCCCATCGCCAGCCCCAGATCGGCGGTGGCGAGCGCGGCCGCGTCGTTGACGCCGTCGCCCACCATCGCCACCGCCCGCCCCTCGGCCTGAAGCCGCCTGATCACGTCGACCTTGCCCTCGGGCAGCACCTCGGCGATCACCTCGGCGGGGTCGATGCCCACGGAACGGGCCACGGACTCGGCGACGGTCCGGTTGTCCCCGGTCAGCAGCACCGGGGTGAGCCCCAGGGCGCGCAGCGCGCGGACCGCCTCCGCGCTGGTCTCCCTGACCGCGTCGGCCACGGTCACGACACCGTGCGCCACGCCGTCCCAGGCGACGGCCACCGCGGTACGCCCCTCCTCCTCGGCCCGCGTCCGGAGAGCGGCGAGCGAGTCGGGCAGCGTGATCCCGGCCTCTTCGAGGAGGCGGGCGCGGCCCACGAGCAGCGCGTGGCCCTCGACCGTGCCGCGGACGCCGAGCCCGGGCACGTTCTCGAAGCCGTCCACGGCCGGCAGGGGCCCGGTCCGCTCCTCGGCGCCCGCCGCGACCGCCCGGGCGATCGGGTGCTCCGAGGCGTGCTCCAGGGCGCCCGCGAGCCGCAGTACCCGTGTCTCGTCGGTGCCGTCGGCCGCGTACACCTCCTGGAGGGTCATGCGGCCGGTCGTGACCGTGCCGGTCTTGTCCAGGACGATCGTGTCGACGCGGCGGGTGGACTCCAGGACCTCGGGGCCCTTGATGAGGACGCCGAGCTGGGCGCCGCGGCCCGTGCCGACCATCAGGGCGGTCGGGGTGGCCAGTCCCAGGGCGCACGGGCAGGCGATGATCAGCACGGCGACGGCCGCGGTGAACGCGGCGGCCGTGTCGCCGGTGACACCGAGCCAGACCCCGAAGGTGGCGACCGCGATCAGCAGCACCACGGGCACGAAGATCCCGGAGATCCGGTCGGCGAGGCGCTGCACCTGCGCCTTGCCGTGCTGGGCGTCCTCCACGAGCCGCGCCATCCGGGCGAGCTGGGTGTCGGTGCCGACCCGGGTCGTCTCGACGAGCAGCCGCCCGCCGGCGTTCACGGTCGCCCCGGTGACGGCCGAACCCACGGTCACGTCCACCGGCACGGACTCGCCCGTCAGCATCGACGCGTCGACGGCCGAGGTCCCCTCGACGACCGTGCCGTCGGTGGCGACCTTCTCACCGGGCCGTACGACGAAACGGTCGCCCACCGCCAGCGCGCTCACCGGGACACGGACCTCACGGCCGTCCCGTACGACGGACACGTCCTTCGCGCCCAGTTCCATCAGGGAGCGCAGGGCGGCGCCCGCCCGGCGCTTGGAGCGGGCCTCCAGATAGCGGCCGAGGAGGATGAGGGCCACGACCCCGGCGGCGACTTCGAGGTAGATCGCCGAGGCGCCCTGCTCGCGGGAGACGGTGAGCGAGAAGCCCTCGTCCCGCATGCCCTCCATACCCGCGTCGCCCCGGAAGAGTGCCCACAGGGACCAGCCGAACGCGGCCAGCGTGCCGGTCGAGACGAGGGTGTCCATGGTGGCGGCGCCGTGCCGGGCGTTCGTGTACGCGGCCCGGTGGAAGGGCAGCCCGCCCCAGACGACGACCGGCGAGGCGAGCGTCAGCGCGAGCCACTGCCAGTTGTCGAACTGGAGCGCCGGAATCATCGACAGCAGGACGACGGGGGCGGCGAGGAGCGCGGAGACGACGAGGCGTTCGCGCAGCGCGGCCAGTTCGGGGTCACGCTTCGGCGCCGGGTCCTCGTCGGCGGCGGCATCCCGGTCCGCCGAGGGTTCTGTGAGCTCGGGGGGCCGCGGCGGCGGGGGTTCCTCGGCCGTGTAGCCCGTTCCGGCCACGGTGGCGATCAGGTCGGCGACCTGGACCCCGTCCGCGTACGCGACCTTCGCCTTCTCCGTCGCGTAGTTGACCGTGGCGGTCACGCCGTCCATGCGGTTGAGCTTCTTCTCGACGCGGGCCGCGCAGGAGGCGCAGGTCATCCCGCCGATGGTCAGCTCGACCTGCGAGGCGGCCTGAGACGCCGGGTCGGCCGGAGGGGCCGCGGTGGTGCTGGTGCTGGTGCTGGTACCGGTACTGCTCATGTCCTGCTCCAGGGAACGAACCGGGGCCCTACGGAGCCAGTATCAGCTGGTCGGTACGGCCCGGTGCGGAGTGGTGGAAGGCGCGCCTCAGGCCTGGCGGGCGAGCTCGAAGCCCGCCTCGTCGACAGCGGCGCGCACGGCCTTCTCGTCGAGCGGGGCCGCGGAGATCACGGTCACCTCGCCGGTGGAGGCGACGGCCTTCACCGAGGTGACACCCGTGATCCGGGAGATCTCGCCGGAGACCGAGCCTTCACAGTGTCCGCAGCTCATCCCGCTCACCCGGTAGACGGTGGTGACGGAGCCGGGGGTGTCGGTGTGGGCGGTCATGTCGTTCTCCTCGTCGAGACGTATGGGGCGTGTGCGGCGTGGGATACATGAGGCGTGTGCGGCCCACGGGCTTTCACGGTACTCACAGTATACCCCTAGGGGGTACTTTCAAAGGGCTGGCGACAGCGGAGGGGCGACGGGTATGCGGGCAGTGGTGTTCGAGCGGTTCGGAGAACCGGCCGAGGTACGGGAGGTGCCGGATCCGGTGCCCGCGCCGCACGGGGTGGTGGTGCGCGTCGAGGCCACCGGGCTCTGCCGCAGCGACTGGCACGGCTGGCAGGGCCACGACCCGGGCATCGAGCTGCCGCACGTGCCCGGTCACGAACTCGCCGGGACCGTCGAGGCCGTGGGTGCCCTGGTGACCCGCCACCGCCCCGGCGACCGCGTCACCGTGCCCTTCGTCTGCGCCTGCGGAAGCTGCGCCTCCTGCGCGGCGGGCGACCAGCAGGTGTGCGAGCGGCAGACCCAGCCCGGATTCACGCACTGGGGGTCCTTCGCCGAGTACGTCGCCCTGGACCACGCCGATGTGAACCTCGTCGCCGTGGCGGAGGAACTGTCCTTCGGGACGGCGGCCTCGCTCGGCTGCCGGTTCGCCACGGCGTTCCGCGCGGTCGTCGCGCAGGGGCGGGTGGCGCCGGGGGAGTGGGTGGCCGTGCACGGCTGCGGAGGGGTCGGGCTGTCCGCGGTGATGATCGCCGCGGCGGCCGGGGCGCGGGTCGTCGCGGTCGATCTCTCGCCCCGGGCGCTGGACCTGGCACGGCGGTTCGGCGCCGCGCACTGCGTGGACGCGTCCCGGACCGGCGACACGGGGGAGGCGGTCCGCGACCTGACCGGCGGCGGCGCCCATCTCTCCCTCGACGCCCTCGGCTCCCCGGTCACCTGCGCGGCCTCGGTCGCCGGCCTGCGCCGCCGCGGCCGGCACGTCCAGGTGGGGCTGCTGCCCGAGGACCCGAAGGTGCCGATGTCCCGGGTGATCGGCCTCGAACTCGAACTCCTCGGCAGCCACGGGATGCCCGCGCACGCCTACCCGCCGATGCTGGAGTCCGTACGGGCCGGACTGCTGCGCCCCGACCTCCTGGTGACGTCCACGATCCCCCTGGCGGCGGCCCCCGCGGCGCTGGCGGCGATGGGGGCGGCGCCGGGGGCGGGTGTCACGGTGGTGGAGCCCTGGGCGTGAGCGCCGCGGTCCGCGCATCGGCGCGGACGGGAACGAGGGGGTCCCGCACGGTGGACGTGCGGGACCCCCTCGTGTGCCGGGTTCCGTGCGGAGCGTGCTGCCGGGCGGCGTGCTGAGCGTGCTGCCGTACGTCGTGGCGGGCGGTCAGCCGCCCTTGCGGCCTCTGTTGCCCGGCCGGGAGGCGACCCACGCGCGGACGGTGTCCGCGTACCAGTACGGTTTGCCGCCCTCCACATGGTCGGGCGCGGGCAGCAGCCCGTGTTTGCGGTAGGACCGCACAGTGTCCGGCTGCACCCTGATGTGCGCCGCGATCTCCTTGTACGACCAGAGCCTTCGGTCGGTCATCCGTAGCACCTCCCTGCGCGCGCCGCAGCGGCGGCCGAGGGGCGGCCGTCGGGGGAGCCGGGCACTGCGCTGGCGATCACAAGCCTGTGCTCGGTGAACGACGCAGAGTGACAACGCGGCAGGGGCTGTCGCGCGGGTGTGACACAAGACCCGCGTATGCGTGACATGTGTGACAGGAAGGGGTCTTTTGTGACACGGGTGACGCATTGGGCCCCATCTGGAACATGGCCGCATCGAGGCCGGTCTCCGTCGGGACCGACCTCATCGTGAAGATGTCTCACTGGGAAATATGTCCCAATGAGACATGAAGGAGTATTCTGAGGGCATGGAGGCAACGGAGCCCAGCACCACCACCGAGGACCGCCGGCAGCGCAAGGCCCGGCAGACCCGCAACGCCCTGGCGACCGCAGCCGTCGACTTGATCCTGGAGCGCGGACTCGCCGCCACCACGGTCGAGGCGATCGCGGAGCGGGCGGACGTCACACGCCGCACCTTCAGCCGGCTCTTCGTCGGCAAGGAGGACGCGGCCCTCGACTTCGTACGAGGTGACGGCGACCGCATCAACGCGCTGCTGCGCGAGCGGCCCGCCGCCGAACCGCCGCTGCTCGCCTACCGCCGGGCCGTGCGCGACTGGCTCGCCGACCGGGACGACCCGGCCTGGCACCTGCGCCCCCGGATGCGGCGGCTGCTGGCCCTGCTCGACAGCGAGCCGGCCCTGTTCGCGGCGTACGAACGCATCCGGGTCGACGCCCAGGACGAGTCGATCCGCATCCTCGCCGACCGGCTCGGCACCGACGACGTGCTGGACGTGCGTCCCGCCGTCGTGGTCGACGCCGCCGCCGGGGTCCTCACCGCCGCGCTGCGCATCTGGGCGCGCGGCGCGGCCGGCCACGACTCGGCGGCCGAGGACCTCGCTGCCCTGGTGGAGCGGGCCTACGACGCCCTGACCCACGAGGCCGCGTCCGCGGTCTCGTACGACACCCCCGAAAAGTGAGAGCACCATGAGCACCACCGGCACCACCCCTGTCACCGGCACCACTCCTGTCACCGGCAACGCTTCCGTCACCGACTACGCCACCGAGTTCGCCGGGAAGACCGCGCTCGTCACCGGTGCCGCCTCCGGCATCGGACTGGCCACCGCACGCCGCCTCGGTGCCGGCGGGGCCAACGTCGTGATCGCCGACTACAACGCCGAGGGCGCCGAGAAGGCCGCGACCGACCTGCGCGCGGAAGGCATCGAGGCCGCCGCGGTCGAGGTGGATGTGACGAGCCCCGACTCCGTGGCGGCGGCCGTCGCCTTCGCCGTCGACACCTTCGGCGGGCTGCAACTGGCCGTGAACAACGCCGGCATCGGCGGCCCGAGCGCGCCGACCGGCGAGTACGACATCGAGGCCTACGACCGCGTGGTGCTCACCAACCTCAACGGCGTCTTCTACTGCCTGCGCCACGAGCTGCCCGCCATCGAGGCGGCCGGCGGCGGCGCCGTGGTGAACGTCGCCTCCATCCTCGGCTCGGTCGGCTTCGCGGGCTCCTCCGCGTACGTGGCCGCCAAGCACGGCGTGGTCGGACTCACCAAGACCACCGCTGCCGAGTACGCCGCCAAGGGCATCCGCGTCAACGTGGTCGGCCCCGGCTTCATCGAGACCCCGCTGCTGCGGACCATGGACAAGGAGGCCTACGACGGCCTGGTCGCGCTGCACCCCGCCGGCCGGCTCGGCAGCCCCGACGAGGTCGCCGAACTGATCGCCTTCCTGCTGTCCGAGCGCGCCTCGTTCGTGACCGGCGGCTACCACCTGGTCGACGGCGCCTACACCGCCGTCTGAGCACCGAGGACGCACAGGAAGCAGCCGAGCAGCAGAGCAGCAGCAGAGCGAAACAGAGAGAAAGAAGCCTGGCCATGAAGGCACTGCAGTACCGCTCCATCGGCGCCGCTCCCGAGGTCGTGGTCGTCCCCGACCCCGAACCCGGCCCCGGACAGGTCCTGTTGAAGGTCACCGCCGCCGGCGTGTGCCACTCCGACATCGCCGTGATGAGCTGGCCCGCCGAGGGATTCCCGTACGAGCTGCCGCTCATCCTCGGCCACGAGGGCGTGGGCACGGTCGCCGCGCTCGGCGCGGGGGTGACCGGTGTGCGCGAGGGCGACGCGGTCGCGGTGTACGGCCCCTGGGGCTGCGGCGGCTGCGCCAAGTGCGCGGAGGGCAAGGAGAACTACTGCCTGCGCGCCGACGAGCTCGGTATCCGTCCGCCGGGGCTCGGGGCGCCGGGTTCGATGGCCGAGTACCTGCTGGTGGACGACCCCCGGCACCTGGTGCCGCTGGACGGGCTCGACCCGGCCGCGGCGGTCTCACTGACGGACGCGGGACTGACGCCGTACCACGCGATCAAGCGGTCGCTGCCGAAGCTGGTACCGGGTTCGACCGCGGTGGTCATCGGCACGGGCGGGCTCGGGCATGTCGCCATCCAGCTGCTGCGGGCCATGACCCCGGCCCGGGTGGTCGCCCTCGACGTGAACGAGGAGAAGCTGCGGCTGGCCCGCGAGGTCGGTGCCCACGAGGCGATCCTGTCCGACGCGCGGGCGGCCGACACGGTGCGTGCACTCACCGGCGGTGTCGGGGCGGAGGCGGTCTTCGACTTCGTCGGGGCGCAGCCCACCCTGGCCACGGCGGGAGCGGTCGCGGCGGTCGAGGGCGACATCACGATCGTCGGCATCGGCGGCGGAACGCTCCCCGTCGGCTTCGGACAGCTGCCCTTCGAGGTGTCGGTCAGCGCCCCCTACTGGGGCACCCGCGGCGAACTCGTCGAGGTCCTCGCACTGGCCCGCTCCGGCGCGGTGTCGGTGCACACCGAGACCTTCTCCCTGGACGAGGCACCGCTGGCCTACGAGCGCCTGCACGCAGGCAGGATCAACGGCCGAGCGGTGATCCTCCCGCACGGCTGAACGGACCGAACGGACCGAACGGACCGAGTGGGGTTGCCTGCGCGGGGAGGCCGGTCAGGGTGTGAACACCGACCAGCAGATGCCGTTGCGCAGCCGCTGGTCGTCGAGTACGAGCTCGCGGATCTCCGCCGGGAGCCGCTCGCGCTGCCACTGGCACTCAAGTCGGCCCGCGGTCTCGCTCCCGCCCTCCGGGGCGGCGGCGCGGGCGGCCTTGATCGCGTAGGCGGCGGCGCCGAGTTCGTGGGCGGCGACATGGGCGACGGCCCCGGCCTGCCCGGCGGCGTACGCGGCATGGCGTGCCGCCCCGCGCAGGTCTCTGGCCGCCCCCATCGCATGGCCGCCCGCCGCCCGCGCCCGCATCATCCGGACCTCGCCGCGGACCCAGGCCCGGGCGTGTGCGATCGCCTCGCGCGGTCGCGGGTCCGCGGGCCGGGCCGCCTCGAAGAGGTGGAGGACGTGCTCCGCGCACGCGGCGGCCCAGAGGGCCAGGCGACGGTGATCCGCGTCGGTGAGAGTCCCACCCCGGCGGATCGTCACGAAGCGGGGGTCCCGGACCTTCGGAAGGATCATGACCGCACCTCCACAGGCAGCATCGGACGACATCGAGCGGCATGAGACGACATCAGGCGGCCTCGGGCGGCGCCGCCCGCAGATGCTCGATCCCGGTGTCGAGCGCCGCCTTCAGATGGGTCGAGTCGCCCGTGGACATCATGATGGCCACGCCTCCCTGGATGCCCGCCAGCAGCGCGGCGGCCACCCTGTCCACATCGAGGACCGGCGACACCAGACCGTTCGCCTGCAGGGCCCGCACACCGCGGGCGAGTTGCCGCTGCCACTGACGCATCAGCTCCGTCACGATCGCCCGGGCGCCGGGCCGGTCCCGCCCCACCTGAAGGAACAGGGACGCCAACGGGCAGTGGTCGCCCTGTCGTTCGTACCGTTCCACCACCACGTCCCGCCACCGCTGCCAGGACTCCCACGAGTCCAGGCGTCCCAGGTGCGGCTGCTGGTCCGCCAGGACGCGGTCCGCCTCGAACCGGGCCACCGCCAGCAGCAGTTCGTCCTTGCCGGCGGGGAAGTAGTGGAAGAGCTGGCTCTTGCTCGTGCCGGTGCGGCCACGGATGTCGTCGAGCGTCGTGAACGCGACACCCTGTTCGCGCAGCACCTCGGCCGCCCCTTCGACGATACGGGCCCGGGTGGCCCGGCCCTTCACGGTCGCCGCTTCCGGCATCCCGGCCTCCTCGTGTCCGTGTTTCCTGTTCCCCGCCCACCGTCCGAACGGCCCCTACCGACCGTACCGCCGTTCTGGACTTGCTGGTCCATTTTCTGCGGCGCACAGTGGTCCGCGCACGTCGGAGAACGCGACGAAGAACACGACCAAGAGCACGTCGGAGACAAGGGAGATCACGTCATGAGTGAGCGGCTGCGGAACAGGACAGCGCTGGTCACGGGCTCGACCAGCAACATCGGCCAGGCGATCGCCGAGACGTTCGCCGCCGAGGGGGCGCACGTCATCGTGTCCGGGCGCAACGCGGATCGGGGAGCGCGGGTGATCGAAGGGATCCGCGCGTCGGGCGGCCGGGCCGACTTCCTGGCGGCGGACCTCGACGGCAGCGCGGAGGCTTCGCGGAGCCTGGCCGAGCGGGCCCGGGAGACCCTGGGCGGGCGGATCGACATCCTGGTCAACAACGCCGGGATCTACCCGTCCCCCGGTACCGCCGACACCGACGAGGTGACGTTCGACCAGGTCTACGGCGTGAACGTGAAGGCGCCTTTCTTCCTCACCGCCGCCGTCGTCCCGGCCATGGCGGACTCCGGCGGAGGGGTGATCGTCAACCTCGGCTCGTGGATCGCACGTCTGGGCGTCCCCCGCGGGGCGCTCTACAGCTCCACCAAGGGGGCCGTGGAGACGCTCACGCGGGCGTGGGCCGCGGAGTTCGCCCCGCTGGGCGTACGGGTCAACGCCGTGTCGCCGGGCGTGGTCCTGCCCCCGACCCCGGCGGGCGCCGAGCCGAACCCGGGCGAGCTCATGATGAAGGGCACCCCGGCCGGCGGCGTCGGCACGCCCGAGGCCATCGCGTCCGCCGTGCTCTGGCTGGCCAGCGACGAGGCGGCCTTCGTGCACGGAACCGTGGTGGACGTCGACGGAGGCAGGACCGGGGTCGCCGTCATCGCCGCGTAGAAGCCGTGCGGGGCGGGCGCGCTCGCGGCAGGGGCCTCAGTCGCGGCGCCGGACGTACAGGCGGTTGCCCTTCGGGCCGGTCCACTCCACCCGTACGACACCGGGCACCGCGGCCTCGGCGAGACGCGAGGCGTTGGACCAGTAACCGAAGTTCGGGTTGTTGAAGAACGTCGCCCACAACTGCCCGCGGTGGTCCTCGAAGAAGTTGTTGTGGCCGGCGCCGACGCCGGCGGTCCAGCGCTGCGAGTAAGGCCCCTCGAAGGTGTCGGAGACGGCGACGACGGCGTCGTACTGGTACTGGACCCGGCCGGCCGTGGCGGTGTCGTAGGCCTGGCGGGTGGTGCCGTCGGCGTTGACCGAGGTCCGGTCCCACGCGGCGTGGAGCAGGTAGTACTTGCCGCCGTACTTGAACACGTACGCGCCTTCGAGGTACGGCTCGGGCGAGTAGGGCGTCTGCCGGAACGCCGGGAGGTCCGTCGTGGGGACGATGTCCTCCATGTCGTCCCGGAACCTGGCGTAGAGGTTGTTGTGCAGCACCAGCCAGGCGTCGTCGCCCTCGGAGTACAGGCTGCCGTCGATGTGGTGGTAGGCGCCCGGCTCGATGAAGGCGGGGCCGCCGATGAACGAGTCCCCGAAGGGTTTGTCGAGGTTGCCCTCGACCAGCCGGTACGGGCCCTCGACGCCGCCCTCGCTGACGAGCATGAACGAGCCGACCTTCTTGGAATGGTCGCCCATGCACGCGACGATGTACCACTTGTCGCGGAAGCGGTGCAGTTCAGGGGCCCAGGCCTGACCGCGCTTGCCGAAGCGGTCGTCGTACCAGTACTCCTGCCAGGGGGCGACGACCGTGCGGCCGGGCCGGTTCTCGCCGACGAACTCGGGCGACCACACCTTGCCCTTCTCCGCACCGGGCCGGATGCCGGTCGTATCCGCCAGTCTCCAGGGGCCCTTGAGGGAGCGCGCGGTCCACACGAAGAGGCCGTCGTTCCACGGTCCGGCCGCGTCGAGTCCGGGCACCCGCGTGGTGCCGGTGGCGACGTAGAGGGGGCGGCCGTCGACGACGAAGCAGTTGACGTACGTGTCGCGCATCCAGACCACCCCGCGCTCCTCGTCGCGCGGGCGCAACTCCAGTGGCAGTACGAAGGAGTTGTCGTCCCTCGGCCAGAGGTCGGGGCGGGTGTCGGCGAGACCGTAGGGGGCGGGATCGGGCCAGTTCGCCGGATGCCGCCGCCCCGACGCGGACGCCGACGCGGACGCCGACGCGGATGCCGGCGTGGACGCGGCTGCCGCAGGCCGCGCGGGCAGGGCCGCCGCCGCCGCGCCCAGACCGGCGGCGGCCCCGGCCAGCAGGGACCTGCGTCCGACGGGCGATCGGTTCTCATGACTGGTCATCGGTCAACTCGCATGCCGCCAGCATGAAAAGCCCGGATGATCTACGTCAAGACACCGGTGATTTAATCCGCCGCGACCTCGCTGCCAAGGGCCCCGGGGAACCGCGCGACCAGCCCCACGCGCCCGCACCCGACCCCACTCGCGGCCCCCTCCCGACCCCACCCCCGCGCCCGGTCCGCCGGGTCCGGCCCCTCGCTTGGTAAGAATGTCCGGACAACCAATTGACAGGGCTCTATCGGCGCCGCTAGACCTGGGGTCCACCGATGCGGAGGGAACTCGATGGTCGAGTCAGCGGAGTCCTGTGCGTACGACCTCATCACCATGGGGCGCGTCGGCGTGGACCTCTATCCGCTGCAGACCGGCGTGCCCCTCCCGCGGGTGACGTCCTTCGGGAAGTTCCTCGGCGGCTCGGCGGCCAACGTGGCGGTCGCGGCGGCCCGGCTCGGACGGCGTACGGCCGTGGTGTCGCGGACCGGGGACGATCCCTTCGGCACGTATCTGCACGAGGCGCTGCGGGACTTCGGCGTCGACGACCGCTGGGTGACCCCGGTCCCCGGACTGCCCACGCCGGTCACCTTCTGCGAGGTGTTTCCGCCGGACGACTTCCCGCTGTACTCCTACCGGCAGCCGAAGGCCCCCGACCTGGAGATCGACGCCCACGAACTGGACCTGGACGCCATCCGGGACGCCCGGATCTTCTGGGTCACGGGTACGGGCCTGAGCGAGGAGCCCAGCCGTACGGCGACGCTCGCGGCGCTGGCCCACCGCGCCAGGTCGGGCCCGACGGTCTTCGACCTGGACCGGCGGCCGGCCTTCTGGAGGGACACGGCCCGCAAGGACGCCTCGGCCGCCCGCCCCTTCTACGCCGAGGCCCTGCGCCACACCACGGTCGTCGTCGGCAACCTCGACGAGGTGGAGGTCGCGACGGGCCTGCGCGAACCGCACGCGGCGGCCCGCGCCCTGCTCGACGCGGGCGTGGAACTGGCCGTGGTCAGGCAGGGCCCCAAGGGCGTCCTGGCCGTGCACCGCGACGGCGACTTCGCGGAGGTCCCCCCGCTCCCGGTCACGGTCCTCAACGGCCTCGGGGCCGGTGACGCCTTCGGCGGCGCCCTCTGCCACGGCCTGCTGGCCGGCTGGGACCTGGAGCGCGTCATGCGCCACGCCAACGCCGCGGGCGCCATCGTCGCCTCCCGGCTGGAGTGCTCCGCCGCCATGCCGACGCCCACCGAGGTCGAACAGGCCCTCGCGGCGGGGGCGGTGCCGCGGTGAGCCCCAGTGCCGTGCTTCCACCGGGCGGTGGTTGTACGGTGCGCACAGAGGGGAATAAAGAGGGCAAAGTGTTTGAACACCTGGGCGAGGAGCGCGTGTTCGCCGAAGCCACCGGCTTCGGTCACGCCCCCGTGGTGCCCGGGCACAGATCGCCTCCGGCGCGGAAGTCCGCTTCGCCCTGGCAGGAGCGAAGTGCGAGCGACGACTCCCCGCCCGCTACGGCTCCGCGCCGGAGGTTCCCGATTCCCCTGTACGCGGTGCGGATCGGCGGGCCCGCCGTAGAGACGTAGGGCCCGTTCAGACGTATGACGTGGCGGATCAGCTTCCATCCGTGATTCCACCCGTGACACGCAGAGAGCACAGAGGGCCACCGATGACAGAGCCGCGGTCAACGACGACAAGGCTGACGGTCGCACAGGCGCTGGTGCGGTTCCTCGCCGTCCAGTACACCGAGCGCGACGGTGTGCGGCGCCGCCTGATCGACTCCACCTGGGGCATTCTCGGCCACGGCAACGTCGCCGGACTGGGCCAGGCGCTCGTGGAGTACAGCGCCGACATGCCGTACCACCAGGGCCGCAACGAACAGTCCATGGTGCACGCGGCGGTGGGCTACGCGCGTCAGTCCAACCGCCTCTCCGCCCAGGCCGTCACCACATCCGTCGGCCCCGGCGCCACCAACCTCGTCACGGGCGCCGCCCTCGCCACGATCAACCGCCTCCCGGTGCTCCTGCTGCCCGGTGACGTCTTCGCCACCCGCCCCGCCGACCCGGTCCTCCAGCAGCTCGAAGTCCCCTACGCGGGCGATGTGTCGGTCAACGACTGTCTGCGCCCGGTCTCGAAGTACTTCGACCGGATCACCCGCCCCGAGGCCCTGGTCCCGGCCGCCCTCCAGGCGATGCGCGTGCTGGCCGACCCGCTGGACACGGGCGCCGTCACCCTCGCGCTGCCGCAGGACGTCCAGGCGGAGGCCTTCGACTGGCCCGACGAGTTCTTCGCCGAACGCGTGTGGACCGTACGCCGTCCGGTCGCCGACCCCGCACACCTGGCCGCCGCGGTACGGGCCGTACGGACGGCCAGGCGCCCCCTGGTCGTCGCGGGCGGCGGGGTCCACCACAGCGAGGCCGAGGACGCGCTGCGGGAGTTCGCCGACCTCACCCGTGTCCCGGTCGCCTCCACCCAGGCGGGCAAGGGCTCGCTCGCCTGGGACCATCCGGCGGACGTCGGCGGCATCGGGCACACGGGCACGGCGACCGCCTGCGAACTCGCCCGCACCGCCGACCTGGTGATCGGGATCGGCACCCGCTACACCGACTTCACCACCGCCTCCGGCACCCTCTTCGCCGCCCCGGGCGTGCGTTTCCTGAACATCAACATCGCCTCCTTCGACGGCCACAAGATGGCCGGACAGCCGCTGGTCGCCGACGCGCGCGCCGCGCTGGAGGCCCTCACCGCGGCCCTCGCCCCGCACGGCCACCGCGCCGGGCCCGCGTACGTCACCGAGTACACGGACGACAAGGAGCGCTGGGAGCACCGCGTCGACGCCGCCTTCGAGGCGGAGGACCCCTACGCGCGGCCGACCCAGCCGCAGGTCCTCGGCGCGCTCGACGACCTGGTCACCGGCGACGACATCATCGTCAGCGCGGCCGGCTCCCTCCCCGGCGACCTGCACAAACTGTGGCGCGCCCGGTCCCGCGACCAGTACCACGTCGAGTACGGCTACTCCTGCATGGGCTACGAGATCCCGGCCGCGATCGGCGTCCGCCTCGCGGCCCCGGACCGGCCCGTGTGGGCACTGGTCGGCGACGGCACGTACCTGATGATGCCCACCGAGATCGTCACCGCCGTCCAGGAGGGCATCGCCATCACGGTGGTCATCCTGCAGAACCACGGGTACGCGTCCATCGGCGGCCTCTCCCAGACGGTGGGCGGCGAACGGTTCGGCACCGCCTACCGCCACCGCGCCGAGGACGGGACGTACACCGGGCGCCCGCTCCCCGTCGACCTGGCCGCCAACGCGGCGAGCCTCGGCATGCGGGTGCTGCGCGCCAAGACCGTGGACGACCTGCGGAGCGCCCTCGCCGAGGCACGGGCCGCCGACACTCCCACATGTGTCTACGTGGAGACCGAAACGGCAGACACAGTGTCGGGCGCGCCCCCGGCGCAGGCCTGGTGGGATGTTCCTGTGGCCGAGACCGCGACCCGACCGTCGGCGGTCAAGGCACGCGCGCTGTACGAACGGCTGGCCTCCACCCGGCGCCGCCATCTGTGACGTAGTTCCTGGGCATGACAAGGAGTTCTCGGGCATGACGAAGATCGTCAACCACTGGATCGGCGGCAAGCCCGTCGAAAACGCTGCGGGCGCGTCGGGTACGTACGGGTCGGTCACCGACCCCGCGACCGGCGCCGTCACCACCAAGGTCGCCTTCGCGATCGTCGAGGAGGTGGACGCCGCGGTCGCCGCCGCGAAGGACGCCTACGCGACCTGGGGCACCTCCTCGCTCGCCAAGCGGTCCGGCATCCTCTTCGCGTTCCGTGCGCTCCTCGACGCCCATCGCGACGAGATCGCCGAGCTGATCACCGCCGAGCACGGCAAGGTGCACTCGGACGCGCTCGGCGAGGTCGCGCGCGGCCTGGAGATCGTCGACCTGGCGTGCGGGATCACCGTCCAGCTGAAGGGCGAGCTGTCGACCGAGGTGGCCTCGCGGGTCGACGTGGCCTCGATCCGCCAGCCGCTCGGGGTCGTCGCGGGCATCACGCCGTTCAACTTCCCGGCGATGGTGCCGATGTGGATGTTCCCGCTGGCCGTCGCCTGCGGCAACACCTTCGTGCTCAAGCCGAGCGAGAAGGACCCGTCGGCGGCGGTCCGGCTCGCCGAGCTGTTCGCGGAGGCCGGACTGCCGGACGGCGTGCTGAACGTCGTCCACGGCGACAAGGTGGCCGTCGACCGCCTCCTGGAGCACCCGGACGTCAAGGCGGTCTCCTTCGTCGGCTCCACCCCGATCGCCCGGTACATCCACACCACCGCCTCCGCCAACGGCAAGCGCGTCCAGGCCCTCGGCGGGGCCAAGAACCACATGCTGGTCCTGCCGGACGCCGACCTGGACGCGGCGGCCGACGCGGCCGTCTCCGCCGCCTACGGTTCGGCGGGCGAGCGCTGCATGGCCATCTCGGCCGTCGTCGCGGTCGGCGCGATCGGCGACGAACTGGTCGCGAAGATCCGCGAGCGCGCCGAGAAGATCAAGATCGGCCCCGGCAACGACCCGGCCTCCGAGATGGGCCCGCTGATCACCGCGGCCCACCGCGACAAGGTCGCCTCGTACGTGACGGGCGCAGCCGCCCAGGGCTGCGAGGTCGTCCTCGACGGCACCGGGTACAGGGTCGAGGGACGCCCCGAGTACGCGGACGGCCACTGGATCGGGCTCTCGCTGCTCGACAAGGTGCCGACGGACTCGGACGCCTACCGGGACGAGATCTTCGGCCCGGTGCTGTGCGTGCTGCGCGTGGACACGTACGACGAGGGGGTGGCCCTCATCAACAACTCGCCCTTCGGCAACGGCACCGCGATCTTCACCCGGGACGGCGGCGCGGCCCGCCGCTTCCAGCTGGAGATCGAGGCGGGCATGGTCGGCGTGAACGTGCCGATCCCGGTCCCGGTGGGCTACCACTCCTTCGGCGGCTGGAAGGACTCCCTCTTCGGGGACCACCACATCTACGGCAACGACGGCACGCACTTCTACACCCGCGGCAAGGTCGTCACGACCCGCTGGCCGGACCCCTCGGAGGGCCCGGCGGGCGTGGACCTCGGGTTCCCGCGCAACCACTGAGTCCGCCCGGACCCCTCACCGACGGCCCGCCGTCCGCCTCACCGACGGCGGCGGGCCGCAGCCGTGTCCGGGACCGCCGGGACCTCCGGGATCGCGCCTGCCTCACCCCGGTGAACTCCGCAGTCCTTTGCCTTCAGGGGCGCGGGGAACGGCGCAGTCCTTTGTCTTTAGGGGCGCGGGGAACGGCGCAATCGGTTCGCTTTCAGGGGCGCGGGGAACGGCGCAATCTTTTGGCTTTGAGGGGCGCGGGGAACGGCGCGACAAGCCACAACGGGCCCGCATCCGGCCACGGACAGGCCCCCACCCCCTCCCCGCCGTACCGCAACCGCGGTACGCGGCAGGGTACGCGTACTCCTACGGGATACCGCAGAGCTCCGCCCACCGACCGCACCCCCGCCCCACAACGCCCCGTACCGTTGAAGCATGGATCTTCGAATGCCCGCAGCACCACGACGGTGGTTGCGAGGGCCGCGCCGGTTGACCGCCGCGGCCCTCGTCGTCGTGCTGGCCGGCGCCGGGACATGGACCGCGGTCGCCTCCGACGGCGCACCCGCGGTGCACCGCGCCGACCGCGTCATACCCACGGCGGACGGAGTGAAAATCGACACGTCGTACTTCACCTCCGGTGCCCCTGGTGCCTCCGGTTCCGCCGGCTCCGGCGACCGCCGCCCCGCCGTCCTCCTGACCCACGGCTTCGGCGGCGACAAGGAGGACGTACGCAAGCAGGCGGAGAACCTCGCCCGCGACGGATACGCGGTCCTGACCTGGTCCTCCCGCAGCTTCGGCAGATCCACCGGCAAGATCGGCCTGAACGACCCGAAGGGCGAGGTCGCCGACGTCTCCAAGCTCATCGACTGGCTCGCGAAGCGCCCCGAGGTCGAGCTGGACAAGGCCGGCGACCCCCGGGTCGGCGTCGCCGGAGCCTCGTACGGCGGCGCGGTCTCCCTCCTCGCGGCCGGTTACGACCAGCGGGTGGACGCCATCGCCCCGGCGATCACGTACTGGAACCTCGCGGACGCCCTGTTCCCGAATGGCGTCTTCAAGAAGCTCTGGGCCGGCATGTTCATCAACTCCGGCGGCGGCTGCACCAAGTTCGAGGCCCAGCTCTGCGAGATGTACGAGCGCGTCGCGGAGTCCGGGAAGCCCGACGCCGCGGCCGTGAAGCTTCTTGAGGAGCGCAGCCCCTCCGCCGTCGGCGACCGCATCAAGGTCCCCACGCTCATCATGCAGGGCCAGACCGACTCCCTCTTCCCGCTCGGCCAGGCCGACGAGATCGCCAAGGCCGTCAAGGCCAACGGCGCACCGGTGGACGTCGACTGGATCGCCGGCGGCCACGACGGCGGCGACATGGAGACGGACCGCGTGCAGGCGCGCGTGACGTCCTGGTTCGACCGCTACCTCAAGGACGACAAGAACGCCGACACGGGCCCCGCGTTCCGGGTCACCCGCACCGGAGGCATCGACTCGACCGACGGCGGGGCCCAACTGCGGGGCGCCGACGGGGACACCTACCCCGGCCTGACCGGCGGTGACCGGAAGGTGGCGCTGGGCGGACGCGAGCAGGAGTTCTCCAACCCCGCGGGCGCCAGCCCGCCGGGCATCTCGGCGCTGCCCGGTCTCGGCGGCGCCGGCGGCCTCTCCCAGCTGTCCTCGCTCGGCGTCGGGGTGTCGCTCGACTTCCCGGGCCAGTTCGCGCGCTTCGACTCCAAGGCCGTGACGAAGGACCTGCGGATCACCGGCTCGCCCACCGTCACGGTGAACGTGAAGTCGACGACCGGCGAGGCCGTCCTCTTCGCCAAGGTGTACGACGTGGGCCCCGGCGGCCGGCAACAGGTCCTGCCGTCCCAGCTGGTCACCCCGATCCGTGTCACGACCGGCCGGAGCGGTGAGAACGGCGGGAGTGGGAAGGACGTCCGGCTCGCCCTGCCCGCCATCGACCACGAGGTGCAGGAGGGCCACCACCTGCGCCTGGTCCTCGCCTCGACCGACCTCGGCTACGCGTCCCCGACGGCCCCGGCCACGTACACCGTCTCCCTGAAGAGCGACCTCGCCCTACCGACCGCGCCCGCCGTGACGACCGCGGCGGCCTCGCTGCCCGCCTGGGTGTGGTGGCTGCCGATCGCCGGCGCGCTGACCGCGCTGGCCCTGCTCCTCACGGGCCGCCGCCGGACCACCGCGACCCCGCCCGACCCGGCGCTCGCCGAAGTCCCCCTCCAGATCACGGACCTGAGCAAGCGGTACGCGAAGTCCTCGGACCGCTATGCCGTACGGGACCTGTCGTTCCGCGTGGAGAAGGGCCAGGTACTCGGTCTGCTCGGCCCGAACGGCGCGGGCAAGACCACCACCCTGCGCATGCTCATGGGCCTCATCAAGCCCGACGGCGGCGAGATCCGGGTCTTCGGCCACGCGATCCGGCCGGGCTCACCGGTCCTCTCCCGGGTCGGCGCCTTCGTGGAGGGCGCGGGCTTCCTCCCGCACCTCTCCGGCCGCGAG
This sequence comes from Streptomyces sp. NPDC017991, assembly GCF_044328075.1. Lineage (NCBI taxonomy): Bacteria > Bacillati > Actinomycetota > Actinomycetes > Kitasatosporales > Streptomycetaceae > Streptomyces > Streptomyces sp. NPDC017991. The sequence goes on along the minus strand of NZ_JBIRGP010000002.1, from coordinate 558,350 downwards.
AACCTCGACCTGTACTGGCAGGCCACCGGACGGCCGCCCGAGGACGCCCACCTGGAGGAGGCGCTGGAGATCGCGGGCCTCGGAGACGCGCTGTCCCGCGCGGTCCGCACGTACTCCCAGGGCATGCGGCAGCGACTCGCCATCGCCCAGGCCATGCTCGGCCTCCCCGACCTGCTGATCCTCGACGAACCGACGAACGGCCTCGACCCGCCCCAGATCCGCGAGATGCGCGAGGTGATGATCCGTTACGCCGCCGCAGGACGCACGGTCATCGTGTCCAGCCACCTCCTCGCCGAGGTCGAGCAGTCCTGTACGCATCTGGTCGTCATGGACCGGGGCCGACTCGTCCAGGCGGGCCCGGTCCACGAGATCATCGGCTCCGGCGACACCCTCCTCGTCGGCCTCGCGACCGACATCGCGGACCCGCTGGTGGACAAGGTGGCGGCACTCCCGGGCATCGACTCGGCGGTCCGCACGGACGACGGCCTGCTGATACGGCTGACGGCGCGGGCCGCGGCGGCTGTGGACTCCGGAGCCGCGAGCTCTGGGGCGGCGGGCGCCGGGACGGCGGGCTCGGGAACGGCGGGTTCGGGAACGGTGAGTGCCGGAACGGCGAGTTCGGGAACGGCCGTCGACGACTCCGCGGCAGCCGCCCGGCTCCTCGTGGAGCTGGTCCGGCTGGAAGTACCGGTGGCCTCCCTCGGCCCCCACCGCCGCCTGGAGGACGCGTTCCTGACCCTGATCGGAGGCTCCGCGTGAGCACACTTGTAGAGCGTGCCGAAGTGGCGGACGGTTACCGGGCCGGGCGCACCCTGCCGTTGCGCGTCGAGCTGATGCGCCAGCTGAAGCGCCGCCGCACGCTGGTCATGGGGGCGATCCTCGCCGCCCTGCCGTTCGTACTGGCCGTGGCCTTCGCGATCGGCGGCCAGCCGGAGGGCCGCGAGGGCCGGGTCTCCCTCATGGACACGGCGACGGCGTCGGGCGCCAACTTCGCCGCGACGAACCTCTTCGTCTCGGCGGGCTTCCTGCTGGTCATCCCGGTCGCGCTGTTCTGCGGCGACACCATCGCCTCGGAGGCCAGCTGGTCCTCCCTGCGCTACCTGCTCGCCGCACCCGTGCCCAGGGCCCGCCTCCTGTGGTCCAAGCTCGTGGTCGCGCTCGGCCTCAGCCTCGCCGCGATGGTGCTGCTGCCGGTCGTCGCGCTGCTGGTGGGTTCGGTCGCGTACGGCTGGGGTCCGCTGGAGATCCCGACCGGCGGCGCCCTGTCCGCGGGCACGGCGGCCCAGCGCCTGGTGATCGTGATCGCGTTCATCTTCGCGTCCCAACTGGTCACCGCCGGGCTCGCGTTCTGGCTGTCGACGAAGACCGACGCCCCGCTGGGCGCGGTGGGAGGCGCCGTCGGCCTGACGATCGTCGGGAACGTACTGGACGCGGTCACCGCCCTCGGCGACTGGCGCCACTTCCTGCCCGCGCACTGGCAGTTCGCGTGGGCCGACGCGGTGCAGCCCAACCCCGAGTGGGGCGGCATGATCCAGGGCACGGCGGTCTCGGTCACGTACGCGCTGGTGCTGTTCGCGCTGGCGTTCCGCGGTTTCGCCCGCAAGGACGTGGTGTCGTAGAGGCCCCGTGACGCGGCTTCTGTCCTACCCTCCCGGTGCCCTTCGGACCCTCCGGTGACCCCCAGGTCTCCGGAGGGTCACCCACCGGTCTCGACCGCCGCCCACCGTGGCCGCATCGAGATCCATCCGCAATGCCTCGGGCCGCTCCTTCCGCCCGCTTCGGCCGTCACAGTCACAGACGTCGGCTCACAGCGGTCACCGAGGGGACACACATGAGGCGCACCGAACGGCATCGGACAGAGCGGCCGGACACGGCGGACACGGCGGAGACGTGGGGAGGGCCCCCGGGCTCGCGGCGACTGCGACTGCGACTGCCACGGCCACTGCGGCGGCAGCGTGCGCGCGGCGCGTTCGTCGCTGCGACCGTCGCCGCGACCGTCTCGCTCGGACTCCTGCTCACCGCCTGCGGCGGCGGGACCGGCGAGGACTCGGACAACCGGGGCAGCAGCGAGGCCCGCCAGGACAACGGCTTCCCGGCCCCCGCCCCGGGCCGGCCGACGGGCCCGCCGGACACGGGCGGGGAAACCGACCGGGGCGAGGGAGACGAAGGCAAGGGCGAACTCCGGGAGACCGCGCCCCCGGCCGACCACCTCTCCACGTTCGCCCTGGACGTCGACACCGCGTCGTACGGTTACGCGCGCCGGACTCTGCGGGAGGGCCGGCGGCCCGACCCGTCGACGGTCCGCCCCGAGGAGTTCATCAACAGCTTCCGCCAGAACTACGAGCGCCCCGACGGCAACGGCTTCACGGTCACGATGGACGGCGCCCGCACGGCGGCCCCTGAAGACGGCTTCGGCGAGGAGAACCGGGACTGGCGACTCCTTCGCGTCGGCCTCGCCACCCGGGGGGCCGAGGACAGCGGCGAACGACGGCCCGCCGCCCTGACCTTCGTCATCGACGTCTCCGGTTCCATGGCGGAACCGGGGCGACTCGATCTGGCCAAGGAATCCCTGGACGTGATGACGGACCGGCTGCGCGACGACGACGCGGTCGCGCTGGTCGCCTTCAGCGACGAGGCGAGGACCGTGCTGCCGATGACACGCCTGGGCGACCACCGGGGCCGCGTCCACGAGGCGATCGACACCCTCGAACCCACCGACTCGACCAACCTCGGCGCGGGCGTCACGACCGGCTACCGTACGGCCGTCGAGGGGCTGCGGGAGGGCGCCACCAACCGGGTCGTGCTGCTCTCCGACGCCCTGGCCAACACGGGTGAGACCGACGCCGACGCCATCCTCGACCGGATCGCGGACGCCCGCCGCGAGCACGGCATCACGCTCTTCGGGGTCGGCGTGGGCAGCGACTACGGCGACGCGCTGATGGAACGCCTCGCGGACAAGGGCGACGGCCACACCACGTACGTGTCCGGTGCGGAGGAGGCCCGCAAGGTCTTCTGCGACGAACTGCCGCGCAACATCGACCTCACGGCGCGGGACGCCAAGGCGCAGGTGGCCTTCGACCCCGAGACGGTCGACCAGTTCCGGCTGATCGGCTACGACAACCGTCAGGTCGCCGACGAGGACTTCCGAGACGACCGGGTGGACGGCGGCGAGACGGGTCCTGGCCATACGGTCACGGCGCTGTACGCGGTGCGGGTGGTGCCGGGCGCGCGGGGGCACGTGGCCACGGCGACCGTGCGGTGGCTGGACCCCGCGACCCGTGTCCCGCACGAGGAGACGGGCCGGGTGGAGGCGGACTCCCTCGACGGGCCGCTCTGGGGTCCGGCGACCGCGCGCAGCGGACTGCAGGTCACGGCGGTCGCCGCGTACTTCGCGGACGCGCTGCGCTCGGGTGACGGCCGGTGGAGTGCGCTGCCGGGAGCGCCGCCGTTGCGTGAACTCGCCCGCCACGCGTCGGATCTGGCCGCAACGACGGAGAGCCCCCCGATCCACGACCTCTCAGTCACGATCACCCAAGCGTCGACCCTGCCCACCTAGCCCCACCACGCAGTTCCCCGCGCCCCTGGGGGGAGAGCCTGAGCCCGAGGGAAAGGCCGCAGCCGGGCGGGGGCTGACCGCGCAGTTCCCCGCGCCCCTTTGGGGGTGGGCCTGAGGCCGAGGAAAGGGTGCGGCTGGGTGGGGGCTGGCCGCGCAGTTCCCCGCGCCCCTTGGGGGGGCTTGAGGCCGCCGGACAAGTGCGGCCCGCCGAGGGCTGGCCGCGCAGTTCCCCGCGCCCCCAAAAAAGACGGCCATCCGCGGCGACGCCACACCCCCGCCCCTCCAGGGGCGCGGGGAACGGCGCGCTCAGCCCCCACCCACCCGCACTCGAATCCCGACGGGAGGTCCCCCCACCGAAGGGGCGCGGGGAACGGCGCGCCCAGCCCCCACCCACCCGCACCTGAATCCCGACGGGAGGTCCCCCCACCCCAGGGGCGCGGGGAACGGCGCACCCAGCCCCCACGCACCCGCACCTGAATCCCGACCCCCCGACCGGAGGTCACCCGCACAGCTCCCCCTCCGCCCGCCCCGCATCATTCGGAAAGCGGAACGACGTCCGCTCCCACGCCCCCGCCACATTCCGCAGGAAACGCCCCGCCGTCAACGGCCCCCGCACAGCCGCGTCCAGCTCGGCCAGAGCCCCGCACCGCAGTGCCCGCCGCGCCGCGTCCACCTCGGCAGGGGAGACCCACGCAGGCGCCCCCACCCCCCGGTCGGCCGCCAGCCAGGCCGCCGGCAGGTGCTTGTCGTGGCCCACCCGCCCCGCCCCGACCCGCTCGGAATGCGCCGCCAGGGGATACGCGAGCCCGATCGGATCCAGCGCGGCCCCGTCCAGCGGCACGACCGAACCGTTGAACCCCAGGACCACATAACTCGCCGTCACCCCGCCCGAAGAGCCCTGCACCCACCCGTCCTTGCCCAGCACCAGCACAGGCGCCCCCGAGCGACCGGCCGCCGCCACCTGACGCGCGTACCGCAAGTGATGCGGCGCCCCCGCGAAGGTGTGCCGCACCGGATGCGGATCGGCGTTGTGCCGCACGTACACCCCGCGCTCGTCCGCGATACCGGCCGGCCCGATCTGCCCCCCGTACGGCATCCGCAGCCAGCCCGCGCAGACCACCGCCCACACGCCGACGCCGACCGCGGCCAACGCGCCCACCCGCGTCGCCGGAACAGCGAACACGGGCAGCAGCATCAACAGCAGCCCGGGCAACAGCATGCGCCCGTGCATGAAGTCACCGCCGACCTTCACCACGTACAGCCAGCACAGCAGCCCGGCGACGACGGGCGCGAGCGCGGGAACGAGCCGCACCACCCCGGACCCGCGCCGACCCCCGTACAGGCCTCCGCGCGTGGGCAGCACGGCCGCCGCCACGAACAGCGCGGGCACCCACAGCAGATAGGGATGCGCGAAGTCCCCCAGATAGACCAGCCCCCGCCCCCACAGGCTCTGCGAGGCCTCCTTCGTCACGGCGGGCAGCGGCACCAGATGCCCGTAGTACCCGGCCCTGAACACCTCGTACGCGACCGGCAGCGCCCCCGCCGCCCCCGCCCCCGCGAACACCCCCCGCCACGACGGCCGTACGAGCAGCCACTGGGCGCCCAGGAACACCACGGTCACCAGCCCCAGATCGGGCCGCACCAGGGGACCGAGCCCGATGACGAGAGACGTGACCGGCGATGCGGGCCTAGCCGTCAGCGCCAGCCACGCCCCGGCGATCCAGCACGTGGCGAGCCCCGTCTCCAGCCCCGAGGTCGCGAAGTCCCACACGGGCGGCAGCCCGAGCAGCACCAGCGACCCCAGCGGCACGGCCACCCGCCCGCCGTACGTCCGCAGCGCGCCGATCCCCGCCAGCGCGAACCCGGCCACGGTCAGCAGCAGCCCCCCGTACACCGCCGCCGTCGCCGGATCGACCCCCGCCGCCCCGGCCGCGACGAGCAGCCACTGCCACAGGGTGCCGGTGGACGACTCGACCCGCTCACCCGCGTTGAACACGGGCCCGTTCCCCGCGAGCACCTGCCGCACGGTCCGTACGTAGATGTAGGCGTCGTCGGACATCCACCGCCGCCGGAACCCCGCGTACGCGATCAGGAGCGCGGGCACGACCCACACGGCCACCCACACCGCCACCCGCAGCCGGTCCGCCCACGCGGTACCGGGGCCGGACCCGGGCGGCGGCGACAGGACGGACGACGAGGGCGGCCGGCCCCTGCCGTAGGAGAAGTACGAGGGGCGGGCGGGGGAGTGCGTCGACGTCATGATCCGTTCATCGGCCCACGTCCGGCCGAGCTTGACGGGCCTGTTGAAAATCCCCTACGCATGAGTAAGTTTACTCTGCAGTAAGTAAGCGTCACCGCAATGAGCAAGCCCCACCGCACCGCGAGCCGCCACCGGGAGCCTTCATGGGCGTACGCAGGGAACTGAAACAGGCGAAGAAGCGCACCGATCCGAGGGGCCGTGTCCAGGTCGACCTCACGAAGGACGGGAGCGGCGCGGTCCGTGAGGCGCGCATGCCCGTCCTCGCGCCGAGGACCACCACCGGCAGCATCGCCGACCTGCCCTTCACCAACGCGGCCGAGGCCCCCGACGCCGTGGTCCTGCGCCGCAGCGAACGCGGCACCTGGCAGCCGGTGACCGCCGCCGCCTTCGCCCGCGAAGTCACCGCCGTCGCCAAGGGGTTGATCGCGGCGGGCCTGGAACCGGGCGGCCGCGTCGCGGTGATGTCCCGTACCCGCTACGAGTGGACGCTGCTCGACTTCGCGATCTGGGCCGCGGGAGGTCTGTCCGTCCCGGTGTATCCCACCTCCTCGCCCCAGCAGATCGAGTGGATCGTCCGGGACTCCGCCACCCGTCTCGTCGTCGTCGAGACACCGCAGAACGCGGCGGCGGTCACCACCGGCACGGCCGACCACCCGGTGCCCCCGCACATCTGGCAGCTCGACGACGCGGCGGACGGGGCCGACGCCGGAGGAGCCGTCCGCCGCGGAGCCGTCGCCGAACTGACCACCCTGGGCCGCGACATACCCGACGAGGAGGTCACCAAGCGCCGCACCGCCCTGACCCCCGACACCGTCGCGACGATCTGCTACACCTCCGGCACCACCGGCCGCCCCAAGGGCTGCGTCCTCACCCACGCCAACCTGTACGCCGAGGCCGCCAACACCGTCGAACTCCTGCACCCCGTCTTCAAGGAGGTCACCGGCCAGCAGGCCTCGACCCTCCTCTTCCTCCCGCTCGCCCACATCCTGGGCCGCACCCTCCAGATCTCCTGCCTGATGGCACGGATCGAGCTGGGCCACTTCCCGAGCATCAAACCCGACGAACTCCGCCCGGCGCTCCGGGAGTTCCGGCCCACCTTCCTGGTCGGCGTGCCCTACCTCTTCGAGAAGATCCACGGCACCGGCCGCGCCACCGCCGAGCGCATCGGCCGCGGCGCCTCCTTCGACCGCGCCCACCGCGTCGCCGTCCGCTTCGGCGAGCAGCACCTGGACAAGTTCCTCGGGCGGGGGAAGGGGCCGGGACCCGGTCTCTACGCGGCCTGGGCCCTGTACGACCTGCTGGTCTACCGCCGTATCCGCAAGGAGATCGGCGGCCGTACGCGCTACGCCATCAGCGGCGGCTCCCCGCTCGACCGCGACCTCAGCCTCTTCTTCTACGCCGCCGGGATCCTCGTCTACGAGGGCTACGGACTGACGGAGACCACCGCCGCCGCGACGATCGTCCCGCCCCTGCGGCCCCGCCCCGGCACGGTGGGCCTCCCCGTACCGGGCACGGCCGTCCGTATCGCCGACGACGGCGAGGTGCTCATCAAGGGCGGCATCGTCTTCGGCGCCTACTGGAACGACCCGGCCGCCACCGACGCCGTCCTGACCGACGAGTGGTTCGCGACCGGCGACCTCGGCTCGCTCGACGAGGACGGCTACCTCACCATCACCGGCCGCAAGAAGGACATCCTCGTGACCTCGGGCGGCAAGAACGTCTCCCCGGCCGTCCTGGAGGACAGGCTGCGCAGCCGGCCCCCCGTCGGCCAATGCGTGGTCGTCGGCGACAACCGCTCCTACATCGCCGCCCTGATCACCCTGGACCGCGAGGACCTCGCCCACTGGCTGTACGTCCGCGGGATGCCGGCCGACACCCCGCTGTCCGAGCTGGTCGGCGACCCCCGGTTGCGTGCCGACGTCCAGAAGGTCGTGGACCACGCGAACCAGGCCGTCTCCAGGGCCGAGTCGATCCGCGACTTCGCCCTGGTGGAAGGCGAGTTCACCGAGGACAACGGCCTGCTGACCCCATCCCTGAAGATCAAGCGCCACGCGGTGACGGAGGCGTACGCACGGGACATCGACGCGCTCTACGACAACCCGCCACCCACACGGGAACATCCCGTACGGGAACAGCACACACGGGAACAGCGGGCCACCCCCGAGGGGTGACCCGCTGTTCGCGGAGCTTGGTGGAGCCAGGAAGGTCAGCTTCCGGCAGCGCCGTTGCCCGAGAGCACCGGGATGTTGTCCAGGATGTGCGACAGGGGCTCGTCGCCCTTCGCCTGGGTGGAGTTCTCGGTGCACTGCTGGTTCTGCGGGGCCGACAGGATCGGCACGTCCTGCAGGACGGTGATCGGCACCAGGCCGACGAGCGAGGCCAGGTTGGCCTTGACCGGCAGTCCGACACACGGCTTGTTCAGCGAGCCCTGCACGAGGGAGAGCTGGGGGCTCATCTTGCCGTGCGTGGCCTGGTTGCCGTACTTCTGGACGGAACCGTTGCCGTTGGCGGTGGTGACGCCGTCGTCGTTGCCGATGGCCAGCGCCTGGGGCGCGGCGGCGGCCGACAGACCGGCGACAGAGGCGGCAATGGCCGCGGTCGCCATCAGCTTCTTCATTTTCGTTCCCTTTCGGAGAGTGGCCCCCGTAACGGAGCCGCATATTCATCAACAGTGCGGTGGACGGTGCGGTTGCGGGGTTTGCCCCGATTGGCCCACAGTCTTTCCTCGGGACCGGAGCTACGCGCCGCCGCTGATGTGGCAGGGGTGGCGGGCCGCCGGGAAGACCGGCGGCCCGCTGGGTGATGCGGCAGATCAGCTGCCGGAAGCGCCGTTGCCCGAGAGCACCGGGATGTTGCTGAGGATGTGCGAGAGGGGCTCGTCGCCCTTCGCCTGCGTGGAGTTCTCGGTGCACTGCTGGTTCTGCGGGGCCGACAGGATCGGCACGTCCTGGGCGACCGTGATCGGCACCAGGCCGACGAGCGAGGCCAGGTTGGCCTTGGCGGGCAGGCCGATGCAGGGCTTGTTCAGCGAGCCCTGGATGAGCGCCATCTGCGGGCTCATGTCGCCGTACGTCGCCTGGTTGCCGTAGATCTGCGCGGCGTGGTTGCCGTTGGCGGTGGTGACGCCGTTGTCGTTGCCGATCGCCATCGCCTGGGGCGCGGCGGCAGCCGAAACACCGGCGACGGAAGCGGCGACCGCCGCGGCAGCCATAACCTTCTTGATCACTTGCTGGTCCCTTCTGGAGTAACCCCGTCCACCGGAGCGACCTGGACAACTCCGCCCGGCCCGCATAGTTGCTCCGATTCACTCCGATGGCCCATTCGGGAAGGTCGTTTGTACTACGCACGCGCGCGAGGCTTTCCGCGAATTACGGGCCGTCGAACGGGCCAACCGGGTGACACCTCGAAACCAATCGGCCCGCCTCCGGTTGATGCGGGAGCAGGAACACGCGTGTCTGCACATGAAAGGACCGGAGAAATGCTCAAGAAGGCAATGGCCACGGCGGCGGTCGCCGCTTCTGTCGTCGGTGTCTCGGCGGCGGGTGCCCCGCAGGCGCTTGCCATCGGCAACGACAGCGGCGTCACCACCGCCAACGGCAACCACGCCGAACAGGTGTACGGCAACGCCAAGGCCGAGGGCGACATGAGCCCCCAGGGCCAGCTCGTGCAGGGCTCGCTCAACAAGCTCTGCCTCGGGGTGCCCGTCAAGGCCAACCTGGCCTCGCTCGTGGGCGTCCTCGTGCCGGTCACCGTTCTGCAGGACGTGCCGATCCTGTCGGCCCCGCAGAACCAGCAGTGCGCCGAGAACTCCACCCAGGCGAAGGGTGACGAGCCGATCTCGCACGTTCTGGACAACATCCCGGTGCTCTCGGGCAACGGCGCCTCCGGCAGCTGATCGGCTGTCACGAAGACTGCCCGGGCCGCCCCGCCGCTCTGTGCGGCGGGACCGCCCGGGCTCTTCGGCGATATTTTCTGCTTTCCTTTTCTGTCTTTGTGAAGTGACGTTTCGCCACCCATTCCGCTCCGGGCGTTCGGGTGAAATACCGGAGAGTCGCACTTTCTGTAGTTTCTTCGTCCCCCGTCCTCTCGTTCAACAGCCCGCAGGTCATGGTGCGAGTCGTTCAGGCTGGGCTCGTCCGGTTTCGGCCGTCATTGGGCATGACCGCAGAGAAAGGGAAGTACGTGAAGCACAAGAAGAGTGCCGTCGTCATCGCCGGCGCGATCATGGCCATGGGCATGGGCGCCCCGGCCTTCGCCGACTCCGAGGCCGAGGGTGCGGCCGTCGGCTCGCCCGGCGTCCTCTCCGGCAACGTTCTCCAGGTGCCCGTGCACATTCCTGTCAACGTGTGCGGCAACTCGATCAACGTGATCGGCCTGCTGAACCCGGCGTTCGGCAACGAGTGCGAAAACGACTGACGTCGTAACGCACCAGCCGAACGGCTGAGTCACGCCGGCCTTGGACCGCATTCCGGTGCCAAGGCCGGCTTTTCCCACTTCTACCAGCAGAGAAGACAACAAAGTTGCGACAGACCCTGAGCAAGGGAATGGTCGCGGCCGCCGCCGCGACGAGCATCTTGTCCCTGTACGGCTCCCAGGCGTTCGCCGACTCGGACGTGCACGGGGTGGCGGCGGACTCGCCCGGAGTGCTGTCCGGCAACAACGTGCAGGCGCCGGTGGGCGTGCCCGTGAACGCGTGCGGCAACTCCGCGAACGCGGCCGCCGGCCTCAACCCGTCGTTCGGCAACTCCTGCGCCACCCCCACGGGCAAGCACCGCAAGCCGGACGGGCCCCGCCACGGAGCCCCGGCCGGATACGGCTCGGACCACGGCCACGGCTCCCACCAGGGATACGGCTCGGATCACGGTGGCGGCTCCGGTCACCACGGATCGGGCCACCACGGCGGCGGCCACCACGGCGACGGTTCCTCCACGCACGGCGGCACGCACCACGCGCCCGGCGTCGGGTCGGGCAACCTCGACGAGGCCCCGGTGCACGCTCCGGCGAACGCGTGCGGCGACGCCGCGGACGCGGGCGGCCTGCTGAACCCCGCGTTCGGCGCCAGGTGCGGGCACGACGGACCGAAGGGCTACGGCGACGACGACACCCCGCCGTCCGGGCCACCCTCCGAACCCCCGTCCGGCCCGCCGCACACCACACCTCCCTCCACCACCCCGCCGACGACCACGCCCCCCGAGACGGGCCCGCCGGGGACGGTGCCGCCCACCACGGGACCCCCGTCGTCGGTCCCGCCCACCACGGGACCCCCGTCGTCGGTCCCGCCCACCACGGGACCCGGAGCGCCGCATCCGTCGCCGCCCTCCTCGGGACAAGGCCCCTGGCCGGAGCTGGCGGCCACCGGCGTCGACGGGATGCTCGCGGCCTCCGCCGCCGGCGCGGGTCTGCTGCTCGGTGGAGCGATCCTGTACCGACGCAACCGGGCCGCGTCCCGCCGGTGACGACGCGCCGGGTGCCGGACGCCATACGTCCGGCACCCGGCGCCCTTCACCCGGCGCCCTTCACGTGACAGCCGGCGGCCGGGCGGTCAGCGGCCCGCCGCTCCCAGCACCCCGCGCCGCTCCCGCGCGCCGGGCACGGGCAGGAGGGCCGGTCCCGTACGGAGCCGGCGCCGCACTCCCCGTACGAGGGTCCGGGCCGTGAACGAGGCGCCGTGCACGAACCGCATGGCCGGGCCGAAACCGGCCGCCGTGACCAGGCCCGCCATGAAGAGCCCCGGCCAGGACGACTCGAACTCCCGCCCCACGTAAGGGGATCCGTCGGGTGACGCGGTCAGGCCCTCGTGCACGTCCGCCGTCAGGATCCCCAGGCGTTCCCTGGTCGGTCTGAACCCCGTGGCCGCGATGACGTGTTCGGTGTCCAGGGACGCCGGCCCACCGGTCGGGCCGAGCATCTCCAGGCGTACGCCGCCTCCGGACCCGTACGCCGTCGCGATCTCGTGGCCCAGCAGCAGCTCGACGGACGGCTCGACCCGGTCGCGGATCCACCAGGCGCCCGCGGGACCGAGGGCCGTGGTGGCGATCCGGGCGCGGGTGGGCTCGGGCAGGCGGCGGAACGCGCCGGGGCGTTCGGCGTAGAACCAGTTGCGCCAGCCGGGGCCGAGACCGCTGTGCGGGGCGCGGGCCGACTGCCACCACGGGCGCTCCCAGGGCGGCGGAACGTCGTTCCAGGAGAGGCCGGGGGCGCGGGCCACGATCCGGACGCGGGTGCCCTGTTCGGCGAGCAGGGCCGCCGTCTCCAGCGCGGCCTGGCCGCCGCCGACCACGGTGACGTCCTTGCCCGCGAAACGGTCCAGGTCGCTGTGGTGACTGCTGTGCGAGACGTGTTCGGGCGCCAGGCCGCGCAGAGCCGCCGGGACCTCGGTGAAGGGGAGCACGCCGACCGCCAGCGCGACCGTCCTCGCGCGCACGGATCCGCCGTCCTCGGTGACCGCCTCGAAACCGCCCGGGCAGGGGTGGACGTGCGCGATCGTGCGCTCGTCCACCTCAGGGACCGAGTGCCGCGCGAACCACAGCCCGTACGCGGCGAACACCTCGACCGGGATGGGCGCCCCGTGCCGGGCCTCCACCCCCTGCTCCGCGCAGTAGGCGGCCAGGCTCAGGCGGCCCTCCGGATCCGACAGGTTGGAGGCCCACGGTTCGGACTTGAGGAACATGCCGCGGGGCATGTGGTCGCGCCAGGAGGCCATGGGCCGCCCGAACACCCGAAGGCTCAGACCGGCCGCCGCGGCATGGGAGGCGATGGACAGGCCGTAGGGGCCGGCCCCCACCACCAGCAGGTCGTACATCAGTGACTGCTCGCTTTCTCGTCGTCGGACAGGGGACTCGCGGACTGGGGACTCGCGGACAGGGGATCCACGGGCAGGGGATTCACGCCGGAGGTCGCGGGCGGTCGTACCGGGTGCGCGTCGGTGACCGGTGCGCAGGCCGTCCGGCGGATGCCGTCCAGCACGCGCCGGGCCGCACGCCTGCCCACATGCCGGGACCACAACGCCCACAGGGCCGCACCGGGCGCGAGGTCGTCCCGGGCGTGCCAGGCCAGCTCGGTCCCGCGGCGGAACGCGGCCGACAGCGGCGCGTAGTTCTCCACCACGAAGGTCCGGCCCGGCAGGGGGACGGGCGACGGCGGCGGACGGTGGGTCAGGTCCAGGTGCAGGGCCCGCACCACGTCGAGCCCCGCCCCGTCGGCGAACAGCCGGAACTGCGCGCCGGGCCGCGGATTGAAGTCGAGCAGGTGATACGCGCCGGTCGAGCCGTCGCGGCGGAAGTCCAGGTCGAAGATGCCGCGGTAGCCGAGGTGCGAGACCAGCCGCTCGGCCGGCGCCCGCACGGCCGGGTTCACCGTCCAGCGGCCCACCGCGGTCAGGCCCGCGCCGCGCGGCCAGGCCAGCTGCTTGCGGCCCGCGCCGCCCCCGCGCACCGCCCCGGACCGGTCCGCGTACCCGTGGAAGAACCAGTCCCGGTCGGGACCCGGCGGCAGGAACGCCTGGAGCAGCAGCCGGCTGCCCGCCTCCTCGGCCCGCCGGCACAGGGCCCGCGCCTGGTGGGCGGAGGTCAGTACCGTCGTGCTGCGCAGGTCCGAACCGGCGGGCAGCAGCCAGGGACGGCTCCACTTCGCCACCACCGGCAGCCCCAGCCGCCAGGCCGCCGAGGCGGCCTGCGCGGGACCGTCCGGGACCAGCGTCACCGGGTGCGGGATGCCCGCGGACGCGCACACGGCGGCCAGCTCCGCCTTGTCCGCGACCCGCTCGGCGAGACCCGGGGGAGCGAGGGGCAGCAGGAAGCGGGGGGAGAGCTCGGCCCGCAGCCGGTCCACGGCCACGGCGCTCGCGTCATCCATGGGGATCAGTACGGCGGGCCGGCCGACCCGTGCCGCCACTCGGCGCAACGTCGAAGCGATCTCGGACGGCGGGGCCCCGGGAGCGGGCGGTGGATGCATCCGGCACACAAAACGGGAACCGCGCACCGGACTTCCGGCGGAATCCGCGACCAGGTGTACGTCGATTCCGGCCCGGCCGAGCGAGCGTACGGCTCCCAGCGTGCCGTGGTGAAAGGGATTTCGGTCGGTGCGCAGCAGTACGGCGGGCACGCGGGTGTCGAAGGACGGCATGGGTTTGTTTCCTTGGGATCGCTTCTGATTCTTCGCTTCTGGTTTCTCACCCGTGCGGGTGAGCGGGTATGTCCCCGGCGCCCGGCCTCGGTTGGCGCAACGCGCATTCATATGACTGAGTGTCAGTGGACGGTGGAAATGAAGCGCGAGGAGTGGACATGGCCCCACTGCAACGGACCCGAACCAGACGGCCGGCATACGTCGCCGCCGTACTCACCGCCGGACTCTTCGCCTCGGCCGCCCTCGCGTCCGGGACGGGGTACGCGACGGCCGCGAGGGCGGGGGAGCCGCCCGCCCCGCCGCCGACCGCGCCCACCGGTGTCGTGGCGCCGGTCACCGCGCCGGCCGTCCCCGGACAGGCGACCCCGCGGCCCGCGCCGCCGAAGGGCCCCGAGAACCCGGCCTTCGGCGCCTACCTGGACTACGGGCCCCGCGGGGTGGCCCGGATCGCCGAGCTCAGCCGCTGGCTGGGCGGGGCCGACCTGCGCGTGGCGCACACGTATCTGCCGGGCGACCGCTGGAGCAACATCGAGGGCCTGCCCGGATTCCTCGACGCCTGGGCCCACTGGCGGCGGGAGGAGACCGACCGGCTCTTCGTCCTCAACGTCCCCATGCTGGAGCGCAACGAGGAGGGCGTCTCCGACCGGGAGGTGCGCGGCCTGCTGCGGCGGGGCGCGGCCGGGGAGTTCGACCACCACTTCCGCAAGCTGGCCGAGCGGCTCGTCGAGCTGGAGGTGCCCGACACCGTCATCGTGCTCGGCTGGGAGATGAACGGCATCACGTACACCCATCGCTGCGGGCCGGACCCGGAGGCCTGGAAGAAGTACTGGGACAGGATCGTCACCGCCATGAGAGCGGTGCCGGGGCAGAAGTTCCGCTTCGACTTCACTCCGAACCGCGGCCGGGACGCCATTCCCTGGACCCAGTGCTATCCGGGCGACGAGACGGTCGACATCATCGGCATGGATTCGTACGACCAGCCGCACGGACAGTCATTCGACGAGGCCGTCTCGGAGCCCTACGGCCTCCAGGCACACGTCGACTTCGCGAAAGCGCACGGAAAGCCGATTTCCTATCCTGAATGGGGGCTCTTCCGAAACGGCGACAACGCGACCTACATGAAGCGGATGCTCGCCTGGCTGGACGAGCACAAGCCGCTGTACAACACGCTCACCGACTACTGCCCGCACGGTGTGTGGCAGTGCGACGACAACCCGGAAGCCTCGGAGATCTACCGGTCCGTGCTCTTCGGCCGCACCGATCCGACTCCGAAGCCGACGGCCCCGCCGCCCAGGCCGACCGATCCGCCCAAGCCCACCGAGCCGCCGAAGCCCACCGACCCGACGCCCGAGCGGCCGTCGAACTGCTCGCCGGTGGCCCTGGGCGACTGGGTGGAGTACTGGCTCGGCGGGAAGCTCTGCCTGCGCTTCGACTGGTGGTCGCGCAACCGCTGACCCGACGGCGGAGGGGGCGGCGGCGGGCCTGTCACGGCCTGCCGCCGCCGCGGTCCCTCCAGCCGAGGAACCGGTCGAGCAGCTTCTTGCCCCGGCTGCGGGCGGCCACGTCACAGACGGCGGCGGACATCAGCGGCGACGTCCGCCGCCGGGCCAGCAGGAAACGCTGGTTGACGACGGGCTGCGGGCGCCAGTGGTGCTTGTAGGGCTCGTTGCCGCGCAGCAGGCTCAGCACCCGGCGCCCGCCCGTCCCGCCGCCCGCTCCGGTGTGCTGGGCGCAGGCGTGCAGCAGCATCGTCGCCACGTCCGCCTTGCGCTCCCGCAGCTGCGGATGCGCACCGTACAGATAGCCGCCCGCCAATCGGTCCGACAGGAGCGTCAGGTCGACCGCCACCACGGTGCCGTCCACCCGGAACTCGGTCACCACCGCGTCCCCGGCGCGGACCATCGGCCCCACCGAACGGATCAGATGTTCGGCGAAGCGATCCTGCAGATGCTCGGTGGTCACCTTCCGGCCCTGCCACTGCAGCCGGTGCAGCTCCAGAAGTCTGCGCAGTGCCGTGTCGACCTCGTCGGGGCGTACGGCCCGCCGTTCGACCCCCAGCGTGGACAGCTTGCGCAGCTTGGCACGGACCCGCTGCTGAGCCTTGGCCGTCGCCAGCCGGCCGATCAGGTCGTCCATCGGCACGGCGGGCAGCTCCAGGCACAGCGAGTCCGGCACCTGCCGCCGGGGCCCGCGCCAGCTCGCGTACACCCGCTCCACCGCGCCGCCGGGCCGTACCTCACGGAAGTCGATCAGCGCGGTGCGCGCGGCCGTGGCCAGCCCGTCGGCCAGGGCGGCGGCGGCACGGTCGGCGTGGTCGCCGTCCTCGATCAGCACGTCCCCGAAGTCGGAGATCGATCCGCCCAGCGGCACCAGGGCCGGCCACGGCTGCCGTACGAGCATCAGCGGGGCGGCGGCCACCAGGTCGGCGCCGTCGCGGACGAGCACGAGCCGGAGCCGGCCGGGCGTGCCGTACGAGAGCCACCACGAGTGCAGCCACGCGTGGCTCTGGAACGGGGTCGCCGTGCCGCAGCGCCGGTACAGCCTCCCCCACTCCTCGGCCAGCCGCCCGAACTCCCGCTCGTCCGTGCACAGTTCCGTACGCAGCTCGGTCAGCGGCCGGGTCCGCGGCGCGGCGGCTCTCACAGCTGTCCGTGGACGTCGGCGGCGGTGGCGGGGCCCGGCACCGAGGCCGTGGGCGCGGCCCCCGGGGCGCGGCGGGGGCGCACCAGCAGCGCGAGTCCGCCGAGCAGTCCGCCGGCGCTCGCGCCGACGAGACCGGTCATCGTCGCGGACGCCGAGGACGCCTCGGTGGGTTCGATCGCCCGGGAGAACTGCAGCAGTTCCACATGCGTGCTGTCCTCGGTGTCGTTCGCGTGCCGGGTCAGCGAGCGCGACACGGCGTTGGCGATGTCCGCGGCGAGGTCGGGCCGGGTGGAGGTGGCGGTCACGGCGACCATCGGCGCGTCCGGCGAGGTCGCGGTCCGCACGCTCTCCCGCAGGGTCGACACCGGCACGTCCGCCCACACCTGGGCGTCCCCGAGCACCGCGAGCTGGGTGGCGACCCGCCCGTAGGCCTGCGCGAAGCCGAGCGCCGCCGCCGGGTCCGACTGCTCGGTGGGCACGGCGATGACGTAACTCGTGGCGGTGTACTGCGGTGTCTTCAGGACGCCGTACGTGCCGCCGAGCACTCCGCCGAGGAGGGCGCCCGCGGCGAGCAGGGACCACGGCGGCAGAGCCCTGGCCCGCGCGAGTGCCGTTCCCGGCCGCCCGGTGATACGGATGGGGTTGTCGGTCATGCGGAACTCACTCCCAGAGTTGCGGCCGTGTAGATGTCCATGAGCCGGTCGGCACTGCGGGCGATGCTGTAGTGGTGGGCGGCCTCCGGCGCGGAGCGCGGCCCGGGGTCCTGCGCGCGGGCCTGCCGCACGGCCCGTACGAAGGAGTCCGCGCTGCCCTGCACCCGCCGGGCGAACGGCGCCGCGTTCCGGGGGAGGTCGTCGACGGCCGGGCAGGAGACGTAGAGCACGGGCAGGCCGGCCGCCAGGGCCTCCACGACGGCGAGTCCGAAGGCCTCCTCCGCGGACGGCGAGGCGAGGAGGTCCATGGCTCCGGTCAGGGACGGCAGATCGAGGTCGGGGCCGCCCGGAGCGCCGTGCTGCGCGGGCCCGTTCGGGCGCTCGCCCGTGAGGAGCACCCGGTCCGCGACCCCCAGGTGCTGCGCCGCCCGTCGCAGTACGTTCTCCTCCGGGCCTCCGCCGACCAGCAGCAGCCAGACGTCGTCCGGGAGTTCGGCCAGCGCCCGGACGAGCACCTCGAACCGTTTGCCGGCCGTCAGCCGCCCGACACCTCCGACGACGTACGCCCCCCGCGGCAGCCCCAGCCGCCGCCGGGTGCGCTCGCGCCGGGCCGCGTCGAAGCGGAAGCGGTCCACGTCGATGCCGTTCGGCACGACCTCGATGCGCGGGCCCGGCACCCCCCAGCGGCGCAGCCGTTCGGCGACCGTGGGCGAGACCGCGACCGTCGAGCGGCCGAGGCGCTCGCTGGCCAGATAGAGCGCCCGGACGCCCGGGGTGAGGCGGCGGCCCTCCATCTGCGAGTCGCCGAGCGAGTGTTCGGTGGCCACGACGGCCCGCACCCCGGCGAGCCGCGCGGCGGTCCTGCCGTACACGCAGGCCCGGTAGAGGTGGGTGTGGACGAGGTCGTAGCGGCCGCGGCGGATGAGCCGGGCCAGACGCGGGAGCGCCGCGAGGTCCCGGTTGCCCTGTATGCCGAGGTGGGTGACGCGCACACCGTCCGCGACGAGGCCCTCGGCGACCGCACCCGGGTTGGTGAGGGTCACCACGTCACACTCGACGGGCAGGTTCCGCACCAGCAGCCGCAGTTGCTGCTCGGCCCCGCCGACACCGAGCCCGGTGATGACGTGCAGGGCCTTCACCGGCTCTCCGTCACGGTGTCGGCGGCGGTGTCGGCGCCGGTGCCGAGGTCGGTCAGGGGCACCGGGCGTCGGCGCAGCCGGGCCAGGCGGTACTTCAGCTGCAGCCGCCAGGAGGTGTCGTTCTCCCCGATGTGGACCCGGGGCAGGGCGAAGACGCCGGTGAGTGGGCCGGGGTCGATCGCGCACGCGTAGCCGTACCCGGCGGCCCGGACGGCGTCGGCCACCCGCCGGTCCACCGTCCCATACGGGTAGCACAGGCCCTGGACGGCACGGCCCGTCAGCTCGGAGAGCAGGGCCCGGCTGCCACCGATCTCGGCGCCGAGCAGCGCCTCGTCGGCCAGGGTGAGGTCGACATGGGTGAGACCGTGCGAGGCGATCTCCAGACCCTCGGTGTCCGCGAGCCGGCGGATGCCGTCGGCGGTGAGGAGGGGTTTGCGGGGGCCGAGCGGGTCCCACTCGTTCGTGCCGCCGAGCCGGCCCGGCAGGACGAACACGGTGGCGCCGAAACCCCAGCGCCGCAGTACGGGCAGGGCGTTGCCGGCGAAGTCCGCGTAACCGTCGTCGAAGGTGAGGCCGACCAGGCCCCGGGCCTCGCCCCGGGCGCGGGCCGCGAGCAGGTCCGCCACGCCCACCCCGCGCAGGCCCCGGCGGTGCAGCCAGCCCAGCTGCCGGTCGAGGCGGTCGGGGGAGACCGTGATGCGGTACGGGTCGTCGGAGCAGTCGCCCACCGAGTGGTACATCGCCACCCACAGGGGCGCCGCGGCCGGGCGGGTGCGGATGCGGCTCTCGGCACGGGGAGCGCCGGTCGGGCCGATCGGGTCGGTCGGGTCAGCGGAAACGGGCATGCGGCAGCCTTCGGGTGACGGAGCGGAGGGCGGTTCGGAAGGCGGGTGCGACGGCCTGGACGCCGAGCAACCGGAGCAGCAGTACGTAGACGAGGGTGACGGTCAGACCACCGGTGAACAGGGCGAGCGCGGGCGAATCGAAGCGGCTCGCGCACAGGGCGCCCGCCACGGCCGCGCACCCGGCCGCGCGGAGCGGCTTGGTGAGCTCGTGGACGACCCGGCGGGTATGGATCGGCACGCTGCGCCGCTCGTTCATGCCGGACAGCAGCAGCGCCGCGGTGAGGGTGATCCCGATCGCGTTGGCGGCGGCGATCCCGGACACCCCCCAGGCACCGACGGTCGCGGCGCCGATCCACGAGGTGGCCACGATGCCCGCGGCCATCGCCGCGAGGGGGTACCAGGTGGGCCGGCCGGCCGAGAAGTACGTCCGGACGAGCGCGCCCACGAGGGTGTGGCCGAGCAGCCCCACCGAGTAGACCCGCATGACGGTCGCCGTAGCCGCCGTGTCCCGCGCGGTGAACGCGCCGCGCTGGAAGAGGAGTTCGATGATCTGCGGCGCGCACGCGAAGACCGCGGCGGCGCCCAGCAGGACTATGCACGCGGCGACCGAGACGTCGTGCTCGACCCGGTTGCGGGCCCGCTCGGTGTCGCCCTCGGCGAGCGCCTGCGCCAGCACCGGGAAGGTGACCGTGCACAGCATCAGCGAGAGGGTCATGGGGATCTGGGCCACCTTCTGCGCGTAGTTCAGGTGCGAGATGGCTCCGGAGGGGAGGTTGGAGGCGAGGTAACGCTCGATGAGGACCTGCGACTGCCGGCAGAGGGCGAAGAGCAGGACCGGGGTGACGAGGGCGAGATTCACCGAGTGCGTCACCGATCGCTGCGCGCCCTGCCCACCCTGCCCGCCCTGCTCGGACCGCTCGGCTACGGGGTCTTCGGTGCCGGCACCGGGGGCCTCTGGGGGTTTGGTGAGGGCGACTTCGGGAGCCGGGGCCGGGGTTGCCGTCGCAGGCGACGTCGAGGTCGAGTTCGGGTTCGACGTCGAAACCCCGGGCCGGTGGCGGCCGAAGAGCTGTCGTACGAGGGCGGGAAGCTGTGCCGCCACCATCAGGCAGCCGCCCAGCGCGACACCGATGGCGGCCGACCGCACGCCCCAGTGGCCGCCGAGGACGAACATCGCCGTGATGATGCCGGTGTTGTAGGCGACGTAGATGGCGGCCGGGGCCAGGAAGCGGCGATGCGCGCGCAGTGCCGCGCTGCAGTATCCGGCGAGCCCGAAGCTCAGGACGCAGGTCGCCGTCAGCCGTGTGCAGTCGACGGCGAGCCCGGGGTCGGGCAGTCCCGGCGCGAGTCCCGCGACCAGGTAGGGCGCCCCGGCGATCAGCAGTGCGGAGACCCCCACGAGGGCCAGCGCGATACGGGGCAGTGTGGAGGCGACGAGCGCACGGACGGGGTCCCCGCCGCTGCCCCCGGTTCCGCGTGCCCGCCGTGCCACGGCCAGGCTGAACGCCGGGACCAGCACGAAGGCCATCCCGTCCTCGATCAGCAGCGTCGCCGCGACCTCCGGCACGGTCCACGCGACCAGGAAGGCGTCGGTCTCGGTCCCGGCCCCGAAGAGATGCGCGAGCGCCTGGTCCCGGCCGAGACCGAACAGGGCGCCCGCGATGGAGAGGGCGGCGGTGACGAGCGTGGCCTTGGCGAGGAACCCCCGGGTGGGCGGGGTGACTCCGGCGGTCCCGCCTCCGGTGGGCGTGCTGCCGGTCGAGACGGTCGCGGAAGCGGCGCCGGCCGGGGCGGCCCCGCCGGGCGCGGCGTCGGCCGCCGCCACGCGGGCACCGGGCAACTGAACGTCGTCCCCGACCCCGGTCCCGGCCGTGGCGTCGCCACGCTCCACGGCCCCGGCACCCGCGCCGTGCGTCTCAGTCCCGGCCCTGGCTCCGGTGCCGGGACCGGCTCCGGTCCAGGTCCCGGCTGTGGCTCCGGCCCCGGCCGTCATCCTGGCTGCGGCTGCGGCTGCGGCTCCGGTCCCGGCTTCTGCCCCGGTCCCGGCCGTGGCGTCGCCGCGCTCCACGGCCCCGGCACCCGCGCCGTGCCTCTCGGCCTCGGTCCCGGCTCCAGCTGCGGTCCCGGCCGCGATCTCGGCTGCGGTTCCGGCTGCGGTCCCGGCTCCGGCTGCGGCCCCGGCCCCAGCCGCGATCCCGGCCCCGGACCGGCGGCGGCCCTTTCTCGTCGTCGTTCCCTCGTCCTCGGCTCGGGAAGGCGTCACCGTCATCGCGTCCCAGCCCCTTCGTGGGCGTCGTCGTCCCTGTGGGCGTCTTCGTCGGCCAGCGACCACCACGCGGCGAGGCCGAGGACCAGCGCGGTCAGCACGGTCGAGGGGCCGCCGATGTCCGCGTACACGAAGTCGACCAGCTGCCAGACCAGCAGCCCGCAGGCGACGAGCGCGCAGTCGAGGCCGCCGGAGCGGTCGGAGCCGCTGGTGACGTCGGAGGCGGCGGAACCGTCCGGCGGGCGCCGTGTGCGCAGGAGCCGTCTCAGTCCGAGAACCAGCAGCGCCAGCCAGCTTCCGGCCAGCGCGAGCAGCCCCAGCAGACCCTGCTCGCTGAGGACCAGCAGATACATGTTGTGCGGTGAGAGGAGCGGCTGACGTCGGAAACCGGCACCCGCCCCGTCCGTGTCACTGCCCGAGGACAGCGCGAGTGAGGCGTGCCCGTCGCGATGGTCCGGGAAGCCCTTCAGTCCCACTCCGGTCAGCGGTTGATCGCGCCACATGTCGACGGCGGCCGTCCACATCGTGTACCGGTCGGTCACCGACTGGTCCGGCGCGTCCGCGACCTGCGTGATGCTGCCGATCCGCTCCTGGAGCATCGCGGAGCCCACCCCGAGCCCGCCCACCAGGACCACCGTGGCCGCCGCCACCGCCGCGAACACCTGCACGGCCCGCCGCAGTCCGGCGAGTACGAGCTGCGCCCCGCACGTCACGGCCGTCGCGATCCACGCGCCCCGGCTGAACGACAGCGCGAGCGGCAGCAGCAGCGCCAGCGCGCACACCGCCGCTGCGGTCCGCTGCCGCGCGGGCCCGGACCCGAGCGCGAGTCCGAGCGCGCACACCAGCCCGAACGCCACCACGGCCGCCATGCCCATGATGTCCGTGGCCCCGAAGGTGCCCACGGCCCGGATCATCTCGCCCTGGTACGAGGCCCCGGTCCCGGTCACGAACTGATGGACCCCGAGCGCCCCCTGCCACAGCGCGAGCCCGACGAGGGACCAGGCGACCAGACGCGCGTCACGGCGGTCGCGTACCAGCAGCGTCACCGCCGTCGGCACCAGCACGAAGATCTGCAGATAGCGCACGAGCCCCTCGGCCCCCACCCCGGCCGAGGACGCGCCGGCCGTCGCCACCGCGATCCCGACGACGGGCAGCCCGAGCACGACGGCCGCGGTACGGGACAGGGGGCGCCGCCGGCCGCGTACGAGACGCAGTGCGCAGCACACCACGACCAGCCCGGACACGGCGTCCGCGAGGGTGCCGCCGCCGTCCCCGGAGACCGGCAGCGCGAGCATCACGATCAGCGCGATCACGGGCAGCACGGGAAGGAAGCGGCGGGGCGCCGCGGCCACGGCGGCGACCAGCGGCGGGGCGGGCAGGACCTGGGTCACCGGTTCAGCTCCCCGTCGGACGCACGAGCGAGACCGCGGTGCGCGCCAGGATGCAGACGTCCTGCCAGAGCGACCAGTCGTCGATGTAGGCGTTGTCGAACCGGCAGCGGTCCTCGATCGAGGTGTCGCCGCGCAGTCCGTGGATCTGCGCGAGCCCGGTGATCCCGGTACGCATCCGGTGGCGGGCCGCGTAACCGGGGTACGTCTGGCTGAACTGGCCCACGAAGAAGGGCCGTTCGGGGCGCGGCCCCACCAGGCTCATGTCGCCCCAGAAGACGTTCCACAGCTGGAGCAGCTCGTCGAGCGACGTCCGCCGCAGGAAACGGCAGAACCAGACCATCTCGTGCTCGTTCGCCACGCTCCAGCGGGTCGCCGCCTCGTGCGCGTCGACCGGCCGGTGCGTACGGAACTTCAGCAGGGTGAACGGCCGCCCGTCCTTGCCGATCCGCTCCTGCCGGAACACCACACCGGGCCCGTCGACGGCTCGCAGCACGATCGCGCACACCAGCAGCACCGGGCTGACCAGCAGGAGCAGGGCCCCGGAGACCAGCACGTCGAGCAGGCGCTTCCCGGCGCTCCCGTACCGGCGGCCCATGGGCAGCCGACGGCAGGCGAACCCGGCGAGCCGGCCGGCCCGCCCGTACGCCGGCGCGTCCGGGCGCACCTCCCACACGGCGCAGCCCGACTCGCCCAACGCCCGCAGCAGCGAGGCCTGTTCGGGCCAGCCGGACGCGCCCACGGCGAGCACGTCCTGCACGCCGTTCTGGATGAGGGCCCGCTGGACCTCCTCGCCGCTGGTCAGCACCGGCAGCCCCTCGCCGTCGCTCGCCTCGTCGGCGACGACGCCCACCGGCCGTACCCCGCAGTCCGGATGCCGCAGGAAGGCGGCCGCCACCCGCTGCGCGTCGACGGTGCGGCCGACCACCAGGGCCGCGCGCGGGCGCCGCAGGAGCGCCCGGCGCCGGTGCCCGTGCACGACGCCCCGGCCCGCGCAGCTCACCAGCGACTGCACCGCGCAGCCGAGGACCAGGACGCGGGCGGACAGCGCGTGCTCCGGGGAGTACGCGGCCAGCAGGGCCGCGAGCGCGCACCAGCCCACCGCGATCCGGGCGCAGACGGCGGGCAGTTCGTCCAGTGGAGCCGGTACGGCGGGCGTGGACGTGGCGCGGTACAGCGACGCGTGCGCGTTGAGCCGGAGCACCGCGAGCACCAGTAGGGCGAGCGGAAGCGGATGCGCCCAGGGCAGGGCCAGGGCGCCGCCGGCCAGCGCCGCGCCGATGTCCACGGCGGGCAGGGGCAGCCGTGAGGGCCGCCGGGCGAAGGGCCGTCTGCCGCTCGTGGATCCGAAGCCGCCGACGGCCCCGCGCGGCGGGATGACCGAGACGGGCGAGCCGGACGGGACGGACGGGATGGATGAGACGGACGGGATGGATGAGACGGACGTGAATCCGTGGTCCGCCGCCCGCGGCCGGCCGCCGGGGGAGGGAACGGTACTTTCCGCAGTCACGTGTGGATGGACTCCCTGTACTCGGTGTGGTCCACGCCCGTGTCCCGCCCGGTCGGCCAGGTGCCGATCAGATCGCGGTACACGTCGGCGACGGCCGCGGCCGTGCGCCGCACGTCGTGCGTGGTCGTTGCGTACCGGCGTCCCTGATGACCGAGCGACTCGCGCAGCAGCGGGTCGAGAAGCAGCTCGGCGACGGCCCCGGCCAGCGCGTCCGGCCGCTCGGACGGCACCAGGCAACGTGGCCCCTGGCCCGGCGGCAGGCTTTCGCGCGCCCCGTCCACATCGGTGATCACGACGGGCCGTCCGCAGGCCATGGCCTCCAGCGGCGCCAGCGCCATGCCCTCCCAGCGGGACGGCAGGACGATCAGATCGGCGGCCTGGTACCAGGGCGTGGCATCGGTGACGGCCCCGGCGAACAGCACGGACGGGGGAGCCCCGGCCCGCAGTGCCCGCGCGTCCGGCCCGTCGCCGACCAGTACGAGCCGCGCGGCCGGCACCCGCCGGGTCACCTCGCGCCACGCCTCCAGCAGGACGTCCTGCCCCTTCTGCCGGCACAGCCGCCCGACGCACACGACGAGGGGGGCCGTCGCGTCGACCCCTTCGAGCAGCGGAATCCCGGCCCGTACGGTCTCCACGGCCGCCGGGTGGAAGCTCTCGGTGTCGATGCCGTTGGGGATGACGCTCCACCTGCCCCTGATCCCCGACCGCTGCCCGGTGCGCCGCTCGGCCTCGCTGACGCACACCGTTCGCGAGGCCCAACGGGCGCCCAGCCGCTCCCAGTTGAGGGCGAGGAGCCCGGTGGCCCCGCCGACCGCCTCGAACGACCAGGCGTGCGGCTGGAACACGGTCGGCACCCGCCCGCGTACGGCGAGCCGCGCCGCGAGTCCGGCCTTGGCGCTGTGCGCGTGCACGACGTCGGGCCGTACCTCCCGTACGAGCCGACGCAGACTTCGTACCTCCTGGGCGAGCGACGGCCCCGGCGAGCGGGTCGCCTGCCAGTGCCGTACGTCCGCGCCCAGGAGTTCGGCCGCCGTCGCGAGGCCGCCGTCCGGCGGACAGGCGACGGTGACGCCGGCGCCGGCGGTCAGCTGGGCCCGCACCAGGTCGGTGACCACACGGCCCACCCCGCCGTCGACGGGCTGGGAGACGTGCAGGACCCGTGGCCTCGGTCCTGGGCCGGTCGGTGACAGTCGCATGCGGGCTTTCCTCGCGGAGTCGGGAACAGGGGCGGGAGGCGGGCCGGGAGACGGATCGGGAGAGGGATCGGGAGAGGGAGACGGATCGGGAGAAGAGGGGCAGGGCATCAGCGCTTCGCGTCGACGGCGACGAACAGCGCGCCGGCCCAGGCCGCGTCCCGCCGCGACTCCAGCCGGAAGTCCAGCCGGTCCCCGCCGCGCCGCAGGCCCTCGCGGAGATCGAGGACGTCGGAGTCGTACCCGAGCGTGTTCGGATACGAAGGCGTCCGCGGGGAAGCCGTCCCGTCGGACTCGCCGATCGTCGAATTCAGTACGTCGTCCCGGGGGTTGGCGCTGTTGCCGAGGGGGACCGCCTCGCCCCACCCGTCCGACACGGTGAGCGAGTCGCCGGTCCGCCCGCGGTCGCCGTTGTAGGCGACGAGCCCCGCGCGACCGGTGGCCCCCTCGGGGAACGGCAGGTCGTCCACCCGGACCACCTGGTCGTCATCCGGTCCCACCGGGCCGAAGCCGTCCCAGATCGCCAGATGCCGCAGCGGCTCCGACTCCTTCTCGTACGCCACCATCAGCGTCCAGCCGCCCCACGCGCCGGCCGCCGAGTGCCCCATCGCCACATTGACCTGCGCCACGGTGTACGCGCCCGCGCCGCTCGACCGCACCAGCCGCGTGACGTCCGCCGAGGCCTGGAAGGCGTCCGCGCCGTGCGCCACCCGGTGCCCGGTGAGGGTGTCCGCGAGCACCTCCTGGTACCGGCCGCCGGGCTCGGCGATCAGCACCCTTCCGTTGTCCTTGGGCGGCTTCTGTTCGCCGACCAGCAGATTGCCGCCCCAGTACAGCCGCGCGTACGAGACGCGGGCGCCCGGCGGCAGGGGGACCTCGGCGCTGCTGGAGTTGTAGGTGTTCGGGTCCTTGTCGATGTCCGTGTAGAACATGTCGAAGCCGTCGTTCGCGACCGCCAGGCCCGCGCGGGCGGCGGGGCACGACACCGCGGTCGGCGCGACGGGCGTGCGGCAGGTGATCGACGAGTTGGCGGCCCGGACGATCCCGCCGTGCGCGAGTGCGCGGTACCGCTGGGTGAAGGTCAGGCTCTTTGCCTCGGCGGGCGGTGCGACCGTGGTGTCCGGCGGGACAGGGACAGCCACGACAGCCACCGCCGGTCCGCCCGGCGCCCACAGCGAGGCGAGGGAAAAAGCACCCACCATCCCACGGCGCAGCAGAAGACCCAGGGAATTGCGCATGACCGGCGTTGCCCTTTCGGGGGGAATCTCGGCGGCGGAGGTTCTGGCCCTTGCGGGCGTACGAGAAGGGGACATCGGCGGACGGGACGTGGACATCACACGAGTGCCGACACGACTCCCCGTCTGCTTCAAGCGATCTGAGGTGATCTGAGCTGATCTGAGGTGATCTGGAGCGGTCTGAGATGATCTGAGGAGGAACGCAACTGTAGCCGCTATCCGTATTTATCCGTGAAACCCGCCAAGTGTGTCGGAATCGTGTGCATGCCTCGGAATAACCTCCTGGCTCGCTTCTGGTAACGGGCCGGAGCGTCACTCTTTTGGAGGCACAACCCGCGCCCGCGCCACGCGTTGATTCCAGAGCCGGGCATCCCGCCCGGTTGTTGTTTCAATCCCAAGGAGCACCTCTCCATGTCGCGTATCGCGAAGGGCCTGGTCTTTACCTCCGTTGCCGCCGCCGCCATGGCGGGCACCGCCGGCATCGCCGCCGCCGACAGTGACGCGCAGGGCGCAGCCGCCCACTCCCCGGGTGTCCTGTCGGGCAACCTGGTGCAGGTCCCCGTCCACGTGCCGATCAACCTGTGCGGCAACACCGTGAACGTCATCGCGCTGCTGAACCCGGCGTTCGGCAACGAGTGCGAGAACGACTGACGTCGAAGCCCGGCCCCTGATCGGCCGTCCTCCCCTCGGGGAGGGCGGCCGATCCGCGTTGCCCCGAATGGAGGGAGGGGCCGCAAGTGCGTTCGGCGGGGCCGGTCATGGCGGCTCATCAGGGACAACGGTCGGGGCGGTGGGAGCGGGCCGCCGCGGTGCCCGTCCGATCGGTTGCAGGCGGCGGTCACCGATTCCACGGTGAGTACAGGACCCGACGCATCATCGAAAGGACCCTCCATGCGTGCTCTGTCCGCGCGGCGTACCGCGACCTCCGCGCTCTGCGCCACGTTCCTGCTGGGGATCGCCGGACCCGTCGCCGTGGCCGCCGACCACGACCCGGCGCGCGACGCCCGCGCCGCGGCGGCCCCTGTCACGGCGGTGTCCGCGGCGGCGGTCCGGGCACCGGTGCCCGAGGCGGACGCCCTGCTGGCACAGACCGCAGCTCTCGGCGATGTCGCCGGAGTGCTGAGGCCGGTCACCGACCTGCTCACCGCCGCGCTCAAGGCCGACAGCGGGAAGCTGCCCGCCGCCGACGCCACGAAGCTCGGCGGCGCGGTGAAGGAGGCCATCGCCCAGGCCACCGCGTCGGCCCCGGCCGCTCCGCAGACCCCGCCGGCGAAGACACCGGCCGAGCCGCAGACGCCGACCGCGCCGAAGACGCCCACCGTGCCGCAAACGCCTGCCGAGCCGCAGACGCCCACCGAGCCGAAGCCGCCTGCGGAGGCGAACTCGCCGGCCGATCCCGAGATCCCGGCCGCTCCGCCGGCGATCCTGCCGGCGCTTCCCGGTGCCCCCGCGCTCCCCGCCCCGGACACGGCCGGCCGCGTGGCCGCGCCCGACCTCAGGGCCGACGCGCTCAAGGCCCTGCAGAGCTCGGTCGATTCCCTGGTCGAGGCGGCGGTCGCCGGTGACGCCACCGCTCTGGGGACGGCCGCCAAGCAGACCGTGTCCGGCCTGGTCAACTTCGTCGCCGCGGTGGCGGTGGGCGGCGCTCTGCCCGCACCGAACCTGCCGGGACTGCCCAAGCTGCCCGCGGACGGGCCCGCACAGTCGGGGAGCGGCGGCTGAGGCGAAGCAGCCACCGCCCCGGCCGTCGGGCCGGCCCGTCACCCGGGCCGGCCCGACGGCTGTTTCACACCCTGTTTGCACAATATTTCAGGGTTCTCATATGAGGGGTCCCATTTGGTGATGAAACACAGCCTTCAATCGGGTGGGTTCCAGGAATTTTCAGCGTTCGGGGTTTCCGTCCAGACGAGGGGTCGTTGGGCAGGAAGCAGTGCGAGAGCAGGCATGCACCGTGCCTGAACACTGAGAATTCCCTCTGGTGACGCGAGTCACCGATGAAAGGAACACGATGAAGTCCCTGAAGGCCGCCGCTGTCGTTGCCGGGTCCATGGTCGTCGCTGGTGTCGCCGCGCCCGCCTTTGCCGCCGACCTCACGCCCCCCACGAGCCTCAACGGCGGCCTCGACTCGGCTCTCACGCAGCTCACCACCGAGCCGGTGGACGCCATGCCCCTGCAGTCGCAGTCGAGGGCGCTCGACACGGAGAACCAGGACTCCGCGCTCAGCACCCTCAGCGACGCGACGGACGCCCTGAACTCGGCGGGCGGGCCCACGGGCCTCCTGGGCGGTCTTCCCCTCCAGAAGTGACGACGGGCCCGTACGGAAGTGACGCGGGCCGTACGGAAGTGACGCGGGGCCGGTTGCGCGTCGGCGCGGACCGGCCCTTCGCGTCGGCGGTCCCGCCCATTCGCCGCGTTCCGGCTGTTCCTTTCCCGTGTTCGGGCTGTTTCCCTCTTCCTGTCCGTTCGACCCCGTCCCTCGTTCGTGTGGAGACCTTCATGGAAATCCCCCGGGCGGGTGAGAAAGGGAGCGGACGCATTCCGACACGCCGATACGGTTCCGCGGTGACCTCAATCTCAAGCGAAACGCGCCCTTTTCCCGCCGCGGACCTCGGCACCCTCGTCGTCATGGCGTGGAGCGGCGAACAGCCCGACGGCGACATGCCCTATCTCCTGGCGTACTCCCTCGGTGACGGCGCGGGCGGCCCCGAGGGCTCCACGGCAGCCGTCGAGCAGCTGCTGAAGGCCAACGGACTGCCCCTCGGCGACGAGGTCGTCGACGCCACCCGACAGCCGAGCTTCCCGGTCCGCCTCCTCGTCGAGTCGGGTCAGGCCGTCGTCAGCATGACCCAGCTCAACGCCCAGTGCCCCGTACCGCCGGAGTGGCTCGCCGCGGTCGGCGAACGCGGCTACGCCTACTTCCTGTTCACCACCCGCCCGTGGCCCGAGGCTGAGCCGGGCAAGCCCGTCGAGCCGGAGGCCCTGGCCGCCTTCGCCGGCGACGAGGAGACCCTGAACAACGCGGCGCACGCCCTCGTCCCGGCCCGCAGCCTGCGCGCCTGACCCCACGCGCCGCGCCCGACCACGCGGTGGGACTTTTGGACGAGCTGAAGATTGCATCGACCGGGGGAATTTTGACCGGATCCCGTGCGCCGGGTCGTTACCCGTTTCGGACGCACCCTCCCGAATCCCGAAAGGCCCGTGCCTGAGATGAAGTCGACCACCCGAGGAACTCTTGCCGCCGTCGTCACCTGTGTGGCGGCCGCCGTCGCGACGCCCGCTGTCGCGGCCGACGGGGTTCCGGTCGCCGTGCCCCTGGAAGGTGTGGAGCACTCCCTGAACATGGAGATGCCCAGGATCAGCGGCACCGTGCCGCTGATCACGCCGGGCAGCCCCGACGGGCCCCGGTACGTCGAGGGCCGGCTGCTGCCGGAGCGGGCCCTCCCGCAGCTGCCGGTCACCAGCGACCTGCCCTCGCTCGACCTGCGTACGCCGCTGCCGCGCGTGCTCGGGGACACCTTCGACCACCTCGCCGCCAGCACGCCCACCTCAAGTCTGCGCACCCTGACGCCCGGCGCCTCGCTGGACGCCCCGCTGACCGCGCCGCGCGCGGACATGCTCGGTCTCCCGGCCGCGAAGCTGCCCCAGGTGGCCCTGCTGGCCCCGGTCCTCCAGGCGGCACCGGGGGCGACCCTGGGCCTCGCTCCGGGCCTGTAGGCACCGACAGCGCGGACAGGACGTAGCCAAGGGGGCGGGGAATGCGGGTGAGAGTGGGGAACGGCACGCGGCGTGACGTTCTGAGAGGGGTGCTCGCCGCGGCCGTGGCGGTCGCCGTGGCTCCGTTCGTCGCGGCGTCGAGACCGACGCGCGGGGAGCCGTACGCGCGGGGGGGCCCTGCCGGTGGGCCGTCCCGCGAACTGGCCGATTTCGAGGCGCGGTTCGCTGCCGGTTTCGACGAGATGTACGGCGGGTGCCGGATCCGCGGGTGCAGGGACGGGGCGGCGGGCGGCGTACGTCCGGCCGGGGCCGCGCGTACGGCTCCCGCCGGGCTCTGGCGGGTCACGGTGGACGACCGGCCGCTGCACCTCATGCGGCGGGCCGACGGCGGCTATCTGACGATGGTCGACCACTACCGGTCGTACCCGACACCGCTGGCCGCCGCCCGCGCCGCCGTGGACGAACTGGGCGGCACGCTGCGGCTGCGCGCGGCCGTCACGGAGGCGGATCCGGAGCGGGAACCGCGGGGTCCGGCGAGGCGGGAGGGGCACGGACATGGCGTACACGCGTAAGAACGTGAGCGCGCTGACACGTACGGAGAAGAGCAGGCTCGTCGGCGCGTTCCTGGAGATCAAACGCACCGGCGAGTACGACGAATTCGTCCGCATGCACATCGACCACTACGTGTCGGACGGTGAGGACGGGCTGCGCGCGGCCCATATGACCCCCTCCTTCCTGCCCTGGCACCGGCGGTTCCTGCTGGACCTGGAGCGGGCGCTGCGCAGGGTGGACTCCGGGGTGTCCGTGCCGTACTGGGACTGGACGAAGGACCGCACTCCCGCCGCCTCGCTGTGGGGGGAGGACCTCCTCGGGGGCAATGGGCGCCGCTCCGACCACCAGGTCACCACCGGTCCGTTCGCGCGTCGGCACAAGAAGTGGGTCGTCAAGGAGTCGATGACCGACGGCGACTACCTCACGCGCGACTTCGGCAGGCCCCGCGATCCGCTGTCCCTGCCCACCTCGGGCGAGCTCGCGAAGGCTCTCGACGATCCCGTGTACGACACGGCCCCCTGGGACTCCACCTCCGGCCGCGGCTTCCGCAACAAGCTGGAGGGATGGGGGACCGGGCGGGGCAACGACGCCTGGCGCAACCACAACCGCGTCCACCGCTGGGTCGGCGGGCACATGCTGGGCGGGGCCTCCGTCAACGACCCTGTCTTCTGGCTGCACCACGCCTTCGTGGACCTGCTCTGGACGCGCTGGCAGAAGCGCCATCAGGGCGCGCGGTATCTGCCCGCGTCGCCGCCGGAACTCGGGGAACGGGCATACGGCCGGATCGTCGCGCGGCACGAGGAGATGCCGCCGTGGGGCGTGACGCCGGACCAGTTGGAGGACCACAGCCGGATCTACCGGTACGTGTGAGGTGCCCGTGCGCGCGGTGAGACGCCTGGGGTGTCTAGTGTGCTTGTGGTGTCTGGTGTGCGTGGGGCACCCGGGGTATGAGTAAGCCCCCGGCGGTGGGTACCGGCGGGGGCCTTCGCTTCGTGGTGCGGCGACTCAGTGGCCGTAACCCTCGTGCTTGTCGTCGATGTTGGCGCACTGGTTGCCGAATGCCGGGTTCAGCAGGGCGATGACGTTCACGGTGTTGCCGCAGAGGTTGACCGGGATGTGGACCGGAATCTGGACGGCGTTGCCCGACGCCACGCCGGGTGAGCCGACGGCCGTGCCCGCGGCGTCCGCGTCCGCCATGGCCAGACCGGCACCACTGAGCACAACGGCGCCCGTGCCGAGAGCGACACCGGCTGCCTTCGCGATGCGAGACATCACGTTTCTCCTTCGAATCGGTGAGCGCGGAAGCATGAACGCGACCGCACTGCCCCTTCAACGCCAGGACTCACAGCGGGTAACGGCACTCGACATGACATCGTGCACCAAGATGCTTCGTACCAGGTCATAGATCATATGAGCTGCCTGGTTTGGCGGGGTCCACGCGCGCGTGCGGTTCACTGGCGTGCGCGGTTCACGGGCGTGTGCAGAGGCCCGTCGGGTTGGCGGCCGGAGGGCGGCACTGGAGGTTGTAGTCGTCCGCGCTCGTGCTCGCGTACCGGCCGACGCAGGTGGTCGGCGTGGTCCTGCCGCGTTCCTCGCAGAAGGCCAGGGCGTCGCCGCCGTCGGTGAAGGGGCCCGGCGCGTAGACGACCCAGTAACCCGGGCGGAGGGACGCGTAGTCGTCGCTGCGGAGGTAGACGGCCTCGGGGACGGACTTCCGGACGGCGGCGAGCCGTCGGTCCCGGGCGGCGGTGCCGGAGCCGACCGGTTCGGAGAAGAGCTGGGCGATCCACCGGCCTCCGGAGGCGGGTGAGGAGCCGGGGGCGGACGGCTCGGGAGTGGACGTCGGCGTCGAGGACCGCTTCGAGGACGGCGAGGACGGCGAGGACGTGGAGTTCGACGAGGACGACGTGGCGGCGGGGTTGCCGCCGCCCTTGGCGCCGTCCTCCTTGCCGTCGCTGCCGCCCCGGTCGCCCAGGGTGAGTACCAGAGCGGTCGCGGCCGTCGCGAGCGCGACCACGACGACGGCGACGGTGGCGACGAGCGCCGCACGTCCTCCGTGCCGCCCGGACGGGCGGTGGTCCCCGACGCGCGTCGGCTCCTCACCCGCCGGCGTTTCACCCGGTGCTTCACCCGCTGCTTCACCCGGTGTTTCGGCGGGCGTTTCGCCGTGCGCGGGGCCGCCGGGGCCCGCGGCCGGGACACCCGGGGCGCGGCTCGGGGGCGTCGTGAGCCCGGGCGGCAGCGGGGCGGTCGTCGTCGGCAGCGCCCAGTCCGGCGTCGTACCCGACTCGACCTGCGCCAGCATCGCGTCCAGCCGTGCCGCGTCGGGGCGGGCCGCCGGATCCCGTACTAGCAGGGCCTGGAGTACGGGTGCCAATGGGCCGGAGCGCACCGGCGGGGGCAGGGCCTCGTCGAGCACGGCGGCCAGGGTGGCCAGGGTCGTCCCGCGGCGCAGCGGGCTGACGCCCTCGACGCACACGTACAGGACGAGCCCCAGGGACCAGAGGTCGGACGCCGGGTCGTCGTCGTTGCCGCGGATCCGCTCGGGGGCGATGTACTCGGGCGAGCCGATGAGTTCGCCGGTCGCCGTCAGGGCGGTGGAGCCCTGGAGCGCCGCGATGCCGAAGTCGGTGAGGACCGCGGAGCCGTCGGTGCGCAGCAGGATGTTGGCAGGTTTGACGTCCCGGTGCTGGACCCCGGCCGCGTCGGCGGCGCGCAGGGCGCCGAGCACCTGGCGGCCCAGCCGGGCGGCCTCCACGGGCGGCAACGGGCCGTCGGCGAGCCGCTCCTGGAGCGAGACGCCTTCGACGAGTTCCATCACGAGCCAGGGATGCGGGTCGTCGTTCACGATGTGATGGATCATCACCACGTTCGGGTGGCTGACCCGGGCCAGCGCCCGCGCCTCCCGCAGCACCCGCGCGCGGACGGCTTCGGAGGCCGCCGCATCATGTCGTACGGCCTTGAGGGCGACCTCCCGGTGCAGCACGCTGTCCCGCGCCCGCCACACCGTGCCCATACCACCGCTGCCGAGCCGCCCGACCAGTTCGAACCGACCGTCGATCATGTCCCCCGGTGC
Organism: Streptomyces sp. NPDC017991; assembly: GCF_044328075.1. Classification (NCBI taxonomy): domain Bacteria; kingdom Bacillati; phylum Actinomycetota; class Actinomycetes; order Kitasatosporales; family Streptomycetaceae; genus Streptomyces; species Streptomyces sp. NPDC017991. Next base: position 524,196 of record NZ_JBIRGP010000002.1, on the reverse strand, counting down.
GTTCATGGCGGACAGATTAGTGGGGCCGGTGAGCTCCGAGGCGGCGGGCGGGCGGGAGAGCGGCCCTCAGTCGATACAGAACTCGTTGCCCTCGATGTCCTGCATCGGGATGCACGAATCAGTGCCGTCGTAGAGCGTTCGCACGTGCACCGCGCCGAGCGGGACCAGCCGCGCGCGTTCGGCCTCCAGCGCGGCGAGGCGCTCCTCGCCCACGAGTCCGGTGCCGACCCGCACATCGAGATGCAGCCGGTTCTTGGCGGCCTTCCCTTCGGGGACGCGCTGGAAGTACAGACGCGGACCCACACCCGAGGGATCGACGCAGGCGAACCATGAATCCTGCTGCTCGGGCGGCTGCGAATGCTTGTGGTCGTCCCAGGTGGCGAACCCCTCCGGCGGCGGCGGTACGACGTATCCCAACACCTCGCACCAGAAACGGGCGAGGCGCTCGGGTTCCGCGCAGTCGAAGGTGACCTGGAACTTCTTGACCGACGTCATCCGGCCACCGTAGGGGCGCGTGCTGCTCCGTGTCACGAACGTGCCTGAAGCGGAGTGCGGGCCGTCGGGTACACCCGCCAGGTCCGACACCAAGTGCACGGACCAGCTCGACTACGCGGGCGGCTTCCTTACAGAAGGAGCACCGAGGGCTGTCGGCGGTCATCGGAATCAAGCCGCGAGCTGCCCCTGCTCCGACACGGTGCAGCCCCGTAAAAGGCTGCCCGTAAGAGGCTGTCTGCGCCCCCGGCAGGACTCGAACCTGCGGCCAAGCGCTTAGAAGGCGCCTGCTCTATCCACTGAGCTACGGGGGCCGGGTGTGGTGGCCTGTGGTGCTGGTGCCCGGGTATGGGCGGGGCTGTGACCTTGCCGGGGACAAGGATAGAGCTCCTGGGTCCCTGCGCTTCGCGCTTCCCCTCCGTGGCTCGATGTGGAGGTTCAGTGAAGCGGTCCTGATAATCGCAGGCAGGTACGAATCGTGCATCGCTTTTGGCGTCTCCCGCCCCGGGTGTTGTGCACTCGTTATGCCTGCGCCCCAGTCATCCCTTAGGCCCCGTGTGTCCAATCGGCGCGCAGACATGCCCATATGCTTTAGAAAGCCTGCAAAATTGGGCATTCTTCGCATGTGGTGACCTTGGACGTACGGCCCCAGCTGCTCGACGCACTCTCCGCCCTGCGCGACCGTGTCGCCGCCGCACGCTTCCCGCTGCCCCTGGCGGGGGCTCCACGCGCGCGTGCCAACCGCGACGAACTGCTCGCGCAACTCGACGACTATCTCGTGCCCCGGTTGAGAGAACCCGAAGCACCCCTGCTCGCCGTGATCGGAGGATCGACCGGGGCGGGCAAGTCGACGCTGGTCAACTCCCTTGTGGGGCGGCGGGTCAGCGAGGCCGGGGTGCTCCGGCCCACGACGCGTACTCCGGTGCTCGTGTGCCATCCCGAGGACCATCACTGGTTCAGCGGGATGCGCGTACTGCCCGACCTCACGCGCGTGTGGATGCCGCAACAGGACGTCGACGACGATCCGCTGCTGCCCGGTGAGGAGGACATGCGCGTCCTGCGCATCGAGACCGCCGACACGCTCCCCCGAGGGCTCGCGCTCCTCGACGCGCCCGACATCGACTCCCTGGTGGCCGGCAACCGGGTGCTCGCCGCCGAACTCATGTGCGCGGCGGACATCTGGGTGATGGTCACCACGGCGGCACGGTACGCCGACGCGGTGCCGTGGCATCTGCTGCGTACCGCGAAGGATCATGACGCCACCCTCGTCACCGTGCTCGACCGGGTGCCCCACCAGGTGGTGTCCGAGGTGTCGCGGCAGTTCGGCGCGCTCCTCGCCAAGGCGGGGCTGGGCGACATGCCCCGTTTCACCGTGCCCGAGCTGCCCGAGTCGGCCTGGGGCGGGGGACTGCTTCCGGCCACCGCCGTGGCGCCCCTGCGCGCCTGGCTGGCCCAGCGGGCCCAGGACCCGGGCGCCCGGCATCAGGCGATGGCGCGCACCGCCCGCGGGGCGCTCGACTCGCTCAGTTCGCGGATGCCCGAGCTGGCCTCCGCCGCCGCGGCCCAGTACGCCGCCGCGCTGCGGCTCACCGCGGCCGTCGACGGGGCGTACGACAGCGAGTACACCCGCCTGCGGGGCCGGTTGCAGGCCGGCGCGGTCCTCGCCGGGGGCGCGCTCAAACGGTGGCGCAGCTACCCGCTGGACTCCACCGCCGGTGAACTGCTGGACGCGCTCGTCGAGAGCCTGGCCGCACTGCTGCTGTGCGCCGTCACCGCGGCCGACGAGCGCGTCGACGAGGCGTGGCGGCGTGAACCCGCCGCGGGCGCCCCGGGGCTGACGGACCGCGATCCGACGCTGGAGAGCGCCGAGCACCGTATCGGGATGGCGGTACGGCGCTGGCGCCGCGTCCTGGAGGAGTACGCCGAGGACGAGGTGCGTGCCCTGGACAAGAGCGTCGCGCCGGATCCCGAGGCGGTGGCCGCGCTGGTCGCCACCGCGCTCCTGGGCGGTCGGCGGGCGCGTTCCGCGGGCGAGGGGCTCGCCGAGCGGATCGGCGCGCACGGCGCGCTGCGGCTGCGCGACAAGGGCGGCCGGCTGCTCACCGACTACCTCGACAAGGCGCTGCACGACGAACGGGAGCGGCGGCTCGCCCCGCTCGACGCACTCGGCGTACATCCGCACCCCCAGGCCGAACTCATCGCCGCGCTGTCGGTACTGCAGAAGGAGAGGTGACCGCGGTGACCGCCGTCACGGACCACACGGATCACGCCGACCAGCCGGGGGACGACGACCGCCGGAAGAAGGGCCCCGGCAGGGAAATCGCCCGCAAGGAGGACCCCGAAAGGGAAGTCGTGCGCAAGGAGAGGTCCGGCAGGGAAGTCGTGCGCAAGGAGAAGGGGGATTCCGGGCACGGGCGCGGGCGCGGGTCTACGGAGGCGGGTTCCGGGGCTGGTTCCGGCTCTGGTTCCGGCTTCGGCTCCGGTGGCGCGGAGGCCGTTGCCTCGGAGGACAGGGGAGTCGCCGACGGCGCCGGCGGTGCGGGCGCCGCGGACGCGGTTGGCGGCTGGGACGACGGGCTGATCGCACGGCGCGTGTCCGCCACGGCCGAGGGTCAGGCCAGGCCGGTACAGGAGACCGCCGTGGACAACAGGCCGCCCGTGGTGGCCCCCCTCGCGTACGACGGGCCGTTGCGGTCCCGTCTCGACGCGCTGCGCGAACTGGTGGGGCTCTCCAGGACGCGGCTGGACAGCAGGACGCTCGCCGAGGCGGGGCAGGTCCTGGACGAGGCGGCGGCACGGCGCAGGCTCTCGGGGCAGCACACCGTCGTCGCCATCGCGGGGGCCACCGGAAGCGGCAAGTCGCAGCTCTTCAACGCGCTCGCCGGAGTGGCCATCTCGGAGACCGGGGTACGCAGGCCGACCACCGCCGCTCCCATCGCGTGCAGCTGGAGCGACGGCGCGGCCGGACTCATCGACCGGCTCGGCATTCCCGGGCGGTTGCGCCGCAGGCCGCTGCAGAGCGCCGAGGCGGAGGCGCAGTTGCGCGGGCTCGTCCTGGTGGACCTGCCCGACCACGACTCGGCGGCCGTCCAGCACCGTGAGCACGTGGACCGGATCCTCGCGCTCGTGGACGCCGTCATCTGGGTCGTCGACCCGGAGAAGTACGCCGACGCGGTGCTCCATGAGCGCTATCTGCGGCCCATGGCGGGCCACGCGGAAGTCACCTTCGTGGTCCTCAACCAGGTCGACCGGCTGCCCGGTGAAGCCGCCGACCAGGTCCTCGACGACCTGCGCCGGCTGCTCGACGAGGACGGGATCGCGCTCGGCGAGTACGGCGAGCCGGGCGCGACCGTTCTCGCGCTGTCCGCGCTCACCGGAGAGGGCATCGGGGAACTGCGCGAGGTGCTCGGTCACTTCGTCGCCGAGCGGGGAGCCGCGGCCCGCCGGATCTCGGCCGACGTGGACGCGGCCGCGGTGCGCCTGTGGCCCGTCTACGCCAACCGGCGGCAGGCCGGGCTCAGCGAGGAGGCACGCGACGAGTTCGCCGACCGGCTCGCCGACGCGGTCGGCGCCACGGCGGCGGGCGAGGCCGCCGAGCGCGCGTGGCGCCGCAACGCCAACCGCGCGTGCGGCACGCCCTGGCTGCGGCTGTGGCGCTGGTACCAGGACCGGTGCGAGCCCGCGACGGGACGGCTGTCCGTACGGGCGTACGACGACGAGGAGGCCACGGCGCGGCAGCGCGTCGAGCAGGCGGTGCGCACGGTGGCCGAGCAGGCGACCGACGGGCTGCCCGCGCCCTGGGCACAGGCGGTCCGTGAGGCGGCCGTACGGGGGTCGCAGGGGCTGTGCGAGGCCCTGGACGAACTGGCGGTACGGGCCGGGACACCGGTCGGCCGGCCGCCGCGGCCGGGCTGGTGGCCGGCCGCCGTGCTCGCGCAGGCGGCCATGACCATCCTTCAGGTCGTCGGCGGACTGTGGCTGTTGGCCCAGGTCATCGGCTTCATGTCGCCGAACCTCGGTGTGCCCGCGCTGCTGATGGTCATCGGCATCGTGGGCGGCCCGGGTGTCGAGTGGGCCTGCCGACTCGCGGCGAACGGGCCCGCGCGGCGGTACGGGTCCGAGGCCGAACGGAGATTGCGGGAGGCGGCGTCGGGATGCGGCCGGGCCCGGGTTCTCGATCCGGTGGCGGCGGAGTTGCTGCGGTATCGGGAGGTGCGGGAGCAGTTCCTGCGGGTCTCGGGGGTCACGGTGTCGGCGGGGTGAGGTGAGAGGGGGAGGGTGCGGGCGGAGGCTCTCGTTCGGGTGGCGGAGTTGTCCACAACCGGGGGGTGGCCCACAGGGCTCAGCGGGTTCGGGCCGACGGAGGCAGTCTGAGGTCTCGACGGACACGACGTGATCGCCGCGAGGCGGTCATGGGGCGTCATGAGGCGCCGCGAGGCGTCATCGGGCGCTGTGAGGCGGTCGAAGCATGAGCGCCAAGTCGTGTTCGGCGCGACAGACGGACACAGCCGTACGGGACGAGCCCGTGCGCGTGGGCAGGGAGGGCTTCCGCGATGAACGAGACGATGGTGTGCGTGGTGGGGAACGTGGCGACACAGCCCGTGTTCCGGGAGACGGCGGCAGGCCCGTCGGCGAGGTTCCGGCTGGCGGTCACGCAGCGGTTCTGGGACCGCGAGAAGAGCGCCTGGCGGGACGGGCACACCAACTTCTTCACGGTCTGGGCCAATCGGGCGCTGGCGGCGAACGTACAGGCGTCCGTGTCGCTCGGGGAGCCGCTGATGGTGCGAGGCAGGCTGAAGGTCCGCTCCGAGCAGCGCGACGGGCAGTCGTGGACGGGCGCGGACATCGAGGCCTCGGCGATCGGGCACGATCTGGCGCGCGGCACCGCGGCGTTCCGGAGGACGCTCAGGGGCGACGGGGCACCGGATCAGGCGTCCGGCGAGTCGTCGGGCGCGTCGGCCCGCCCGGAGCCGAACTGGGAGACGGAGCCGGCCGATCAGGCCGACGGGGCTGAGCCGACCGATCAGGCAACTCCGCAGCGGCAGGAACCGGCTCTGGCGGGGTGACCGTGGTGCATGCGGTGACTGTGAGTGCCGAAACCTCGGCCTGACCGAAGTGCGGCTTATCGGTGAATGCGTTGCGAACGGTCCCAGTGGATTTGTCGATAAGCGCGGTCCGAAACCGGCCCTGGCGATAACGATTCCGATTCGGATCACTCATCGGATGACATGACCGGGGAGGGAGCTGCGCCCCGTCCTTAGGATGCCGGGCATAGCTCTCGGGGCTGCTGATTCCGCTGGTGGGACCGTAACCCTCCAGTTCAACGGGTCCCGCTCGAAAGGGAATTCTGTGCTTTCTTCGTTCTCTGCGCCGTCCGTGCACGGGCGAGGTGCCGCTGCCGCCCGCCTGGCCGCGGTGGTGCTCGTGTCCGGCCTCGTCGCCGTGAGCGCCGTGACCACCGCCGGTGCGGCCGTCGCGGACGAACTCCCTCTGAGCCAGGGCGGTGCGACCGCCACGATAGGCGGCCTGAAGACGTCCGGGCCCGCGGTCATCCACGAGGAGGGCGGGGACAAGCAGGTCTCCGCCGGGCTCTTCGAGATGTCCGTGGACAACGGCGGCACCCTGCAGACGTACTGCGTCGACATCTACAGCCCGACGCAGAAGGACGCCAAGTACCAGGAGACCCCCTGGAGCGGTACGTCGCTGAACGGGAACCCCGACGCGGGCCGGATCCGCTGGATCCTGCAGAACTCCTACCCGCAGGTCAACGACCTCGCCTCGTTGGCCGCGAAGGCGGGCGCGAAGGGCCTCACCCAGCAGGACGCGGCGGTCGGCACGCAGGTGGCGATCTGGCGGTACTCGGACGGCGCCGACGTGGACGCCGTGGACCCGCGGGCGGAGAAGCTCGCCGACTATCTGCAGCGCAGCGCACGCGATCTGGCGGAGCCCGCCGCCTCCCTGGAACTGGATCCGCCCGCGGTCTCCGGTCGCCCGGGTGAACTGCTCGGCCCGGTCACCGTGCGCACCAACGCGGCCGGCGTGACAATGACGCCGCTCGCCGACGCCACGAGCGGTGTGAAGGTCGTCGGCCGGGACGGCAAGGAGATCACGTCCGCGACCGACGGCAGCGAGTTGTTCTTCGATGTGGCCGAGGACGCCGCGGACGGTTCGGCCGCGCTGACGGTGCAGGCGTCGACCACCGTGCCGGTCGGCCGGGCCTTCGCCTCCGAGACCAGGAGCCAGACCCAGATCCTGGCCGGTTCCAGCGAGTCGACGGTCTCCGCGGCGGCGACCGCGAACTGGGCCGGCGCCGGAGCGATACCCGCGCTGTCGGCCGAGAAGAACTGCGCGGAGGGCGGCCTCGACGTCACGGCGGTGAACGAGGGCGACGAGGCGTTCACCTTCGAGCTGATGGGCACCGAGCACACCGTCGAGGCGGGCGCGTCACAGACCGTGACGGTCCCGCTGAAGGAGGACCAGGCGTACGACTTCACGGTCGAGGGGCCGGGTGGCTACGAGAAGCGGTTCCAGGGCGTGCTCGACTGCAAGACGCAGAGCGGCGCCGCCGCCGAGGAGACCGTCCGGACGCTGAACGAGCCGAGCCCCGCCACGGTCGGCGGCACGTCCGCCACGACCACCGACCTCGCCGAGACCGGCGCGTCGAGCGCCACCCCGGTGATAGCCGGAATCGCGATAGGCCTGGTCCTGATCGGCGGCGCCGCGATCCTCTTCATCCGCAAGAAGAAGGCGCCTGCGCAGGACTGAGGGCCGGAGCGGACGCCGCACGCCGACGCCGGACTCAAGCCGCGCGAGCGGCGTGAGCCCGACCTCCGGAACGAGAAGCCGCACCTTGACAAGTGGACAGTGAGTCACCGGACGTCGACGCACGGTGCCGCCGACGGCCCGCGGCCGACCGCGGCGTCCCAGCTCAGAGGCCTCCGCCATACGCGTTTCCCCCCGGGGGTGGCGGTACGGCAAGATGGGGTGTATCTGCCCACTGCCGATTTCAAGCGTCCGGACGGTTTCTCTTGGCTGAGTTCATTTACACCATGCGCAAGACGCGCAAAGCGCACGGCGACAAGGTGATTCTTGATGACGTCACCCTGAACTTCCTGCCGGGGGCGAAGATCGGCGTAGTCGGGCCGAACGGTGCCGGCAAGTCGACCGTGCTCAAGATCATGGCGGGCCTGGAGCAGCCGTCCAACGGTGACGCGTTCCTGTCACCCGGCTTCAGCGTCGGCATCCTCATGCAGGAGCCGGAGCTGGACGAGAGCAAGACGGTTCTGGAGAACGTCCAGGACGGCGCCGCCGAGCTCATGGGCAAGCTCAGCCGCTTCAACGAGGTCGCCGAGCTGATGGCGACCGACTACTCGGACGCGCTCCTGGACGAGATGGGCAAGCTCCAGGAGGACCTGGACCACTCGAACGCCTGGGACCTCGACGCGCAGCTGGAGCAGGCCATGGACGCGCTGGGCTGCCCGCCCGGCGACTGGCCCGTCACCACCCTCTCCGGTGGTGAGAAGCGCCGCGTCGCGCTCTGCAAGCTCCTCATCGAGGCGCCCGACCTGCTGCTCCTCGACGAGCCCACCAACCATCTCGACGCCGAGTCGGTGAACTGGCTGGAGCAGCACCTCTCGAAGTACGCGGGCGCCGTCGTCGCCGTCACTCACGACCGGTACTTCCTGAACAACGTCGCCGAGTGGATCCTCGAACTGGACCGCGGCCGCGCGATCCCCTACGAGGGCAACTACTCCACGTACCTCGACAAGAAGTCCACGCGTCTCAAGGTCGAGGGCCGCAAGGACGAGAAGCGCCAGAAGCGGCTCAAGGAAGAGCTGGAGTGGGTGCGGTCCAACGCCAAGGGCCGGCAGACCAAGTCCAAGGCGCGCCTCGCCCGTTACGAGGAGATGGCGGCCGAGGCCGACAAGATGCGGAAGCTGGACTTCGAGGAGATCCAGATCCCGCCGGGCCCGCGTCTGGGCTCCATCGTCGTCGAGGTCAACAACCTCTCCAAGGCCTTCGGTGACAAGGTCCTGATCGACGACCTCAGCTTCACCCTGCCGCGCAACGGCATCGTGGGCGTCATCGGCCCGAACGGCGCCGGCAAGACCACGCTGTTCAAGATGATCCAGGGCCTGGAGACCCCGGACTCCGGCGCGATCAAGGTCGGCGACACCGTCAAGATCAGCTACGTCGACCAGAGCCGCGCCAGCATCGACCCCAAGAAGACGCTGTGGGCCGTCGTCTCCGACGAGCTCGACTACATCAACGTCGGCCAGGTCGAGATGCCGTCGCGGGCGTACGTCTCCGCCTTCGGCTTCAAGGGCCCGGACCAGCAGAAGCCGGCCGGTGTCCTCTCCGGTGGTGAGCGCAACCGTCTGAACCTGGCGCTGACCCTCAAGGAGGGCGGCAACCTGCTGCTCCTCGACGAGCCCACCAACGACCTCGACGTGGAGACACTGTCGTCGCTGGAGAACGCGCTGCTTGAGTTCCCCGGTGCGGCCGTGGTCATCTCCCACGACCGCTGGTTCCTGGACCGGGTCGCGACGCACATCCTCGCCTACGAGGGCGAGTCGAAGTGGTACTGGTTCGAGGGCAACTTCGAGTCGTACGAGAAGAACAAGGTCGAGCGGCTCGGAGCGGACGCCGCGCGTCCGCACCGCGCCACCTACAAGAAGCTGACCCGGGGCTGATCTCCTTGCGGCACATCTACCGCTGCCCGCTGCGCTGGGCGGACATGGACGCGTACGGCCACATCAACAACGTGGTCTTCCTCCGTTATCTGGAGGAGGCGCGTATCGACTTCCTGTTCCGCCCGGACAAGGATTTCCAGCAGGGGTCCGTGGTGGCGCGCCATGAGATCGACTACAAGCAGCAGTTGGTGCACCGGCACACCCCGGTGGACATCGAGTTGTGGGTCACGCAGATCAGAGCGGCTTCGTTCACCATCTCCTATGAGGTCAAGGACCCGGACCAGGTGTATGTGCGGGCCCAGACGGTGATAGTGCCGTTCGACTTCGAGGCGCAGCGGCCGCGTCGTATCACCGCGGAGGAGCGCGAGTTCCTTCAGGAGTACGCGGACGACGGGGCCGGTTCCGCGGGGGCCGTCGCCGCATGACGGCCCTGCACCTCGTCGACGAGGGGGAGGCGGCGGATCTCGCCGCCTTCCTGGCTCGGCTGATCCACTACGACCGGGCCGCCGCGGTGCGGCTGCAGGCGTCGGGGACGACGCTCGCGGTGTTCGGCCGGCCCCCGTCGTTCGAGGTGCTCGCGATCCGTACGGCACGGCTCGCCAAGCCGTACGAGAACGGTCTCGACCGCACCCTCGACGTGACGGTCTCGGCCGGTGAACTCCTGGAGTCCCTCGACGAGGCGGCGGCCACGGCGATCGTGCCCGCCGCCGTCACGGGGCCACCGTGGGCCGGAGTGCTGCCGCCGCGCGGCGGCTGGCGGCCGGAGCCGGGACTGCCCGCGCTCGACGCGGTGCGCACGACGGTGGCCGCGGTGGTCGCCGAATTCCGGTCGCGGATGGACGAGTTGGCGCCCGAGGGGCGTACGCGGTCCGAACTCGACCGGATCGGGCGGGAGATCTGGTCCCGGCCGGTCGGGGACACCGAACTCCCGGTACGGGCCGCACACGCGGCTCAGTCGCTGGGCTTCCTGAGGCCCGCGCGCACCGTCTCCTCCGCCGGACCCGCCGGACCCGCCGGACCCGCCGGACCCACCGGACCAGGCGCATCCGGTGAAGCCCCGCTGCGGTTGCTCTCGTCGGGCGCGTGGCTCAGGCTGCGGACGCCGTACGGGACGATCGCCGTACGCAAGGCGGGGCTCGGGGCGCTGGACGTCAGCGTTCGCTGAGCGGGCGGCGGAAGCCTCCCCGGCACCGGCACCGGCATCGGCACCGGCACCTGCGTTGGCGTCAGTATTGCCGTTGGCGTCAGCGGTGTTCGCTGTCGTCCGGCCATACGCCGATGTGGTCCGGTTCGAGTTCCAGGGCGACGCGGTCGCGCATACCGAGGGCCTCGGTGTACTCGGCGGGCAGCTGGAGCCGGCCGGCCCGGTCGAGCATCGCGTACTCGCGGGCCACCACCGTCTCGTGGCCGGTCGTGGCGTCCACCTCGGTGCGGCGCAGGACCTCCGTGGAGGTACGGCCGTCCCGGATGGCGACCGTCCGGCGGACCTCGGCGGCGACCGCCTGGTCGTGTGTGACGATCACGATGGTCGTGCCGAGACGCTCGTTCGCGGTGCGGAAGGCGGCGAAGATCTGCTCGGCGGTGTGCGAGTCGAGTTCACCGGTGGGTTCGTCGGCGAGCAGGACCGACGGGTCGTTGGCCAGCGCCACGGCGATGGCGACGCGCTGCTGCTGACCGCCGGACATCTGGAACGGGCGTCGGCCCCGGCACTCCGCGACCTCCAGCAACTCCAGTAGTTCCAGGGCGCGTTGGGCCTGTGCGCGACGGCCCTTGCGGGAGACGCCGAGTTGCATCGGCAGGGCGACGTTCTGGGCGGCCGTCAGATAGGGCAGGAGATTGCGGGCCGTCTGCTGCCAGACGAAGCCGACGGTCTCGCGCCGGTAGCTGAGGCGGTCCTTGGCCCCCATGGTCAGCAGGTCGTGCCCCGCGACCCGGGCGGCGCCCGCGGTGGGGGTGTCCAGACCCGCCAGGATGTTCATCAGGGTCGACTTGCCGCTGCCGGACGCGCCGACCAGTGCCATCAACTCGCCCTCGCGCACGAGGAGATCGAGGCCCTGCAGCGCCTGTACCTCCACGCCGTCCGTGGAGAAGATCCGCACCAGCCGGTCACACGTGATCAGGGCGTCATGGCCGTAGGCGGGACGGTCGCGGCGGTCGGCGGCACGCTGGGCGAGGTCGGCGAAGGAGGGACCGCCGGAACCGGCCGGACCGCCGGAACCGGCCGGACCGCCGGAACCGGCCGGACCGGCGGAACCGGCGGGACCGACGGAGTCGGTGGTCGTCATCGGGCGTCTCCGGTCGTGGTCGTCATCCGGTGGCTCCGGCTGGTCGTGGTCGTTATCGGGCGGCTTCGAGTGGCTTCGAGGGAGTCGGGAGGGGTCACCGGGCGTCCCCCGCCCGTAGTTCCCTGACCGAACCCCGTCGCCCGGTCCACCACGCCTGGGCCGCGGCGATGCCCGTGGCGACGAGAAGTACGGCGAGGGCGGGCAGGAGCAGGGACGCCGGGTCGGTGTGCAGTGCGGCGGTGCCGGGGGGAGGGCTGCCGCCGGGGGTGGCGAGGGCCACGGAGGTCAGGTCGACGCCGGGTGCCAGGAGGCGGACCGCCGCCCAGCCCGTCAGGGCCCCGCCCACTGCGGCGAGCAGGGCCTGCGGCAGTGCTTCCAGCACGAGCAGCCGACGGCCCTGGCTCCGGGTGAGGCCCATGGTGCGCAGCCGGGCCAGCAGGGCCGTGCGTTCGGGTGCCGCGCGGATCAGGGCGAGCAGCAGCGCGAGTACGGCGTAACCGGAGCCGGCGGCCACGGCCACCGCGTAGACGCGTTCGGCGCCGGACTGGAGAGGGGAGTCGACGTACCGCGCGCGTTCGTCGGCCCGCAGGCGTACGTCCGCGGCGGTGCCCGCGGCCTTGCGCAGCACACCCGCGTCCATCCGGTCGCCGGTCAGCAGGAGGGCCGTCGGCCGTGCGGGGACGGCGCCGAGGCCGGCGCGGTCCACGATGAGGAAGTCGGTTCCCGACACGGCCGGGGTCAGCTCGCGCACCACGGTGATGCGGACGGTGATGTCGCTGCCGTCCTCCAGGCGGACCGGGAAGGGCTGCGTGCCGAACCGCTCGGCGACGGTGGGGGAGGCGAGGGCGGGCAGCGGGGACCCGTTCGACGCACCGTTCTCCGAGGGCTTCGAGGGCTCCGAGCGCTCGGAGGGCTCCGAGGGTTTCGGTGGCTTTGAGGGCTTGGCGTCCGCCGGTGCCGTCAACTCGCCCGCCGGGAAGGCCCCGAGGTTCGTGCTCCGCGCCAGCCGGGCGTAACCCCCGGGCTCCACGCCGGCCAGGGGTACCGTCTCCACACCGGTCCCGGGCTTGGCCTGGTAGCCGATGCTCAGAGGGGTGACCTCGCGTACGCCGGGTGCCGAGCGGAGCTGTTGCGGGAGGCCGGCGGGGAGTGCGCCCATCACCTCGACGCGGGCGTCGGCCCCGAGGTTCAGCAGGGCTGCCCGGTCCCGTGCGTCCGCGACGCCCGCAAGGACCGACCCGCCGAACGCGGCCGTGGTGAGGGCCGTCAGGAGGGCGAGCAGGGGCAGCACCGTGGAGACGGAGGTGCGGCCCGCGCGGGCCAGCGAGAGATGCCCGACCGCACCGCGCAGCCGGCCGGCGGGACGGGCCAGCCAGCGCAGGGGCAGCGGATAGAGCCGTACCAGCAGGAGCGCGGCGATCACACCGATCAGCACCGGTGCCAGCGCGACGAGTTGATCACCGGAACCCGAGCCGGAGCCGGAGGCGTCCAGGTCCACCGGGTCGCCCGGGCCCGCCGCGCCGGCGGAACCGCCCGACGTCCCGCGGCTGCGCAGCGCGAACACCGCCGCCGACGCCAGTACCAGCAGGGTGAGTTCGGCGACCGTACGGCGGCGCGAGGGGCGTACGGACGCGAGATCCTCGCGGGCGCCGTGGACGCGTACGGCACGGTGGGTGATCCAGGCGCGCACGGGCAGCATCGCGCAGGCGAGGAGCGCGACCGCGGCGGCGGTCCACACGGCGTACGACAGGCGGCCGTACGGGACGACGAGCAGGGCGCCCGCGAGGCCGAGCGCGGCGGCCGGTACCGCGACCACCGCCGTCTCGGCGGACAGCCGGGCCGTCAGGCCGCGCAGGGAGACGCCCCGGGCGCGCAGCAGGGCGAGTTCGCCGCGGCGGCGGTCGGCGGTGAGGCCGCCGGCCATGAGCAGGACGACGGCCGCGACCGTGGCGCTGCCGAAGGCGGCGACGGCGACCAAGGGGCGGATGCCGGAGCGCAGTCCGGCGTACGAGGCGAGGACGTCGTCGAGGTCGGTGCTCGCGTCGGCCGCCGGATCCGTGAGCGCGCGCACCTTCAGCAGACCCGGGCCGGACTCCAGCGCGGCGATCGCGCCCGCAAGGCGGGGCAGTTCGCTCGCGGTCAGGGCGGCGGGGGCCGGGGCCAGTTGCCAGTAGCGGGCGGGGGCGCCGGGGGTGCCGAGGAGGGCCGGTGCCGCGTCCGGGGCCAGGAGGAGCGCGCCGAGCCAGTACGTGCTCGGTTCGGCGCCCTGGGTGGGGAGACGCACGAGGGACGGGGTGCGCAGGATGGGCTGGGTCGCCCAGTACGCGCCCTCCCGGTCGCGCGGGGCGACGATGCCGGTGACGCGTACGGCGAGCGGGGCGCGTTCGACGGCGGGGACGTGGATCACCGAACCGACCTCGATGTGGAGGTGGTCGGCGGTCTCCGTGGTGACCGCGGCCTCCAGCTCAGGGGTCGCGGCGGTCACCGTGCCGTCGGCGCGCGGGAGACGGCCCGCGCGCAGCCGGGCGTGTTCGGCGAGGCCGTTCTGGGCGGCGAGGGTCATGTGCGCGGGCAGTCCGGTCGGCCGCGGCAGCCACTTCTCCGGCGTTTCGAGGGATTTCGTGGTGCGGACGCCGTACGCGGACTGGCCCGGGTCGGCGACCAGGGGCCGCTCGATCACCTTCAGGATGCGCTTGTACCGCTCGCGTACCGAGGCCGGGCGCAGGACCGACTCGCGTTCCTTCTGCGTGGCGCCGAGGGAGGGCGGCGGGGCCGACATCTGTACGGAGGTCCTGAGGGCCGTGGCGTCGGCGACCGCCCGGCGCAGGCCCGCGTCCTCGTAACGGTCGACGGCACGCGGGAAGGACGCGGCGAGGAGGACGGTCGCCAGCACCAGCAGGGCGAGGGCGACGGCGGCACCGGGCGCGGCGCGCAGACGGGTACGGATCCAGGGAGCGACGGGGGGTTCGGCATCCCGACGCGTGAAGGTCCACCGGCGGCCCACCTCACTCACCCCCCTGCTCGTGCAGCGAACGCAACGACCGCAGCGACGAGGCCGAGTCGCCCCGCCGCAGCACCAGTACACCGGTCACGATCAGCGGCGCGACCACCAGGCCCGCCAGCAGCAACGCGACGCGGGCGAGGGGCAGTTCCACCAGTACCTCCGGGACCGGCCGGGTGGCCCGGGACGTCAGCACGATCAGCGGAACGACCGCCCTGGTCAGTACCGCTCCCAGGGCCACCCCCACCACCAGGGCCAGCGCCACCAGCACGCCCTGCTCGGCCGCGACCAGCCGGGCCAGTTGGCGGCGGGGCGCCCCCAGCGCGCGGAGCAGCGCGAACTCGGCGCCGCGCTCCCGCAACGAGCCCGCCGTACTCACCGCGAAGCCGACCGCGGCCAGCGCGGCGGCGACCACGGAGGCCGCGGCGAACGCCGCCTCCGGCCCCGCCCCGAACGGGTCGTCCCGCAGCCGTTCCGCGATCTCGTCGCGCACGACGACCTGCGACGGTTCGACATCGGGCCGTTCGCGCAACTGGGCCGCCACCCGGGCCTCGGCGCCCGGCTCGGTCCGCAGCCACCACTCGGTGGGCGCGACGCTCTCCCCGTACCGCTCCTCCAGCACCCGGTTCACGGAACGGAGATCGACCAGCAGCGCCCCGCCGGAGCTCTGCGTGGCGTCCGAGCCCGCCGAGCCCGCCGAGCCTTCCGTGGTCGGCAACGCGCGGACGCTCTCCACGATCCGTACCGGTACGGCCGAGCCGCCGAAGGGGATGTCGAGCCGGTCCCCCTCGCGCGCCCCCGCGGCCTTCAGGAAGTCGTCGGTCGCCACGGCCTCGACCTCGGGTGCGGCGGGCCGCTGCGCCTGCAGCCGGATCGTCACCGAAGAGGTCTCCCAGGGGGTCTCCCGGGGGATGTAGCCGGTTCCGTAGGTCACGGTCAGCGGGCGCTCGGACTTCACGTCCGGGCCCGTCGGGGTGTTGCCCGCCTTGGGGTCCGCCGTGGTCTGGTTGTTCTCCGACGTCACCTGCCAGGACGGGGGCGCCGACAGTGGCCGACGCGTCCCGTCGGACGTCGTGGCCGTCAACCGCTCCACGGACAGCCGGTGTTCCTCCGCGCGCCCGGTCGGCTGGGACATCTCCAGCTGCGCCCCGGTCAGCGAGAGCGGTTCGGCGGCCCGGTCGGACGGTGCCTGCCCGGCCTGCGCCAGTTGCACGGTGAGGCGGTGTGCCTTTCCGTCGGCGGGGAGGTCGCCGGCGGAGACGCGGTACGGGGTGCCGTAGCGGTCCTCCAGCGTCACGGTCACGTCCGCCGACATCTTGGAGCGGTACGCCGACGACCCCGCCGAGCCTGTCGAGTCCGAGTCCGAGTCCGATGCGTCCGCCGCGTCCGCCGCGTCCAGGGTCGAAGGCTGCGCGCTCGCCCGGATGCGTAGTTCCAGTTCCAGCCGCGTACTGGCCTTGGGCAGGGCCACGCCCGCCGACCCGGCCCGGCCGGGGCCGAGCCCCGCCAGCAGCCGTCCGGCGGGCTTGTCCGCCAGGTCCCCGCGCAGGAGCATCGCGGCGGCGTCCCCGCTCCCGGAGCCACCGTCGGAGCCGCTGTCGGAACCGTTGCCGGAGGCGTCGTCGGAGCGGCCACCGGAATCCTTGCCGGCCCCCTCGCCGGAATCCGCCCCGGCGCCCTCCGTGTCCAGCGCCAGCACCGCCGCCGTCCGGTTGCCGGACAGCGGCAGCGACGTACGCATGGCGGGGGCCGCCCCGCGTACGCCGTCGAGGTCCGCGTAGAGCCCGGCCCGGGACAAGCCGTCCGTGCCGCCCGCCAGGACCCGTACGGACGTGCCGGCCAGGAAGTCCGCCTGGTCGTCCTGCGAGCGGTTCCACGACGCGCCCTGGCCGATCGCGAGCATGCCCATGGCGACGGCGAGGACGAGCAGCAGGACCGGTCCGGCGCCGCGCATCGGGCGACGGCTGAACTGCCAGCCCGCGAGCGCCGTCGGCAGCCCCCGGCCACCGGCCGCGCGCCGTTCGGCCAGGCGGGCCACGGGCGGCATGAGGCGCAGGGTGAGGACCGTCCCGGCCAGCAGGGCCAGCGCGGGAGCGGCGACCAGCAGGGGATCGATGCCGAGCGTGTCCGTGGGCGTCGCCGCCGACCGGCCGGGGCCGGTGGCGGTGACGGCACCGGAGGTCTGCCGGCTCAACTGCCAGTACGCGACGGCCGCGACGACCAGCAGGCCGACGTCCGCACCCGCCCGTACCGGCGCGGGGAGCGAGTGGGCACGGCCGCCTTCCGCGTTCTCCTCCCGCGCGGTCAGCGCGGGTACGGTCACCGCCAGCGCGCAGCCCAGCGCGACCGCTGCCGCCGTCGCCCACACCGCGCCGGCCCCCGCCGAGGTGTCCAGGCGCAGCCCGATCCGCGACAGCGCCCCCTGTCCGGCCAGCAGCCGCGTCAACGGCCCGGCGAGCAGCGGCGCGCAGACGACGGCGGGCAGGGCGAGGAGCGAGGCCTCCAGCGCGGCGAGGGCGGCCACCCGCCCGCGCGAGGCGCCACGCGCCCGCAACAGCCGTGTCTCACCGGCTCGTTCGACGCTCAGCAGCCGGGCCACGAGCAGCAGCGCGTAGCCGGCGAGCAGCGCGAGCTGGAGCGCGACGATCAGCAGCGTCGAACGGGAGACCAGCAACGACCGCTCCACCCGCTCCAGTTCCTCGGGCAACGATGTCGTGACGGCCGTGGTGCCGTGCAGCGCGGGCGACTTGAGCAGGGCGCGGGTCCCGGCGGTGGCCGCCTCCCGCAGGGCGCCGATCCGCCCGGTCGTCAGTGCCGAGAAGTCGGCGGACGCCAGCCAGGCGGTCGGCCCGGAGCTGACCGGTTGGCCGCTTCCGGTGGCCGCGAGCACCGACGGGTCCGCCAGCAGCGGCCCGTACGTCGTGAAGTCGAGCTTGCTGACCCCGCGTCCGTGCAGGTCGTCCAACTGCCAGTAGGGCGAGGTGACGCGCACGGGCCGGTAGAGACCGGTCACCAGGACCCGTACCTTCGGGCCGTCGAAGCGGTCGACGAGTGTCAGCCGCGCGCCCGGTTCGACCGCCAGCCGGCGCGCGGCGGTCTCGGGAAGGGCCACCTCGATCTCTCGGCCGTCGGCGAGGTCGCCCGGGGCCCGGGGCGCGCGTCCCTCGACCGTCCGTACCTGGGAAGGGTCCAGCGCCGCGAAGTGCGTGAGATCCGGGTCCTTCGAGCGGGCGGCGGGCTCCTGCAGGGACCTCGGCAGGGCGTAGGGCCCCGACCGGGACAACGTCCGCAGTGTCACGGGCAGCCCGTCGAAGGTGCGCCCGGCCCCGTCCCGTACGGCCTGGTCGGCGGCCTTGCGCTCCGCCGCGGGGACGTCGGCCTTGACGACCAGCGTCGTGGCCGCGGCGCTCTGCGTGTCCGCCTTGGCCGCCTTGCCTGTCGCGCCCGCCTTGCCCGTCGTGGTCGCCGTGCCCGCCGAGGTGTCGAGGAGCGAGTGCCGCAGTGCCGCGTCACCGATGGCACCCGAGTACGCGGTCAGGGTCGTCAGGACAGCCGTCGTCAGCAGGACGGTGAGCAGCGCGGCGGCCAGCAGCAAACGATGCGCTCGCACACGCAGTAGGACGAACCCCGTCACCCGGCCCCCCGCCGTATCGCCGGACATCCCGGATCTCTGATGATGTTGTCAGAGAGAAAGGGGCGCGGGTAAGCGCTTGAGGACCGGGTTTGACCGGATCGTGACCGGAATCCGGCGACGCGTGACCGGAATCCGCGCGTCAGTCGGCTCTGTTCACCTCTCGGAAGATGCCGCTGTCCGGTCTTCGGCGGACGTTGCCGGTCAGCCTTCGGTGTTCACCATCGAAGCCGCCGCGTACGTCAGGTAGTTCCACAGGGTGTGCTCGTGCTCCTCGGAGAGGCCGAGCTCGTCCACGGCGACCCGCATGTGCTTCAGCCAGGCGTCGTGCGCCGCCCGGTCGACCGCGAAGGGGGCATGCCGCATCCGCAGCCGGGGATGACCGCGGTTCTCGCTGTACGTGGTCGGACCGCCCCAGTACTGGATCAGGAACAGCGTGAAGCGCTCCTCGGCCGGGCCCAGGTCCTCCTCGGGATACATGGGCCGCAGCAGCGGGTCCTCGGCGACACCCTCGTAGAACCGGTGCACCAGGCGCCGGAAGGTCTCCTCGCCGCCGACCTGCTCGTAGAAGGTCTGCTCCTGAAGCGTGCCGCGCCGAATCTCTTTCACACCGTCCATGGTCTCAGACGTGCCGACCGAGGACTCAGGACTTAGGACCCCCTGAAGCATTCCCTGAAGCAGTGCCTGAAGGATCGCTTGGAGGATCACGTGGAGGACCGCCCGAACGAAAGGGCCGGTTCCGGATCGCGCGGCCCCGGCGCTCGCCTCCCGGGCCGTCCCGCAGCACAGTGGAGGTATGAGCGCGTACGCGGTCGACCACGGGCTCGACGACCTCGCCGCCACGGCGCGGGCGGCGCTGGTGCGCGAGATCGGCGCGAGCGGCGCCTGGGACGCCGACCCCGGCTGGCGGGCGGCCTTCGGGGCCGTCCCCCGCCACCTCTTCGTGCCGTACTACTACGTGGGCACGGGGGGCCCGCAGGGCGGCTACGAGCGCAGATGGGGCGAGGACCCCAGCCCGCGCCGACGCGAGGAGTGGCTGCGCGGGGCGTACGCGGACGTCCCGCTGGCCACCCGCATGCGCGACGGCGAGCTGCTGTCGTCCAGCAGCCAGCCGTCCCTGATGGCGAAGATGCTGGCCGAGCTGGCGGTACGGGACGGGGACGCGGTCCTGGAGATCGGCGCGGGCACCGGCTACAACGCGGCGCTGCTCTCGTACCGGCTGGGCGACGGGCTGGTCACGACGGTCGACCTGGACCCGGAGATCACGGAGTCCGCCCGGCGGCACCTGGCCGCCGCGGGTCACCGGCCCGCCGTCGTCACCGGCGACGGCGCGCGCGGCTGCCCCGACCGCGCCCCCTTCGACCGTGTCGTCGCCACCTGCGCGCTGAACTCGGTCCCGCGTCCCTGGCTCGCCCAGTGCCGCCCCGGCGCCAGGATCCTCGCCCCGTTCGCCACCGGCCTGATCGCCCTGCGGGTACGGGACGCCGGGCACGCCGAAGGCCGCTTCCTGCCCACGTCCGCGTACTTCGTGCCCCTGCGCGGCGGCACCCGGACCGGGCGCCAGGCCGCGGACGTGCACCTCGCCGGTCTGCCGCGCCGGGCCAGGGAGCACGAGCGGTTCCGTTTCCTGCTGACCCTGAGCGCGGACGGCCTCACCTCGGACGAGGCGCACGCGCTGTGGGAGCACGAGGCCTGGCCGGCCCGCGAGCGGTACGGCATCACGGTCGCCGGCGACCGCGCGTGGGCGTGGCTGGACGACCCCGAGGGGCCGTACACCTGGCCCCTGCCGTGACCGCTGCCCCTGCCGTGACCGCTGCCCCTGCCGTGACCGCTACCCCTGCCGTGACCGCTGTCCGGTGCCGCACCGGGCAGCGGTCAGGGGACACGGGGAGCCGCGCGACCGGCCCCCACCGGCCCGCGGGTCACCACCGTGCTTCCGGCGAAGCGTCTAGCCGCGCCGGATCGTGATCGTCGTCCAGGCGCCCACGTGTACCCGGTCGCCGTCCTGGAGCGGGACGGGGACGAACGGCTGGATGGGGTCCTCGGCGCCGTTGACCGTGGTGCCGTTGGTGGAGTTCTGGTCGACGACCGCCCAGCTGCTGTCCGGCTGCTGCACGAGCACCGCGTGCTGGTGAGAGACGCCCGGGTCCTCCGGCGGCACCGACAGATCGATGTCCGGGGTGTCGCCCGTGGAGTGGCGGCGGCGGCCGATCGTGATCTGGTTGCCACTGAGCGGACGCTGCTGTTCCGGCGAGTACGCGGGCAGGTTCAGCCCCGCGGCCTCCGGTCCTGAGCGCTGCATCATCGCCATGAAGTACTCACGGTCGGGCCCGATCGTGATGCTCCACGACAACGACTGTTGCGGCTGTTGCTGGTACCCGGCGGCCGCCTGCGTCGTGCCGGACTGCGGGTAGCCGTAGCCGCCACCGGGTCCGGGCGGGCCACCAGGGCCACCAGGTGCGGGCGGGCCGCCGGGGCTGCCGGGCGACGGCGGTGAGATCACCCAGTCGTCCGCGCCGCCTCCGAAGGACGGGCCACCCGGCGCCTGCGGACGCCCGGTCTCCTGCGGATACGCGGTCTCCTGCTGATACACCGGCGGGCCGGACTGACCGGCCTGACCGGACTGTGACTGTCCGGGCGGACCGGGCTGCTGGAATCCCTGGGGGGCACCGGGGCCGCCGGGGCCGCCCTGGCCCCCAGGACCGTTCGGACCACCGAGTCCGTTCGGACCGCCGTACCCACCTTGCCCGCCGGGGCCAGGTCCACCGGGACCGGGGCCGCCGGGACCGCCGTACCCATCAGGACCTCCGGGGCGGGTGCCCCCGGGACCAGGCGGTGGCGGTACCGGTCGTGACGGATCACCGGGGAAGCCCGAGGGGTCCTCGCCGTAGGGCGGGATCGGCTCCGCGGGCCGGTTCATCTGCGAGGGCCGGGAACCCTGGTAGTCGAAGCCGCCGTGGGTCGGGCCGGACTGCCCGGGAGGCGGCTGCTGCTGGAAGCGGAGCGCGGGGTTCGGCCCGCCGGGCCCCCCGGGACCGGGGCCGCCGGGGCCCGGACCGCCAGGACCGGGTCCACCGGGGCCGGGCCCGGTGGGACGCGGCGCGGCCGGGGTGTACGAGGTCGCGGTGTTCGTCAGGAAGTTCCACCGGCACTCCTCGCAGAACGGCGCTCCGCCCTCGCGCGGGGTACGGCACTGCGGGCACAGCTCCGCCTCGGGCGCCGGGTCGGGCACCGCGGAGAGGTGCGGCCGGCCGCCCTGACCGGGCGGCGGCTGCGAACCGGGCGGCGGATAGCCGTAACCGGCCGCCGGGGGCGGCGGTGGAGGTGGCGGGGGCACGGCACCGGCCATGCGGTGACCGCAGACCTCGCACCAGTCGTCGGAACCCGACTGGTGTCCGTTCGGGCAGGTCGGCATGTCGGCGCTTCCCCCTCTCATGTCCGGCCCACCGGGGACCGTGAGTCGTGCGAAACCGTGTGCGTGGTGCTCGCGCGTTGCTACGTACCGTGTGCGCAGTGCTTGTGCGCTGCTCTACTTCTTTACACGAACAGTCTTTGTGGACCGTGTTTCGAGAGTCATCTCGTCGGCCTCCGCGACCTTCGCCTTCAATCGCACAGTACCCGCCGCGGCATCGACCACGTCCACCACCTTCGCAAGCAGTTTCGCCGTATCCGCGTTTCCGGAGGCACTCGCGAGCTGAACCGCGCGGCCCAGTTTGGCCGTTGCCCCGTCGGCATCTCCCGCTTTACGCGCATCCAGGCCCTGTTGGATGACTTGCGCCAGTTCCGCCTGACCCGTGTAGTGCGCGACCTGCGGATTGATCGACGTGGACGCCGTCATGTCGTCGGTCCACACGGCCCGTACGAGCCCCTGCGCGCCCAGCGTCCGGGCGGTGCCGTCGCCGTGCGGGATCACCAGGGAGACCCGGGCGGCGAGCATCTCCTGCCCGAGGCCGGCCTCGGGCACCTCCACGCACACGTGGTAGTCGCGGGACTCGTCCCCCCAGGAGCCCGTGGGGTAGTCCCCGGCGCGCGGGCCCGCCTCGGTGCGGCGGTCGGTCAGCGGCTCGACCGTCGGCGCGACCTGCTTGACGAACTTGATGGAGGTGCCGACCGGGGTCCACAGCCGCAGCGCCACGTCCGCGACCTCCTTGCCCATGGCCGTCTCCATCATCTGCGTGAAGTCGGCGGACAGGCCCGCCGGATCGGCCACGATGTCGGCGGTGCCGAGCAGCGCGGACGCGATGGCGGTGACTTCTTTCACTTCCCAGTCCGTGCCGACGCCCCGGGCGTCGGCGGTGAAACGGCCGGCGGAGGCGTCCAGGGAGGCCTTCAGGTCCTCGGGCGACTCGTGTTCGTTGCGGCCGTCGGTGAGCACGATGCCGTGCCGGATGGTGACGTCCGCCGAGGACAGCAGCCGGTCGGCCAGCTTCAGCCAGGTGCCGATCGCGGTGCCGCCGCCCGCGCTGAGCTTGCGCAGCGACTGCTTCGCCTGCTCGCGGGTCTGCGCGTCGGCGACGGCCAGTTCACCGTTGCCCGGGTAGACCTCCTTGGCGACGTGCGTCCCGCCGATCACCGCGAAGTGCACGCCGTCCCGCAGGGCGTCGATCGCGGCGGCCGTCGCGTCCCTTGCGCCGCGCATCTTGGTGGGCGGGTAGTCCATGGACCCCGAACAGTCGACCATGATCGCCACGGCCGCGTCCGGGCTCTGTCCCGGTGTGTACAGATGCGGTGCCGCGGCGGCACTCCCGACCGTGCCGCCGCCGGTGGAGGTCACCGTCACGATCGCGTTGACCTCGCGGCCGCCCTCCGGCAGGTACTCGTTCTGGTAGACCTCCACCGAGAACTGCGGCACGTTCGACTTCGAGAAATTGGCCATGCCTTCTCTGCTCCCCCTCAGGACTCCCACACGTCGTGGGTGATGCCGGTAGGCGGACCGGTCCCCTCCGGTCCCGACCGGGCCGAGGCCCTCGCCGTCCCTGTCGTTCCTACCGCCACTGCCGTCTCTACCGTCTCTGCTGTCTCTGCCGTTTCGTACCGCTTGGGCCTCTTAGGCCGATCCTGCCCCTTGTTGCGGCGTGGGGAACGGAAGGACGGCCACTGTTACGTTGTCGTGGCCCCCGCCGTCCAGGGCGTGGCCCACCAGGACCTGGGCACTGTGCAGCGGCCGGTCCGCGGCGTCGCGCGGGATGACCTCGGCCATCTCCTCGGCGCCCTCCGCGTAGTTCCACAGCCCGTCGGTGCACACCACGACCACACCCGGCCGGTCCGGCTTGAAGGAAGCGGTGTGCGGCTCCAGTTCGTACGCGTCCGCCCCCAGCCAGCCCGTGATGGCGTGGGCGCGCTCGTCCGCGTACGCCTCGGCCTCGCTCATCAGGCCCGCGGCGACCATCTGGGCCGCCCAGGAGTCGTCCTCGGTGAGCCGGGCCGGTGGTGCCGACCGGTCCACGGGCACCCAGTAGACGCGGCTGTCGCCGACCCAGCCGACGATCAGAAGGCTGGGGGTGACGACGGCGCCGACGAGCGTGCAGGCCGGTGCGTTCACGTGCGGCTGGTGCTCGTGGGACGAGGTGGCGGGGTCCGCGAGGGAGTTGACCGCCTCGGCGGCGGCGAGGATCGCGTCGTGCATGGCCTGCTGCGGGTGCGTGCCGCAGGGCAGGGCCGCGAGCAGCGACTCGTTCGCCGCGCGGGAGGCGGCCAGGGAGGCCTCGTCGGGGCGGGTCGCCGAGGAGACGCCGTCGCAGACGATCGCGACGACCGCGGGCGAACCGTCGGGCAGCGCGGTCGAGGAGACCGTGAACGCGTCCTCGTTGCGGTGGTGGCGCAGACCGCGGTCGCTGACCGCGGCGACCGCGTCCAGCTCCTGCTCCATGTGGTCGCGCTCGCGTGGCTGCGCGTGGCCGCAGTTCTCGCAGTAGCCGTCCCGGTCGACCTGGCCCGCGCGGCACGCCACGCAGACCTTCAGGCCCGCGGCGGGCGTCGCGAGGTCGGCCGTCCGCGGGTCGGCGCGCGGTGCGTCGATCGTGGGGACCTCGACCGTCGGCAGATCGTCCGCCGGGATCTCGGGAGGCAGCGGGGCGGCGAGCGGGTACTCGTCCGGTTCCGCCGCGACCTGGCCCGCCGGGTGAGCCGACGCCGGGGCGGGCGCGTGGCCCGGCGTGTGGCCCGGCGCGTGGGCCGACGCCTGGCCCGGCCGGTGAGCCGGCCCGGGGGCCGATCCGGGGGCCCCGGATCGAGACGGCGCCTGCGCCTGCCCCTGCCCCTGCCCCTGCGGCTGGGCGGGCGACTCGGCCTGTGTCTGGCCGTGCGACAGGGCGGACGACTGCTCAGGCGGCAGGGCGGACGACTGCGTGTGCGACTGCGTGTGCGGCGGGGCGGGCGACCCGGCGGGCCGGTCGAACCGTACGCCGGGGCTGTCGGAGCCCCCCGACTCGCGGCCCTCGATGTCCGCCGGCAGGACCACGGCCGCCGGTGTGCCCGAGCTGTCGGCCTCGGGCGCGACAGGCCAGTCCACGGCGGTCACCGGGGCCACGGGTGCCGCGGGGGCCACCCCGGCCGCGGCCGAAGGAGGCCGTGGCGCCGAGCCGTTCATGGTGATCGTGGGACTGTCGTCCGGCGGCGCTGGTACGGCCGACAGGTCGTAACCGCACGCACCGCAGAAGCGGTCTCCCGACTCCAGCGGTTCCTCACAGCTGGGGCAGGCGGCCAGTTGGGGCATCTGCGACATGAATTACACCCACGTCCGGGGGCGGTAGCGGTTGGCGCGCTCCACCAGATCGATCCTCTCCTCGCCACCCTGGGCGAGCCGGGCCAGTGTCCGGTACGAACGCTCCAGTCCGAAGCGCAGGCCCCGCTCGTCCAGGTCACTGCCGAGCAGTACGGTCCGCGCACCGGTGTTCGGCGGGACGGAACCCTGGATACCGGAGAGTACCCAGTCCAGGGCGCAGCCAAGGACCTCTGTGGACAACTGCTCGCGGCGCACCGCGTCCAGGCCGTACCCGTCCAGTGCCTCGACCTGGGCCGCGGCCGAGGTCAGGTCGTCCAGGAACGGCGTCCCGGAGTTCCCGGAAGCAGCAGGGGCCGCAGAAGTTCCCGGGGCCCCGGGCGGCGCCCCCGGCGCTCCCGGCGGGCGCGGAGCGGCCTCGGCCAGGCGCTGCCTCAGCCGCGCCCGGACCGCGGCGACCCGCGCCGCCGTGTAGTGGATCGAGGACTCCGGCACCGACTCCAGCGTCCGTACGGCGCCGGGGCGGTCGCCCGCCGCGAACTGGACGCGGGCCAGGCCGAACGCGGCGCTGACATAGCTCGGGTCGGTCGTCCACACCAGCCGGTAGTACTCGGCGGCGTTGTCCAGCTGTCCGAGGACCTCCGCGCACAGGCCGAGGGCCAGCTTGGGTGCGGGCTCACCCGGGAAGGCGTCGTAGATCGCGTCGAAGGACACCGCCGCCACCTCGTGGTCACCGGCCGCGAGCGCCGCCACGCCCCGGTACCAGACCACCCGCCAGTCGTCGGGGTGGTCCGTCTCCAGCGTTTCGAGCGTCCTGGTCGCGTGGTCGAGCTCGCCCAGCTCCAGGCGGGCCCGCAGCTCGCGCAGCCGCAGCTCGGGGGAGCCGGCGGGCGCCGACTGCAGGGCGCTGATCAGCTCCCCGGGCGCGGATGTCATGAGGCCGGCCAGGAACCCGGCGTTCGGATCGCCGGGGTCGACATGGGGGACCGGGAGCGCGAGCGAGGCGGCCGAGGTGTTCAGCGGCTTGACGGAGGAGGCCGGGGCGGGCACCAGGAGGGGAGAACCGCTCGTTCCGGCCCCTGCCCCCGCCCGTGTCCCCGTCCCCGCCCGCGTCTCCGGCGCACCGTTCGCCCCCGCCGTCAGCTGCGGCGCACCGTTCGTTCGGGCCGTCACAGCCGGTGATCCGTTCGCCCCGGCCGTCACAGCCGGCGCGCCCTTCCTCCCCCGTCTGCCCCGCTTCTCCCGTACGGGCTCCACCCGTACGCCCAGCCGCGACACGTCGCCGCTCAGCTTGCCGAACAACTCCGTGTCCGTGACCTTCAGTTCGGGCCCGAACAGGGTGGACAGCGCGGGCCGCGGCCGGCCCGTCTGCACGGAGACGACCTCGCGCAGCACACCCGTGAGCTGCTCGGCCATCTCCTGCGCGGAGGCGAACCGGCGGGCCGGGTCGGGGTCGGTGGCCCGTACGAGCAGCCGGTAGAACGACTCGTACGTACGGAAGACCTCGATGTTGTCGGGGTCGGGCAGGGAGTCCACGAACACGTTCGTGTAGCCCTGGAAGTCGAAGGTCATGACCGCCAGGGTGCGGGCGACCGTGTACAGGTCGGAGGCGACCGAGGGGCCCACGTCGGCGACCTCCGGGGCCTGGTAGCCGACCGTGCCGTAGATGGCCGACTCGTCGTCGTCCATCCTGCGCACCGCGCCCATGTCGATCAGCTTGAGCTGGTCCTCGGTCTGTATCGCGTTGTCGACCTTGAAGTCGCAGTACAGGAGGTTGCGGCTGTGCAGATGGCCGAGCGCCTCAAGGGCCTCGATGCCGTAAGCACACGCTTGCTCCACCGGCAGCGGGTCACGCTTGCCGGCCGCGGTACGGCGGTCGTTGGCGATCTCCTTGAGGGACTTGCCGCCGACGTACTCCATGACGATGTAGCCGTCGAGGGAGCCGGTGCGCTGGTCGAGGTGCTCCACGAAGTTGTAGATCCGCACGATGTTCGAGTGCTCGATCTCGGCGAGGAAGCGGCGCTCGGAGATCGCGGCGGCCATGGCGTCCTGGTCACCCGTGTCGAGAAGACCCTTGAGGACCACCCAGCGGTCGGACACCGCCCGGTCGACGGCCAGATAGACCCAGCCGAGCCCGCCGTGCGCGAGACAGCCCATGACCTCGTACTGGCCGTGCACGATGTCGCCGGTCCGCAGCTTCGGCACGAACGAGTACGGGTGGCCGCACTTGGTGCAGAAACCCTCCGTGCGTCCGGACCGCTCCCCGCGCGAACGCCCCACCGGCGCACCGCAGTCGGAGCGCGAGCAGAATCGCTTCCGCTCCGGAACCTCGGGGTTCTCCTGCACCATCGCGTGCGGGTCGGGCCGCGGCACGTCCGGCACCTGTACGAGGCCGACCCCGAGCCGGCCGCGACTGGAGGACCCGGCCGCCGAACCGGAACTGCGCACCGACACCGAACGGCCCGTCGACCGCCCCGAGACGGCCCGCGAGAGGCGGCCCGACACCGAACGCCGGGACTGCGCGGAGCGCGACGTGGAACGGGACGACGCCTGGGAGCCGGAGCGCGCGCTCCCGCTGCGGGAGCCGCGTGAGTTCCTGCCGCCCGCCGTGATCCCGGTCGGCGGCGAACCCACCATGCCGGTCGACGAGACGACCGGCGCCAGACCGCAGGTGTCGCAGTACAGCTCGCCGCCGCCCATGTCCTCGTACGACCCGGGGCAGCCGGGCCGCTGACACTGTTTCTGCTGACTCTCCTGACTCGGCCGGCTTTCGTTCGGCTGACTCATGACTCCCCCCTCCGGTCCTGTGGTCCGCCGTCCCCGGGGACCCTCGGCACCAGTACCTCGGCGGCCGCCTGCTGGTAGCGCAGCACCGCCTGTTCCGCCACGCGCAGGTCGCAGGGCGCGCTCCACAGCATGCGGCGCGCCGCGTCGTACCGCTCCACCAGCAGCGGATCCTCGGCGAAGCCGTGCCGTGCGACCTTCGCCTTGTACGCGTCGAGACGGCCGCGCAGTTCCGCGCGGACCGCGAGCGGCGCGGTGACCGCGGTCAACGACTCGCGGGCGCGCATCAGTTCGTCCTCGGCCTTCTCCTCCAGGGACTCCAGCAGGGGCGACAGGCGGTGCCACTGCGCGTGCCTGCGGTACTCGGAGGCCATGGCCAGCTGTTCCTGCAGCGCGGTCGGCGGACCGCCGACCGCGGGCACCTCGGAGGCGGCGATCTTCGCCAGTACCTCGCCGCGCGCGCTCCTCGCCTCGGCCAGCGTGCGGTCCGCGCGGCTCAGCACGTCCCGCAGCCGCACCAGGCGCGCCTCCGCGTCCTGCCGCACGGTGAGCACGGCGTCGATCTCGCGGCGCACCTCTTCCAGGGCGCGCGCCTCGCGGTCGTAGCGCGTCGTGTCGGGACGGCCGCCGCCCGGCGCCGAACTCCCCTGCGCGGGCGCCCAGAAGGCCAGCGGGTCGGACACCACCTGCTCGCGCAACGAGGTCAGCGTGCGGGTGATCCGCTCCAGGTCGTCGCCCGAGGGATGCTCACCGGGCCGGACGCCCACGGAGTGCGCGAGCCTGCGGGTGCGCTGCAGCTCCGCGGCCAGTAAATCTATCCGCGCGGGCAGCGCCGACCAGACGGCGTCGGCCGTGACGACCATGTCCAGCGAGGTCGCGTACAACTCGTTCATCCGCTCGACGAGTTCGGCGAGGGTGAAGCGCTCGCTCAGCCGGCCCGTGCCCGCCATCGTGGGCGCGGCGGCCGTGGCACCGGCGCTGCCGGCCATCGTGACGCTCTCGCCGCGCAGCAGTTCCGTCAGCTCCACGAGGTCGTCGCGGCTCGACCAGCGTCTGCGGGAGCGGATCTCCCGAGCGGAGCGCAGCGCGTCGGCGTACGCGTCGAAGTAGGACCAGAGCAGGGTGATCGACGCCTCGGCGGTGCCCCAGCGCTCCTTGGTCGTGCCCGTGAGCTCGGCACCTTCGAGGAGTCTGCGGCCCGCGTGGTCCTGGAGGGCGAGGAGCGAGGTCTCGATGGCCTCGTGCTCCGCACCGAGCCGCGCCAGCGCACGGTCCACCTCGTCCCGGTCCAGTACCGGCCCGGATGGTCCCGCGACGCCCATCGATCACCCCTCGTTTCCTGTTGCCTGCGCCGGTCTGTCCTGTACCGCTCGTCCCGCGCCGCCCGTCTCGTCGTCCCGCGCCGCCCGTCTCGTCGTCCCGCGCCGCCCGTCTCGTCGTCCCGCGCCGCCCGTCTCGTCGTCCCGCTCCGGAACCACCCGCGGAACTACGGGAGTGCCGTGGTCATTTGTACTGGACCGGGGGTGGCCCGGACGACTCGCCGAGGCTCTCGGCGAGCCACTTGTCGTACGACTCCTGCCAGCCGTCCTTGCGGTAGTCCACCAGGATCTGGTTGACCCGGCGCACCAGATCGGCGGCGTCCTTCTTCATCGCCACGCCGTAGAACTCGTCCGTGAACGGCTCGCCCTTGAGGCCGACCGTCGGGTCCTGTGCGGCCTGGCTCGCGGCGAGCGCCCCGTCGGTCACCACGGCGTCGGCCTCACCGAGCTGCAGCCGTACCAGACAGTCGAGTTGGTTCGGCACGGTGCGGTCCCTGAAGTCGGCGGACGCGGGGAGGGTGCCGTCCTTCTGGGCCGCGTCCAGCGCTTCCCAGGCGGTCGAGCTCGTCGCCGTGCAGATCCGCTTCTCGGCCAGGGACTCGTCGAGCCCGGTGATGTCCG
Organism: Streptomyces sp. NPDC017991; assembly: GCF_044328075.1. Lineage (NCBI taxonomy): Bacteria > Bacillati > Actinomycetota > Actinomycetes > Kitasatosporales > Streptomycetaceae > Streptomyces > Streptomyces sp. NPDC017991. Next base: position 494,649 of record NZ_JBIRGP010000002.1, on the reverse strand, counting down.
ACTTCTTCGGGGCGAGCACCTGCTGGCCGGTCTCGAAGTACGGCGAGGAGAAGGCGACCTTGCCCAGCCGGTCGCAGTTGATCGTCATGGTGCGCACCACCATGTCGACCTTGCCGTCCTGGATCGCCTTGATGCGCTGATCGGTGGGGATGGCCCGGAAGCGGACGTTCTTCGGCTTCTCTCCGACGATCTTGTCCGCGATCTCGTGCGCGAGGTCGATGTCGAAGCCCTCCAGCTCGGCGTCGCCCGACGCGCTGTTCGGGTCGCGGTAGCCGAAGCGGTAGCTGTTCTGGTCGACACCGACGATCAGGAAGCCGCGCTTCTTGATCGCCTGGACCGTCTTGCCGTTCTGGTCGCCCGAGGACGGCGAAAGGCTCTGCTTCTCGGGATCGGGGCACTTGGGGGCCCTGATCTGGTCGCCGTCGGCCGTGCCCTGCCCGGCGAGGCCCTCGGCGTCGTTCTCCCGTGACTGGGTCACCGGCAGCAGCAGCGCGAAGACCGCCGCCAGGGCACAGACGACCGCCATGGCTCCCACTCCGCCCCAGCCCCTCAGGCTGGCTCGCAGACGTCGCGCGTTCATCGTCATGCCCCCTCTCACCGGTACTCCGACAGCCTGCGCCCGATGCCCAGCACCGCGCCGGCCGCGGCCAGCACGGCGAGCACCGCGGCGCCCACCACGAGGCCGTTCATCGCGCCCAGGCCGTCACCGGCCGCCTGCTCGAACTCGGCGCGCTCGTGCGTGATCGCGGCCTTCAGGTTCGTCTCCACGCTGTCGAAGCACTCGCCCGTCGGTTTGTCCGCCCTGGAGCCGATGACCTTGTCGAGCGCCTTCTGGTAGTAGCCCAGCTGGTCCTGCTCGCGGGCCTCCGCGTGCCGCTGCTTCCAGACCTTCATGTTGCCCGTCGCGGCCTCGACCGGCTTCACGCCCGCGCTGTCGTCGGCGAGGTCCGCGGCGTCGGCCAGCTTCGTGGTGAGGTCCTTCATCTGCTGCTCGAAGTCGTAGTCGAACGTGTCGACGGTCTGCTTCCCGGCGTCCGTGACCACCTCCTTGGTCTCCGCGCCGCGGGAGACCAGCGTGAGGTTCTCGTTGCTGCGGGCCTTGAGCGAGGCCAGCCGGGCGTCGTTCAGCGTGTTCATCGAGCGCACACCGTGGTCGTACGAGTCGTTCAGCCCGGCGCGGGCCACGGTGTGGCCGACGACCAGCCAGAGCAGGACGACCGTGGTGGCCGCGGTGGCGGCGGCCAGGCCGTGGTTCAGCACGCGGTTGGTCCGGCGGTAGTTGCGCCGCTGCGCCCACACGAGACCGCCGATGGCCACGGCACCGGCGCCGATCGCGATCCACGGATAGGGCGTCGCGTCGTCGTAGTCGGAGCGCAGCCGCTCGTTCTCCACCTTGTAGAGCCGCTCGGCGTCGTCGAGCATGATCTGCATCTTCGCGTTCGCGTACCGCAGGTAGGCGCCGCCGAGGGGGTAGCCCTGCCGGTTGTTGGCGCGGGCCCGCTCGACCAGGCCCTTGTACTCGGGAAGCATCGTGTTGAGCTTGGTGATGGTCTTCGCCGAGGTGGAACCCGGTTCGGAGTTGGCCGCCGCGGTCACCAGCTTCTCCGCGGCCAGGCCGATGTCGTCCTCGTACCGCTTGCGGGTCTTGGCCGGCTCCTGGCCGCCCGCGAGGAAGCCGCTGGACGCGGCGGTGTTGGCGTCGGCGAGGGAACGGTAGATGTCCGCCGCGTCGGCGCTCAGCGGCTGGCTGCTGTGCAGCACGTCGTCCGCGGCGGCCGAACGTTCCGTCATCTCCCAGGCGGTGAGCGCGCCGAACGCGACCACCAGGACGGCGAGCACGGCGCCGATGACGCGCAGCCGTCCGGGCTCGGTGGTCGCCCCGGCCCGCAGCCGGTCGACGCCCTCCGCCCATGCCGTGCGCCGCGGGGGCCCGGGGTCGGGCACACCCGGCCTGCCCTGCGGCCCCGGTGGCGGGGCCTGCGGCGGGACCGCGGGCGACGCGCCCGCCCGCCCCTGCGGTGGCGCCGCGGTGCTCTGCTGCTGGTACGTCACCTGACCTCCCCCATGGTCGTCGCCGGTCACCTCCGCCCGGCGCCGAGGAGCACGGGAAGAGACGCACGGCCGCAAGTATCGCCGCCGGGACCGACATCCGAACAGGTCTTGACGCGATCTTGGTCGGATTGCGGCCCGGTGAAGATCCCGCACCGCCCCTGCTCATGAATACGCCAACCCGAACTGTTCGGTTCCCGGGGTGCTCAGACCCTCTCGTAAAACTCCCGCACGCGGGCGTGCGCCCGGGCCGGGGCGCCCTGGTGGTCAAGGCCGAGGAGCGCGGCTCCCAGGACCGGCCGGGCGGTGACGACCCGGGGTACGGCCTTGGGGGCACGCTCGCCCAGCAGCTCCCGTACGCGGTCGTCGAGTTGGGGGTGGCGGGCGGCCAGCACACCGCCGCCGAGCAGGACCGGCGCCTCCTCGCCCAGCAGGTCGAGGCGGGTCAGGGCGACGACCGCCATGCCCACCACCTCGTCCGCCAGCCGGTCGACGAGCGCACGGGCCACCGGGTCGCCGTCCGCCGCCGTGGCGAACAGGACCGGCGTCAGCTCGTGGCGCCGCACGTCCTCGACGCGACCGAGGTGCAGGGCCTCGATGAGCGCGTACATCGTGCTCAGGCCGAAGTGCGCGGGCAGGGCGCGGGCCAGCTCGGTCGCGGCGCCCCGCCCGTCCTCGGCGCGCGCCGCGTGCCACAGGGCCTCCTCGGCGAGGCCGGAGCCGCCGCCCCAGTCACCGGACAGGCGGCCCAGGGCGGGGAAGCGGGCGACCCGTCCGTCGGGCCGCATGCCCACGCAGTTGATGCCCGCGCCGCACACCACGGCGACGCCCCGCGGCTCCTCGACACCGGCCCGCAGTATCGCGAAGGTGTCGTTGCGGACGTCCACGGTCGCCCCCCACGCGCGCGCGTGCAGCGCGGCGGCCAACTGTTCCTCCTCCACGGGCAGATCGGCGTTGGCGAGGCAGGCGGAGACATGGCCGACGGCGGTGACGTCCGCCGCGGCGAAGGCCCGGCCGACGGCGTCGGCGAGCGTGTCCACCGCCTGCCGGACGCCGACGACGGGAGGCCGGAACCCGCCGCCGCGGGCGGTGGCGAGCACACTCCCGTCACCCGCCACGACCGCGACGTCGGTCTTGCTGTTCCCCGCGTCCACGGCGAGGACGGTGTGTTCGGCCTCCATGCGGGCGGCGGGGTCGGTGTGTTCGGGCCCCGTGTGGGACGCGGTCACGCCCACGCGAGGTGCTCCCGGTTGTGCGCGATCAGCCGGTCGGTGAGGCCGTCGGCGAGTGCGTACTGGCCGACCAGGGGATGGGCGAGCAGTGCCCGGAACACCCGCTCGCGGCCCCCGCGCAGGGCGGCCTCCAGGGCCAGGTCCTCGTACGCGGTCACGTTCGCCATCAGCCCCGCGAACAGCGGGTCCACCGGCGCCACCGGCAGCGGGACGGCCCCCGAGTGCCCGACCGCCGCCTGCACCTCGATCACGGCGTCGTCGGGCAGGAAGGGCAGCGTCCCCCGGTTGCAGGTGTTCACCACCTGGTAGGGGCTGCCGCCCCCGCCCAGCAGGGACGCGGCGAGGTCGACGGCCGCCTCCGAGTAGTAGGCCCCGCCCCGTTTGCCCAGCAGCGCGGGCTTCTCGTCGAGCGCCGGGTCGCCGTACATCGCCAGCAACTCCTTCTCCATCGCGGCCACTTCCGCGGCCCGCGAGGGCTTCGTACCCAGCTCCCGTACGACCTCGTCGTGCGCGTAGAAGTAGCGCAGGTAGTAGGACGGCACGACTCCCAGGCGGTCCAGGACGCCGCTCGGCAGGCGCAGGTCGGCGGCGAGGGCGTCACCGTGCTCGGCGAGCAGCTTCGGCAGGACGTTCTCGCCCTCGGGACCGCCCAGTCGCACATGGGTTTCCCAGGTGAGGTGGTTGAGGCCCACATGGTCCAGATGCACATCGGTGGCGTCGACCCCGAGCAGCCCGGCGAACTTCCGCTGGAATCCGATCGCCACGTTGCACAGTCCGACCGCTTTGTGACCGGCCTGGAGGAGGGCGCGGGTCACGATGCCGACGGGGTTGGTGAAGTCGATGATCCAGGCGTCCGGGTTGGCCCGCCGGACCCGCTCGGCGATGTCGAGCACCACCGGGACCGTACGCAGCGCCTTGGCGAGGCCGCCCGCGCCGGTGGTCTCCTGGCCGACGCAGCCGCACTCCAGCGGCCAGGTCTCGTCCTCGTTGCGGGCGGCCTGCCCGCCCACGCGGAGCTGGAGCAGGACGGCGTCGGCGCCGTCCACACCCGCGTCGAGATCGTCGGTCGTGGTGATCCGCCCGGGGTGCCCCTGCCTGGCGAAGATGCGCCGGGCCAGCCCGCCGACGAGTTCCAGACGGTCGAGCGCCGGGTCGACGAGGACCAGTTCCTCGACGGGCAGGGTGTCGCGCAGCCTCGCGAAGCCGTCGATGAGTTCAGGGGTGTAGGTGGAGCCCCCGCCCAGTACTGCGAGTTTCATTCTCAGCCCTTCACTCCGGTGAGCGTGACGCCCTCGACGAACGCCTTCTGTGCGAAGAAGAACACGAGGATCACGGGTGCCATGACCAGGACGGTCGCGGCCATCGTCAGGTTCCAGTCGGTGTGGTGCGCTCCCTTGAAGGACTCCAGGCCGTAGCTCAGGGTCCAGGCGCCGGGGTTCTCGGACGCGTAGATCTGCGGCCCGAAGTAGTCGTTCCAGGCGTAGAAGAACTGGAAGAGCGCGACGGCCGCGATGCCCGGCTTCGCCATCGGCAGCACGACCTTCAGCAGCGTCTTCAGGTCCCCGCAGCCGTCGACCTTCGCCGCGTCGAGGTACTCGTTCGGGATCGTCATCAGGAACTGCCGCAGCAGGAAGATGGAGAACGCGTCGCCGAACGCCATCGGGATGATCAGCGGCCACAGGGTGCCCGACAGATCCAGCTGCTTCGCCCAGAACAGGTACATCGGGATGATGATGACCTGCGGCGGCAGCATCATCATCGAGATGACCAGCATCAGCGACAGATTCCGGCCACGGAAGCGGAACTTGGCGAGCGCGTACGCCACCGGGATCGAGGACGCGACCGTCAGCGCGGTGCCGGCGCCCGCGTACAGGAGGGTGTTCTTCCACCAGGTGAGGAAGCCGGGGGTGTCGAAGACCTGTGTGTAGTTGCCCCACTCCCAGGTGTCCGGGACCAGGTCCCTGGTGAGCGTCTGGTCGTCGCTCATCAGCGAGGTCAGGACGACGAACACGAAGGGCAGCACGAAGAACAGCGCGGCGGCGACCCCGAGCGCGTGCACGGCGATCCACTCCAGGAGCGCCTTGCGGCGGGCGGTGCGCTCGGCCGGCGTGACGGGCGCCTTCGGGCTCTCCGGTTCCCGTGTCGCGCCTGGCAGTCGGACTTCAGTCGTCTGCGTCATGGTCAGTCACCTGCCTGGATGAGACCGCCGCGGCGCCGCATCAGGAACGCGGTGAACGCCATGGACAGCGCGAACAGCACCAGCGCGACCACGCAGGCGGAGCCGTAGTCGAACCGCTGGAAGCCGAGGTTGTAGACGAGCTGCGGCAGGGTGAGCGTCGACTTGTCGGGGTAGCCCGGTTCGAACTGCTGGCCCGAGCCGCCGATGATCCCGGAGGCGACCTTCCCGGCGACCAGCGGCTGCGTGTAGTACTGCATCGTCTGGATGACCCCCGTGACCACGGCGAACATCACGATCGGCGAGATGTTCGGCAGCGTCACGAACCGGAACCGCTGCCAGGCCGACGCGCCGTCCAGCTCGGCGGCCTCGTACTGCTCCCTCGGTACGTCGAGCAGCGCGGCCATGAAGATGACCATCAGGTCGCCGACGCCCCACAGGGCCAGCATGGTGAGGGCGGGCTTGGACCAGGCGGCGTCCGTGAACCAGCCGGGCGTCGGCAGACCCAGATCGCCCAGCACCGAGTTGACCGGCCCCGTACCCGGGTTGAGCAGGAACACGAAGGCCAGCGTGGCGGCGACCGGCGGCGCCAGGTAGGGCAGGTAGAACAGCGTGCGGAAGACGCCCGTGCCGGTCTTGATCTTCGTGATCAGCAGGCCGATCCCCAGGCCGAACACGACCCGGAAGGTGACCATGACGAGCACCAGCCACAGGGTGTTGCGCAGCGCCGGCCAGAACATGGGGTAGTCGTCGAAGACGTAACTCCAGTTCTCCAGCCCCCGGAACTCCGGGGCGCCGAAGCCGTCGTACTTCATGAACGAGAAGTACACGGTCGAGATCAGCGGGTAGGCGAAGAAGACGCTGAAGCCGATCAGCCACGGCGACATGAAGGCGGCGGTGCGCAGGGCCTGTTTCCTGCGTTTGGTGCGCAGAGTCGGTGAGGCCGCGGGTGCGGGGAGGGTGGCCATGGGGCGCTACTTCGCCTGCTCGATGTCGCGGTCGATCTGGTCGGCGGTCTTCTTCAGGCCGGCCTTCAGATCCTTCGCCTTGCCGGACTCGTACTGGTAGCCGAAGTCCTGGAGCGTCGTCTGGTACGTCGAGCCGTTCACGGAGGCCGGCGGGGTGTTGGACTGCGGGTGCTGGGCGATGTCCACGAAGGTCTTGAAGCCGTCCTCGACCTTCAGGCCGGGCGACTTGAGCGCGTCGAACGTGGACGGCACGTTGTGGATGGCGTTGGCGAACGACACGACGGCCTCGGTGTCGGTCGTCATGTACTTCATCAGTTCCCAGGCCGCGTTCTGCTTCCTGCTCTGCGGGGCGATGCCCATGATCGTGCCGGAGAGGAAGCCCTTGCCGTACTCGTCCGCCTCGTCGTCGGCGACGGGCATCGGGGCGGTGCCGATCTCGAACTCCACCCCCGCGTCCTTCGCCATCCCCAGCCGCCACTCGCCGTCGAGCTGCATCGCCACCTGGCCGGTCTGGAAGGGGTGCTTGGCGCCCCACTCGTCACCGAACGTGTTGCGGTACCTCTCCAGCTTCCGGAACCCGCCGAGATCGTCGACAAGCTTCTTCTGGTACGTGAACATCTCGGCGAAGGCCGGGTCCTCGGCGATGTTCGACTTGCCGCCCTCGTCGAAGTAGGAGTGGTCCCACTGCGACATGTAGTGGTCCACCACGGTCTCGTAGCCGTGGTAATTGGGCATGAAACCGAGCTGCGCGTACGAGTCGCCCTTGCTCTTCGTGAGCTTCTTCGCGTCCTTCGCGAACTCGGTCCAGGTCTTCGGGGGCGCCTTGATGCCGGCCGCCTCGAAGGCGTCCTTGTTGTAGTAGAGGCCGTACGCGTCGCCGAGCAGCGGCAGCGCGCACCGGGTGCCCTCGAACTGCGTGTACTCCAGCATCGGCTTCGGGATGATCGCGTCCAGGTCGAGCTTCGACTTCTCGATGAACGGCTTGAGGTCGGCGAAGGCGCCGGACGAGCAGAACTTGCCGACGTTGGACGTGGTGAACGACGACACCACGTCGGGGCCGTTCGAACCGCCCGCGCGCAGCGCCTGGTTGAGCTTGTCGTCGTTGATGTTGCCGACGACCTTCACCTTGATGTTGGGGTGCGCCTTCTCGAAGCGGGCGATGTTCTCCTGGACCGCCTTCACCTCGGCGGGCGCGCTCCACCCGTGCCAGAAGGTGATGGTGGTCTTCGCGTTCGGGTCGTCCGTGGCACCGGAGTCGGACTGACCGGTACAGCCGGTGGCGAGAAGGGCTATCGACGCGGCGGCGAGCACCGCTTTACGGGGCATTCCGAGCATGACGGGGTCTCCCTACGAGCAGGGCGGGCTGACGGGGGAAAAGGTGAGGGGGAGGCGAGGGGGCTGTTCAGTGGGCCGAGGTGTCGAAGACCTCGTCGCGGGTCGCGGCGAGCGCGCTCTCCAGCGCGCCGCGCAGCACGGGCTGTTCATGGACGTCGCCGACGACGAGACGCGGCCGGGACGCGGCCAGCTCCTCCAGCTCGGCCTGCACCAGCGCGCGCAGGGGTTCGCCGCCCCTGCTGAGCGAGGCGCCGCTGAGAACGACGAGTTCGGGGTCGAGGACGGACACGAGGGAGGCGAGACCGGTGGCGAGGCCGGTCGCGTAGGTCTGCAGCAGCTCTCGGTGGGCGCCCGCGTTGATGTCCGCGGCCTGCTGTACGAGGGCTGCGGCGGCCTCGCTGTACGGGCCCGTGGGAATGGGGCGTATGCCCAGTTCGCGGGCGAGCCGGGGGATGGCCTGGGAGCCGGCCAGCTCCTGGTAGCCACCGCTGTTGGCCTTGGTGACGTGCCGGACGAGCGGCGCGCCGGGCACGGGCAGGAAGCCGACCTCGCCCGCGCCGCCGGTCCAGCCGCGGTGCAGCCGTCCGCCGAGTACGAGGGCGGCGCCCAGGCCCCCCTCGTTCCACAGGAGGACGAAGTCGTCGTGGCCCCGGGCGGCGCCGAGCCGCTGTTCGGCGACGGCGGCGAGGTTGACGTCGTTCTCGTACTCGACGGGCATCGGCAGCGCCGCCGCGAGCTCGTCGAGCAGGGCGGGGGAGTGCCAGCCGGGCAGGTGGGAGGCGTAGCGCAGCCGGCCCGTGTTCGGGTCGAAGGCGCCGGGGGTGCCGATGACGAGCCGCCGGATGTCGGCCCGGGCGAGCCCCGCCGCCTTCACCGCGCCGTCGAGGGCGTCGGTGACCTGGCGTACGACGGTGTGGGCCGGGCGCCGGCCGGGGGTGGGCAGTTCGTACTCGCCCACCGTCCGCCCGGTCACATCGGCGACGGCGGCGAGGATCCGCTCGGGGGTCACGTCGAGCCCGGCGGCGTACGCGGCGGAAGGATTCACCGCGTACAGCTGGGCGTTGGGTCCGGGCCGCCCCTCGCTGGTGCCGGTGACGAGGACGAGTCCCGCCGCCTCCAGCCGGGCGAGCAGCTGGGAGGCGGTCGGCTTCGAGAGGCCTGTGAGCTTGCCGATCCGGGTGCGGGAGAGCGGGCCGTGCTCCAGCAGGAGGTCGAGCGCGGCCCGGTCGTTCATGGCGCGCAGCACGCGCGGGGTGCCCGGGGTACCGGATGTTGCTGCCATGACTGTCGACACCTGCCTTTCGGCTGCCCAGCTTCCCAGTGTGATTACCGGAAAGTCCACCGAGGGATCACCGTGCGGAGCACCGCGGGAATCACTGTTAGGAAACTTTCCTATCGGTGGGAGGAAGGTAGGCCGGGGGTGGGGGAGGCGTCAACAGGTTGCCCCCGCGGCAACGGAGTCGTTACCTGCGGGGGCGTGTGTGTCGTCTTCGCGGACGCGGGCTTCACTCGAAGAACTTGAGGCTGTACCCGGTGTCGGCGGGGGAGCCGGGGACGTTGGCGCGGCTGTAGGTGGTGCTGCCCCACCAGACGGCCGTGCCGGTGTACCAGTAGCGGTTGGACCACGAGTAGGGCGTGCCCTTGGCGACGGCGTGGAACATCGTCGGGAAGCGGTTGCCGGACGGCGGCCCCGCGGTGGCGTCGCCGCGCGGCAGGACGAACGTGTGGTGGCCGGGGCCGTCGACGTACAGCGTGGGGTCCCAGCCCGACATCATGGTCGCGGCGTGCGAGCCGAAGAGGCAGCCGTTGCTCTTGTACCAGTCCCACACGTAGGTGGGATCGCCACCGGCCCGCAGCCGCAGGTCGGCGATGCAGTACTGGCTGCTCCAGCTGCCGTTCGCGGAGTACGCGATGTGCATCTGGCCGTTGGGGTCGACGATCGGCTGGGGCGCCTCGTTGATGTACGGGTTGCCCACGACCCGCTCCCAGGACTCGCGGGGCTGCGAGATGACGTACCGGTCGCCGGTGGACGTGGTGGGACCGCTCAGCCGGGCGACGTAGAGGTTCTGCTCGACGTTGGTGTCACCGGCCCAGCCGGACCACACGAACCAGCGTTGGCCGCCGAAGGTGAAGGGCGCCCCGTCGATGGCCCACTTGTCGCCGGGCAGGGCGACCTTGGTGGCGGCGGAGTAGCCGGTCGCCGGGCTGGCCGAGCTGATGTGGTACATCCGGTGGGCGGCGCCGGTGCCGGCGGCGAAGTAGATCCGGTAGGCGCCGTCGTGGTGCACGATCTCCGGCGCCCACACCTCACCGAGGCCGCCGGTGTCCCGCCACACCTGCTGCTTGGGTGCGGCGGCGATGCCCTCCAGGGTGGCCGCGGTCCGCACGGCGATCCCGCCGTCCACGGACTTGGCGGCGACGTAGAGGTCACCGACCTTGATGACGCTGGGGTCGGCGCCGGCGAGGGTGGTACGACCGAGGGTGGAGAACTGGCCGTCGGTGGCCGCGGTGACGGCCTCGGCGGGCCCGGCGGTGCTCGCGGCCTGCCCGAGGGCGAGGAGGAGGGCGGCGGCGAGCCCGAGCGGAATCAGGCGGGCGAGCTGGCTGCGGGTGGGAGACATCAGGTGGGTCCTCCTGATCGTGTCCACGTCAGAGAGCGCTCTCGGATCATCTCCGGGCGGGGGGTGGGCGTCAATATGGCGAACGAGTCCACGCGCTTCGCTGCGCGGGCGGTACGTTGCCCGCCATGAACGAACCACTGTCAGTTGCCTGGCCACCCGCCCCGTTCGGGACCGGGCGGCTCGTGTTCCGTGCGTCCGAGGCCCGGGACCGTGCGGCGTTCATCGAACTGCTCGCCTCGCCCGAGGTGCACACCTACCTCGGCGGCCCCCGGTCGCGCGACGAACTCGAACGCGAGCTGCCCGCGGTTCCCGAGCAGTGGCCCGGCAGCTTCGTCGTGGATCTGGACGGAGTGATGATCGGTCAGATCCTGCTGAGGACAGCGACCGGGAGCCACCGCCCGGCTGCCGAGGGCAAGGCCGATCTCGGCTACCTGTTCCTGCCGCGAGCATGGGGATGCGGGTACGCGGCGGAGGCGTGCGTGGCGGTACTCGACTGGTTCGACGGTGTCCGTCCCGGCGAGCCGGTGGTACTCGCCACGCAGACCGCCAACGCCGGCTCGATGCGCCTCGCGGCGAAACTGGGATTCACTGAGGTGGAACGGTTCCACGCGTGGGACGCCGAGCAGTGGCTCGGCCTACGGCCTTCGTCGAGCGAGCGGCTGCGGCAGGCGGCTCCTGGCGGCTGACGCGGCTCACCGTCGTCGTGCGTCGGCGAGTGCCTCTGCGGCGATGAATCCCGCCCACGCGGCTGGGGAGAGGTGGAGTATCGGGCCGTCGGGGGTCTTGGAGTCGCGGACGGCGACGGTGTGTGGAGTGTTGAGGGCGACTTCTACGCACTCGCCGCCCGAACTGCTGTAGCTGGACTTTATGAAGTTGGACTCGGGCACGGGTCAGATCTCCTGGCGGATGCGTTCGATGAGCTGGGCGGTGTCGTGCTGGGCGAGGCTGAGGCGGGCCGTACGGTCGAAGAAGTTGCTGTACGTGGCGCTCTCGGTCGGGTTCTCCACCCACACCGTAGAAGCGATGGCGTCCACATGGACCACGTCCACGGCTTCCGTCTCCACGAACGAGACGATGTTGAACGGGCCGGTGATGCAGGGGTGGCCGCCCGTACGGAACGGCAGTACCTGGAGTCGTACATTCGGAAGCTGAGCCACCTGCAACAGGTGCTCCAACTGGGCCCGCATCACGTCGGGTCCGCCGACCAGTTGTCGTAGTGCGGCTTCCCAGACGACCGCGTACACATTGAGCGGGTGTTCGCCGTGGAGGCGGGCCTGGCGCCGCATGCGGACCTCGACGATGCGCTCGATGTCGTCCGGGTCCTCCCACACGCCGTCGCTGACAGCGAGCGAGCGCGCGTAGTCCGCTGTCTGGAACAGGCCTGGGACGAGGGAGAGTTGCCAGGTGCGGACGCGGTCCGCCACATCCTCCATGGCGATGTACTCGGCCAGCGCGCCGGCGTTGGGTGAGTGCTGCCACCAGCCCCTGGCCTTGCGCCGCTCGCGGTCCAGCTTCGCCAGTTCCAGCAATCGAGCCGTTGCCTTGCCGTCGTGCTGTCCGTAGAACTCGCACAGCACACGGATGTCCGGGTCGCGCATGGGCACCCAGCCCCGTTCCATCTTCACGATCTTCGTGCCGGTCGCGTTGATGGACATAGCGGCCTGTTGCTGTGTCTTGCCCGCGGCGTCCCGCAGGGACAGCAGTTCGCTACCGAGCCTGCGGCCCAGGACAGTTGACGCCCGGTTGCCCGCGGCTTGAGTTGATCGCATCACGGTCACAGTGTGTCCCGAGTCCGTCACGCCGTGGACGCCCTTCACTCATTCGGGAAGAACTTCCCCAGATCTGTTGCTCCCAGAGCGCACGAGATACTACTTTCCGTGTTCAGTCGCTAACGCAGTGACATCGGATGTTGCATGAGAGGCGTATGCCCATGAATCAGCCCCTCCTCCGCGAGGACTCCCTCGACTACACCCCCTCGCCCACAGCGTCACGCTCGCCCGGCGGCGGGCCGCGCGGCTCGTCGGGGAGTGGGGGCATCCCGACCGCGCCGGGGATGGCGCCGTGGTCGTCTCGGAGTTGATGAGCAACGCCCTGCTGCACGGCAGCCTCCAGGACCGGCTGATCCGCGCGCGGATCTCACTCGGTGCCGTCGCGCTCCGCGTCGAGGTCGGCGACCCGCGAGGGGACCGACTGCCGTGGCCCCGCCCGGCGCAGGACGCCGACCAGTTCGGACGCGGACTGCTGCTCGTCGCGGCCCTGGCCGACCGGTGGGGCGTAGAGGTGCGCGGCGCCGACAAGACCGTGTACGCGGAGTGGGGACTCACCCTCACCCCGGCGGCTGACGATCGCCTCGTGAGCGTGAAGAAGTGACGGAAATGGCGCTAGGCGTGGGCGCGTGCCACAGGGGCGCTCGACGAGCAGAAGGGGCGGCCGATGACCACGCCGTACGCGGACCAGGACGGTCCGCTCATTTCCCGGCCTGAACAGTGGGGCGTCGTCGTCGAGATCGAGCGGTACCCCGCGACCGCGCGCAGTCTGCATGCCGCCGAGCAGGCGCTCAGCGGCCCCGACCCTGCGACTCGTGAGCGGGCGATCCGCGAGGCCGGGGAAATCGTGCGCGCGGCGCACCGTGAGGTCGCGGGTGACTGACTGGCAGTGGGAACTGTTCCAGGACGACCTGCTGGACGGTCTGCCGACGGCGGCATCACCGATGCGCGAGGCGAGTGGATCGCGCTGGTGCAGGTGAACTGGTTCGGCTGAGAGCCTGCCTGATCATGCCGGGCGACACTTGGCGAACCGTGCGGAGTTGCGCGTCGGGCACCGCGTTCGCCGACCGGCTCGGCTACTCCGGCGGCTCCAGGAAAGGGGCCGTCTCCAGTGTCGGGTACGGGGCCGGGAGCGGGAGTGCGCGGCCCAGTTCGACCTTGACCTCGGTGGCGTAGTACGCCTCGGTGGGATCGTCGCCGGGGGTGATCGGGTCGGAGTGGCAGTGGGCCGTCTTCTGATGACGGTTGATCAGGATGTAGAAGGGGACGTCGGCGGAGGCGTAGGTGCGCAGCTTGGGGCCGGTGTCCGTCTCGTGGTTGGTGGAGGTCACCTCGCCGACCAGGGCGATCATGTCGATGGGGTACCAGCCCTTGTGGGCCCTGCGATACGACTCGTCCAGCTCCGTCGCCTTGCGGCGGCGTACATAGAAGTCGGGGATGAGCAGGGCCATGGTGCGGCCGTCCTTGTGGGCTGCCCGGTAGCCGTTGCCCATGCCCACAAGGCGTAGTCCGGCGGCGCGGAGCTGGTAGGTCAGCTCCCCCACGGCGTGGTTGTGGGCGTCGGGCGGTCTCGACGGCACGATGGCCGCCCCTTCGGCGTACTCGGGTCGAATCGGAGTCTCGGATGCCTCCTCGAACGCGATCAGCAGATCGGCAGGGTCCTGCATCGATGCTCCTCCTTCTCCACGCTGCTCCCCGGCCGTGCTCGTTCCGGGTGGTGCCACGGCGGAACCATGAGGCACCCGGGCCCCTGTGACCTGCGAATGCCGCAGGCGTTCACTCGAACGAGCGTGCCGAACCGTTACGGCGGTCGCGCCGGGCCCCAGACGCGTGCGGGGCGGCTCCGGATCGCTTCCGGAACCGCCCCGCACGCGCACGAGCCCGTATGAGAAACCTCTCGCCCCTACTTGGCTCCACTCGACGGAACGACCGCCGGAGGCGTCAGTGGGGACGCCGCCTGCGACTGCGCCGAGCCCGTGTTCGAGTACGCCGACGGGGCCGCCATGCCCGCCGTCGGGTCGGCGGCGGCCTCGTCCGGCGGGGCCGGGAGGCCGCCCACGATGCTGATGTCCGCGCGGTCGAAGGCCTGCTTGATGCGCCAGCGCAGTTCGCGTTCGACGGAGAGGGCCTTGCCCGGCATCGTCTTCGCGCTGACGCGGACCACCATCGAGTCCAGGATGACGCTGTCGAGGCCCAGCACCTCTATCGGGCCCCACAGCCGCTCGTTCCAGGGCTCGTCCTTACTCATCGCCTCGCCGACCTCGGCCAGCACCGAACGGACGCGGTCGAGGTCCTCGTCCGAGCGGACCGTGACGTCGACGCCGGCCGTGGCCCAGCCCTGGGAGAGGTTGCCGATGCGCTTGACCTCGCCGTTGCGGACGTACCAGATCTCGCCGTTGTCGCCCCGGAGCTTGGTGACCCGCAGGCCCACCTCGATGACCTCGCCGGAGGCCACCCCCGCGTCGACCGTGTCCCCTACGCCGTACTGGTCCTCCAGAATCATGAAGACGCCGGAGAGGAAATCCGTCACGAGGTTGCGGGCGCCGAAACCGATCGCCACACCCGCCACACCGGCGGAGGCCAGCAGCGGCGCCAGGTTGATCTGGAACGTGCCCAGGATCATCAGCGCGGCCGTGCCCACTATCAGGAAGGACGCGACCGAGCGGAGGACCGAACCGATGGCCTGGGAGCGCTGACGACGGCGTTCGACATTGACCAGGAGGCCGCCGAGCGCCGTGCCGTCGACCGCCTGGGCCGTTCGGTTCATCCGGTCGATGAACTTCGTGATGGTCCGCCGGACGGCCACTCTCAGCACCACCGCGATGATCACGATGAGCAGCACGCGCAGTCCGATGCTGAGCCAGGTGGACCAGTTCTGCTCCACCCAGCTGGCGGCGTTGGTGGCGCTTTCCTGGGCGTCCTGGAGCGTCGGTGACGTCGGTTCCTCGGTGGGATCGGCGACCGACAGGACGGACAAGAACACGGCAGGTACCTCCAGGCGTAGCGGCCCGCCCGTGGCAGGGGACAAGGGGACATTTGGTGGGATGCCTACGGGCGGAAACACCACACTAACGGGGCACCGTGTGCGGATCGTTGCAATGTTCGAGGGAGAGACTGTGCTCACGTGGGGATGAAGGAGATGTGGTCGAAAACACTCCCAGCCCGTTACCGGGACATGGTGGCGCTTCCACCAGGCATGAGGGGAGACTGACTGCAGATCGTCCCGGCGCGAGCCACGCGCCGCCGGCGTACAAGGAGGCCGTCCGTGCCGCATGTCCTGGTCCTCAACGCGTCGTACGAGCCCCTCGGCGTCGTACCGCTCCGCCGCGCGCTCGTCCTGGTTCTTGAGAACAAGGCAGTTTCTCTGGAGGAATCCGGCGCCTTCATGCACAGTGCCACCGTCACTGTCCCCGCGCCCAGCGTGGTCCGGCTGAAACGGTTCGTGCGGGTCCCTTACCGGGGGCCCGTTCCACTGACCCGCCGGGCGCTGTTCGCCCGGGACGGCGGCCGGTGCATGTACTGCGGTGGCGTCGCAACCAGCGTCGACCACGTCATCCCGCGCAGTCGCGGGGGTCAGCACGTCTGGGACAACGTGGTGGCGTCGTGCCGCCGCTGCAACCACACCAAGGCCGACCGCCACCTGGTCGAGATCGGCTGGCGCCTGCGTCATAAACCGGCCCCGCCATCGGGGCTCGCTTGGCGCATCATCGGAACCGGGCACAGGGACCCGCGTTGGCTGCCCTACCTGCAGCCGTACGGCGCGGAGGACGCGATGGCTCGGATCGACGGCATCTCCGCCTGACGATCCGGGCCTTTGGTTTGCCCCGGAGGACCGGCCCCGGAACCGACCGTTCCGGGGCCCGTTCCCGCGCGGCGCGGCTCCGCCTACGTGAAGCGCAGCTCCGCCGGGCGGACCGTACGGCGCAGCAGCGGCAGGGTCGTGGCCGCGGCCAGCAGACAGGCCGCGTACACGGCCACGGGGACGAGCAGCGGAAGCAGCACCGGTACGACGGCGGCGTCCGTGGCCCTCCCGTACGCGAGGTGCACCGCCGTGCCGCCTGCGCCCGCGAGCAGCATCGCCGGGGCCAGCGGCAGCGCGGTCTCCAGGAGGAGCGCCCGCCCGAGCACCTTGCGCGGTACGCCCGCGGCGGCCTGGGCGGCCAGTCCCCGGCGCCGGGTGGCGAGCGACTCGGCGGTGCCCACGGCGAGTCCGCCCAGGCTGATCAGCAGTGCCAGCAGGACGGCCGCGCCCGCCAGATCGACGCCGGTGGTGTAGAAGGCCACGTCGTAGGCGTCGTGCGGCAGACCCTCCCGCGGGTGGTGCACGGCGTCGAGGAACACCTCGCGTACGCCCGTGAAGCCGACGCCCACGACGGCCACCAGGAGCACCGCGGCGTGGGTGCGCGCGGTGGCCCACGGGTCGCTCCGGAGCCGTTCGGCGGCGAGCAGGACCGCGGGGCTGCCGGTCCGGGCGGCGAGCCGCCCGCCGACGGCACGCGCGGTGAGCCCGGCGACCGCCACGGCCCCCGTACCGGTCAGCGCCACCGCGGCGAACACCAGCGGGGGCAGCGCGGTGGCCCCCGGCCCGGTGTCCCGCATCACGATCAGTAGCGCGGCGAGCCCCACCAGCACCGCCGGTACCACCAGGGCGAGCGTGGCGGTCCGGCCGTGGTCCGGCCGGACCCGGCGCACCCAGCCGAGCGGCGAGGCCACGACCCGGCGCAGCGCGAGCACGCTCACCAGCACGGCGAGGAGCGGCACGGCGAGCGTCACCAGGACGAAACCGGCCCAGGCCGACAGCGGAAGCCCCTGCCGCAGCAGACTCACCATGAGGAGCGCGCAGAACACCGCGGCGACCGCCGCCCCCAGGAGGCAGGCCAGGCCCGACTCCAGGGCCGCGACGCGCCGCACCTGCCGCGGTGTCGCCCCGGCGAGGCGCAGCCCGGCCAGCCTGCGGTCACGGTGCACGGCACCGATACGCGCGCACTGGCCGAGGAAGCCGAGCACCGGCACCCACAGGAGCAGCAGCGTCACGATCACTCCGGCGCGCTGCGAAGGCTGGTTCAGGAGCCCGTGGAAGTACGAGGCGGACACCTGCCCGTCCACCGAGGCGACCGCGACCGCCGCTACCCCGAGGCCGGTGGCGAGAGCGGCCCCCACCGCCGTCAGCGCCACCCGCCACCACTCCCGGCGGTCCGAACCCCGCGTCAGCAGCCAGGCCAGCCCGAGGTCCCCGGTCATCGGGTCACCTCCAGGGCCGCCGCGTCCTCGGAGACGGCCCCGTCGCGCAGCCACACCTCACGGTCCGCGTACGCCGCCACCTGCGCGTCGTGCGTGATCAGCAGCACCGCCGTGCCGGTCTCCCGGGCCGTGTGGACCAGTGCCGTCATCACCTGCTCGCTCGCCAGGGAGTCGAGCGCGCCGGTGGGTTCGTCGGCGAAGACGACCTTCGGTCCTGTCACCAACGCCCGTGCCAACGCCACCCGTTGGGCCTGGCCACCGCTCATCTCGCCGGGCCGCAGCGCCTCCTGGCCGCGTACGCCGAAGCGCTCCAGCCACTCGCCCGCCCGCTCGTGGGCGTCCTTGCGGGAGGCGCCGGCGAGCAGCAGCGGCAGCGCCGCGTTGTCGAGCGCGGTCAGTTCGGGGATCAGCTGCCCGAACTGGAACACCACCCCGAACTCCGTACGCCGCAGTTCGCTCAGCCGCTCCTCCGGCAACTGGTCCACGCGCTGCTCGGCGTAGACGACCGAGCCCTCGTCGGGCCGGACGATCCCGGCGAGGCAGTGGAGCAGCGTGGATTTACCACTGCCGCTCGCGCCCGTGACCGCGAGGATCTCTCCCTCGTACAGCTCGACGGAGGCGCCGCGCAGGGCCCGGGTCCCGCCGTGCGCCTTGGCGAGGCCCCGGGCCGCCAGGACCGGCACGGCCCTGTGCGTACTGCTCCCGTCGCCACCCATGTCGGCACTCACGTCGGCACTCTTGTCGGGACTCATGTCGGGTCGACCTCCGCGGTCAGAGTGGTGAGCCGGGCCGCGGTGGTGGTCATCCAGCGCAGATCGGCGTCGAGGTGGTTGAGTGCGTAGTCGGCCGAGAGGACCGTCGCGAGGTCGGCGCCCGGCGCGGTCTTGACGGCCGTCAGCTCCCTCATCCGGGTCATGTGCGCGGCGCGCTGGGCGATCAGATAGCGGGCCGGGTCGGCGCCGGACGCCAGGCCTGTGGCGGACGCCGGGCCGGCCGTGGCGAGGATCGCGCAGACGACCTTGGCGAAGATCTCGTTCGTCACGAAGGGTGCGGGCGGGGTGATCTCGGCCGCCCAGCCGGTCAGCTCCTTCGTGCCCTCGGCGGTGGACCGGTACAGCGTCCGCTCCGGACCGCCGTCCGAGTCGGTCCCGTCGACCTCGGCGAGACCGTCGCGGACCAGGCGCTGCAACGTCGTGTAGACCTGGCCGTAGGCCAGTGGGCGGGCCTGCGGGAAGCGTTCGTCGTGGCGTCGCTTGAGGTCGTAGCCATGGCTCGGCCCTCCCGCGAGCAGCCCCAGCAGGATGTGACGGGTGCTCATGCGCTCATTATGTACTCAATATATGTAGCGAGTGAATAGTAATTCCGGAGCGCGCTGGTGGTTGCTCAAGGTGTTCGCGTGGGCACTCTTGGTGATCTCGCCGATCCGGGACAGAATGTGAAGAGAAGCACGATGTCCTGGCTCTCACGTCTGCGGGCCCGCCTGCTGGGTAGGGGCTGCCCTGACCCGCCCGCACGACGACCAAGGAGGCCCTCGTGGCCGCATCGGCACAGCTCCTGCTCTCGGCCCTCTCCAAACGCCCGGCGGACGTGCCCGCCGACCCCGGATCCGAATCCCACCCGCTCTACTGCATCTTCAACGCCGGCGCCGAGGGCTCCTGCGCCGAGGCACCGCTCACCAGCGAACCGCCGCTGGCCGCTGCCGCGCCCCTCACCAGTGAACCTCCGCTCGCCGACGCCGCGCCCCTGACGAGTGAGCCGACTCCCCTGGGTGCCGCCGCCGGCCTGGACCCGTCGGGGGTCTGATGCCGCTCTCCCGGCTCGCCGCGCTGTACGGCGTCGCCACGTCCTACAGTCCGTCCCCGGACCGCACGGTCGCGGCCTCGGACGCGGCGGTCGTCGCCGCGCTCACCGCGCTGGGCGTGGCCGCGGGCACGCCGGCCGCAGTCCGCGGCTCCCTCGCGGCGCGCGAGACGGAACTCCGGGAACGGCTGCTGCCGCCGACGGTGGTGTGCTGGACCGGTACCGGGGCCAGGACCGGGGTCGACGCCGGGACCGCACCCGCGTCCCCGGCCGCGACGGACGCTGCGGCTGCGACGGACTCCCCGGCCGCCGGGACCGACGACGGGAACCCGGCCTCCAAGACCGAGACCGAGGCGGCCGAGGCCGAGGCCGAGGCCGTGACCGATGGCGGCGACTCGCGATCCGCCTCCGCGGACAGCGGCCCGACGCCGGTCTCCGCGCCCGCCTCCGCGTCCCCGTCCGCCGACCACGGCCCGGGAGCCGCCTTCGGCGGGGGCGGGGCCGCCGCCGAAGGCGAACCGGCGGACGCCGCTGCCGAAGGCGGCCCGGGAAGCGGCGCGCCGCCCGGCCCCCCGGCCGGCTCCTCGCTCGAAGCCGCCCTCGCCGCCCTGCCCCACGGGACCCGGTTGCGGGTTCGGACCGAGCAGGGGGAGGTCCGGGAATCCGTCGAGCGGCTGCCGCACGGGGTGCACGAGCTGACCGCCACCGCCCCCGACGGACGCACCGCGCGGGCCCATCTCGTCGTCGCCCCGTCGAGGCTGCCCGCGCCTCCGGGGCGTACGTACGGGCTGCTCGTGCAGGTCTACTCGTTGCTGTCCCGGCGCTCCTGGGGCATGGGCGACCTCGGGGACCTCGCCGAACTGACGGCCTGGGCGGGACGCGCGCTCGGGGCCGGATTCGTACAGGTCAACCCGATGCACGCGGCCGTGCCCGGCGCGCCCACCGACCCCTCCCCGTACCGGCCCTCCTCGCGCCGCTACCCCGACCCCGTGTACCTGCGCGTCGAGGACGTCCCGGAGTTCGCCTACGTCGACGAGGACGACCGCGACCGGGTCCGGACGCTCCTGGAGCGGGCCGCCCGGCTACGCGAATCCGTGCTCGACAAGGGCGAAGCCGCGCTGATCGACCGCGACGCCGTGTGGGAGCTGAAGCGCGAGGCCCTTGAGCTGGTGCGGGAGGTGCCGCTCGGGCCCGGCCGCCGGGCCGCCTACTGCGACTTCCTCGCCCAGGAGGGCGAGGCGCTGGAGGACCACGCCACCTGGTACGCCCTCGCGGAGGTGTACGGCTCCGACTGGACGCGGTGGCCGCAGGGCCTGCGCGACCCCCGCTCGGCCGAGACCGCCCGCGCCCGCGCCGAGTTGATGGACCGCGTGGACTTCCACAGCCGGCTCGCCTGGCTGACGGACGCCCAGCTCGCCGCCGCCCAGCGCAGCGCCCGCGACGCCGGCATGGACGTGGGGCTCGTGCACGACCTCGCCGTGGGGGTCCACCCGGGCGGTGCCGACGCCTGGGCGCAGCAGGAGGTCTTCGCGGCCGGCATGTCGGTCGGCGCGCCCCCGGACGCCTTCAGCGTCCAGGGCCAGGACTGGGGGCTGCCGCCCTGGCGCCCGGACCGGCTGGCCGAGTCCGGCTACGCCCCGTACCGCCGCCTCCTGCGCGCCCTCTTCCGGTACGCGGGCGCCCTGCGCATCGACCACGTCATGGGGCTCTTCCGCCTCTGGTGGGTCCCGCAGGGCCGCCCGGCCACCGAGGGCACCTACGTCCGCTACGACGCCGAGGCCATGCTCGCGATCCTCGCCCTGGAGGCCTCCCGCGCCGGCGCCCTGGTGATCGGCGAGGACCTCGGCACCGTGGAACCGGGTGTGCGCGAGACCCTCCAGGAGCACGGCGTGCTCGGCACCTCCGTCCTCTGGTTCGAACGGGACTGGGACGGTACGGGCCTGCCGCTGCCCCCCGAGAGCTGGCGCGCCGACTGCCTCGCCACCGCCACCACCCACGACCTGCCGCCCACCGCGTCGCGCCTCACCGGCGACCACGTCGAACTCCGCGACCGGCTGGGCCTGTTGACCCGCCCGGTGGGGGAGGAGCGGGCCGAGGCGGCGGCGGACGTGGGGGAGTGGCTGGCGCTGCTCGCCCGGCTCGGACTGCTGCAAGGGGGCGCGGGGGGTGTCTCGGAGCAGTCGGAGGAGGCGGAGATCCAGGCCGTGCACCGCTTCCTGCTGCGCACCCCCGCCCGGCTCGTCGGGGTCTGGCTCCCGGACGCCGTCGGCGACCGCCGCCCGCAGAACCTGCCGGGCACCTGGGACCAGTACCCGAACTGGCGCCTGCCCGTCGCGGACGCCGAGGGCCACCCCGTCACCCTGGAGGAACTCGCCGCCTCGCCCCGGCTGCACGCCCTCATCGAGGTGCTGCGCGAAGACCGGGCGGGCCGGGCCACCGGCGACCACGGACCCTCCGCGTGAGGCCCCGGAACCCGTACCGCACCCCGTACGGCACCCCCGGGCGCGCGGCCGCAACAGGAGTTCGCTACGTTTGCACCGTGGACAAGAAGAACGCCCTGCGCGCCGGCGCCCTGGCTGCCGGTACGACGCTGATGATGCTGATGATGTCGTCCCCCGCGCTCGCGCTGACGCGCGACGACGGCGACGACCCCGCGCAGAAGCTGAGCGTCATCGAGACGCTGGGACTCTATGTCGCGGCGCCGATCGGACTGTTCGCGCTGATCGCCGGCCTGGTCTGGGTGCTCGACGGTTCGACGGACCGCGAGCCGAGGCGCAAGCCGGGAGGCAAGGGCCAGGGCAAGATGCAGGGTCCGGACCAGGTACGCGCTTCCTGATCCCGGTCCCCACCGAGTTCCGGAGTCTCTTCGAGGGCACCGCCCACGCACCCGTACGCGACCGATGTCGCCCGGGGGCGAGGACGGTGCCCTCGGCATGTCCGGGGCGGCGCCCTATGGTTGCGGACAGACCTCGGCCGACGAGTGCGGGCAACCAGCCGTCGGCCGACACCCCGACCGGAACCGCCGGCATCAGGAGGCCGCCATGAACGGCAGGAACCGTGAAGCCACCGCCGCCCCCGGCTCCCGCGACGTCATCGTCGTCGGCGCGGGTCCCACCGGGCTGCTGCTCGCCGGTGACCTCGCGACCGCCGGCGTCCCCGTCACCCTCGTCGAGCGGCGGACGCGCGGGATCAGCAACCTCTCCCGTGCCTTCGTCCTGCACGCCCGCACGCTGGAGCAGCTCGACGCGCGGGGCCTCGCCGACGAGCTGGAGGCCAAGGGGCAGACCCTCGACCGGCTGCGGCTCTTCGGCCGGCTGACCGTCGACCTCACCACCCTCCCCTCCCGCTTCAACCACCTGCTCGTACTGCCGCAGTACGAGGTGGAGAAGGCGCTGGAGCGGCGGGCCGTGGAGGCCGGGGTGCGGTTCGAGTACGAGACCGGGGCGACGGGTCTCGTACAGGACGCGGACGGGGTGACCCTGCGGGTGCGCGGGCCCGGCGGGGAGGCCGGGGAGTCGCGGGCCGCGTACGTCGTCG
Source organism: Streptomyces sp. NPDC017991 (assembly GCF_044328075.1). Lineage (NCBI taxonomy): Bacteria > Bacillati > Actinomycetota > Actinomycetes > Kitasatosporales > Streptomycetaceae > Streptomyces > Streptomyces sp. NPDC017991. The sequence goes on along the minus strand of NZ_JBIRGP010000002.1, from coordinate 471,924 downwards.
GGACGGACGGGATGCGCAGTGCCGTGCGGGAGGCGGTGGGGCTGCCCTTCCCCGGGCGGTCGGTGATCCGTTCCGTCGTCCTCGCCGACGTCAGGCTCGCCGAGCAGCCCGAGACGCTGCTGACCGTGAACGCGGTCGGGGACGCGTTCGCGTTCCTCGCGCCGTTCGGGGACGGCTACCACCGGGTGATCGGCTGGCACCGGGGCCGCGATGTCGCCGACAGCGAGCCCCTCGGACTCGACGAGGTCAGGGAAATCACCCGGCTCGCGCTCGGCCGTGACTTCGGTATGCACGACGCCCGTTGGATGTCCCGCTTCCACAGCGACGAACGGCAGGCCCCTGCGTACCGGGTGGGCCGCGTGTTCCTCGCCGGGGACGCCGCGCACGTGCACACCCCGGCCGGCGGCCAGGGCATGAACACCGGCCTCCAGGACGCCGCCAATCTGAGCTGGAAGCTGGCGGCGGTGATCGAAGGGCACGCCGGCGCGGGCCTGTTGGACACCTACCAGTCCGAACGCCACCCGGTCGGCAGGTCCGTGCTGCGCAGCAGCGGCGGGATCGTACGGCTCGCGATGGCCAAGCGCCCCTGGACACTGGCGGGACGCGCCCTGCTCACCACGTTCCTCGACCACGCCCGCCCGGCCCGCACCCGCATGGTCGGCCAGGTCACCGGGATCGGCTACGCGTACCCGGCTCCGCGCGGCGCCCACCCCCTGGTCGGCAGGCGCGTCCCGGACGTGGCGCTGCGGGAGGGCCGCCTGTACGAGGCCCTGCGGGACGGCAGGTTCGTCCTCGTCACCCCCGCCACCCGAACCGGCGCCCCCGCCCGCAAGGACCGGCTGGATGTGGTCACTTGGGCGAGCGACCGGCGTACGAGCCTGCTGGTCCGGCCGGACGGATACGCGGCCTGGGCGGCGGAGTCGGCGACCGCCGAGGAGACCGAGGCGGCGCTGACCGGGGCCGTCGGACGGGACTGAACGACCCGCCCACCGTGGCATTACGCCGTTCGCGGGGCCGCTTGAAAGAAGAAATCGGCGGGGTTTACAGGGGTGATTGAATCTGTGACTTCCTTTCGGAAACGGAACCCCGGCGGGAAGTCGACCGAAAGGCAAGGAACTTGGCGCTTCGAAGCCTTGTTCTGGCTTTCCGGATGAGAGTATGAGGCGCGGGCGACCTGTGTGCGGTCGATGTGGGGGGCCATGATAAAGATTCTGATCGCCGAGGACATGGCGATGCTGCGCCGGGCGCTGGCCGAACTTCTGTCGCTGGAAGCGGACTTCGAGGTGGTGGCCGAAGTCGACCGCGGGGACGAGATCGTTCCGAGGGCGCGGGCCCTGCAACCGGACGTGGCCGTGCTCGACATCGGCCTGCCCGGTATGGACGGCATCTCCGCCGCCGCCGCGCTGGGCACCGCCGTGCCCGGCTGCCGGATCCTCATGCTCACGGGCCTCGGCAACCCCAGCACGCTGCGGCGGGCGCTGGCCACCCGCGCCACGGGTTTCCTGCGCAAGGACGCCGACCCCACGCAACTCGTGGGCGCCATCCGCGCGGTGGCCGCCGGCAAGCGGGCCGTCGACCCCCAGCTGGCGGTCGCGGCGCTCGAAGACGTGACACAGCCGCTGGCCCCCCGTGAGCTGGAGGTCCTCCGGCTCGCCGCCGCGGGTGAGGGCACCACGGCGATCGCCCGCCGGCTGTTCCTGTCGCCGGGCACCGTGCGCAACTACCTGAGCAGCGCCGTGGTCAAACTGAGCGCCCGCAACCGCATGGACGCGGTACGGATCGCACGCGAGGGCGGCTGGATCTGACCCGCCCCGCGGCTCAGGCCACCGTCGCCGAGTCGCGCAGCTCGCTCTCCGGAGGGTGCGCCGGGGGGCGGGCGGGCGCGGCGGCGGTGCGCAGGAAGGGCCGCTTGGACTCGTGCGTACCGGCCGGAAGCGGAACGACCGCCGTCAGCGAGAACCACTTGTCGTCCATGATCTTGATGGTGAGCCTGCCTTCGACCGCTTCGATGCGTTCGCGAAGGTTGGTGAGTCCGCTTCCCGGCCGCGTACCGCCGACGGGGCCGGACGGACGCGCCGGAATTCCGTCGTTGGTCACGATCAGCCCGACGGCGCCCGGTTCGCGGCTGAGCTGGACGATGCAGGTCCCGACCCTGCTGTGCCGGAGCATGTTGGTGATCCCCTCGCGCAGGACCGTCGCCAGCGTGGTCTCTATATGGGGCGGCAGGGGCCCGGCGCCGCCACGGAAGACGGCGTGTATGCCCATGTCCTTGAGGGTCGCGAAGACGGTGTCGACCTCCGCGGTCAGTGACATGGCGCGGTAGGTCTGCGAGACGGCCCGTACGTCGGCGAAGGCCCGCTGGGTCGTGTCCAGGATCTCCGTCAGCTCCTGGTGGAGCCGGGCGTGCTTGGAGGGCGGCAGCCGTCGTGCCAGCTCGCACTTGAAGGCGATGGTGGTCAGGCTGATGCCCAGCAGGTCGTGCAGATCGCGGGAGAACCGCAGCCGCTCCGCCTCCAGGGCCATCCGGGTCAGCTCGTTCCGGGAGCGGTGGGCCTCCTGGACGAGGTGGGTCAGCTCGGAGAGTCCGTACACCACCAGGCCGGTCAGCGCGGTCGCCACCGTTCCGTACCAGATCGAACCGCGGCCCAGGCCGGTCTCCAGCACCAGCAGGCCGGCCGACGCCACGGCCGCCGTGTACGCGGGCCACTTCCAGCGGGCGGGAAGCACGAGCAGCGCGGAGCCGGCGAGAAAGCCGGGAGCGGCGAGCCAGGCCTCGGCGTAGACGAGAAACGGAAGATACGTGAGGAGCGCCTGGAACCCGAGGGTCCAGTACTGCCGGCGGGCCAGCCGGGGCGACAGATGGGGAAAGGAATGCGCCAGTTGGAGCCCGTAGACCAGGAGCAGGGCGGTGATGCCCGTACCCAGCCTGAGGGGGGAGGGGTGGCCCTCCACCAGGTAGGTCACGCCGATGCCGAAGAAGGCCACAAGCACTGCGAAGGTGATGGCGATGGAGGTGCCGCGGGCGAGGTGCCTGCTTCGCGCGTCCTCCTGTTCGACGCGCACACCATCATGCAGGGCAGAACCTTGCATCTCTTCCCCCCGGACGAACCGAACGAATAAATGAGTCAGGTTGTGCCGTGCCCACCCTCTCACGACATACCGGGAGGATGAGAAGTCGCCATCGATAGTAATCGATCGAAACAGTTCGGAAGTGAAGCTCGGTGGGGTGGCGTGTGCTTCGGACTCCCTTAGGGAAGGGGACCGTCGGCGAAGTGAAAAGGGTTGTTCGGGCGGGCGAAAACAAGTGGAGGATTTCATTCCGTAAAGAGGAGTACTTCCTTCCGTCACAGATGCAGGGGAAAGGGATTCAGTTCGGCGAAGTCCGTCGGCCGGGCCAGTCGGCCGAGTGCGACCGGTACGTCGAACAGTCGGCCCGGGCCGAATCCCGCCCAGTGCGGGCGCAGACCGGGTACCAGCACCTTGGCGACGGGCAGTTCCACATCGGGACGGGTCTGGTCGAGGACGAGTACGTCGAGGCCGTGCCGGCGCAACAGCTCGACCAGGGCCCCGGCCTGGGCCGCCGCGTCGGCGGGCGGGCGCAGCGCGGCGGGCGGCCGGGCGGACCGGCGGGCGGCGGGCAGCAGATAGGGCTGATTGACGGTCGTGGCGTGCCGGAACCAGGCGAGCGCCTCCGGGTCGTCACCGGTGTAGGCGGATCCCCCGCCGGCCGGCCCGCCCGTCAACGGCGGCAGCATCTGGTTGAGTTCGGTCAGCGCCCGACGCAGCGCGATCCGCGCGTCGAAGTGGGCGCCGAACCCCAGCACGACGTCCTCGGCCGGCTCGCCGATCCGGGCCGAGACGGCCGCGACCACGGGGATCCCGAGATCGGACGTGAGGTCGAGGGCCCACACCGACCTCCCCATGTCCCTGAGCGAGGCCCGGGTCCGGGCGATCCACTCGTCCCGCTGATCGAGGACCACACCGGGCTGCCGCGTGCGGTTGTACCACCACAGGGCGATCGCGTCCCGCTCCACCAGCTCCAGGCAGCCGTGTACGACGGCGTCCTCCAGACTGGTGCCGGCGGCGGCCCCGTTGGAGGTGGCCCGGCAGTAACGGGTCTCCGCGTCCGGGGCGTTGTAGTAGAGCAGGCTCGTGGGCGCCAGCCGCTGCCGCTCCTCGGTCAGTGACCAGACGGGCGTCCAGTCGAGCGGGGCGTCCTCGTCGAAGGGCTCGGTCACCTGGTGGAAGGGACCGTGCGCGCGGTTCCAGTCGGCCCGGTCCGCGAACTGCCGCCGGTCGAAGAGCTGGACGCCGTCCGGATGGACGGCGCGGTCCGCCAGGTCCCGGTAACTGCCGCGCAGGCGCGGCTCGTCGCCCTGAAAGTAACCGCTGTACCGCTCCAGCGCCTCGGCCAGGGCGCTCACCCTGGCGTGGGCCTCGGTGACACCCTTGCCCGAACCGGGGCTGCGCAACGGAGTGTGCAGCGCGGGCGGCGGCTTCGCGGGGTCCCAGGGCGGCTGGGCGCCCGCGTGGAAGCAGTTGAGGAACTCCGGCCCCCGCGGATCCCGGCGGATCTCGCCGACCAGACCGGTGACCGGGTCCACGAGATGCCCGTACCGGTCGAGGACCTCGTCGGGGCCGGCCGTCCGGTGGCCCCCTCCGCCGGTGTCGCGCACCGGCCGCGGGGACAGCACGACGGGGGCCGACACCCGGTCGCGTACGAGCAGGGGGTCGCCGCAGCGGGCGCACTGCGGGCGGCGCCGTACGGGATGGCGGCTGCTCCGCAGCGTGCGCGTGTCGAGCCGCCACAGGGTGCCCTGCTCGGGGTCGCGGTGCCCGGCCAGCCACTTCGCGGCCTCAAGGAGGGCCAGGTGCAGAGCCGCCGCCCGGCCCGTCGGCAGATACGACGGCCGGTGCTCGGCAGGTCCGCTGTGCCCTAGCCGGTGCTGGACGTACGCCTCGCTGCGCCGCCGCAGCCGCAGCCGGTCCGCGAGACAGCTCCAGCACGGGCCCTCGCCGGGGGAGAAGAACGGGCCCACCCACAGATGGGTGCCGCTCGCCCGCACGGGCAGCCAACTGCGGCCCGCGGCACGGTGTTCCGCGTCCAGGGCGCTCAGCCGCGGATCGAGGTAGTCGTGGCACAGCGCCAGCGTCAGGTCGGCGGGCCCGCCCGCGGCCGCGGTCCGCAGTCCGGCCGCCGACACGGCCTCGCGCAGGGTGCCGCCGGCGTCCTCGGTGAGGTCGACCGGGGCCAGCAGCCCGCCCCGGCCGCCACCGGGCCCCGCCGCGAGACCCGTGAGGGCCCAGTAGGCGCGCTCGGGCCCGGCGGGGCCGTCCGGCGGATAGGCGGACAGCAGACCCGCGTCCAGCAGCCTGGTCACGAGCCGTTCCGTGCGGTCGGGTGACAGTCCGGGTGCCGCGTCGGCGACGATCCGGGGCAGGTCGCGGCTGCCGTCGAGCAGCGGGGCGAGCAGCGCGACCTGCTCGCCGCCGAGCGTGGTCACGCGGTCCTCGGTCATCAGGAACACGGGCTCCCCCGGCGCCGATTCGACCCGCAGGTGCGGTGCGAACCCCAGCCGGGGGAGCCCGTCGTCCGGGGTCGGCCGGTTCATCGGGTCTGTCGGCCGCCGTCCGCGGAGGAACCGGCGCCGGCCCCGGGCATCCAGCAGATACAGATGCGGCCGTCGGTGGTGTCACCGGATTCGGGGCCGAATTCAGTGATCACGAGATCGTCGGCGCCCCTCGCGATCGCCGCGTCGCCGTCGAGCAGAGGCGTGATCCGTGACATGTGTGCTCCTAGTTCGGTGTCGGGACTTCGCTGGACGCGCAGGGCCCCGGCCGGGGCCCTGCGCGTTGCCGCCATCCTTACGGGCGTAACAGGTCGATACCAGTGCGTCACGCACAGGGCCCATATGAGAAATACACATCTTGCGCATAGGTTCCTCATATGCCTGGCCGGGCCCCTGGCACTGGTTGATACCGGAAGTAGCCAGCGAGACTCCCTGAGCAAGGAGCTCTTCGCGGTGCTCCGCGGACCACAGGGGGAGAGAAACATGGACATATGGTTGCTGGGACCGCTGACGGCCGAGGTACGGGGCCGGTCGATCGTGCCGACAGCGGCGAAACCACGCCAGATTCTGGCCCTGTTGGCGATTCACGCCAACCGCGTCCTGCCCGTCGGGACGCTGATGGAGGAGATCTGGGGCAGCGAGCCGCCCCAGAGCGCGCTGGCGACCCTGCACACGTACATCCTCCAGCTGCGCCGGCAGCTCACCGCGGCCTACGGCGCCGACGCCGGAGTGTCCGCCAAGGACGTCCTCGTCACCCAGTACGGCGGCTACTGCTGGCAGGCACCCACGGACGCCGTCGACGTACCGCGCTACGAGCGGCTGGTCGCCGCGGGCCGGGTCGCCACGGGTGAGGACCGGCAGGAGAGGGCGTCGGCGTACTTCCGGGAGGCGCTCGCCCTGTGGCGCGGGTCCGCGCTCGTCGACGTGCGCATCGGGCCCGTGCTGAGCATCGAGGTGGCACGGCTGGAGGAGAGCAGGCTCGGTGTGCTGGAGCGGTGTCTGGAGGCGGACCTGAGGCTGGGTCGCCACGCGGAGCTGCTGACCGAGCTGATCGAGCTGACCGGACGCCATCCGCTGCACGAGGGGCTGCACGCCCAGTGCATGACGGCGCTGTACCGGGCGGGCCGCTCCTGGCAGGCACTCGACGTCTACCAGAGGCTGCGCCGCCGGCTGGCGGAGGAGCTGGGACTCTCGCCCTCCCCGCGCCTGCAGCGTCTGCAGCAGGCGGTGCTCTCGGCGGAGCCGTGGCTGGACGTGCCCGGGTGCGGGGAGGACGCGATGCTCGACCGCATGATCGGCTGACCACCGCCCCCGGGCCGCTCAGCCGTTCTTGGTGACGAACTCGACTATGGACTCCCGCATGTAGTCGGTCATCTCCTCGGTGATGCCCGGGTACACCCCGATCCAGAAGCTCTGCTCCGTGATGATGTCGGAGTTGCGCAGGTCTCCCGCCACCCGGTGCGGGGTGCCCAGATACGCCGGGTGCCGGGTGAGGTTGCCGCCGAACAGCCGTCGTGTGCCGATGCGCCGCTCCTCCAGGAAGGCGATCAGGTCGCGGCGGGTGTAGGTGGCGTCGGGCAGCACGGTGAGGACGAAGCCGAACCAGCTCGGGTCGCTGCCGGGGGTCGCGGTGGGCAGCAGCAGACCGGGTACGTCCGCGAGGCCGTCGCGCAGCCGCTGCCAGTTGCGCCGCCGCGCCGCGCCGAACTCCGGGAGTTTCTTCAACTGGCTGAGGGCGAGGGCCCCTTGGAGGTCCGTCGCCTTCAGGTTGTAGCCGATGTGCGAGAAGATGTACTTGTGGTCGTACCCCTTGGGAAGGTCGCCCAGCTGGTAGTCGAAGCGTTTGAGGCAGGTGTTGTCCTCGCCCGGCTCGCACCAGCAGTCCCGGCCCCAGTCGCGGAACGACTCGACGATCCGGGCCAGTTCGAGGTTCCTGGTCAGGACGCAGCCGCCCTCGCCCGTCGTGATGTGGTGGGCGGGGTAGAAGCTGACGGTGGCCAGATCTCCGAAGGTGCCCGTCATCCGTCCCTGGTAGGTCGAGCCCACGGCGTCGCAGTTGTCCTCGATCAGGAACAGCTCGTGGTCGGTGGCCAGTTGCTGGATCTCGGCCACCTCGTAGGGGTTGCCCAGGGTGTGCGCGATCATGATGGCCCGGGTCCGGTCCGAGATCGCGGCCCGGACGCGTTCCGCCGTCGTGTTGTACGTGCCGAGTTCGAGGTCCACGAACACGGGCGTGAGGCCGTTCTGGAAGATCGGGTTCACCGTCGTGGGGAAGCCGCCGGCCACCGTGATCACCTCGTCGCCCGGCAGCAGCCGCTTCTCACCGAGCCGGGGTGAGGTCAGCGCCGACAGGGCCAACAGGTTCGCCGAGGAACCGGAGTTCACCAGGTGCGCCTTGCGTACGCCGATGTGGCGGGCGAACTTGCTCTCGAAACGCCGGGAGTACGACCCGGCCGCGATCCGCAGATCCAGGGCCGCCTCCACCAGAGAGACCCGGTCCTCCTCGTCCAGGACCGCCCCCGAGGAGAGGATCGGTGTCACTCCCGGTACGAAGTTCCCGGGCTCCTGCTGCCGGTGGTACTCGCGAACCTGCTCCAGGACCAGGGCCTTGGTGTCCGACGTCATAGCCGTCCCTCCTGTAAGGATTGCCTCGGGGCCATGCTCGCGCCGCTCGGTAGAGGAGCCATGGAGTCCCCGCGGAAAGGGCCTGCTCCAGCAGGTTTCCAGGGGCTTTCGACCCGCTCCGGCTAGCTTGTCGGGCGACGTATCCCACAGGTGAGGTGGCAGATGCCCGAGGACACTCCACGACCCGGACTCCGCATGGGGGTGCTGGGCTGTGCCGACATCGCGGTGCGCCGGATCCTGCCTGCGATCGTGGAGCACCCGTCGGTACGGCTGGTGGCCGTGGCGAGCCGGGACGGGGCCAGGAGCGCACGGCTCGCGGACCGGTTCGGCTGCGCGGCGGTGACCGGCTACCGGGCGCTCCTCGACCGGGACGACATCGACGCCGTCTATGTGCCGCTGCCCCCGGGCATGCACCACGAGTGGGTCGCCGAGGCGCTCACCGCGGGCAAGCACGTCCTGGTGGAGAAGCCGCTCAGCACCACGTACGAGCAGAGCGCCGAGCTGGTGGCGACGGCTGCCCGGCTCGGTCTGGCGCTCACCGAGAACTTCATGTTCCTGCACCACTCGCAGCACGCGGCGGTACGGGACCTGGCGCGCGGCGAGATCGGTGAACTGCGGGTCTTCTCCAGCTCCTTCGGAGTGCCGCCGCCCGATCCGTCGTCCTTCCGGCACGACGCGCGGCTCGGCGGGGGCGCCCTGCTGGACGTCGGTGTCTATCCGCTGCGCGCCGCCCAGCTCCACCTCGCGGGCGAACTCGACGTCCTCGGTGCCTGTCTGCGCGTCGACGAGGCCACCGGTGTCGACGTCGCCGGCAGCGCGCTGCTCTCCACGGCGGCCGGGGTGACCGCCCAGCTCGACTTCGGCTTCCAGCACTCCTACCGGTCGGTGTACGCCCTGTGGGGCAGCCGGGGGCGGATCAGCGTGCCGCGGGCCTTCACACCGCCCCGGGAGCACCGCCCGGTGGTCCGCCTCGAACAGCAGGACAGGACCACCGAGGTGACGCTGGCGGCCGACCACCAGGTGGGCAACGCGCTCGACGCGTTCGCGGCGGCGGCCCTGTCGGGCACCGGGCGGACGGCGCTGGGGGAGGCGCTGCTGCGGCAGGCGCTCCTGGTCGAGCAGGTGCGCAAGGCGGCGCGGGTCGTCAGCGTCTGAGACACGCTCGAACGCGCGACGAGAAGGGCCGGCCCCAGCGGGCCGGCCCTTCTCGTGTCGTGCTCGTGGCCGGGGCGGCTCAGACCCGTTCGGCCGTCACCGGCATCCGCGTCAGCCGGTCGCGGTACCAGTCGACGACCTCGCGCAGACCGTCGTCCAGCGACCGCAGCGGCCGGTAGCCGAGTTCGTCGCGGATCTTCGAGTCGTCCACCGCGTACCGCAGGTCGTGGCCCTTGCGGTCGGGCACCCGCCGGACCCGGGACCAGTCCGCGCCGCACAACTCCAGCAGCCGGGACGTCATCTCACAGTTCGTCAGATGCGTACCGCCGCCGATGTTGTAGATCTCGCCCGCCCGGCCGCCGGTCAGCACCGCGTGGACGGCCCGGCAGTGGTCGTCGACGTGCAGCCATTCGCGGACGTTGTCGCCCTCCCCGTAGAGCGGCACGGTCCGGCCGGCCAGCAGCTCGGTGACGAACAGCGGGATGAGCTTCTCCGGATGCTGGCGCGGGCCGTAGTTGTTGGCGCACCGGGTGGTGCGCACGTCGAGCCCGTGGGTGCGCCAGTAGGAGCGGGCGACGAGGTCGCTGCCCGCCTTCGACGCCGCGTAGGGCGAGTTGGGAAGCAGCGGCTCCTCCTCCGTCCAGGTGCCCTCGGCGATGGACCCGTAGACCTCGTCCGTCGAGACGTGCACGAAGGTGCCCACCCCGCAGCGCAGGCTCGCCTCCAGCAGCGTCTGCGTGCCCAGCACATTGGTGGTCACGAACTCCGCGGGCCCCGTCAGGGAGCGGTCGACATGGGTCTCGGCCGCGAAGTGCACCACCGCGTCGTGCCCGGGGAACACCTCCAGGAGCGCGTCGAGATCGCGGATGTCGGTCCGGTGGAAGTCCAGCCGCGGGTCCGTGAGCGGCAGGTTGTCCGTGCTGCCGGCGTACGTGAGCAGGTCGACGACGGTCACCCGGCTCGGCCGGGGCCCGGGCAGGACGCCGGACAGCAGGGAGCGTACGTAGTGGGATCCGATGAAACCGGCGCCGCCGGTGATCAGGACACGCATGACGCGGACGCACCTCCGAGACGTCGACGCCCGTGGGCGCGGTGCTGGGCGGTCAGCCGCTCCAGTACGGGGACGACCTCCGCCGGGGTCGGTTCGGACGCGGCCTCGGCGCGCAGCCGGGCGGCGGCCTCGGTGAACGAGGGCTCTTCCAGGAGCCGTACGAGCCTGCTCCGCAGCCCCTCCACCGTCACCTCGTGGGAGGGGAGGTGGAGACCGGCGCCCAGTTCCTGCTGGCGCCTGGCCCGTTCGATCGCGTCCCAGATCCAGCCCATGGCTATCTGCGGGACGCCCTCGACGAGCGCCGTGGACCAGGTCCCGGCACCGCCGTGGTGCACCACGGCCGCGCAGGTCGGCAGCAGCGCGTGCAGCGGTACGTGGTCCACCAGGCGCACGTTGTCCGGGACATGGGTGAGCAGGGCCCGCTCCTCGGCGTCGAGCGTGGCCACCACCTCGATGTCGAGCCCCTCGATCGCCTTGAGGACCAGGTCGACGGGGACCGCGTTCGGGAACTCGGAGGTCCGGGCCGTCAGCCCCAGGGTGACGCAGACCCGGGGACGCGTCGGCGGGACGCGGAGCCAGTCGGGCACGACGGCGGGCACCGGGCCGTTGTACGGGATGTAGCGCATGCCCACGGCCGGCCCGTCCGACGGCGGGCGGAAGCTGCGGGGCACCTGGTCCACCGACCACTGCCCCGTCACCGCCTCCTCGTCGAAGGGCAGGCCGTAGCGGCCGAGCGTCCACTGGAGCCACTGGCCCAGGGAGTCCTCGGGGTGCGCCGGCCCCCGTTCGCCGCCCGGGTCCGTGGAGCCGCCCGTCGCACCGGGGCCGAGCTGTGCGAGGAAGGCCTGCCGCATGGGCATGAACATGTCGGGGAACGACAGTACGCGCGCGTGGGCCGCGCCGGTCACCTTCGCGGCCACCGCCCCCGCGAACGTGAACGGCTCCCACAGGACGAGGTCCGGCTGCCAGTCGCGGGCGAACGCGACGAGTTCGTCGACCATCGGATCGTCGTTGACCAGGGCGAAGAAGGTGGCCGTCATCATCGTGTCCCAGCCCTTGAGGAAGGCCGGGGTGAGCTGACCGGGGGCGTCGGGGTCCAGCGACTGGTTGGCGTGGTGGGACAGCACGGAGTCGCCCACCCCCTTCACCATCGCGTCGAGACCGGGGTCGCCCCCCACCGGGACGGCGGTCAGCCCGGCCGCCGTGATGCTCCCCGTCAGCGCGGGCTGGCTCGCCACCCGTACCTCGTGCCCGGCGGCCCGCAGCGCCCAGGCGAGCGGCACGGACCCGTTGAAGTGCGCGTCCAGCGCGAAGGACGTCAGCAGAACCCGCATGGTCGGACCTCTCTCTTCTCTGCCGTCATGCGGAGGTGGTCAGGGTGAAGCGCAGCACTCCGCCCAGGACGGGGGAGCGCATCCGGCGCTGGACACCGTCGGCCGGGGCCAGCTGCGGGTGGCGCTCCCGCAGGGTGCGCAGCGCGGTCTCCGCCTGGAGCCGGGCGAACGCCCCGAAGAGGGAGGTGTGCGGGCCGGTCAGCGCCAACTGGCCCTGTCCGGTCGGCCGGGTGAGGTCGAAGTGGTCCGGGGCCAGGAACACCCCGGGGTCCCGGTTGGCCGCGCCGACATGGACGACGACCTGGGCGCCGGCGGGGATGTCCTGGCCGGCCAGGGTGAGGTCCTCGGCGGCGATCCGGCTCTCCAGCCGTACCGGCGGCGCGTGCCGCAGCGTCTCCTCCACCGCCCCGGCCACGAGCTCCGGGTTCTCGCCGAGCAGCGCCCACTGCCTGGGGTGTGTGAGCAGCGCCTCCACGGCGTTGTTGACGAGCCCGGCGGCGAACTCGACGCCCACCGCGGCGGTCAGCACCCCGACCGCGAGCGCGTCCTCGGCGGCGGAGGCCGTGGAGCCGCCGATGCCGTCGGTGCCGTCGGAACCGGCGCGCAGCACCGTGCTGAGCAGGTCGTCGCCCGGCTCGGCCCGCCGTGCCGCGACGAGATCGGCGACGAGGGCGCGTACGTCCTCGACCGCCTCGGTGAGCCGGCGGGTGACGGCGAGCGGCTGCGGGCAGAGCGCCGCGTCGAGCGCGACGCCCAGGGCCCGACACGCGTGGGCGAACCGCTCGCGCTGCGCGTCCGGGACACCGAGCAGCGCGGCGGCGGCCTCGGTGGCCGCGGGGCGGGAGTAGTCCGCCATGAGGTCGAAGGAGGCGCCGAGCCGGTCCGCGGTCTCCTGGTGGACGCGTTCGGCGTGCTTGCGGTGACCGTCCGCCGCGGCCCCGCCGAGCACCGGGGCCGCCGACCGCTCCCAGCGCGCGTGGTCGGTGGCAGAGGCGTGCAGGAAGGCCCGGTCCAGCGGGACGATGTGGCACAGCAGCGGATTGCTCCAGGCGTCCGAGAAGACGTGCCGCTGGAGGCCGGGCAGATCGGCGTGGCGCAGGCTCAGCCGCGGGTCGGCCAGCACCTCGGCGGCCACGGAGTGCCGGCCGGTGACCCAGGCCCCGGCGGCGCTCTGCCACAGCGGGGTCTCCGCCTCCCGTATGCGGCGGGCCAGCACCACCGGGTCGTCGCTCTCCGCGCGGAGCGTCAGGGCGTACGGGTCGCCGCTGGTCCCGTAGATCCAGTGGAAGCCGCGGGCGGTCAGCAGATGCCTGCCGAGTTCGCTGTCGGTCTGCTGGATCTGCTCGGGTGCGGTGGTGGTCGTCTCGTCGGTTTCCGTGTCGGTCACGGCAGTCTCCTTCGGGGCGGGGCACAGCGGACGTGGTTCAGGTGAGGGACAGGCCGCCGTCGACCGCGAGGACCACGCCGGTCGCGTAGGCGGCACGCGGGTCGGTGAGCTGGACCGCCCACCAGGCGATGTCCTCCGGGCGGCCGACCCGGCCGGCCGGCACGACGGTGGCGATGTGCTGGAGGAAGCCCGCGTAGGCCTCCGGCGTCATGCCGGCTCGTTCACCGATACCGGTGTCGATCACGCCCGGGGCGAGGCCCAGGACCCGGATGCCGCGGGGCGCCAGTTCCACGGCCCAGGTCCGGGTGAGGAAGTCGAGCCCGGCCTTGGCGGCGCCGTAGATCCCGTTGTCCGGCCAGGCGCGGCGGTACAGCGCGCCGGCCGAGCCGATGTTCAGCACGGTTCCGCCGCCGTCCGCCGCGAGGGCGTCCAGGGTCTGCCGGGTGAGCAGCAGCGGGGCCAGGAGGTTGGTGTCGAGCTGGTCGCGGGCCGCTTCCCGCTTGGTCTCGGCGAGGGCGGCGAAACCGCCGGAGGCCGCGTTGTTGACCAGCACGTCGATACGGCCGAACGCGTCCAGCGCCGCGTCGGTGACGGCCCGCGGAGTGTCCGGGGCGGTGAGGTCGGCGGTGAGGACGCCGATGCCGGGATACCCCTCGGCGGTCCGGGCGAGGGTCGCGGGCGTGCGGCCCACGACGAGCACACGGTCGCCGCGGTCGGCGAAGGCACGGGCCACGGCCTGCCCGATCCCGGTCCCGCCACCGGTGACGATCACGCCCCGGGGCGCTGTGGGGTCCTGTGCCGCGCCGGTGCCCTGTGCTGCCGCGCCGGTGTCCCGTGCCGCGTTGCTCTCCTGTGTCGCGCTCATGTCCGGGACCGTAGGCCGGGGCGCTCGATTCGCGGTCGACTCCCGCTACGGCCGGTCGTCACGGGTCACCACCCTGTCCCTGACCAGCAGTTCGCCCGCCTCGCGCACGAGGACGTCGCGGCAGACACACACCAGGTGCAGCCGGGCGGGGCCGCCCCGCGGCACGGCGACGATCGAGACCAGGCTCTCGGCGGTCAGCGAGCCGTCGTCCGCCGGGGTGACGGTGAGCATGCCGACGTAATGGCGGTGGGTCTCCCCGGCGGCGGCGAGTCCCGCGGCGGCCTGCCGGGCGCCCTCGGTGAGGGCCGGGCGACCGCGTACCGGCTCCGGGAGCGAGGGCGGCTTGAAGGCGCCGTCCTCGGTGAAGGTGCCGGCCCAGGTCTCGGCCTCGCCCGAGTCCAGGTCCCGCATCTGCCGTGCGTAGAAGTGCTGTACCTCGGCGTAGACGTCCGCCGGGGCCGTCGGGGCCTGTACTGCCATGCCGTGTTCCTTCCGCCGTTTCCGTGGACCGGGCGGGTGCGTTCCCGGCTCCCGAGGCTGAGGTCACGACGGTGGCAGCGGGCCCTCCAGGATCGGTCGAGCGCGGGGCGGGCGGGGGCGCTGGCGGCCGTTCAGCGGCGCTCCAACGCTTCTCTAGCCGTGCTGGTGAGCATGGGCGGGCCGGCATGCAGGAACGCCGGCGGAACGCTTGCGGAAACCCATCGCCGGGAGGCTCGTGTGCGCATCATCGACCTGTCCTCGCCCGTGGACGCGGCGGGTTTTGAACCCGACCCCGTGGTGCACGACGTCCTCGGCCCGAAGGAGGCCGCCACGCACATGAGTGAGGAGATGCGGGACCACTTCGGGATCGAGTTCGATCCGGCGGTACTGCCGGAGGGCGAGTTCCTCTCGCTCGACCGGCTCCAGCTGACGACCCACACCGGGACGCACATCGACGCGCCCTCGCACTACGGCACGCGCGCCTCCTACCGGGACGGCCCGCCCCGGCACATCGACGAGATGCCGCTCGACTGGTTCTTCCGGCCCGCGGTGGTCCTCGACCTGAGCGACCAGGGCACCGGCGCGGTCGGCGCCGACGTGCTGGAGCGGGAGCTGGACCGGATCGGCCACACCCTGTCGCCCATGGACATCGTGCTGCTGCGGACCGGCGCCGACGCGTGGTCGGGGACGCAGAAGTACTTCACGGACTTCACCGGGCTCGACGGCTCGGCCGTGCACCTGCTGCTCGACCAGGGCGTACGGGTGATCGGCACGGACGCGTTCAGCCTGGACGCGCCGTTCGGCGACATCATCGGCCGCTACCGGGAGAGCGGGGACCGATCGGTGCTCTGGCCCGCCCACATGATCGGCCGGGACCGGGAGTACTGCCAGATCGAACGGCTCGCCGGGCTGGAGCAGCTGCCCGTCTCCCGCGGCTTCCGCCTCGCGTGCTTCCCGGTACGGATCGCCGGCGCCGGCGCGGGCTGGGCGAGGGCGGTGGCACTGCTCGACGAGGACGAGTGAGAGGGCGGCTGAGCAGCACCGCGGCCGAGCGGACCGCGTGACACGCCCAGCAGGGCGACAACGGGAGGAGACAGACATGTACGGCCGGGAACTCGCGGACGTGTACGAGGCCATCTACCGCAGCCGGGGCAAGGACTGGGGGGAGGAGGCCGCGGACGTCTCGCGGCTCATCGCCGAACGCCGCCCCGGAGCCGACTCCCTGCTCGACGTCGCCTGTGGCACGGGCGCCCATCTCAGCGTGTTCGGCACGCTGTTCGAGGTCGCCGAGGGGCTGGAGATCGCGGAGCCGATGCGCCGGCTCGCCGAGCAGCGGCTGCCCGGCACCACGGTGCACCCGGGCGACATGCGCGACTTCTCGCTGGGCCGCACCTACACCGCGGTGAGCTGCATGTTCTGTGCCATCGGCTATCTGGAGACCCTGGACGACATGCGGGCCGCCGTCAGGTCGATGGCCGCGCACCTGGAGCCCGGCGGCGTCCTGGTCGTCGAACCCTGGTGGTTCCCCGAGAACTTCATCGAGGGCTATGTCGCGGGTGACCTGGCCCGTGAGGAGCACCGCACCGTCGCGCGGATCTCGCACACCACCCGCAAGGGCCGGGCCACCCGCATGGAGGTCCGTTTCACCGTGGGGGACGCCACCGGTATCCAGCAGTTCACCGAGATCGACGTACTGCACCTGTTCACCAGGGAGGAGTACGTCTCCGCGTTCACCGACGCGGGCTGCTCGGTGGAATTCCTGGAGGACGGCCCCACGGGTCGCGGTCTTTTCGTCGGCATACGTGAGAAGAACTGAGAGAAGCCGGGCGGGAAGAGGCCGGGATGCTCAGGGGGCCATTTCGCGGGCCACCGACATCACGTACTGGCCGTAGCCCGACTGCGACATCTTCTCGCCGAGCCGGTAGCAGCTGTCCGCGTCGATGAATCCCATCCGGAGTGCGACCTCCTCGACGCAGGCGATACGCACGCCCTGCCGTTCTTCGAGGGTCCGCACGTACTGGGCGGCCTGGAGCAGGGATTCCGGAGTTCCGGCGTCGAGCCAGGCGAAACCGCGGCCGAGGTCGACCAGCCGGGCTCGGCCGCGGGCCAGGTAATTCCGGTTGACGTCGGTGATCTCCAGTTCGCCGCGCGCCGAGGGGCGGAGATTCTTGGCGATGTCCACCACTTCGTTGTCATAGAGATAGAGCCCGGTGATGGCGAGGTCGGAACGCGGCCGGGCCGGCTTCTCCTCCAGGGAGACCAGGCGTCCCGACGCGTCGGTCTCGCCCACCCCGTAGCGCTCCGGGTCCTCCACGGGATAACCGAACAGCACACAGCCCTGTACGTCCCTGACGTTGCTCTGGAGCATGTCGTAGAAGTGGTAGCCGTGGAAGATGTTGTCGCCCAGGACCAGGGCCACGTCGTCGTCGCCCACGTGGTCGGCGCCGATGACGAAGGCCTCGGCCAGCCCGGCCGGCCGGTTCTGCACCGCGTAGTCGATCCGGACGCCGAGCTGCGAGCCGTCGCCCAGGAGCCTACGGAACTGGTCCAGGTCGCGCTCGGTGCAGATGAGCAGGATCTCCTTGATGTCCGCCAGCATCAGCACCGAAAGCGGATAGTAGATCATCGGCTTGTCGCCAACCGGAAGAAGTTGTTTCGACACGGAAACGGTTATTGGATGGAGCCTTGATCCCGAACCGCCGGCGAGAATAATCCCCTTCATGGGTATGCCCCTGTCCTCGATTTCTGCCCATGCTAACGACCGAATTCGTTCGGCAGCAAGCGGGAAAATGCCTGGTCCAGGGAAATTCGAGTGGTAATAGAGGGAAAGCAAGGGTTGTGGGGCGGCCCGGCAATGTGATGTGCTGCGAGGGGATGGTGACGCCCTGCGGCAAGGTGATAATGTCAGCAATGGGAGGGAAACGAATTCGATGACGACTCTCGTATGGGACTACCAGCAGGAATACGAGAACGAACGCGCCGATATTCTGGACGCCGTGGAAACGGTCTTCAACTCGGGTCAGCTCGTCCTCGGTGACAGTGTCCGCGGCTTCGAGCAGGAGTTCGCCGGCTACCACGGCGCGAGCCACTGCGTCGGCGTCGACAACGGCACCAACGCGATCAAGCTGGCGCTCCAGTCGCTCGGCGTCGGCCCCGGGGACGAGGTCGTCACGGTGTCCAACACCGCGGCCCCCACCGTGATCGCGATCGACTCGGTGGGCGCCACCCCGGTGTTCGTCGACGTCCACCCGGACAGCTACCTCATGGACACCGAGCAGGTGGCCGCCGTCCTCACCCCCCGGACCCGGTGCCTGCTCCCCGTCCACCTCTACGGGCAGTGCGTCGACCTCGCGCCGCTGGAGTCGCTCGCCGCCGAGCACGGCCTGGTCCTCGTCGAGGACTGCGCCCAGGCCCACGGCGCCCGCCGCGACGGACGCCTCGCCGGCACCACCGGGGACGCCGCCGCCTTCTCCTTCTACCCGACGAAGGTGCTCGGCGCCTACGGCGACGGCGGCGCCGTACTGACCTCCCGGGACGACGCCCACCGGGCCCTGCGCCGGCTGCGCTACTACGGCATGGAGGAGCGGTACTACGTCGTCGGCACCCCGGGCCACAACTCCCGGCTCGACGAGGTGCAGGCCGAGATCCTGCGGCGCAAACTGCGCCGCCTCGACACCTACGTCCAGGGGCGCCGAGCCGTCGCCCGCCGCTACGAGGAGGGGCTCGGCGACACGGGTCTGGTGCTGCCGCACACGGTCCCCGGCAACGAGCACGTGTACTACGTCTACACGGTGCGCCACCCCCGGCGCGACGACATCATCGAGGCCCTGAAGACGTACGACATCGAGCTGAACATCAGCTATCCCTGGCCGGTGCACACGATGTCCGGGTTCGCCCACCTCGGCTATCCGGCGGGTTCGCTGCCCGTCACCGAGGAACTGGCGGGCCAGATCTTCTCGCTGCCCATGTATCCGGCCCTCGCGCCGGACATCCAGGACAAGGTGATCAGCGCGGTGCGTGACGTGCTGGACAGCCTCTGAACCCGTGCGGCGGGCCCGCCCCGGCCCGCCCCGCGCACACCGAAGGCCCGGCGGAGGGATCCCGCCGGGCCTTCGGTGTGCGGGGAGTCACCCGGTGGGGTCACCCGGTGGAGTCGGCCGCCCGCAGGGCGCGCCAGCACGCCACCAGGCTCCTCGCCTGCACGTTGAGGTAGTGGCTGTGCCGGAGCAGCTGCGTCAGCTGGTCCATGGTCAGCCAGCGGAAGTCGGGGTGGCCGGGATCCTCGGGGACGTCGCTGTCCACGATCAGATAGCGGTTGCGGGCGTGGAAGAAACGGCCGCCCTCCTCGGAGAGCACGGCCTCGTAGCGGATGCGGCCGGGCCCGGCGGCCAGCACCTCGTCGAGGTGGCGGGGCCGGGCGGCGGGCGGCAGCCAGCCGTAACTGTCCGGTACGCACTGCACGGTCGGCGCCAGTTCCACCACGTCCGCGTAGCCCGGTTCGGTGCGGGCGTGCATCAGTACGTGCGGCACCCCGCCGATCTCCCGGGTCAGCAGGGCGATGACGCCCGTGCCGCGCGGCTCGATCATCGGCTGACGCCAGGTGCCGACCTCGCGTCCCGCGGCCGTCACGGAGACCCCGATGACGTCGAAGAACCCGCCGCTCTCGTGCGAGTACCCCATCTCGCCGTGGCGCCACTCGTCGAGCGCGTTGAGGGCGATCCGCTCGGTGTGGACCGAGGCCAGCGAACGGGCGCCGGCGATCCAGCTCAGCACATCGGTCATCCGGTGCAGGGCGCCGTCCGGCCGCGAGGCGTGCGGCAGACACGCCAGTACGGTGCGCGCGTCCATGTTGATGATGTCGTCGCGCGACAGCAGCCGGTACAGCTGCCCGAGCGTGAACCAGCGGAAGCCCTCCAGGACCTCCACCTCGGTGGTCGTCTCCACCACCATGTTGCGGTTGCGCTTGCGGTAGAACCAGGCGCCCTGCTCCGACTGCCGGACGTCGGCGAGCACCCGGTGCCGTGTCGTGTCCCGGAAGTAGTCCACGTACGGCACGGGCTTGCCCTTGTGGACGCCGGTGTAGTTGCTGCGGGTCGCCTGCACGGTGGGGGACAGCTGCAGTCCGCCGGGGTTGCCCGGTTCCGCCTTGGCCTGCATCAGGAAGTGCGGTACCCCGTCGAACTCCTTGATCAGGATGCCGAGGATGCCGACCTCGGGCTGGTCGATGATGGGCTGGTCCCACCAGGGCACCGCGTTCCCGGGATCGTGCACCCGAAGACCGTGGACCGTGAAGAACTTGCCGCTGCGGTGGCGCAGATCACCGGTGACGGGCGTCTGGTACCACTGGTCGAGGGCGGCCAGCGGGATGCGCTCGGCCGTCGTGTAGATCTGCTCCCCGTACTCGGCGAACCAGTCGTCGAATCCGGCGAGATCGGTCCGCGGGCTCTCCACCGCCGCGGCCGACCTGGCGATACGGGCCGTCACATCGGCCATCTGAACTCCTCATCCTGGATGGGGCACACGCGGCCCGTCGGGCGTGGTCGGTCAGTCGGCGGGGGTCTCCCAGGTCGCCCGCATCGCCTCGGCCAGCGGGATCCGCGGCTTCCAGCCGAGCAGTTCGCCGGCCAGCCGGATGTCGGCCAGGGTCCAGCCGCCGCCCTTGCTGGCGATGGGCCCGTCCTCGACCCGTATCGCCTGCGGCGGCAGCCCCGAGGCGGTGACCAGCAGGTCCACCAGCTCGCGCATGGCGGTGGCCTTCCCGCGGCCGATGTTGACGACCCGTCCGGTGGCCGGTGACGTCACGGAGAGGACCACGGCCTCGGCCAGGTCGCGCACGTCGATGAAGTCCCGCCGCGCGTCGGCGACCCGCAGCGTCACCGGGTCGCTCGCGTCCGCGGCCCGCAGCCGGTCGACGACGGCCCCGAGGAAACTGGCCCGGGTGGTGCGGGGTCCGCACACGTTCACCGCGCGCAGCACCAGCCCCGCCACCCGGCCGCCCCGGGTGGCGTCGAGCACCAGCTCGGAGCCGGCCAGCTTGGTCCGCGCGTACATCGTGGCCGGCCGGGGCTCCAGGTCCTCGCCGATGGCGAGCGGCTCGGACACCGGACCGTACTCGTGGATGGAGCCGACATGGATCAGCCGGGGGCGGTCGTCCATCAGCGTCACGGCCTTCACCAGCCGCTCGACCAGGGTGATGTGGGCGTACCGCATCTCCTCCTCGGTCGTGCCCCAGCCGCCCGTCACGTTGACCACGGTGCTCACCCGGTGCCGGGTGAGCAGCCGGGCGAGCTCGGCGGGCCCGGCCGCCGCCACGTCGAGGCCGGCGAAGACGTGCCCCGCCGCCGCGGGGCCGCCGCGCCGGGCGACGGCGAGCACCTCGTGCCCCTCGCGGGCCAGCGCGGCGCTCACACAGCGGCCGACGCAGCCGGTGGCCCCGAGCACCGCGACCCGGGATCCCTCGGCCGGCGGCCGACCGTTCAGGGCCGCCACAGTGCGGCCTCGATCCGACGGCACTTGTCGTACTCCGGCAGGCCGCCCTCCGCCCGCACCTGGGCGAGCAGGGGCGCGGCCGTGTCCCGTGCGGACAGCAGGGGCTCCACGTCCTGGGGGATCGGCAGGCCGAGCGCCGGGTCGAGCGGCGACAGGGACAGCTCGTGCTGGGCCTCGTAACTCCCGGAGAGCATGTACGACATCACCGTGTCGTCCTCCAGGGCGATGAAGGCGTGTCCGACACCGACCGGGAAGTACATGGCGCTGAAGGTCTCCTGGTCGAGCACGGAGGAGTCCCAGCGGCCGAAGGTGGGCGAGCCGACGCGGATGTCCACCACGATGTCGATGGCACGGCCCCGGGCGCAGTACACGTACTTGGCCACGCCCGGCGGGGTGACCGTGTAGTGGATGCCCCGCACGGTGCCGCGCCTGGACCTGCTGTGGTTGGACTGCGCGACGGGGAAGAGCGGATGCCCCAGGGCCTCCACGAACGCCGGCTCCTGGTACGGCGAGGTGAAAAGGCCGCGGTCGTCCTCGAAGACGGGCGGGTTGAAGGCGTACGCGCCGGACACGGCGAGTTCGCGGAACTTGACGTCGGTGGCCATCTACAGCTCCCCCCGGACGGTGTCGCCGGCCGTGGCGGTCGCGCGGTGTTCCGCCACGAGTTTCTCCAGCACCGGGACGATGTCGTTGGGGCTCGGCGTCCCCACCATCTCCCGGCGGATACGCGCGCAGTTCTCCGCGAACGACGGTTCGTCCAGCAGCCGCAGCACGTGGTCGCGCAGGTCCTGCGCGGTGTAGTGGTCGACGTCGTGCAGGTAGAGACCCGCGCCGGTCTTCTCCAGCTGCTTCGCCTTGTGGATGGTGTCCCAGACCATGTCGGGCACGATCAGCTGCGGGACGCCGTGCGCCAGCGCGGTCTGGAAGGTGCCGCTGCCGCCGTGGTGGATGACCGCGGAGCAGGTCGGCAGGAGCGCGTTGAGCGGGACGAAGTCCACGGCCCTGACGTTGTCGGGGAGTTCGAGACCGGCGAGCTGCTTCTCGTTGAGGGTCGCGACCACCTCGACGTCCAGCTCCGCCAGCGCCGAGACGAGTTCGCCGATGGAGGCACGGTCGCCGTCCAGCACCTCGCGGTGGGCCACGCCCAGCGTCAGACAGATCCGGCGCTTCTTCGGCGGCTCGTGCAGCCAGTCCGGTATGACGGCCTGCCCGTTGTAGGGGATGTACCGCAGCGGGACGAACGGCTGCTTCACCGGGAACCGCATCGACGGCGGCACCGGGTCGACGGTCCACTGGCCGACCGCCACCTCCTCCTCGAACTCGGCGCCGTAGCGGCCGAGCGTCCAGGTCAGCCACTCGCGCAGCGGATCGTCCCGCTGCTCGGGCAGCCGCTCCGCCTGGAGGTCGAGGAAGGTCTCGCGCATCCGCCCCAGCAGATCGAGCCCGAACAGCAGCCGGGCGTGGGCGGCGCCGGTGACCTGCGCGGCCACCGGTCCGGCGAAGGACAGCGTGTCCCAGACGACCAGGTCGGGCTGCCACTCGCGGCTGAACGCGACCAGGTCGTCGATCATGCGTTCCGGGCAGGAGTTCTGGAAGGCCATCGCCGTCATCGAGGTGAACACCCCGAGGACGTGATCCCAGGTCAGCATCTCGGGACGGGTCTCCGTCATGTCCATCCCGGCTTCCGCCTGGCTCTCCATGATCTCGGCGTCGTCGCCCAGGCCCTCGTTGACCCGCTGCATCTGCTCCTCAAGGAGCAGCGGCTCACCGACGCACACGGCGGTCAGCCCGGTGCGGGTGATGTCCTCCGCCAGGTCCGGCTGGCTGGCGACACGGACCTCGTGGCCGGCGGTCTGGAGGGCCCAGGCCAGCGGGACCTGGGCATGCATATGTGACTTCGCGGCGAACGTGGTGAACAGGACCTTCATCGATCTCCCTCTTCGCAGAGCAGATGGTGGCGTGCGGCGGTTCTCACTGCCCGTCGTGGCCGACGTACCGGTGCTTCACCAGCCAGCCGGCCCCGGTCCCGTCTCCGTCTCCGTCCTCGCCCTCGTCGGCGACGAGGACGTCCTGGCACGACGTGCTCAGCCGGATCTCCGGGGCGGCGCCCGCCGCGGTCGAGACGACCAGCGCGTCGTAGCCCGTGCGCACCGAACCGTCCGGGAACCGCCAGGCGGCCGGCAGGCCCAGCCAGTGCCTGCGGACCGTGCCGGCGGGCGCCGCGGGCCGGCCGCGCACCGCCGCCGCGATCGCCGCCCGACCGCGCACCGGCTCGGCGAACGAGCTCTGGTCGAAGGCCCCGTCCTCGGTGAAGGTGTCCGCCCAGGCGTCCCCCTCGCCCTCGTCGAGGAGACGCATCTGCCGGGCGTAGAACTGCTGGATCGAGGCGTACTCGGCGGGCGGCACCGGTGTGGCCTTCGCCCGCCGCTCCGCGTACTCCTTGGCGTGCCGCATGGTGATCGTGCTGTTGCCGCCGAGCGCGTCCCGGATGAAGGTGCGGGCGTCGGCGGTGGTGGCGTCGGCGCCGAGGACCCCGGCGACGGCCGCGCCGTTGACGACCACGGTGTGCCGGGAGACGGCCACGCAGCCGGACGGGATCTCCCGCACCGTCCACTCCCCGGTGTGCACCGACATCAGGGCCGGGGTCTGCAGCTGCTTGTACGAGATCCGCCCGTCCGGCAGGCAGATCCGCACCGAGGCCGTGGTGTGCGTCGAACCGTCGGGTGTGCGGGTGTCCATCTCCAGGTGCTGGACGTCGGGCGTGTCCTCCTTCAGCAGCACCCGGGCCACGTGCGGCAGCCGTTCCTGCCACTGGCCCGCGTCGTGCAGGAAGTCCCGTACCTCCTGGGCCGGTGCGTCGATGCGCACCGAGTCCTCGAAGGTGTACGGGGCCTCGTCGGTGCCGGTGCGCAGCGCGGCGGACTCCAGTGCGGCCAGCTCGGCGCCGCTGTTGCGCTCGATCGCCTCCAGGATCCAGGCGACGTTGCGCTCCAGGTCGTCGACCGCGCGGAAGTCGTGCAGCAGCCGCACCCGGCTGCCGCCGTCGGGGAGCGCCTCGACGATCCACTCCCCGCCCATCGCGGCGACGGGATCCTGGGAGACCTCCTGGCGGAACCGGATCCGCAGTCCGTCGCGGTCCAGGGTCCGCCGCGAGGTCCAGGACTTGACCTCGCCGTTGGCGGTGGCCCAGATCCGCAGCCGCTCCTCGTCGCCCGACCGCTCCAGATACTCCACGTGCAGGCTGGGCGGGAAGACGAACGGCCAGTCCTGCGCCCGCTCCACCAGGCCGAAGACGGCCTCCGGGGCGGCGGCCACCGTGATCGTGTGCTCGGTCGTGTGCACCTCGTGCTGCGTCTCGTGCGCCATGCTGGTCCCCTCTGTCTGCCCGGTCCGCCCGCGGCCGGGCCCGCTGTCAGTAGTTGCCGAGCCCGCCGCAGACGTTCATCGCCTGGGCGGTGATCGACGCGGCCGTCGGGGAGAGCAGATAGCCGACGAGCCCGGCGACCTCGTCGGGCGTGGAGTAGCGGCCGAGGGGGATCTTCGCCTCGAACTTCTCCAGCACCTCGTCCTCGGTGATGTCCCAGGCGCCCGCGTAGCCCTGGCGCACCCGCTCGGCCATCGGTGTCTCGACATAGCCGGGGCAGACGGCGTTGACGGTGACGCCCGTCTTCGCCAGCTCCAGGCCCAGGGCCTTGGTGAAGCCGACCACGCCGTGCTTCGACGCCGAGTAGGGCGCTCCCAGCGCCACGCCCTGCTTGCCGCCGGTGGAGGCGATGTTGACGATCCGTCCGGCGCCGCGCTCCAGCATTCCGCCGGTCGTCAGCACCTCCCGGGTCATCCGGAAGACGCTGTTGAGGTTGGTGTCGATCACGTCGAGCCACAGCTCGTCGGGTATCTGCGCGGTGTGGCCGCCGCCGCTGCGGCCGGCGTTGTTCACCAGGGCGCCGACGGGGCCGAACCGGTCCCTGGCCTCCTGGACGAAGGCGCGTACCCGCTCCGTGTCGCGTACGTCGCAGGAGGCGCCGTCGACGTCGTGGCCGGCCTCGCGCAGCTCCTTGACGGTGTGGGCGACCCGGTCGCCGTCGCGGGCGCAGATGAAGACCCGCGACCCGCCCTCGGCCAGGCTCCGGGCCACGGCGAGACCGATCCCGCTGGTGGCACCGGTGACGATGGCGACGCTCTCTGCTGCTGGCGGCATGACGGCTCCTCAGCGGTCCCTGCGGGGTCTTTGCGACAGGTGTCTGCGACGGACGTCCGTACGGGGTGTCCGTGGTGGGTGTCCGCTCCGGTCGTCGGACGACAGCGAGGGTTTCAGCGCCCGCTCGAATCGCGCTCGACCCGCGGCCCGGCCCGGGCTCCAGCGGCCTTCCACCCGCCTGCGAGACCAGGCACGCAGCGTGGAACGACACGAGCGATCGCACGATGTCAAGCGATGCCAGGTCACACGAACGGGTCAAAAACAGACCTGGCGACACCGGGCAATACCGGGCAACACCGTTGAACGAGGAGGCCATTGATGACGGATCACGAGCCAGACGCCAGGGAGGCCGGCGCCGTGACCTTCGTGAACACCTTCACCGTGCACGCCGAACCCGAGGTGTTCGAGAAGGAGTTCGCGCGGACGTCCGAGTTCATGGCGCGGCAGCCGGGCTTCGTCCGGCACACGCTCTCCCGGCACGCGGAGCGGCCCGGCCAGTACGTCAACGTCGCCGAGTGGCGGGACGTCGCCGCGTTCCGCGCGGCCGTCTCGCACGCCGACTTCCAGCCGCACGCCGGCGCGCTGCGCGCCCTCGCCGAAAGTCGGCCGGAACTGTACCTGGCACGGCTGCGCCGCGACGGCGGCGCGGCGCCCGGGGGACCGGCGTCGGAGGGCCCCGCGCTCGGCGGCGCGGCCCGCGCGGGGGAGAGGATATGACGGCCCGTCGGGTGGTGATCACCGGTCTCGGAGTGATCGCCCCGGGCGGTATCGGCACGAAGGCGTTCTGGGAACGCATCGTCTCCGGAGTCTCCGCGACCAGGACCATAACGGCCTTCGACCCGACGCCGTTCCGCTCCCGGATGGCCGCCGAATGCGACTTCGACGGAGCCCGCCACGGACTGTCGGCCCGCGACACCGCCCGGCTGGACCGCGCCTCCCAGTTCGCCCTGGTCGCCGCCCGCGAGGCGCTGGCGGACAGCGGCGTGGAGATCGACCGGAGCAACGCGCACCGGACCGGCGTCAGCCTCGGCTCCGCCGTCGGCTGCACGCTGAAACTGGAGGAGGAGTACGTCGCCCGGAGCGACGGCGGCAAGCAGTGGCTGGTCGACCACGCGGCGGGCACCCCGTACCTGTACGACTACTTCGTGCCCAGCTCGATGGCGGCGGAAGTCGCCTGGGAGGCCGGTGCCGAGGGCCCGGCCGCGCTCGTCTCGGCGGGCTGCACCTCCGGCCTCGACTCGCTGGGCCACGCCGTCGAACTCATCCGTGAGGGCAGCGCCGACATCATGATCGCCGGGGGCAGCGACGCCCCCATCGCGCCGATCACCGTGGCCTGCTTCGACGCCATCAAGGCCACCTCGCCGCGCAACGACACCCCGGACCACGCCTCGCGGCCCTTCGACCGCACCCGCAGCGGTTTCGTCCTGGGCGAGGGCGCCGCCGTCCTCGTACTGGAGGAGCGGGAGTCGGCCCTGCGGCGCGGGGCGCAGGTCTACGCCGAGATCGCCGGCTTCGCCGCGCGCGCCAACGCCCACCACATGACCGGACTGCGCCCCGACGGAGTGGAGATGGCCGCCGCCATCACCGGAGCGCTCGACGACGCCCGGATCGACCGCGAGGCCGTCGGCTACGTCAACGCGCACGGCACGGCCACCCGGCAGAACGACATCCACGAGACGGCCGCCATCAAGCACAGCCTGGGCGAGCACGCCCACCGGGTCCCGGTCAGCTCCATCAAGGCGGTCATCGGCCACTCGCTCGGCGCCGTCGGCTCCATCGAGGCCGCCGCCTCCGCCCTGGTGATCCGGCACGGCGTGATACCCCCCACGGCGGGCCTGCACGAGCCCGACCCCCAACTCGACCTCGACTACGTGCCGGTGACCGCCCGCGACCAGCCCACCGACACCGTACTGACGGTGGGCAGCGGCTTCGGTGGCTTCCAGAGCGCGATGGTGCTCACCGCATCCGAAGGGAGGCGCCCATGACCACCGCGCCCACGACCGCCGGGCCGACGACCACCGCGTCCAGGACCGCCAGGGCCGTGGTCACCGGGGTCGGCGTGCTCGCGCCCAACGGGATCGGGGCCGAGGAGTACTGGGCGGCGACCCTGCGCGGCCGGAGCGGCATCGCCCGGATCACCCGCTTCGACCCCTCCTCGTACCCCTCCCGGCTGGCCGGCGAGGTCACCGGGTTCTCGGTGCGCGACCACATCCCCAGCCGGCTCGTCCCGCAGACCGACCGCACCACGCAGTTCGCCCTCGCGGGCGCCGACTGGGCGCTCGCGGACGCCGGGCTGAGCGCCGACAGCCTGCCCGCGGACGAGCGCGGGGTGGTCACCGCCAGCGCCTCCGGCGGCTTCGAGTTCGGCCAGCGCGAACTGGGCCACCTGTGGGGCAAGGACCCCAAGCACGTCAGCGCGTACATGTCCTTCGCCTGGTTCTACGCCGTCAACTCGGGCCAGGTCTCCATCCGGCACGACCTGCGCGGGCCCACCGGAGTCCTCGTCACCGACCAGGCGGGCGGCCTCGACGCCGTCGCGCAGGCCAGACGCCGCATCCGCAAGGGCACCCCGCTCATGCTGACGGGCGGCATGGACGCCTCGCTGTGCCCGTACGGGCTCGCCGCGCAGATCTCCGCCGGGATCCTCAGCGAGAGCGAGGACCCGGCCCGCGCCTATCTGCCCTTCGACGCCGCCGCCGACGGCCATGTGCCCGGCGAGGGCGGGGCGATCCTCACCCTGGAGGACGCGGACCGGGCCCGGGAGCGCGGGGCACGGGTCCACGGGGAGATCAGCGGGTACGCCGCCACCTTCGACCCCCGGCCGGGCTCGGGCCGCCCTTCCAACCTGGAGCGGGCCGTCCGCGGGGCGCTGGCCGACGCCGGTCTGCGGCCCGGGGACATCGCCCTCGTCCTCGCGGACGGCGCCGGTGAACCGGAGCCCGACCGCGTCGAGGCACAGGCCCTGAGCGCGGTCTTCGGGCCCGGCGGCGTACCGGTCACGGTCCCCAAGACCATGACGGGACGCCTCTACTCGGGCGCCGCGCCGCTCGATCTGGTCACCGCCCTGTTCGCCCTGCGGGACGGCGTCGTCCCGCCGACGGTCCACGTCGAGGAGACCACGGGCCACGACCTCGACCTGGTGACCGGCGCTCCCCGCCCCGTCACGGGAGACGCCGCGCTGGTACTGGCGCGGGGCCGCGGGGGCTTCAACAGCGCCATGGTCGTACGCGGCCCCTCGGCGGCCTGAAACCCATCCACCACCACCCCACTTGGAGACGTCATGTCCGCTTTCACCACCGACGACCTGTTCAAGATCATGCGTGAGTGCGCGGGCGAGGAGGAGGCCGTCGACCTCTCCAGCGCCGCCGCGGACCAGGAGTTCGCCCTGCTCGGCTACGACTCGCTGGCCCTCATGGAGGCGATCAGCAGGGTCGAGCGCGGCTACGGGATCACGCTGCCCGAGGAGACGCTCGGCGAGGCGCTGACCCCCGCGGCGTTCGTCACCGCCGTGAACGCCGCGCTCGCCGACCGCATGCCCGCGGCGGGGGCCGCCTGATGACCGAGGCGGGCCTCGGCGCCGAGAGGGCTCCCGCCGTGGAGAGCCCGGCGCCGGACATCCGGATCGCGGGGTGCGCGGTCTGGCTGCCGCCCCGCACCCCGGTCGCGGACGCCGTCGCGGCCGGGCTGTGCGACGAGGCCCTGGCCAGGACCACCGGCATGCTGTCGGTGGCCGTGGCGCAGGACGAGCCGGCGCCCGAAATGGCGGCCCGCGCGGCCCGGACCGCCCTTGAGCGGTCCGGCTTCGGCCGAAGGGGCGTCGACTCCGGGACTCGGACCGGGACCGGGTTTGGGTCCGGACCCGGGTCCGGGTCCGGCACGGAGGCCGGGGCTGGGTCCGGATCGGGCTCGGGCACGGGGTTGGGTTCCGGTTCTGGTTCCGGGTCCGGCGACGTGTCGCTGATCCTGCACGCCAGCTTCTTCTACCAGGGCCACGACCTGTGGGCGCCCGCCTCGTACGTCCAGCGCACGGCCGTCGGCAACCGGTGCCCCGCGATCGAGGTCGGCCAGGTCTCCAACGGGGGCATGGCCGGACTCGGGCTCGCGGTCGACCACCTGCGGGCGGGCCCGGCGGCCGGCGAGCCGGACCGCCGGGTCCTGCTGACCACCGGCGACGCCTTCCGCCCGCCCGGCTTCGACCGCTGGCGCAGCGACTCGGGCACCTTCTACGGGGACGGGGGCACCGCCCTCGTGCTGTCCTCGCGGGAGGGCTTCGCCCGCGTCAGGGGCCTCGCCACCGTCTCCGCGCCGGAGCTGGAGGGGATGCACCGCGGTGACGACCCGTTCGGCAGCGCCCCGTTCAGCCACCGGCCGGTGGTCGACCTGGACGCCTGCAAGAAGGACTTCCTGGCCACCCACCGGGTGCCCCAGGTGATCGCGGCGAGCGGGGCCGCGCAGGACGCCGCCGTCGAGCAGGCCCTCGCCGCCGCCGGGGTCACGCTCGCCGACGTCGACCGATTCGTCCTGCCCCACCTGGGCCGCAAGCGGCTGCGGGCGGGGCACCTCGCCCGCTTCGGGATCGCGGAGGAGCGCACCACCTGGGAGTGGAGCCGCGGCATCGGGCACCTCGGCGCCGGTGACCAGATCGCCGGATTCGACCACCTGGTCGCCTCCGGGAGCCTCGGCGCCGGGGACCTCGTCGTGTGGATGAGCGTGGGCGCCGGGTTCACCTACTCCTGCGCGGTCGTCGAAATGCTGGAACGGCCCGCCTGGGCGGCTCCAGCACCCTCGACACCCACCTCGGCGACGGCATCCATCTCACCGACCACACCTGCAGGAGGCGTCGGATGACCGCTGAACGTCCGCTGCCCGTCGCCCTGTTGCTGCCGGGCCAGGGCTCCCAGC
Source organism: Streptomyces sp. NPDC017991 (assembly GCF_044328075.1). Classification (NCBI taxonomy): domain Bacteria; kingdom Bacillati; phylum Actinomycetota; class Actinomycetes; order Kitasatosporales; family Streptomycetaceae; genus Streptomyces; species Streptomyces sp. NPDC017991. The sequence continues at coordinate 441,868 of NZ_JBIRGP010000002.1, read as the reverse complement.
ATCCGCGGATGGCCGCAGGGCTCTACGGGCACGAGCCGGTGTTCACCGCGGCCATGGACGAGTTCTTCGAGGCGGCGGGCGCCGAGGGCGGTCCGCTGCGCGCGGACTGGCTGGCCGAACGGCCCGCCACGGAACTGGACCACGTCACCCGCTCGCAGCCGCTGCTCTTCGCGGTGGACCTCGCGCTGGGCCGGCTGGTGCTGAGCTGGGGCCTGCGCCCGGCGGCCCTGCTGGGGCACAGCATCGGGGAGCTGGCCTCGGCGGTGCTGGCCGGGGTGTTCAGCCCGCGGGACGCGGTGGGACTGGTGCTCGACCGGGTCGGGCGGCTGGCGAAGGCCCCGCCGGGCGGCATGCTCGCGGTCGCCGCGTCCACGACGGAGGTGGCTCCGTACCTGAGCGCGGACGTGGTCGTGGGCGCGGTCAACGCCCCGCGCCAGACCATCCTGGCCGGCCCCGACGGCCCGCTGGCCGAGGCCGGCCGCGCGCTGGGGGAGGCCGGGTTCGTCTGCCGCCGGGTTCCCTCGCTCAGCGCCTTCCACAGCCCCATGCTCGAACCCGCCTGCCGGGGCGCGGCGGAACGCTTCGCCGCGGTGCGCCGGAACACGCCGTCCGTGCCGGTCCACTCCGCCTACACCGCCGCCCCGTTGACGCGGGCCGACATCGACGACCCGTCCTTCTGGGCGCGGCAGCCGGTGGCGCCGGTGCTCTTCTGGCCCGCGCTGCAGGGGCTGTTGGCGACGGGCGACCATCTGCTGGTGGAGGTGGGTCCCGGGCAGGGCCTGTCCCAGGTGGCCCGCCGCCACCCGGCCGTCCGGCGGGGCACCAGCACCGTGGTGTCACTGCTGCCGGCCCGGCCGGGGCCCCCGGAGGCGGACCGCGGCGCGGTGGAGGCCGCCTTGGCGCGCGTCGCGGAGGCGGGCCACTCGATCGCCCGGGGCGCGCCGTACTCGGCCCAGGCCGTCTGACGGCACGCCCCGCGCGGAGCACCGCGCACTCCGTACGGAGCCGTACACAACGGACGCCCCGCCCCCGGTCGTTGCACGGGGGCGGGGCGTCGGCTTCGTCACCTGCGGGCCGGTGGGGGCTGGTCGCGCAGTTCCCCTCGCCCCCATCAGGGGCGCGGGGAACTGCGCAATCTTTTCGCTTTGAGCGGCGCGGGGCAGCGGCGGCCGGCCCGGACGCGTGGCTGAGCGAGTAGCCGACGGGGCGGGGCGACTGACGCTCGTCCGTCGGCTGCGGGCCGGTGGGGGCTGGTCGCGCAGTTCCCCGCGCCCCTTGAGGGCGGGCCGGTGGGGATCAGGTGCGGGCCGTTGCCGTGACGTATCGCACCGGCGTGTCGATCATGAGCGGCCCGTCCCCGTCCCGCATCGCGTCGAGCGAGGTGATCAGCCGCTCCCGCAGCTGTTGCCGCTTGTCGTCCGCGAGGTGGTTCCAGAGCAGACGCATGCCCTGTGTGTGGGACCAGTCCACCCATGCGAGCCCCGACTCGGCCACCAGCTGGACCGACTCGTCGACGACCGACACGTCCTGGAAGCCGGCCTTCTCCAGGGTGCGGATCAGGTCGGCCGGGTCCGCGAGCCAGCTGTTGAAGCGCTGCTGCAGGCGCTCGGGCTGCCACTGCGGCGGCAGGTCGAGCAGCAGCTCGCGCGGGATGAGTTCGGTGAACACCGGCGGCAGGAAGGGGAAGGTGTCGTCGCTGAACACCGGGCTGGTGAAGGCGAGCCGCCCGCCGGGGGAGAGCAGCGGCGCGTAACGGGCCAGTGCCGCGGGCGCGTCGGGCAGGAAGATGACGCTGTAGCTGCCCAGGACGACGTCGAAGGAGCGCGGTTCGAAGTCGGGGTGCTCCCCGTCCATCACCCGCAGTTCGACCGTGTCGGCCTTGCGCAGCGCGGCCTCCTTCGCGGCCTCCTCGATCATCGCCTCGGCGACGTCGATGCCCACGACGCTGCCCGTCGGCCCCACCCGCTCGGCCGCGGGGAAGACACAGGCCCCCCGGCCGCAGCCGACGTCGAGGACCCGTGCGCCCTCGCCGGGGGCCGCGCGTTCCACCAGGCGCCGGCCCATCGGAGTGAAGAACTCCACGCCGAGCCGGTCGTAGGACGCCGCGGCGCTGTTGAAGGCCGCCGCCACTTCGGATTTGTACGTGGAGGTGTCCACTGGATCTCCCGCTCTCTCGGTGGATACACCACTTTTCCCCCTTGGTCTCGGGCACGGATGGAGAGGCCTTGGAGCGCCACTGGACTGCGGCTGGACAAAACGCAAAGAAGTCCCTGGAAGGGCGATCCGCTCTTGTTCCGGAGGATGCCGTCTCCTAAGAATTGATCCCGGAACGTACCGCCGCACCGGTTCAGGATCGACAGCGGGCGATTCGGAACCGATTTCGTGCCGATTCTGGAGGAGAAAACGTGAGCGACCAGATAGCGAGCGTCCGGCGCCTGGTGGAGGCGTACAACACCGGGAAAACAGACGATGTGGCCGACTACATCCATCCGGAATACATGAATCCGGGAACTCTGGAATTCACTTCGCTGCGCGGCCCGGAGCTTTTCGCGATCAACGTCGCGTGGGTCAAGAGGACGTTCTCGGAGGAGGCGCGCCTGGAGGAGGTGGCCATCGAGGAGAACGGCGACTGGGTGCGCGCCCGGCTGGTGCTCTACGGGCGGCACGTCGGTGAGATGGTCGGCATGGCGCCCACCGGGCGGCTGTTCTCCGGTGAGCAGATCCACCTCCTGCACTTCGTCGACGGGAAGGTCCACCACCACCGCGACTGGCCCGACTACCAGGGCACCTACCGCCAGCTCGGCGAGCCGTGGCCGGAGACGGAGCACCGCCGTCCGTGACGGCGGATTCCTCGAAGGCCGGCGAGCAGGAGTAGGGGGAAGCACGATGGAATTCGGTGTGCTGGGGCCGCTGTATGTCCGGGTGGACGGGGAGACGACCGCCCCGAGCGCCCCGAAGCTGCGCAACGTACTGGCGATGCTGCTCGTCCACACGGGGCAGGTGGTGCCCGTGCCCTCACTGGTGCGGGATCTGTGGGACGACGATCCACCCGTCAGCGGTCTGACCACGCTGCAGACGTACATCCTGAACCTGCGCAAGATGTTCTCCGCGGTCACCGGACTGACCACCGACGAGGTGGCCCGCGACATCCTGGTGACCCGGGCGGGCGGATACGTCCTGGCCGCCGAGGCGGGCGTGCTCGACCTGCACCGTTACCGCCGGCTGGTCACCTCCGGCCGGGAGGCGCTGGTGCGCGGCGACGACGCGGCCGGGGTACGGGACCTGAACGAGGCGCTCCTGATGTGGCGGGGCCCCGCGCTGGTCGACGTACCGGCCGGGCGGGTGCTGGAGAGCCGGCGCCGGCAGTTGGAGGAGTCACGGCTCGCGGCCTTCGAGTACCTGGTCGACGTGGAGCTGCGGCTCGGCATGTACCGCGAGGTGCTGGCCGAGCTGGCGGCCCTCACGGTGGAGAACCCGCTGCACGAGGGCCTGCACGGGCAGTACATGTGGGCCCTGCACCTCAGTGGCCGCAGGGCGCAGGCGCTGCAGGTCTTCCACCGGCTGCGAGGTGCGCTGGTCGCGGGCCTCGGCCTGGAACCGGGGCCCCAGGTGCAGCGGCTGCACCGGGCGGTGCTGAACGCGGACACCGACTTCGAACCCCGTTTCGCCGTGGGCCGGGCCCCGGTCGCGGTGCCGGCCAGTGCGTTCGGCGGGGCACGCCCTTACTGACGTACCAGTACTCAAATTTGATTGCGCCTCCGGGTCCCGCGTGACTAGGGTGGCAGCTAGACAAATTTGATTAGTTGGAGGGGTCATGCCGGAACAGCCGGAGGAGGCACCCGTCGACAGTCCGACGGGCTGGGTCGCGGCGCACATCCGCCGCTACGACCGCAGCGGCGGCAAGGAGGGGGCGAAGTGGTACGGGCTCGACACCCTGCTCCTGACCACCCGCGGCCGGAAATCGGGAAAGCTGCGCCGCACCGCGGTGATCTACGGCCGGGACGGCGACAACGTCGTCGTGGTCGGTTCGAACGGCGGAAAGCCCGAGCATCCGCTCTGGTATCTCAATCTCGTCGCCTCGCCCGAAGCGCATGTCCAGATTGGTGAGGAACACCTCGATGTGCGGGCCCGCACGGCGAACGCCGACGAGAAACCGGATCTCTGGAAGCTCATGACGGGTCTTTTCCCGCAGTACAAGAGTTACCAGAAGAAGACCACCAGGGAAATTCCCGTGGTGATCCTGGAGCCCGTCGAGACGTAACCGCGGGCGGTGCACGTCAGAAATTGCATGCAGGGAAATTGCGTGCAGGGAAAGGAAAGGTGTCTGTGTTGAACGAATTCACGCGCCGCGGATTCCTCGGCAGTGCGGCGGCGGTCGGTGGCGCCACGGTGGTGACCACGGCCGTCCCCGGTGCCGGGACCGCCGAGGCCGCCGTCCCGGAAGCGGCACAAGGCGGCGCGTGCGGCGCCAGGACCGGGCTCGTCCAGGTGGACCGGACGGACCGGCGCTACCAGGACCTGGTCAGCCGGGGGTTCAACGGACGGTTCCGCGGCAAGCCCGACGCCGTGTACGTCGTGCACACCGCGGACCAGGTCGTCGACGCGGTGAACCGGGCCCTGGACGCGGGCCAACGGATCGCCGTCCGCAGCGGCGGCCACTGCTTCGAGGGCTTCGTGGACGACCCCGCCGTGCGGGCCGTCATCGACATGTCCGAGATGCGGCAGGTCTTCCACGACTCGGCCAGGCGGGCGTTCGCCGTGGAACCCGGGGCCACCCTCGGGGAGGCGTACCGCACCCTGTACCTCGACTGGGGTGTGACCATCCCGGCCGGTGTCTGCCCGCAGGTGGGTGTCGGGGGCCATGTCCTCGGCGGCGGGTACGGTCCGCTCTCCCGCCGCGACGGAGTGGTGGCCGACCACCTCTTCGCCGTCGAGGTCGTCGTCGTGGACGCCTCCGGCAAGGCCCGCAAGGTCGTGGCCACCAGTGCGGCCGGCGACCCCAACCGTGAGCTGTGGTGGGCCCACACCGGGGGCGGCGGCGGCAACTTCGGCATCGTCACCCGGTACTGGTTCCGCACCCCCGGGGCCACCGGCAGCGACCCGTCCGGGCTGCTGCCCAAGGCGCCGAAGTCGACCCTGCGGCACATCGTGACCTGGGAGTGGTCCGCCCTCACCGAGAAGGCGTTCACCCGGATCATCGACAACCACGGGGCCTGGCACCAGCGCAACAGCGCCGCCGACACCCCGTACGCCAGTCTGCACAGCGTGTTCTACCTCAACAGCAAGGCCGCCGGACAGATCCTCCTCGACATCCAGATCGACGGCGGACTGGACGGTGCCGAGGGGCTGCTGAACGACTTCGTGGCCGCGATCAACGAGGGCACGGAGGTGGAGCCCACCGTCCAGCGGAGCACGGAGCCGTGGCTGCGCGCCACACTGGCCAACAAGTTCGACACCGGTGGCTTCGACCGGACCAAGTCCAAGGGCGCGTATCTGCGCAAGCCGTGGACCGACGCGCAGGCCGCCACCCTCTACCGGTATCTGAGCGCCGACACGCAGGTGTGGGGCGAGGTCTCGCTCTACTCGTACGGGGCGAAGGTCAACTCCGTTCCGGAGACGGCCACCGCCACCGCCCAGCGCGACTCCATCATCAAGGTGTGGATGTCGGCCACCTGGATGGATCCCACACAGGACGACGCCAACCTCGCCTGGATCCGGGAGATCTACCGCGACGTCTTCGCCACCACCGGCGGTGTCCCGGTGCCCGACGACCGTACCGAGGGCACCTTCATCAACTACCCCGACATCGATCTGGCCGACCCGGAGTGGAACACCTCCGGAGTGCCCTGGCACACCCTCTACTACAAGGGGAACTACCCGCGCCTGCAGAAGGTCAAGGCCCGCTGGGACCCCAAGAACGTCTTCCGGCACGCGCTGTCCGTGCGGCTGCCCGACTGACGACGGGACGGCTGGAAGCGCGGGAGGGGCGGTGGCCGCGGACGCGGCCACCGCCCCTTCGTCGTCCCTGACGTCGTTCAGGCGCGGTCCGCGAGGAACAGGCCGCGGCCCGACTGGATCCCCTCGACATAGGCGACCTTCAGGCCGGCCTGGGTGAAGGCCTCCTCGTACTCGGTCCGGGTGAAGAGCGTCAGGGTGTGGCTCTCCGCGAAGTGCTGCACACCGCTGTCGGGCTCCGCCACCACGTAGTGCACGACCATGTGCGAGGTGTGCCCCTGGCGCTCCGTGTGGGAGACGCGGGTCATCGTCCGCCGTCCCACGGTCACGGTGTCACCGCTCACATGGCGGTCGAGGGCCGTCTCCAGGAACCACCAGGGGTCCACCGCCACGACACCGCCCGGTGTCAGGTGCCCGGCGAACGACCGCAGGGTGGCGGTGAGTTCGGCGGTGTCCCGCAGATAGGCGATCGAGCCGAACATGCAGGTGATCGCGTCGTAGGAGCGCCCCAGGGAGAGGTCACGCATGTCGCCGCCGTGCAGGACGGCGGCGGGTACCGCGGTGCGGGCCATCGACAGCATCGCGTCGGACAGCTCAAGCCCCTCGACCTTGTCGAAGAGCTGGGCGAAGTGCCGCAGGTGCGCTCCGGTGCCGCAGGCGACGTCCAGGAGCGAGGCCGCCGCGGGGTTGCGGGCCCGTACGAGCCCCGCGACGGTGGCGGCCTCCACCCGGTAGTCCTTGCCGCGCGACTCGTGGAGCAGCTCGTAGATCTCGGCCATCCCGGGTCCGTACATGGCGACTCCCCTCGTCAGCTGGAACTGCTGGAACTGCTGGAACGGCCGGCACCGGTGGCGCCGGTGGCACTGCCCGCGCCGCCGAAACCGTCGGCGTGCTCCGCCGCCCAGCTCGCGAACGTGCGTGCCTCCCGGCCGGTGACCTGGCGCACCGCATCGGTCACCGGGCCGGGCGTGACGGCCGACTCGGCGAGGTAGTCGAGCAGCATCTCGACGACCGGCGGCGGCATGACCGCGCTCATGGCCTCCCGCCCGGCCTCCCGGCTCAGCTCCTCGAAGCGGATGTCCCGGCCGATCGCTTCCGCGATCACCGCCACCTGCTCGACCTGGGTCAGCGCCTGCGGCCCGGTCACCAGGTACCGGGCGCCCGCGTGACCGTCCTCCAGCAGCGCGGTCGCCACGACCGCCGCGATGTCGGCCTCGTGGACGATCGCGCGGGCGGCCTTGCCGTAGGGGGCGCGCACGACGCCCTCCGTACGGATCGAGTCGCCCCACTTCCAGAGGGTGTTGCCGGCGAACTCGTCGGGGCGTACGAAGGTCCAGTCCGCCCCGCTGTCCTCGACGGCCCGCTCCACCGTGCGGTGGTGCTGGTGGCTCGGATTGCTCTCGTCGTCGAGCACCGAGCTGGACGACAGGACGACGATGTGCCGGACTCCCGCCTTCCGGGCGAGCGCCGCGACCTCGTGGGCGGTCCCGGGCACCGGGAAGAGGTACATCCGGTCGATGCCCTCCAGGGCGGCGGGCAGGGTCCGTGGCTGCTCCAGGTCGCCCTCGACGACCTCGACGCCGGCCGGCAGCGCGGCGGCCCCGGGTGTCCGGGTGAGCGCCCGCACCTGGTGTCCCGAGGCCAGCAGGCTCCGGGTGACATGGCGTCCGACCTTGCCCGTGGCACCGGTCAGCAGGATGTTCAAGGCCCCTCCTCGGCGTACGAAACGGTGCTCCCCGGTGCGCTGCGCCTGCGTGCCGTGCCGCGCCGGGAAGGCGGTTCCAGACGGCAAGGCTGTCGCGCCGGGCTAGAGGACTCCGTGAGCCCCGATGGACTTCGGCGGGCCCCGGCGGGTATCGGGCGGCGTCCGGCGCCGCTCCAGCGGGACTGGAGGGATCCTGCAGCCGTTCTCAGGCGGGGGAGGGGCAGTCTGGCGTGACTTCGTCCGCGAGACTGTGAGGAATCGCCATGTCATTGGCCGAGCGCAAGGCCCTGTGTCTGGAAATGGTCGCCGCCTGGAACCGGTGGGACCTGAGCGGGATCATCAAACACTGGTCGCCGGACATCGTGCACTACTCCGAGGACAACGAGGTGAGTTCCGCCGACATGATCAAACTCATGGAGGGCGGGCTGCAGGCGTTCCCCGATCTCCAGCTCGAAGTGAAGAGCATCATGGCCGAGGACGACCGGGTCACCCTGCGGATCACCGTGACGGCCACCAACCGGCACGAGTTCATGGGCGTGCCGCCGACCGGTGAGCGCGTCAGCTGGCACCTGGTGGAGGAACTGCGCTTCGAGGGCGACAAGGTCGTCGAACACTGGGACGTCATCAACATGCGCCCGCTCCTGGTCGCACTGGGCAAACTGCCGGACGTCCCGAAGGTGGAACTGGAAACAACCGCCTGACCCGTACGGACGCCGTTCGCCGACTCGTGGGTACGGCGGCCGGGGCCCGGGGGCGCGGCGTGTTCCGTGCCCCCGGGCGCACAGACCCCCGGCGCGCGTGTCCCGGCCGTCCTCCGTCGCGCCCGGGGCGGCTAACTAAGCTGGCGCCCAGGCGCGCGGCGGACAGGTGAACGCCGCACCAGACGGAACGGGGTGACGATGTCGGCGACGCGGTTGCTGGTCCTCGGGGTGGTACGCGGGTTCGGCAGGACGCACGGTTACCGGGTGCGGGCCGAGTTGCTGTCCTGGGGGATCGACGACTGGGCCAACGTCAAACCCGGCTCGATCTACCACGCGCTGCGGCAGCTCGCGAAGATCGGCCTGCTGGAGGCCAGCGAGATCGCGCACTGGCCGGGGCGGGTGGACTACAGCGTGACCCCCGAGGGGGATGAGGAGTTCTTCCGGCTGCTGGTCGACGCCCTGGAACGGCCCGAGCACCGCGCCGACATGCTGAGCGCCGGCCTCGCCCTGATGCCCGCCCTCTCCCGCGACCGCGCCGTGGCGGCCCTCTCCACCCGCCTGGCCGTCCTGGAGGCTCAACGGGCCGTGCTGCGCAAGGAATCCGCCCCGGTCCACGCCGAGGGCCTGCCGGCGCATCTGGGCGAGCTGTGGACGATGCGTACGCGCTACGCCGACCTCGGCGTCGAGTGGACCCAGGACCTGCTGGAACGGGTCAGGTCCGGCGAGTACGAGATGGCCGGCGAGCACGGGCCCACCTTCGGGACGCCGGGATCATGGCGCGCCCTGATCGCGCCCGGCACGACGAGCCGTTGACGCGCCGAGCGTCTTCGCACGACCTACTAATCAAACTTGCATAGTTGGCCGTCCGTGCTCTAGCTTGGAGCAGTAATCAAATTTGATTACTGCTCTGCGTGTCGTTCGTTTCCTGCCATGGCGCACAGCCTCTCGTGGCGCATCAGGACCAAGGAGTCACAGATTGAGTTCGCAATCCACACTTGCCGTCGAGACGTCGGGACTCGTCAAGACCTTCGGTGAGACCAGGGCCGTCGACGGTGTCGACCTGGCCATCCCGCAGGGGGTCGTCTACGGAGTGCTGGGCCCCAACGGCGCGGGCAAGACGACGACGATCCGGATGCTGTCCACCCTGCTGACCCCCGACGGCGGCACCGCCCGGGTCCTCGGGCACGACGTGGTCAAGGAAGCCGGGGCGGTACGCAGCCGGGTCAGCCTCACCGGCCAGTTCGCCTCGATCGACGAGGACCTCACGGCCACCGAGAACCTCACCCTGCTCGCCCGGCTCCTGGGCTTCTCCCGAACCCAGGCCGCCGCCCGGGCCGAGGAACTGCTCGCGGCCTTCGACCTCACGGAGGCCGCCGGACGGCAGTCCAAGACCTTCTCCGGAGGCATGCGACGCCGCCTCGACATCGCCGCCAGCCTCGTCATCACCCCCGACCTGCTCTTCCTGGACGAGCCGACCACCGGACTCGACCCGCGCAGCCGCAACCAGGTGTGGGACAGCGTGCGGGCCATGGTGGAGCTCGGCACCACGATCCTGCTGACCACGCAGTACCTGGACGAGGCCGACCAGCTCGCCGACCGGATCGCCGTCATCGACCACGGCCGGGTCATCGCCGAGGGCACCACGGGCGAGCTCAAGTCGTCCGTCGGCACCGGAGCCCTGCACGTACGGCTCGTCAAGGCCGAGAACCGCCCCGAGGCCGCCCAGCTGCTCACCCGGGCCCTCGCCTCGCCGGTCTTCCAGGAGTCCGACCCGTTCGCGCTCTCCGTACGGACCGACGACCACGAGCGGGTCGCGGGAGCCCTCGCCGAACTCGCCCGCTCCGAGATCGCCGTCTCGGACTTCGCGTTCGGCCGGCCCAGCCTCGACGAGGTCTTCCTCGCCCTGACCGGGCGCCCCGCGGAGGACGGCACCACCGACCAGGAGGAAGCAGCATGACCCTCACATCCGAGACGACGGCCACCCCGGGCGTGCCCGACGACGCCCTGCGCAAGGCCCTCACCAGTCAGATCCGCCCCTCCCGCCCCAACCCGCTGACCGCCGTACGGGTCTCGGCCTGGCGGACGATGCGGAAGATGAAGCACTACGGCGTGGCCGTGCTGTTCGACGTCACGCTGATGCCCATCATCTTCCTGCTGACGTTCACCTACCTCTTCGGCGGCGCGTTCGCCGGCTCGACCAAGGAGTACCTCCAGTACTTCCTGCCCGGCGTCCTCGTGCAGACCGTCATCATGCCGACCGTCTACACCGGCACCGCGCTCAACATGGACATCACCCGCGGGATCTACGACCGCTTCCGGACCCTGCCGTTCTGGCAGCCGGCCACGATCGTGGGCAGCCTCCTCGGTGACATCGTCCGCTATGTGCTGGCGCTGACCACCACGATGGGCGTCGGTCTCGCGCTGGGCTTCCGGCCCGACGGCGGAGTGGGCGGCGTGCTGGCCGCGATGCTGCTCCTGCTGGTCTTCGCGGTGAGCGTCAGCTGGATCTTCGCCGCGCTGGGTGTGGTCGCCAAGGCGCCCGAGACGGTGTCCGGGACCAGCATGCTGGTGATGTTCCCGCTGGTCTTCACGAGCAACATCTTCGTGGAGCCGGAGACGATGCCGGGGTGGATGGAGGCGATCGTCAACGCGAATCCGGTCAGTAACGCGGCCACCGCCGTGCGGGGGCTGGTGCACGGGGATGCGAGCGGGGCGGACATCGGGTGGGTGTTGCTGGCGAGTGGGGTCATTACGCTGATCTTCGCGCCGCTGACGATGCACTTGTATCGGGCGAAGAGTCGGCAGTGAGCGGGGTGCCTCCGGCGGTTGTTCCTCGGGTGAGGGTGAGGGTGCGGGTGCGTCGTGGCTGGTCGCGCAGTTCCCCGCGCCCCTGAAAGCCGAAAGACTGCGCCGTTCCCCGCGCCCCTTGAGGGCTGCGCCCTCTGAAAGCCGAAAGACTGCGCCGTTCCCCGCGCCCCTTGAGGGCTGCGCCCTCTGAAAGCCGAAGGACTGCGCCGTTCCCCGCGCCCCTTGAGGGCTGCGCCCTCTGAAGGACGAAGGACTGCGCCGTTCCCCGCGCCCCTTGGGGGCTGCGGCCCCTGAAAGCCGAAAGGCTGCGCGCCTCCCTGAACGAGCCACGGCAGCCCGGCCGGTTGTCTCCCCCGTCGGCTGGTCGTGCTGCCGTGGCTCCCCCCTCCATACGGAAGCGGGGGGGGGGGGGGGGGGGGGCCGGGGGGGGGGGGGGCGCGCCCGGCCCCCCCCCGCCCGGGGGGGCGCCCGCGCCCGCGCGGG
>NZ_JBIRGP010000002.1:425741-430206 GCF_044328075.1 Streptomyces sp. NPDC017991 | reverse complement strand
GGGGGGGGGGGGGCGGGGGGCCCCCCCCCCCCCCCGCCCGCCGGGCGGCCCCCCCCCCCGCCCCCCGGCCCCCCCCCGCTTCCGTCCTGCTACTCGCCGGTCGGCGTGGCCGCCGAGGCCGCCGTGTCCGCCGCCTGGGCCTTCAGGGCGCGTTCGACGCCCGAGCGGGACTCCGAGATCAGGCGGCGCAGCGCCGCGCTCGGCTCGGCCGAGGCCAGCCACTCGTCCGTCTTCGCCAGGGTGTCCGCGGAGACCTGGACCGACGGATAGAGGCCGACCGCGATCTGCTGGGCCATCTCGTGCGAACGCGAGTCCCAGACGCCCTTGACCGCCTCGAAGTACTTGTCCGTGTACGGGGCGAGCAGTTCACGCTGGCCGAACTGCACGAAGCCGCCGATCACGGCCTCCTGCACGGCGTTCGGCAGCTTGTCGGACTCGACGACCGACGCCCAGGCCTCCGCCTTGGCCTCGTCGGTCGGGCGGGCGGCGCGGGCGGTCGCCGCGTGCCGCTCACCGGCGGCGGTCCTGTCCCGCTCGTACTCGCTGGTGATCTCGGCGTCGTCGAAGCGCCCCACCGCCGCGAGCCGCTGCACGAACGACCAGCGCAGCTCGGTGTCGACGGCCAGGCCCTCGATGCTCTCCCGGCCGTCCAGCAGACCCTCCAGGAGGTCCAGCTGCTCCGGCGTACGGGCCGTCGACGCGAACGCGCGCGCCCAGGCCAGCTGGTGGTCGCCGCCGGCCTCGGAGGACCGCAGATGGGCCAGCGTGGCGTCGGTCCAGCGCGTCAGCAGCGCCTCGCGGGCGTTCGGGTCGGCGTACAGCTCGACCGCCGTCAGCACCTGGCGGTGCAGCGACTGCACGACGCCGATGTCCGACTCCTTGCCGATGCCGGACAGCACGAGCGAGAGGTAGTCGCGGGTGGCGAGTTCGGCGTCGCGGGTCATGTCCCAGGCCGAGGCCCAGCACAGGGCGCGGGGCAGGGAGGCCTCGAAGTCGCCGAGGTGCTCGGTGACGAACGCGAGGGACTGCTCGTCGAGACGGACCTTCGCGTACGACAGGTCGTCGTCGTTGAGGAGGATCACGGCCGCGCGCGGCTTGCCCACCAGCTGGGGCACGTCGGTCAGTTCGCCGTCCACGTCCAGCTCGACGCGCTCACCGCGCACCAGCTTGCCGCCGCCGCCCTCGGAACCGGCGGTGCCGGCCAGGTCGTACAGGCCGATGGCGATGCGGTGCGGGCGCAGGGTCGGCTCGCCCTGCGCCCCGGCGGGCAGCGCCGGGGCCTCCTGGCGGATCGCGAACGACGTGATGACACCGTTCGCGTCCGTCTCGATCTCCGGGCGCAGGATGTTGATGCCGGCCGTCTGCAGCCACTTCTGCGACCAGGTGCCCAGATCGCGTCCGCTGGTCTCCTCCAGCGCGCCGAGCAGGTCGGACAGCTGGGTGTTGCCGTACGCGTGCGCCTTGAAGTACGCCTGCACGCCCCGGAAGAACTCGTCCTCGCCGACGTACGCCACGAGCTGCTTCAGGACGCTGGCGCCCTTGGCGTACGTGATGCCGTCGAAGTTGACCAGCACGTCGTCAAGGTCGTTGATCGTGGCCATGATCGGGTGCGTGGAGGGCAACTGGTCCTGCCGGTACGCCCAGGTCTTCATGGAGTTGGCGAACGTGGTCCAGGAGTGCGGCCAGCGGGAGTCCGGCGCGTACGCCTGGCAGGCGATCGAGGTGTAGGTGGCGAAGGACTCGTTGAGCCACAGGTCGTTCCACCACTCCATCGTCACGAGGTCGCCGAACCACATGTGGGCCAGCTCGTGCAGGATGGTCTCGGCCCGCACCTCGTACGCGGCGTCCGTCACCTTCGACCGGAAGACGTACTGGTCGCGGATGGTCACCGCGCCCGCGTTCTCCATCGCCCCCGCGTTGAACTCCGGCACGAAGAGCTGGTCGTACTTCTTGAACGGGTACGCGTAGTCGAACTTCTCCTGGAACCACTCGAAGCCCTGCCGCGTGACCTCGAAGATCGCGTCCGAGTCGAGGAACTCCGCGAGCGAGGGCCGGCAGTAGATGCCCAGCGGCACACTCTGCCCGTCCTTCTCGTACACGCTGTGCACCGAGTGGTACGGACCGAGGATCAGCGCCGTGACGTACGTCGAGATCCGCGGCGTCGGCTCGAACTCCCAGACGTCGTCCTTGGGCTCCGGGGTCGGCGAGTTGGAGATGACGGTCCAGCCGGAGGGCGCCTTCACGGTGAACTGGAAGGTGGCCTTCAGATCCGGCTGCTCGAAGCTCGCGAAGACACGGCGGGCGTCCGGCACCTCGAACTGGGTGTAGAGGTAAGCCTGCTGGTCGACCGGGTCGACGAACCGGTGCAGACCCTCACCGGTGTTCGTGTACGCGCAGTCGGCCACGACCCGCAGGACGTTGCGGCCCTCCAGGATGCCCGCGAGCGCGATCCGCGAGTCCTTGAAGACCTCGGCGGGATCGAGGGAGTCACCGTTGAGGACGACCTCCTGGACGGCCGGGGCCACCAGATCGATGAAGGACCCGACGCCGGTCTCGGCGGAGTCGAAGCGCACCGTGGTCACGGACCGGTAGGTGCCGCCCTCCACCGCGCCGGAGAGATCCAGATCGATCTCGTACGAGTCAACGGTGAGCAGCTTCGCCCGCTGCTGCGCCTCTTCGCGGGTCAGGTTTGTGCCAGGCACGCGGTCATCTCCTCGTGATGGGTCAGTTGCGTCATCCTTCCACGGCGGCTGCGGGAGTGCGATGTCCGTTTCCCGCCGGTGTGCGCGGGGGGCGCGGGGCCACCCTGGAGCCATGACCAGTCATCACGCACGTCCCATCGAACCCCGGGCGCTGAAGGAACTCCGCGCGACGGACGACGCCGGGCTTCCGTGCGTTCCCGTCACCGACCCGGAGGGCGGGGATCCGCTCCGCTGCTGCCTGCGGCGCAGTGAACCGGGAGCGCGCGTCGCCCTCGTCTCGTACGCGCCCCTGCGCCGCTGGGCCGCGCGAACGGGCGCGCGCCCCGGCGCGTACGACGAACAGGGCCCCGTCTTCGTCCATGCCGAGGAGTGCCCGGGGCCCCGTCTCGCCGGGTACCCCTTCGCCCGGCCGGGCGTCCTGCGCACCCTGCGCCGGTACTCCGCCCAGGGCCACATCCTCGGCGGACGCCTCCTGGAGATCCCGGAGGCGGCCGGCCAGGACTCACCGGACAGGGCCCTGGACGCGGCTCTCACGGAGGCCTTCGCCGACAGCGAGGTGGCTCTCGTACATGTCAGGGCGGTCGAGTACGGGTGCTTCCTCTACGAGGTCCGCCGCCCCTGAACGCGGGATGTGGGCAGGGAGGAGTGGCACGTAAAGGAGTGGGAACCCGGGTTCGAGTCAAGTAGCCCATCTTTGACCCGAGTTGAGGGGGAACGTTCCCATGACGGGAAAGCGCGTCCTAGGAGTTGCGACGGTACTGGTGCTCACCGCCGGGGTGTCCGCCTGTTCCGGAGACGACGACGGTGCGGACGGGAAGAAGGACGGGGCGAAGGGGGCGTCCTCGACCAAGGGCGCGTCCGAGTCCCAGGTGGTGCGGGCGGCCCACCAGAAGACGACCGCGGCGGACTCGGCGAAGATGACGCTCGCCACCGAGGCGGCCGCGGCCGGCAAGACGGTGACCGTCCGCGGCACCGGCGTGATGGACCTCGAAGACGGCAACAGCACCATGACGCTGACGTCCCAGGGGCAGAAGATCGAACAGCGCGTCCTCGACGGCGTCGTCTACCAGAAGGCCCCGGCCGAGCAGCGCGCCCAGCTCCAGCTGCCGAAGGGCAAGACCTGGATGAAGATCGACCCGGCCGAGCTGAACGGCTCGGGCGGCCAGGTCAACGACCCGGCGGAGTCCTTCGCGTACACCGAGGGCGTGAACGACGCCGATGTCACCAAGGTCGGCACGGAGACGATCGACGGGGAGCGCACCACGCACTACCGCGTCAAGGTGGCGGTGAAGAACCTCGCCAAGGGCGACCGGGCGAAGGCCGACCAGTTGGAGAAGCAGCTGGGCACCTCGACGCTGCCGCTGGAGATGTGGCTCGACGACGAGGGCCGGCTGCGTCAGGAGACCATCGAGCTTACGCTGAAGCCCCAGGCGGGCGAGGGCCAGAAGGACCAGACGGTCACCAGCACCACGACGCTCAAGTTCAGCGACTTCGGCACGGACGCGGACGTGGAGGCTCCGGCCGCGGCCGACACGGTCGACGTCACCAAGAAGCTCGCCGACGCGGCGAAGTCCGAGGGCACGGCCTGACTGACGGGCGCGTCGGCTTGCCGGTCGGGTGCGGGCCGGGGGGGGGGCCCCCCCCCCGTACCCCCCCCCCCCCCCCCCCCAAAAAACCCCCCCCCCCCCCCCCCCCGCCCCCCCCGCGCCCGCCCCCCCCCCCCCCCCCCCCCCCCCCCCCCCCCCCCCCCCCCCCCCCCCACC
>NZ_JBIRGP010000002.1:395678-425734 GCF_044328075.1 Streptomyces sp. NPDC017991 | reverse complement strand
GGGGTGTCCCCGGGCCCCTTTAAACAAAAAGGGGGGGGCCCCCCCGGGGGTTTGGGGGGGGGGGGCACCGCCGCGACCAGCCCCCACCGGCCCGCAGACGACATCACACCCCGGCCGCCGCCCCCCCGCACCCCGCGACAGCGATCAGCCGAGTTCCGCCGCCACCAGCTCCGCGATCTGAACGGCGTTCAACGCCGCACCCTTGCGAAGGTTGTCGTTCGAGACGAAGAGCGCGAGCCCGTGCTCGACCGTCTCGTCGGCGCGGATCCGGCCCACGAACGACGGGTCCTGGCCGGCGGCCTGGAGCGGCGTCGGAATGTCCGACAGGGCGACACCCGGCGCACCGCCCAGCAGCTCCGTGGCCCGCTCCACACTCAGCGGACGCGCGAACCGCGCGTTGACCTGCAGCGAGTGCCCCGAGAACACCGGCACACGGACACAGGTCCCGGAGACCTTGAGGTCCGGGATCTCCAGGATCTTGCGGGACTCGTGGCGGAGCTTCTGCTCCTCGTCGGTCTCGTTCAGGCCGTCGTCCACGATGGACCCGGCCAGCGGAAGGACGTTGAAGGCGATGGGCCGCTGGTAGACCTGCGGCTCGGGGAAGTCGACCGCCGAACCGTCGTGGGTCAGCCTGTCCGCGTCGGCGACGACCTTCTGCGCCTGGCCGTGCAGCTCGGCGACACCGGCGAGACCGGAGCCGGAGACGGCCTGGTAGGTGGCGACGACGAGGGCCTCCAGGCCCGCCTCCGCGTGCAGCGGCTTCAGCACGGGCATCGCGGCCATGGTCGTGCAGTTCGGGTTGGCGATGATCCCCTTGGGCCGGTCCGCCACGGCGTGCGGGTTGACCTCCGAGACCACCAGCGGAACCTCGGGGTCCTTGCGCCAGGCGGAGGAGTTGTCGATCACGACGGCACCCTGCGAGGCGACCTTCTCGGCGAGGGCCCTGGACGTGGCGCCGCCCGCGGAGAACAGCACGATGTCGAGACCGGAGTAGTCGGCGGTGGAGGCGTCCTCCACCGTC
Source organism: Streptomyces sp. NPDC017991 (assembly GCF_044328075.1). NCBI lineage: Bacteria > Bacillati > Actinomycetota > Actinomycetes > Kitasatosporales > Streptomycetaceae > Streptomyces > Streptomyces sp. NPDC017991. The sequence continues at coordinate 424,713 of NZ_JBIRGP010000002.1, read as the reverse complement.
ACGGACCGGTCCTTGTAGGCGATCGTCGAACCGGCCGAACGGGCCGAGGCGAACAGACGCAGCGTCTCCACCGGGAACTCGCGCTCGGCGAGGATCCTCAGCATGACAGTGCCGACCTGACCGGTGGCTCCGACGATTCCTACCTTCACAGCGACTCCTTCTGCCTGCTCACTACGGGCCGGGATATGGCCGAGTTTCCATCATGTGTCTCACCCGGGCCCATGTGTCCAATCCTTTGCCCGCGCACTGAGACGGTGTGACGTATGCCTCCGTCGGTCGAAGCCGGCCCGCCGAAGCGGGTCCGTCGAAGCGGGTCCGACGAAGTGGGCTGAACGTTTCGCACGCTTCCCGCGTCCTAGAGGAAACGCGGTGAGGGGAGGGGCGCTGTGCTGCGCAGAAGGACCCGCCGCGTCCAGGGGGACGGGGAGGCGGCCGGGGGGCCGCTCGACGACCCCCTGGACGCGGCACAGGAGCGTCGGGTGCGTGCCGTGCTCGCGCTCGGCGGGGTGCCGCAGACGGACCTGCCGGACGGGGTGCAGCAGGTCCGTCTGCGGCTTCTGGAGCGGGCGGCGAGCGGGGCCGAGGCGCCGCGTGACGTGTCGGCGTGGGCGGCGGTCGTCGCCTCGAACCTGGCCATGGACTGGCACCGGGCCAGGCGCCGGCAGGAGCGGATCGGCGAACGGCTGGCCTCGCTGCGGCCCGCCGAGCACACCGGCGGCGACTCCGGCGAGGAGACGAAGGTGCTGTCGCTCGCCGTGGCCCAGGGCCTGGACGGGCTGCCCGACGCCCAGCGGCAGATCCTCGTGCTGCGCTTCTACGCCGACCTGCCCGTCCGGGGGATCGCCGAGGAGCTCGGCATCCCGGAGGGCACGGTCAAGAGCAGGCTGCACTCGGCGGTCCGCGCGCTGCGCACCCGCCTGCACGAGGACGAGGTGGTGTGACATGCCCGAGTACGGAGGAGCCGAGTACGAAGAAGCCGCGTACGAGGGGATCGACGCGCTGCTCGCCGCGATCACGGACGAACCCCTGCCCGCAGGAGCGCGGGACGACCCGGAGTTCATGGCGGAGCACCGGTCGGCGGTCGCGGACGTGGCCCTGCTCAGGGAACAGCTGCGGATCATGGGCGACACCCTGGCCGGGGAGGCACCGGCCGCGGAAGTCTCGGCCCCCGGCGGGCCGACGGCCGCCGGACCGGCCGCCGGACCGGTGGGCGGCAAGAGGCCGAGGCCGTCCCGGGCTCCCGCGCCGTCGGGGCCGCCGAAGCAGGCGGGGCCGAGGCGGCCTCGCCGCTCCCGGCGCTACGCGGGAGCGGCCGTGGGCGCCCTCGTGATCACGGCGGGCACGGCACTGCTCGGCGGACTGGTGTGGCTCGGCGTGCAGGGAGGCGCGGGAAGCGCGGACAGCGACGCGGGCGCAAAGAGCGACTCGTCGGCCGCGAGGAACGAGGGCGGCGGGGACGACACGTCGTCGTACTCGCCCGAGATGCGCCTCGCGTGCTCCAGGATCCTCGTCGAGGGGACCGTACGGAGCATCACGTCCACGGGCGACGGGAACGTACGCGTCGTACTGAAGGTCGAGCGCTACTACCGGCCCGAGCAGTCGGCGGCGGACCACCCGACGGTCACCGTCACGCTGCCCGAGGAGGCGCGGGAGGACCTGAGGACCGGCACGTACACCCTCGTGGGGGTGCCGCTGTATCCGCGGGGCGGGCCGGACTACGAGACCGGCCGGGGGGTCGGCGACGCCCGTAAGGAGATCATCGCGGCCCTGCCGGGAGCGCGCGGCATGGAGTGCGCCGGCCCCGCGGGGGACCGGGGCTGAGCGGGCAGGCGAGGGGGAACGAAGAGGGCGGGCGCCCGGTCGAACCGGACGCCCACCCCTTGTGTCAGTGCCTGCCGGAGGCTACGGCGTGACCTTCTCGATCAGGACGCTGCCCGTGCCGGCCGCGGTGCCCCGCGCGTTCACGAGCTGCACCCGCCCGAAGAACGTACGGCCGGCCGGCGGCGCCGCGTTGGCGACGACCTGCGCGGTGACCGACGTCGAAGCGCCGGTGGCGAGCTTCACGGGTGTCGCGGCGACCTCCACCTGTCCGAGCGAGGGCGCGAAGTACACGTCCAGGTAGTCGTACGCGGTGGTGCCCGCCGGGACCGAGTAGCCGGCGACCAGCACGGTGTACGTACCGGCGGCGGGCGACGGCACGGAGACGGCCTCCTCCGAGTCGCCGTCCGCGGACGAGCCGACCTCGTTGCCCTGCGCGTCGTAGACGGACAGGTCGAGGTCGGCGGCGGCGTCGGAGACGTTGCCGATGCTCACGTCGAGCGACTCGGCGCCCGCGGGCACGTCCACCGTGACGGTGTCCGTGGCGCCCTGGGCGATGGTCGGCCGCGTGCTCTTGGAGGAGCCGAGTGGACCGCCCTTGAGTGAACCGTCGACCGCGGCGAGCTTGTTCGTCACCTTCCACGAAGCCGGGGTCGGCGTACCGACCTTGGCGTCCGGGACGGTCACGACGGCCGGGTCGAACTCGGCGCCCAGCACCTCGACGTTCAGCTTGTACGGGTTGTCGAGCAGCGGCGACGTACGGCGCGACTCGACCTCGATCTCCCAGACGCCCGGCTGCGGGTCGCTGTACGACCGCAGGTCGGGGCGGCAGCCGTTGCCGTCGAGGTAGTTGTTGTAGCAGTACGGCGTCGACGTGTTGTCGACCGGGACGCCGTACGGGTGGATGGCGATGAACCGGGTCTGGCTCCCGGTCTTCAGCCCGCCGATCGCGACCTCAAGGTTCTTGGCGCCCTCGGGGACGGTCACGAAGTACGACGTGGTGGAGTTGCGCTGGACCGTGCCGGACGCCGAGTAGGCGTACTTCTGCGAGGCGGACAGCGGGGCGGAGACCACCACCGTGGTGAGGACCTGCTTGTCGACGCCCTCGGTACGCGGGTCGTCGACCTCCAGGATCGCGCTGCTCAGCCCGGCGTTCGCCGGCTTGGCCTCGATCTTCACCGTCACCGGCTTGTTCAGCGGCAGCGAGATCTCGTCCTTGCCGACGATCCGGAACGTCTTGTCCCGGTTGTTCGCCAGGTGCAGCTCGTGCTTGACGGCACGGTTCGCGCCGGTCGTACGGGTCACCGTGACGTCGTACGTCTTCTTCTGGCCGGCCTTGAGGCCGCCCTCGCGGTCGTAGAGGCCGGTGCCGAAGCCGGGGGTCTTGAGCGCGAAGTCGATCGCGGTGTCGACCGGGGCCTTCACCAGGTAGTCGTGGGCGGTGGCGCCGTCACGGATCGAGTCCCAGGCGTCCGGGATGTCGATGAGGCCCGCGCCCTCCGCGTACGCCTGCGTGCCGCTGATGTGGCCGGCGGTCGAGGTGAGCGCGGTGCGCAGCTTCGCCGGCGTCAGGTCGATGTGCTTCTGCTTCGCGGCGCTCAGCAGCAGCGCGGAGGCGCCCGCGGCCTGCGGGGACGCCATCGAGGTGCCCTGCAGCATCGAGTAGCCGGGCGGCAGGGAGTAGCCCGCCTCGGCGACCGGGCCGCCGGGGAACCAGGTCTGCGTGGTGTTGATGGCCGCGCCGGGCGCGGTCAGCGTCGGCGTGAAGCCGCCGTCCTCACGCGGGCCGCGCGAGGAGAAGGGCAGCATCGCGTACTTCTTCGACACCTGCGAGCCGTAGTTGGACGCCCAGGTCTCCTTGGAGATGGACGCGCCGACCGAGATGACCTTGTCGGCCAGGCCGGGGTCGCCGATCGTGTTGGCGCCGGGCCCCGAGTTGCCGGCCGAGATGACCAGCTGCACGCCGTACGTGTCGATGAGACGCGTGTACAGCTCGGCGCGCGCGTTGTTGCCGTCGTTGAGGGCGGGCAGACCGCCGATCGACATGTTCACGATGTCGACGCCGCGGTTGGCGACGAGGTCGATCATGCCCTCGGTGAGCGCGACGTTCGTGCAGCCGCCGCTCCAGGTGCAGGCGCGCGAGGAGACGAGCTTGGCGCCGGGCGCCGCACCGTTCATCTTGCCGCCGAACAGCTTGTTGGCGGCCGTGATGCCGGCGACGTGCGTGCCGTGCTCGGACTCGATGATGCCGATGTTGACGAAGTCGGACTTCTTGCCGACCCAGTCACCGCCCAGCGGGTCCATCGGGACGTCCTTGCGGATCTCCACGACGAACGGCACGCGTTCGGCTATCTCGGTGGCCGGGTCGTCGGTACCGAAGTAGCCGATCTGGTAGCCGTCCTTGTACGGCTTCATCGCCGCGTCGTCCGTGAAGTCGTTGTTGTCGTTCAGGTCGACGCGGACCGTCCCCGCGGCGGCGTCGTAGAGCACGCCCCAGCTGTCGGTCGTGTCGCCGTCGCGGTTCAGGTCGCCGTTCGCGTCGCCGCCGGTGGACGCGGACTCACGGAAGCGGCTGACCGCGTAGTTCCCGGCGGGCGCCTTCCAGCTCTCGCCGTCGTAGGTGAAGACCGGGCCCGAGCGGGCGTTGACCATCGCGCGCCAGGTCGCGTCGCCGTCGACCAGCGGGTCGGTCGCCGTCACCCAGTCGACGATCTTGCGCTCGCCGGTCGTCGTCTTCTGCAGCGCGGGGTGCGCCACGTCGACACCGGAGTCGAGGATGCCGATGGTGACACCGCGGCCGTCCGCCTTCGGGTTCTTCTTCACGAAGTCGACGGCACCCGTCTCGAAGGACGGGTTGTACGGGTTCTCGGCGGGGGTGTTCTTCCCCGGCGCCGGGTACGCGGCGGCCGTGGCGCTCTTCTTGGCGCCCTTGGCCGTGTCGGCGGACGGGGTCGGGTCGTCCAGCACGATCTCCTGGCGCAGGTCGATGCCGTGCACGGAGGAGAGCTTGGAGGCCGCCGCGATGGCCGACTCGGCCCTGGCGGTCGGGACGGTCGCGCGGACGTAGCCGAGCTTGTCGTAGGTGCGGCCGACCGAGCCGCCCTTCACCGCGTCGAGCTGCCCTGCGACCTGTTCGGTCTGCCCCGGCGCGGTGGCGATCATCATCGTGACGTTCTTGTCGCCGGACGCCTGTGCCTCCGCGAGGAGGTCGGCGTCGGCCGAACCGAGCTTGCCGCCGGCCGACTTGACCGGTGTGCCGGCGGGGGTGCCCGGGTCGTCCGCGGAGAAGGCCATGGGTATCGGCCCGGCCGCGGAGAGAGCGGCCACGAGTCCGGCGGCGACGGCTATGCGTGCCGCACGTCTCGCCCCGCTGATCGGAGCGCGCTGAGAGTGGAGGGTCATCAGCATCCTTGTGAGTAAAGGAAAAGTCCGTTCACGATCGGATCGACATCGGACCGATCGCGTCAGTCCGGAATGTGAACCCGGATGACCGCTCAGCTTTACGCAAGAAACGGAAGTTTGGGGAGAGCTGACCGAGACGTGAACTGTTCATGGCGTAATTCCGCCATACGTCATGCGGCCGATCTCCGGCCAAACCGGGACGTGCGGAAGACCCTGGCGTAACGTCTGCCCATGCGCAAGGAGTTGAGGGTGGCGGCCTACGCCGTGTGTGTGCGCGACGGGCGGATGCTCCTCGCGCGCTGGGTGGCACGGGACGGCGGCAGACGCTGGACACTGCCCGGCGGCGGCATGGACCACGGCGAGGACCCCTACGACACCGTGATCCGGGAGGCCGAGGAGGAGACCGGATACACGGTCGAACCCCTGGCCCTCCTCGGCGTCGACTCGACACGGCAGACCCACCCGCGCCGCTTGGGCGCCGACGTGGACTTCTACGGCCTGGGGATCGTCTACGAGGCCCGCGTCACCGGCGGCGAACTGCGCCACGAGACCGACGGCTCCACCGACATGGCGGCCTGGCACCCCCTCGAAGAGGTGCCCGCCCTGGACCGGGTGGGACTCGTCGACGTCGGACTCGCCCTGTGGCGGGAGCGCCCTGTGGTCGGCCGGGTGACGGGCACCCCGGAACATCCCGCCGACACCTGAGAGAGGACGGCGAAACCTTCCCCCTACCCCGCCAGGTGAACGTGGAGTGACCGGCCCGCCTCGGTTCGGAGAGGGCTCGGTGGACGCGGAGGGTAGTCCAAGATCGACGTACGGTGATCGGCGCTGCCCGTTGCCGTCCAGTTAACGCGCAGGTCACCCCCGGTGCCAACCATCAGGTACGAGCGGGAAGTTCGCGTCAGTGGACCGCCCGCGACCACTGCCGACGCGTTCGCACTCGGGGAGACCGCGCCATGTCGCGCATACGCTCTGTCGCCACCGCCGCCCGTGACCGCCGCGCCTTCCTGGCCGCCACCGGGGCGGTGTCCCTCTCCGCGGGCATCGGCTTCGCGCTGCGCCCGGGAACGAGCGAGGCCGCCACCCACACCGCCACCACCACTCAGGGCCGGCCCGTCGCCGTCAGCCGCAGGGCGCCGGCCGCGCCCCTGGCCCCCTACACCCGGGGCACCACCCTCTCGACCATCGCCGCCGCGCGTCCGGGCTCCGGGTACCGGCGGCTCGGCGACGGGCCCGCCTGGACCCGGGTGGTCCGCGGCGACCTGGCCGCCCCGAAGACCGGCCGGGCCGAACGGCGCACCGCACTCGCCGCGTTCGTGCAGTTCACCGACCTGCACCTGGTCGACGTACAGCACCCGCTGCGCTACGAGTATCTGCGCGCCCAGACCGCCAGCGCCTGGCGGCCGCAGGAGTCCCTGTCGGTGGCCGGCGCGGTCTCGCTCGTCGAGCGGGTCAACGCGCTGCGCGGCGCCCCGGTCACCGGCTCCCCGCTGCACTTCGTGATGACCACGGGCGACAACACCGACAACAACGCCAAGACGGAACTGGACTGGTTCCTGAAGGTGATGAGCGGCGGTCGCATCACCCCCAACTCCGGTGACCCGGCCCGCTACGAAGGCGTCCAGAACAGCGACCTCAAGCTGTACTGGCAGCCCGACGCGGCCCTGCGCGACGCCGACAAGCAGCGCGGTTTCCCGCGTATCGAGGGCTTCCTCGCCGCCGCGATCCGCGAGGTGCGCAGCCCCGGACTCAACCTGCCCTGGTACTCCACGGTCGGCAACCACGACTCGCTGCCCGGCGGCTGCTACGCGCCCGGCGACTCCTTCTTCGCCGAGTTCGCGGTCGGCGGCAAGAAGCTGATGACGCTCGACGAGTCGGAGGGCGTCGCCATCTGGAAGAACGTCAAGAAGGGCGGCGACCCCAAGGGCGCCGGCTTCAAGGCCATGCTCAAGTCCCAGGCGCGCAGGATGCGTTCGGTCACCCCGGACGAGGGCCGCGCCCCCTTCACGACGACCGAGTACCTGCAGGCCCACCTCGACCCGGCGCACACCGGCACGGGCCCCGTCGGACACGGCTACTCGCAGGCCAACCTCGCCGCGAAGACCCAGTACTACACCTTCCGTATCGCGGACGACGTGCTCGGAATCAGCCTCGACACCACCGACCCGGGCGGCCACTACGAGGGCTCGCTCGGCACGGCCCAACTGCGGTGGCTGGAGCGCACGCTGAAGGGGGCCGAGAAGAACAAGGAACACGTCATCGTCTTCAGCCACCACACCAGCAAGTCGATGCGCAACCTCCGCGAGGACCCGGCGCACCCGGGGGAGCGGCGGCACGGCGGTGACGAGGTGCTCTCCGTGCTCGGCGCCCACCGCCCGGTGCTGGCCTGGGTGAACGGCCACAGCCACAAGAACGCCGTCACCCCGCACGCCGCCCCGGACGGCCGCTCCTTCTGGGAGGTCTCCACCGCTTCCCACGTCGACTTCCCGCAGCTCGCCCGGGTGATCGAGATCGCCGACAACCACGACGGCACGATCTCCCTCTTCACCACGCTGATCGAGTCCGCGGCCCCCCACGACACGGACTTCACGGACCTCTCCCAGACCGGCCTGGCAGCCCTGTACCGAGAACTCTCCTTCAACGCCCCGGGCGCCCGAACGGACCTGAGCGGATCCCCGACGGACCGCAACACGGAGCTGGTACTGAGGAAGGGCTGACACCCTCGGGCCACCTCCAGGTGAGCCCCGTAGGGGGCGCGGGGAACGGCGCGACCAGCCCCCATGCACCCGCACCCGACACACAACCCCCCGACCCCCACAAAATCCGGCCGAAACCAACCCAACCACCCCAGCCGAAGGCAACCCACCCGGCACCCAACAGGTCCCTCCCGTCGGCATCACGACGGAAGGAACCTCACATGTCACCCCGCACCGCACGCGCAACCCGCCTCGGCCTGACCGCCGCGGCAACACTCGCCGCAGCCGCACTGACGGCCCCGGCAGCACTGGCAGCCTCCCCGGCCCCGGCTCCGGCATCGGCGAGAGATCACGCCGCGACCCAACGCGCGATGAACGAAGCCGTCAAGGACGGAGTCCCCGGCGTCGCAGCCCAGGCGAAGACCCCCCACGCCACCTGGAAGGCCACCGCGGGAGTGGGCAACCTCGAAACGAAGAAGCCCCGCTCGGCAAAGGACCGCTACCGCGTAGGCAGCATCACCAAGACATTCGTCTCGACGGTCGTACTCCAGCTGGAGGCGGAACGCCGGCTCTCGCTGGACGACACCGTGGACAAGTGGCTGCCCGGCGTGGTCCACGGCAATGGCCACGACGGCCGCCGCATCACCCTCCGCCAGCTCCTCAACCACACGAGCGGCGTCCACAACTACACCGCGGACGACGACTTCGCCCGCACGTACTTCCTGAAGGACGGCTTCTTCGAGCACCGCTTCGACAAGCTGCCGCCCCGGGACCTCGTGGCGATCGCGACGTCCCACGAGCCGGACTTCGCGCCGGGCACCTCGTGGAACTACTCCAACACCAACTACGTCGTGGCCGGCATGGTGATCGAGAAGGTCACGGGCCACGCGTACGGCGACGAGATCCGGCAGCGCATCATCGAACCGCTCGGACTGCACGCCACCCTCGTCCCGGGTACGTACCCGAAGGTGCCGAAACCCAGCAGCCGGGCGTACGGAAAACTCGCCATGACGGCCACCGGCCCGACCTACGACGTCACGGAGCTCAACCCGGGCCTCGCCTCCGCGTCGGGCGAGATGATCTCCGACTCGGGTGACCTCAACCGCTTCTACTCGGCGCTGCTGCGCGGCGGGCTCCTGCCGAGGAAGCAACTCGCCGAGATGAAGACCACCGTCAAGGTCGGGGAGGTCCGCAACGCCGGTTACGGCCTCGGCCTCATCGAGCGCGAGCTGAGCTGCGGTGTCGTCGTCTGGGGCCACGGCGGAGGCATCCACGGCTCCAACTCGGAGGCCGTGACGACGGCGGACGGCCGCCACTCGCTCGCCTTCAACTTCAACGGCGACTGGTCGGGAGACACCGACGCGGTGATCGAGGCGGAGTACTGCCCGAAGCCGAAGTAGCCGGTCGGCCAGGAGGAGGGGCCGCCGACCCGCCCGGCAGCCCCTCCGGTCCGCTCCCCCCGCTCCCTCCCTACCGGGGCAGCACCACGACGTACGCCGCCGGTTCACGGTCCCCCGACGCCATCAGGGCCGTACGTACGACGGTCGCCTGCTGCTCCATCGAGTCCCGCAGTTTCTTCGGGGTGACGTGGACGACGGTGATGCCGAGGCGCTCCAGGTGCTCGCGCTTGCGGGCGTACTCGGACCACATCGCGTCGTCGTCCTGGCGCGGGGCCCGGGTGTCGAGTTCGAGGGCGACGGCGTGGTCGGGCCAGTACGCGTCGAGGCCGCCGAGGAGCGGGCCGCCGGGCAGCCGGAGGTCCACGTTCCAGACCGGGTCGGGCAGACCGTGTTCGCTGACCAGGCGGTACAGCCGGTCCTCGGCGATGGCCCGGCCCTCGGCGAGGAGGGAGTCGACGGCGTCCACCACGTGCGGCCGGCTCAGCAGCCGGGCCTGGGTCAGCTCCCGTACGACCGCGGCGGGTTCACAGTGCCCGCCGCGTACCGCCTCGGTGAGCAGCCGGCGTACGACTCCCGCGTCCGTGATGTCGGCGACCGCGTCGGCCAGCGCACGTGCCACGGGCGCCACGGGGATGCCACCGATCTGCACGGGCTCCGGCATGCCCGGTGTACGGACGATACGGACGCAGCCCGTCGAACGCAGCCGGCGCAGCCGTGGGACGAGGACGTCGACGCGGTCCAGGGGGAGCAGTGGGGGAGCGGACGCGAAGCGGTGCAGGGTGAGTGCCGCGAGGCCGGTGATCATCGCGTCGGCGTACCCCTGCGGGGCGTGCGGTCCGGCGGCGCCCGGCTGGGTGGGGACGGCCGGTTCCGCGACGGGGCAGCGGGCCGCGTACATCAGGACCGCGTGCAGCCGCTCCTCGGTGGTGGCGGGTCCCGGGCGGAGCAGGTAGACCCCTGGCAGGAGCTGCTGCCAGGAACCGCCCGGCCGGCACTGCGTGTTGATGTCGGCGGTGCTCACGCCCCTCGACCGGAGGTGCGCGGTGGTCATGACGCGCTGCTGGACGTCGGACAGGTGGCGGAGGGGCCGGGGGGAGAGCGGGGTGTTGTGGTTCATGACCTCGAATCTGCCGCGCCTGATCCGCTGCCTAACCGCTGTTACAAGTCCGTCGTCAAAACCGGACAACCCTGCCCTAAAGTCCGCCCACCGAACTGCCGAAACCCCCTGGTCCGTAAGGGGGTCACGGCACCGCGCACCCAAATTCCGTAACTGTTGTGGAAGCCCCCCAGGTCAACACCCGCGGGGGCGTCCCCCGTTAGGGGAGCCCTCTGAGGGGCGCGGGGAACGGCGCGACCAGCCCCCACGCACCCGCACCCGCACCCGAAAACTCAACCCGCGGCAGCCTCATCACAAGCCTGCCCCCGCAGCCCCCGAGCCAGATCATCCCGAGCCTCAAGCACCAACCGCCGCAGCGCAGGCGCGGCCTCCCCCCGGGAGGCAAGCCACGCGTCGGCAGCCGCCAGAGTCCCGGCAGAGTCCTGCAGCGAGGGGAACAACCCCCGCACCACATCCATCCCGATCTGGATGGACCGCTCCTCCCACACCCGCTCGATCACGTCGAAGTACTTCGACGCGTAGGGAGCGGTCAGCTCCCGATGGGACGCCTGCGCGAACCCCCCGATCGTCGCCTCCGCCAGCGCGTTGGACAGCGAGTCCGACTCCACCACGGCGGCCCACGCCTGCGCCTTGACCGCCGCGGACGGCCGGGCCGCCAGACACCGCACCTGATGCCGCTTCCCGGACGCGGTGTCGTCGCGGGCCAGCTCCGCGGCGAGCACGGACTCGTCCGCCACCCCGTGCGCGGCGAGCGGTTCGAGGAAAGCCCACCGCAGCTCCTGGTCCACCTCAAGCCCGTCGATCTTCTCCGTCCCCTCCAGCAGCTCCCGCAGCAACCGCAGATCGTCCTCGCCGGAGGCGACCGCCGCGAAGAACCGCGCCCACGTCAGCTGGTGCTGGCTGCCGGGCCCGGCGGACCGCAGCTCCCGCAGCGCGCCCTCGGCGAGCAGCCGTCCGCCGGTGGCCCGCCACTCGGGCGCCACGTAGAAGGTGAGCGCGGAGTTCGCCCACGCGTGGAGGGTCTGGAGCACGCCGATGTCCGACTCGCGGCCCGCGAAGCGCAGCACGAGGTCGACGAAGTCCCGCGCGGGCATGAGCGCGTCGCGGGTCAGGTTCCACAGCGCCGACCAGCACAGGGCACGGGCGAGCGGGTCGGTGAGGTCTCCGAGACGGGCCCGCAGCGTGTCCAGCGACCCGTCGTCGAAGCGGATCTTGCAGTACGTGAGGTCGTCGTCGTTGACGAGGATCAGCTCGGGGGCGTCGGCGCCGGCCAGCTCACCGATGACCGTCCGCGGCCCGTCGACGTCCACCTCGGCACGCGCGTACCGCACGAGCGAGCCGCCGCCCGATCCCCCGTCCGAGCCGTCGCCCGGCCCGTCCGCTCCCTCCCGCCGGTACAGACCCACCGCGACGCGGTGCGGACGCAGTTCGGGATGCGACTCGGCGGCCTCCTGGAGGACCGTCAGCTCGCTGACACGGCCCTGCGCGTCGAGGATCACCTGCGGTGTGAGGGAGTTGACGCCGGCGGTCTGCAGCCAGGACCGCGACCAGGCCGCCATGTCCCGCCCGCTCGTCTCCTCCAGGACCGACAGCAGGTCACCGAGGCGCGTGTTCCCGTACGCGTGCCGCTTGAAGTAGCGGCGGGCGCCCTCCAGGAACGCGTCCCGTCCGGCGTAGGCGACCAACTGCTTGAGAACGGACGCCCCCTTGGCGTACGTGATCCCGTCGAAGTTGAGCTTGGCGTCCTCCAGGTCGCGGATGTCGGCCGTGACCGGGTGCGTGGAGGGCAGTTGGTCGGCGCGGTACGCCCACGCCTTGCGGTTGTTGGCGAAGGTGATCCAGCCGTCGGTGAAGCGGGTCGCCTCGACCATCGAGAACGTGCCCATGAAGTCCGCGAAGGACTCCTTGAGCCACAGGTCGTCCCACCACACCATGGTCACGAGGTCGCCGAACCACATGTGGGCCATCTCGTGCAGGATCACGTTCGCCCGGCGCTCGTACGACGCCTGTGTCACCCTGCCGCGGAAGATGAACTCCTCGCGGAAGGTCACACAGCCCGGGTTCTCCATCGCCCCGAGGTTGTACTCGGGCACGAACGCCTGGTCGTACTTCCCGAACGGGTACGGGTAGTCGAAGTGGTCGTGGAAGAAGTCGAGGCCCTGCTTGGTGACGAGGAAGACGTCATCGGCGTCGAAGTGCCTGGCCAGGCCCTTGCGACAGAGCGCGCCGAGGGGGATCTCCAGCCGGGTGCCGTCGTCCAGGACCCGCTCGTACGAGTCGGTCACATAGTGGTACGGACCGGCGACGAAGGCCGTGATGTACGTCGAGATGGGCTTGGTGCCGGCGAACTTCCACACCCCGTCGGCCAGTTCACCGACGCCGTTGCTCCACACCACCCAGCCCTCCGGGGCCCGCACCTCGAAGCGGAACGGCGCCTTGAGGTCGGGCTGCTCGAAGTTGGCGAAGACCCGGCGGGAGTCGGCCGGCTCGTACTGCGTGTAGAGATAGACCTCGCCGTCCTCGGGGTCGACGAAGCGGTGCATGCCCTCACCCGTGCGGCTGTACGCGCACCGGGCGTCGACCACCAGCTCGTTGTCCTCGGCCAGGTCCTCCAGGAGGATGCGGGAGCCGTCGAAGACCGCGCCCGGGTCGAGGTCCCTGCCGTTCAGCGAGACGGCCGTCACGCTGGGCGCGATCAGGTCCGCGAAGCTCGTGGCGCCCGGCTCCGCGCTGCGGAACCGGATGGTCGTCACCGACCGGAACGTACGCGGCTCGGTGTCCGTCCCGCCCACCGCGGAGCGCAGGTCCAGGGACACCTCGTACTCCTCGACGGACAGCAGTGCTGCCCGCTCGCGGGCCTCGTCGCGGGACAGATTCTCACCGGGCACGGGCGGCACTCCCTCGTGGCGTCATGGGTATGGGTGAACAGGGCCGATCCTGCCATGTGCCCCTGACACCGGGCACCCGGGAATGGCACGAGTAACCGATCGCGTTGAACATGAGCCTGGTGGCCCCTAAGCGCCGGGCGCCGGCGTCTTCCCAACGAGGAGAACCATGTCTGAGCAGACTTCCGCCAAGACTCCGGTCGACTTCTGGTTCGACCCGCTGTGCCCGTGGGCGTGGATGACCTCGCGCTGGGTCCTGGAGGTGGAGAAGGTCCGGGACATCGAGGTCCGCTGGCACATCATGAGCCTGGCGGTGCTGAACGAGCCGAAGCTCGACGAGCTGAACGACGACTACCGGGAGATGATGTCCACCTCGGCGTGGGAGCCCGTCCGCGTGGTGACCGCGGCCTGGCAGAAGCACGGCGCCGACATCCTCGGCCCGCTCTACACCGCGCTCGGCAACCGCATCCACAACGGCGGCCAGGGCCCGACGAGGGAGTCGATCGCCGGCGCGCTCGACGAGGTCGGCCTCCCCGCGGACCTGATCGACTACGCGGACCAGAAGGACTTCGAGTTCGACGCCGAGCTGCGCGCCTCCCACAAGGAGGGCATCGACAAGGTCGGCCAGGACGTCGGCACGCCCGTCATCGCGGTCCCCGGCCCCGACGGCGAGCAGATCGCCTTCTTCGGCCCGGTCGTCACCCCGGCCCCCAAGGGCGAGGACGCCGCCAGGCTGTGGGACGGCAGCCTGCTCGTCGCCTCGGTACAGGGCTTCTACGAGCTGAAGCGCTCCCGCACGAAGGGCCCGGACTTCAGCAACCTGTAGTCCGGCACCGGCCGGGTGGGCGTCACTCCGGCTCGGGCAGGCGCAGGGGCTCCCTGAAGGGCTTCTCGACGTAGTACTTACGAACGTTGCGGCACTGTTTGGTCCCGTCGCCCAGCGGGGCCAGGCACACCATGAACTCGTCCACGTTCTTCACGTTCAGGTGCTTCTTGAGCGAGGCCGCTTCCCTGGGCTCCAGGAAGCGGTGCTCCTCCTCAAGGCTCCTGCAGGTGCTGCAGCTCCTCATAGGCATCCGGTAACCATCACCCGGAGGCCCCCGTACCGGAAGGCCCCCCGCGAGTCACGTCCTCGCGGGGGGCCTTCCGTCCAGTCACCCGCCCGCGTGAAAGGTGAGAAGACGATCACGAGGTCAGGCTCTTGTTGCAAGTCTCTTGCAAATGCAGCCTGACAGCAAGAGGGTCGAGTGGTGTGTTCGCCGAACCCCGGCGCGTGCCGCCCGCGCCCGCTGCCGGGCACAGCCGACCGCAGCCGTACCCCGACTACGCGACCGGGGTGTAGTGCGAGGCGTCGCCCGCGATCGAGTAGCTCTCCTTGCCCTCGATGCCGGCCGGCACGTCACCGGCGACCGTCACCCGGTTCAGCCGGCGCGGCAGACCGTCGTAGTTGTCGATGGCGTAGTGCTGGGTGATCCGGTTGTCGAACAGCACCAGCTGGTTCGGCGACCAGCGGTGCCGCAGGACGTTCTCGGGCCGCACGACATAGGCCTGGAGCAGGTCGAGGACCTTGCGGGACTCGCTCACCGACAGCCCCACGATCCGCTGGGCGAAGCCGCCGATGAACAGCCCGCGCTCACCGGTCAGCGGATGGACCCGGACCACGGGATGGGCGGTGCGGAACGTGATGGACGTGAACTGGGCGCGTTGGGCGGCGTGTGCCGCGTCGATCTCCTCGTCCGGCACCGCGTAGTCGTAGTCGTTGGTGTGCTCGGCCCACAGGGTGTCCGCGAGCCGGCGCAGGGGCTCCGGCAGATCGCGGTAGGCGGCGGCCGAACTGGCGATCAGCGTCTCACCCCCGTACGGCGGGAGCGTGATGCTGCGCAGGGTGCTGGCCTGCGGCGGATTGAGGACGAACGTGACGTCGGTGTGCCAGTGGTTGGCGGCCCGGCCGCGCTCGCTGTCGACGGGCAGCACGTTCGGGGCGCCGTCCACGGCGGGCACGGTCGGATGGGCGGTGGTGAGGTCGCCGAAGTGCCGGGCGAAGGCCTGCTGGCCCTCGTCGTCCAGGTCGACGTCGTCGAAGACCAGCGCCTTGTGCTCGTCGAGGGCGCCGCGCAGGGCGGTGACGGTCTCCTCGTCGAGGGGCTTGGCGATGTCGACGCCGGATATCCGCGCGCCGATCCTCGCGGTGACCTTCTGGATCTCGATGTCGGGCATGGGGGTTCCTCTCAGGTGCGGGCGAGTGCCGGGGAGCCGAGTGCCGGGGAGACGTGCTGGTTGGCGGGCCGGGGGAGGCCGTATCTCTCGCGCAGGGTCTGGCGCGGGCCGTACTCCTCGCGCAGCAGACCGCGGGCGCGCAGGAGCGGGACGACGTGGTCGACGAACGCGTCGAGGCCGGACGGCAGGACCGCGGGCATGATGTTGAAGCCGTCCGCGGCGCCGAGCGTGAACCACTCCTCGATGGCGTCGGCGACCTGCTCGGGCGTCCCGGTGAAGGTGAGGTGCCCGCGCCCGCCGCCGAGCCGGCCGATCAGCTGCCGCACGGTGAGCCGTTCGCGCCGGGCGAGTTCCACGACGAGCGTGTAGCGGCTCCTGGCGCCCTCGATGGAACTCTCCGGCGGCAGGTCGGCAGGGAGCTGACCGTCCAACTCCAGCGTTCCGGAAGGTAGTTGCAGCAGGCTCTCCAGCCGGTCCACGCCGTGCGTGTACACGATGTGGTCCTCCAGCACCTGCTCGTTCGCGCGCGCTTCCGCCTCCGTGGAGCCGATCACCGGGACGATGCCGGGCAGCACCTTGATGTGGTCGGGATCGCGGCCGGCCGCCGCCGTCCGTGACTTGAGGTCGGTGTAGAAGTCCTGCGCGTCCTTCAGGGTCTGCTGGGCGGTGAACACCGCCTCCGCGTAACGGGCCGCGAACGCCTTCCCGTCCTTCGACGAGCCGGCCTGCACCAGCAGCGGGTAACCCTGCGGGGAGCGCGGCACGTTGAGGGCGCCCTCGACGCCGAAGTACTTCCCCCGGTGCCGGGGCGGATGGATCTTCGTGTCGTCGCCCCAGACACCGGCCGCCTTGTCGGCGACGATCGTGTCGTCCTCCCAGCTGTCCCAGAGCTTGAGCGCCACATCGAGGAACTCGGCGGCACGGGCGTACCGCTCGGCGTGCGCGGGCTCCGCGTCGAGACCGAAGTTGCGGGCGGCCTCGGCACCGGCCGTCGTGACGATGTTCCAGCCCGCCCGGCCCCCGCTGATGATGTCCAGCGAGGCGAACTTGCGGGCCAGGTTGTAGGGCGAGTTGTACGACGTGGAGGCGGTGGCGATCAGACCGATGTGCTCGGTGGCCGTCGCCAGCGCGGTGAGCAGCGTGAGCGGCTCCAGCGCGCCGGCCGGCCGCTGCGCGAGGTTGCTCCACAGCTGCGGTCCGTCGGCGAGGAAGAGCGAGTCGAAGGTGCCGCGCTCGGCGGTACGCGCCAGCCGGACGTAGTGGTCCAGCTCCACATGGGCGTACGGATCACTCTCCGGGAGCCGCCAGGAGGCCTCGTGGTGGCCGGTGTTCATGAGGAAGGCGTTGAGGTGCAGCCGGCGCCGGGTCACTGGTCGTTCTCCTGGTTCTTCTGGTTCTCCTGTTGCGCGGGGGTGCTGTCCGCCGGGTCGTGGCTCGCGTGGTCCTCTTTCACCCCGAGCGCGGCGAGCAGCCGCTCGCGGTACTCGCCGAGCAGTGGATCGCGGTACGAGCGCGGATGCGCGCGGTCGATGGTCAGGTCGAGACCGATCCGGCCCTCGTCGAGTACGAGCACCCGGTCGGCCAGCACGATCGCCTCGTCCACGTCGTGCGTGACGAGGAGCACGGAGGGCCGGTGGCGCTCCCACAGCTCGCGCAGCAGACCGTGCATCTTGATCCGGGTGAGGGCGTCCAGGGCGCCGAACGGTTCGTCGGCCAGCAGGAGTTCGGGCTCCCGCACCAGGGAACGGGCCAGCGCGGCACGCTGGGCCTCGCCGCCGGACAGCTCGTTGGGCCAGGCCCGTTCGCGTCCCGCGAGACCCACCTCGGCGAGCGCGGCGCGGCCCCGCTCCGCCGCCTCCCTGCCGTCGGTGCCGAGCAGGACGTTGTCGAGGACGCGCCGCCAGGGCAGCAGCCGGGAGTCCTGGAAGACGACGGACACCCGCCCCGGGGCGGTCAGTTCACCGCTGCCGACGACCTCGTGGTCGAGACCGGCGATGGCGCGGAGCAGGGTGCTCTTGCCGGAGCCGCTGTGCCCGAGCAGGGCCGTGAGCTGTCCGGCCGGCAGGTCCAGGTCCACGTGGTCGAGGACGGTCCGCCCGTCGAAGGAGCGGGTGAGACCCCTGAGCCGGACGGCCGGAGCCGCTGGGGCCGCCGGAGCCGTCGGGGCGGCCTGGGCCGGCCGGGACGTCAGCTGTTCAGTGTGCGTCGCCATGACAGCACCCTCCGTTCGATGAGGCGGACCGCGCTGTCGGAGACCAGGCCGAAGATCCCGTAGATGAACAGGCCGACGAGGATCACGTCCGTCTGGCCGTAGTTCTGGGCCTGGAACATCAGGTAACCGAGGCCGCTGGTGGCGTTGATCTGCTCCAGCACCACCAGACCGAGCCAGGAGCCGGTGACGCCGAGCCTCAGTCCCACGAAGAACCCGGGCAGCGCGCCGGGAATGACGATCTCCCGGATGAACCGGAGCTTCGAGAGCCCCTGCACCTCGGCGAGTTCGACGAACCGGTGGTCGATGCCGGACAGCGCGGAGTACAGGTTCAGATAGATCGGGATGTAGACGACGATGGCGATGATCGCGATCTTGAAGGTCTCACCGATGCCCAGCCAGAGGATGAACAGCGGGATCAGACCGAGGGTCGGGATCGCCCGGTTGAGCTGGACCGTTCCGTCGATCAGTGCCTCGCCGACCCGGCTGAGCCCGGCCGTCAGCGCGAGGACCACTCCGGCGGTCAGCCCGAGGGCGAACCCGGATCCGGCGCGTTGCAGCGAGGTGAGGATGTCGGTGGAGAGCGTGCCGTCGCTCCACAGCTGACCCGCGGTCCGCAGGACCGTCCAGGGCGCGGGGATCGCGTTCGTGTCCAGCTGCCCGGCGGCGGAGGCGGCGGCCCAGAGCGCGAAGAACAGCACGGGGCCGATCAGCCGGGAGGCGGGCGGCCGCTTGCCGGGGGAGAGGGCGCGGCGGCGCCGCGCGATCCGCCGTACGGGGGGCGCGCTCTCGGTGGCCCCGGACGTCTTGCCGGTGTTGCCGGTGTCGCCGGTGTCGCCGTCCTCGGGCGCGGCGGTCGCGGTGGCGGTGGTGGCCGCGGTGGTGGTGGTCATCGCGCTCACTTCCGGTACTCGGCGGATACGGCTTTCGCCGCGATGCCCTCGAAGCGCCGGTCGAAGAGCGAGTCGACCTTGAACCCCTTCACGAAGCCGCCCTCGGCCAGCAGGTCCGCGGTCTCCTGCTCCCACTTCACGGCCTCGTCCCAGCTCGGCGGGAACAGCGGCTTGTTGGCCAGCTCGGTGATCGCCTCGGCCTGCGCGAGGCTGAGGTTCTGCGTCTTGACGTAGAACTCCCGGTTCCAGTCGTCGGGGTGCTCGTACGCCCACACCTGGCCCTTGGCCCACCGCGGGATGTACGCGGCGACCGCGGCGGCCTTCGCCTTGTCGGCCAGCACGGAGGTGGGCGCCCACAGCAGGCTGAGGAGGTCCACGACATCGGTGGGGATGGTGTGGGCCCCCTTGGACCCGTACTGCTTGAGGTAGGCGGGCGACTGGCTGTTGGCGAGCGGGGCGATGTCCACCTGGCCCGCCTGGAGCGCGGTGAGGAACTGGTTGCTGGTCAGCGGCACCAGGTCCACGTCGTCGTACGCCAGCCCGGCCTGCTTGAGCGCCCGCAGCAGGACGACTCCCTGGGCCTGGCCCTGCGAGAAGGCCAGCTTCTTCCCCTCGAAGTCCTGCACGGACCGGATGTCGCTGCCGGGCTTGGTGGCGAAGAGGTAGTTGGGCCTGCGGGTGAGGTTGATCGCGACGATCTTCGCGTCGTAGCCCTGGTAGTGCGCCTGGATGGGCGGGATGCCCGCGTTGTTGGCGACGTCCAGGGATTTGGAGCGGAAGGCGTTGATGACGTCGGGACCGGCGCCGATGTTCGCCCACGAGGACACCTTGAACGGCAGGTCGGTCAGTCCCGCGAGCTTGAACTGAAGCTGCTGGACGCCCTGGTAGGAGGAGATCTTGAGGCTCGTACCCGAGGGGACCTTGTCGGCCAGCGGGGCGGTCGCCGACCCCTTGGTCCCGGTGTCGGCGGCGCTGCTGTCCGCGCAGCCGCTGAGCCCGGCAGCGGCGGCGGCGCCGAGCAGGGAGGAGAGGAAGAGCCGCCGGTCGACTCCGGACGCGGACAGAGGTGGCATGGGAGGACTCCCTGAATTCATGGGGCGGTGCACGGGGCCGTGCTGCGGCGGACGGCAGGAGGGTGCGCGAAGAACCCGGCGGGGTGCGGCCGGGGAGGGCGTCAGACACGGGGGAGAGATGCGCGGGAGCGGCAGGACACACACGCGCGGGACGCGGCGGGGAGGCGGCGTACGGACCCGGGCGGACGCGGACGGAACGGATCGTCAGCGCGTCGACGTGTCAACGCTTCGGTGTGTCCACGCTCGGGTGGGTCAACAACAGAAGGTGCGGCAGCTCATGGACACGATGCTCCTGGCCTGGTGCGATGCCTGTCAACATTCGGATTTTCTGAATTAAATAGGTCCCGGTGAAGAGGCCGAAGACGCCCGGGGCCTGCCCGCCGACATACCGAGCGGATCCCGGTAGAGCACGTCCAGGGCCACCGAGCCGCCCGCGACGGCCAGCACCGAATCCGGGAAACTGGTCGGCGCGACGGCCGCCGCCCGGTCGGGCCCGACCTCCGCGCGCAGCACGGCGAGGCAGTCCTCCCGGTGGATCGCGCCCACCTCGGTGACGACGACCGTGTCCGGGTTGAGCACGTCGAGCAGCAGCCCCACGGCCCGCCCGGTCATCCGCGAGCGGTGCAGCAGCAGACGTACGGCGTCCGCGTCGCCGCCCGCCGCTGCGGCCAGCACGTGCATGGGGTTCGAGCTGCGGATGACCCCCGCCTCCCGCGCCCGCCGGCACAGGGTCCGCTCGCTCAACTCCGCCTGCAGGCAGCCGGTCCGGCCGCAGTCGCAGCGCTCCGTGCCGCCCGCGAGCGGCAGATGGGCGATCGATCCTGCCTGCGAACGGGGACCGTGGTGGACCTCGTCGTGGGTGGCGAACGCGGCGTCCACGACGTTGCCCGCGAAGAGGTGCAGCACGCTCAGCCCCTCACGGGCCACCGCTCCGAACAGCCGCTCCCCGTTGACCAGCGCCCGCGCGTGGCCGTCCACATGGACCGGCAGACCGGTCTGCGCGCGGATCGCCTCCCGTACGGGGATGTCGCGCCAGCCGAGAAGCGGGTGTTCCACGACGGTCCCGGAGTCCCGGTCCACCCAGCCGCCGGCCGCGAAGCCCACGGCGAGGGGGGTACGGCCCCGGGCGTCCGCCAGCAGGGCCCGCAGCCCCGCGGCGGCGTTCGCGAGCACCCGGGCCGGTTCGGCGGCGGCACCGTCGTGACCCAGCCGGCGCTCGGCGACGACCCGGCCGCGCAGGTCCAGCAGGGCGACCGTGGTGTACGGCACGGCCACGTGCACGCCGCCCACGACGAACCGGGAGCCGTCCAGGTCGACCGGTACGTGGGGGCGGCCGACCCCGTTCGACCGGCGGGGTCCGGGTGCCTCCCGGATCAGACCGAGCGAGGCGAGCCGGGCGCAGTGGTCGGTGACCGAGGCCGGGGAGAGGCCGGTCAGCCGGGCGACCGTGCTGCGGGCCACCGGGCCGTGGTCCAGGACCGACCGCAGGACGGCACTGGCGCTGGTCCTGCGCCGGTCGCTGTCGACGGCGCCGGGGCGTGCGGGGCGTACGGGGCGTGGTGGTGCGAGGGAGGAACTGGCCATGGAGAACTTCCTCGGGGAGGGTCCGACACTGCGCCGACGTCTGACGTCTTACGTCTGTCTCGTCCGGGCGAGCGGGTGCCTCCGCGCTCGCCTCAGTACCGGCGACAGGTGGCCGTGCCCTGGCGGCGCAGGTCGACGTATCGACGCGACGCGAAGTTCTCGGCTTGAGGGACCATGCGTCGAGGGTAGGGGCTACGACCCCGACGGGCCAGGGCGATGTTGTTTCGCCCCGGCCGGATCACACCCCCTCCGTGACCAGCATCACGCCCTCACAGGTGTACAGCCCACCCTTTGTCGAAGGTGCACCAACCCCCGCCGACCCCCTTGTCGAGCACTGACGGAGATCGGCACCATCCCCCTGGGATAGCGTCACGAACGTCCCCCGCCCTCACCCCCGCCGGAGCCCCGATGACCACCGCCGTCGCCCAGACAACCCCGCGCCAGGTCCTCGCCGACCTCCTCCCCGCCTCCCGCGTCAGGGACATCGCACTCGTGGCGGGCGGCGCCGCCCTCACCGGCCTCGCCGCGCAGATCGCGGTGCCGGTCCCGGGCTCCCCGGTCCCGGTCACGGGCCAGACCTTCGCCGCCCTCCTGGTGGGCACCGCGCTCGGCGCCGGCCGCGGCCTCGCCTCCCTCGCCCTGTACGCGCTGCTCGGCCTCGCCGGTCTGCCGTGGTTCGCCGGGGGCTCCTCCGGCGCCACCGCCTCCTTCGGCTACATCCTCGGCATGCTGCTCGCCGCGACCGCCGTGGGCGCCCTCGCCCGCCGCGGCGCCGACCGCTCGGTGGTCCGCATGGCGGGCGCGATGCTGCTGGGCGAGGCGATCATCTACGCGATCGGCGTCCCGTACCTGGCCGTCGTCGCCGACCTGACGACGGCCCAGGCCGTGGCGGCGGGCCTCACCCCGTTCCTCATTGGCGACGCCCTCAAGGCGGCCCTGGCGATGGGCGTGCTCCCGGCCGCCTGGAAGCTCGTCAGGCGCGAGAGCTGACGCCCGCCACGCCGTAGTTCCTGCGGAAGAGGTTCGCCGGGTCGTACGCCGACTTCAGCCCGGCGAGCCTTTCCTGTGTCCGGGGGTCGTACAGGCCCGCCCCGGTACGACCGCCCGCCGCGCCCGCCCCACCCGCTCCGTACGCGAAGTTCAGCGCCCGCCCGATCGTCCACGGTTCCACCGTCGCGAGGGCCCGGTGCAACAGCTCCCGTGCCGGACCGTCGACGCCCCCGAGGACCCGTACGAGAAAGCGGCCCTCGCGGTGCGGTACGGAGTTCGGCCGCGACCGGGCCAGCGCGCCGCCCAGGTGGTTGACCTGGACGACGTACATCGACGGCGCGTCGGGGCCGGTCAGGGCGAGGAGTTCGCCCACGGCGTCCACGTCCAGCGCGCTGAGCACCGCGCTGTCGCCGTAGTACGCGTGCGGGAAGTCCGGGTCGGAGTGGATCGTGCGGCTCTCGGCGTACGGCATCTCGCGCAGCGAGTCGGCGAGCACCGGACCGATCCCGCGCAGCGGGGCGACGAGCCGCTCACCGTCGGCAGCGGTGCCGGTGTACGCGACGCGCACGGAGACCACGTACCGCCCGCGCAGCCGCGGCGGCAGCGCGGGCACGTCCGGACAGGGCACCGCCGCGAATGACGAGGTCAGACTGTCCGGGACGG
Organism: Streptomyces sp. NPDC017991; assembly: GCF_044328075.1. NCBI lineage: Bacteria > Bacillati > Actinomycetota > Actinomycetes > Kitasatosporales > Streptomycetaceae > Streptomyces > Streptomyces sp. NPDC017991. Next base: position 401,766 of record NZ_JBIRGP010000002.1, on the reverse strand, counting down.
TCGCCGTCCAGCGCTCGTACGCACGCAGCGCCGCCACCGGGTCCACCGCGCGCCCGTCGAACGCGAGCGATCCGCCGTACAGCCGCGTCACCGGTACGAGGCCGATCTCCAGCTCCGTCACCACTCCGAGGTTCGCCCCGCCGCCGAGCAGCCCCCGGAAGAGAGCGGCGCCGTCGGGGAGTTCACCACCGTCGGCGGTCACATGCCGGAGCCGGCCGTCCGCCGTGACGACGTCCAGGGCACGGACGTGGTCGGCCGCGTACCCGAACTCCCGTGCCAGGATGCCGAGTCCGCCGCCCAGCGTGTACGCGACCGCTCCGACGCCGGGCGCGGAGCCGTTCAGCGGCGCGAGCCCGTACGGTCCGGCCGCCTCGACCACCTGCCGCCAGGTGACCCCCGCCTGTACGCGGACCGTGCGCGCCCGCGCGTCCACCGTCACCGCGTCCATCCGGCGCGTCGTGATCAGCACCCCGCCCTCGGCGTCGCCGGGCAGCCCGTGCCCGGTGGCCTGGACCCCGACCGGCAGCCCCTCCGCCGCCGCGTACGTCACCGCGGCGACCACGTCCTCGGCGGACCGGGCGGCGAACACCGCGTCGGGCCGCTGGGCGAAGCCGGTCTGGAAACCGGCCAGTTCGTCCTCGTACCCGGGGTCACCGGGCACGAGGACGATACGGCCGGGGCTGATGAAGTCCTGCAAACTCACGGGGGACGTCCTTCGAGTCGAAGCGCGGTCGAAGCGCTGCCGGTTCGCCTGTGGACGTCATGCTGACGGGATTACCTGACACCCGCCGTCAACATTTCCAGCATTTCCCGTGAGAACGACTCGGTCAGGACTCGCTCCGCCCCTCGCGCCGCTGCGTCCACCACAGACCCGCCACTCCCGCGGAGATGAGCGCGGCGCCCGCCGCGCCGAGCGGCACCACCCGGTCGGCCGGACCGGTCCTGGGCAGCTCCTCGCCACCGGACTTGTCGCCCGGCTTGTCGCCCGACGTGTCACCCGAGGAGTCGTCCCCCGGGGTGTCGCCGCCCGGGGTGACGGGGCTGTTGTCGGTGCCGAGCAGGAGAGGCGTCGCCGGAGCGTTCGGCGAGGGGTTGTTGGCGCCGAACGGGACCGGCCCCTGCTGCCAGAACGTCTTCTTACCGTCGGCGCCCTGGACGGGCAGACAGATTTTTCCCTCCTTCTTCAGATCGAACGTCGCGTCCACGGCGTACGACTTCGACTTGCCGGCGGCCAGACTGTCGATGGCGCAGGCGAAACCGCTGTTCGATCCCTCGGGGAGATCTTTCTCGGCAATTTCCGAACATCCCTTGACGCTCTTGACGGAGAGGCCGTCAAAACCGACCACGAGCAGTCGAATTGCGCCGCTCGCCTTTGTTCCCCCGTTCTTCACCGTGGCGGTGATCGCCGTCTCCTGTGAACCGTTGTCGACGCTGATCTTCTCCGGCAGCGAGGTCGTCAGCTTGACACCCGCGGGCGCTTCGTCAACGGCCTTTCCCCCCTTGCCGCTCATCGGTCCCGGATCGTCCGCCCCGGCGGAGAAGGAAAAGATCATCACCGCCGAGAAAGATGCGGTGAGCAGCGACCCCGTGGCGATCGTCCTACGACGAGCACTCATGTTCGTCCCCCTTGTAACCCCGTGACTGCGCCTGAATTCGCAGTACTTGAAGAGGTACCACAAGATTTCTCCGCACTATGCTGGTGCGGCGCAAAGTTGTGGCCATTGTGCTTCTTTGCGGTTCTTCTGTGGCAGGTGTTGAAGGGGGGCATGGGGGTGCCGGAAATAACGAGGGGCGGTATTCCGGGATTGCTGGTCACAGGTCGATACCGGTTGGCCGAGAGTATTGGACAAGGAGGAATGGGGCGGGTGTGGCGGGCCGCCGACGAAACGCTCGACCGGCAGGTCGCCGTCAAGGAGATGCGCATAGACGGCATGGACCAGGAGGACGCCAGGACCCGCCGCGAACGGACCCTGCGTGAGGCCAGGGCCACCGCCCGGATCGACCATCCCAACGTGGTGCGCGTGTACGACGTCGTGGACGAGGGCGAGCGCCTGTGGATCGTGATGGAGCTGGTCGACGGCCGCTCCCTCGAACGGGTCGTGGCGGAGGACGGGCCGCTGAGTCCGCGTGCCACGGCTCGCATCGGGCTCGAACTGGTGGCCGCGCTCGACCAGGTGCACGCGGGCGGTGTCCTGCACCGGGACATCAAACCGGGCAACGTCCTGATCGAAAGGCGGGCCGGCCGGGTCGTCCTCACCGACTTCGGCATCGCCGCCATCCAGAACGCGGAAGCCCTGACGATGGCCGGCATGCTGGTCGGCTCCCCCGACTACATGGCACCCGAGCGCGTCTCCGGCCGCCCGCAGGGCCCGCCGTCCGACCTCTGGTCCCTGGGCGCCACCCTCTGCGCGGCACTGGGCGGCCGGTCCCCGTTCTCCCGCGCGACGACCCTCGCGACCCTGCACGCGGTGCTGTACGAGGAGCCCGAGATCCCGTCCGCGGCGGGGGAGGGCGAGTTGCGGGACGTGCTCACGGCCCTGCTCCGGAAGGACCCCGCGGACCGCCCCGCGCTGGAGGAGCTGGCCGCACTCCTCGGCCCGGCCGCGGACGGCACGACGGGGACGGCGGCGCTCACGGCCACGGTCACCGCCCCCCGCGGCGAGGAAGCCGCCCCGGAAGCGACACCGGAAGCGACACCGGAAGCGACACCGGGATCGGGGCTCGACCCCCTCCCGGAGCAGGAGCCCGACGAACCGGCCGCCCCCGAGCCCCCGCCGGTCGAGCGCCCGACACCCCTGTACGTACGCATCCCGCCCCCGGAGCCGGTGGAGGACGCCGTACCGGCTGGGCACACCCCGGCTCCAGCGGCACCCACCCCCGAACCACCCCCCGAGGTGGAGAACACGTCCTCGGAAGCCCCTCCCGAGGGCACCCCCGAACTCCCCTCCGAGGGCTCGAAGCCAGGCCAGGCGTTCCGCGCACCCGGCGTCGGGCCGGAGCCGGAAGGGAACGCCGAGCTGCCCACGAGGCCCCGGGCCGCCCCGACCACGCCCGCCCCACTCCGCACCGGAGACCGGACCCACGGCCTTGACGGCCTCGGCGGCCTCCGAGACCTCCGAGACCTCCGAGGCCGAAAGGGCCTGATCGCCGCCGTGGGCGTGGTCGTAGCCGGGGCACTCGCGGCCCTGCTCGTCCCGATGCTCGGCGACTCACCCGACGACAAGGACAAGGCGTCCTCTTCGTCGTCGTCGCCCACCGTCGCGGGCACCGCCCGCCCGCCGAGCCTCCCGGCAGGCTCCCGCACGGAGGTGGGCATGTACGCCTGGGCGCCGCCCGACGGCTGGGACCGGGTCGCGCAGAGCGGCGCCGAGGTCCACTACACGTCACCGGACCGCAGGCAGGAGATCCTGGGCAACGCCTCGCCGGCCCGCGGCGATCTGCTGGAACAGTGGGAGAAGGCGGAGCTGACCACCAGCAAGGGCCTGGACTATCAGCGGATCCGGCTGGAGGAGACCACGTTCCGGGGGGCGCCCGCCGTGGTCTGGGAGTACACGGTCACGGCCAAGGGACTGCCCTGGCACGCCCGGCTGCTCGGCTTCGACGCCGACGGCACGTCGTACGAGGTCACCACCTGGTACCACCCGGACGTGGAGGAACGGGCCCTGCGCGTCTACGAGAACATCAAGAAGAGCTTCACTCCCCTGTGACCTGCTCGGCGTCCGACGTCTCCCGCGGTCGGGCGTCCTTCCCGCGCCGCACCTTCTCCAGCACCAGCGAGATGCCCACGACCACGGCCGCCACCAGCAGTGACAGCAGTACGGTCTGGCGGCCGTCGTGCTCGGTGTCGGTGAGCATGTAGCCGAGGACGAAGACGATCAGCGCGATCGTCGCCCACGTCAGATACGGGTACAGCCACATCCGTACGACCAGCTTCTCGGGTGCCTCACGCTCGATGATCTTCCGCATGCGCAGCTGCGAGAGACAGATGACGAGCCAGACGAACAGGGCGACGGCGCCGGAGGAGTTGACGAGGAAGAGGAAGACCGAGTCGGGGAACTCGTAGTTGAAGAACACGGCGACGAAGCCGAAGGCGACCGACGCGAGGATCGCGGGCATCGGGACGCCACGGCCCGTGGTGCGGGCGAAGGCCTTGGGCGCGTCACCGCGCCGGCCGAGCGAGAACGCCATGCGGGAGGCCGTGTAGAGACCGGAGTTGAGGCAGGACAGGACGGACGTCAGCACGATGAACTTCATGATCTCGCCGGCGTTGGCGATACCGAGCGAGTTCAGGGCGGCGACGTACGAACCGTCCTTCTGGATGGACTCCGAGTCCCAGGGCAGCAGCGTGACGACGACGAAGATCGAGCCGAGGTAGAAGACGCCGATCCGCCAGATGACGCTGTTGGTGGACTTGGTGACGGCGCGCTGCGGGTTCTCGGACTCGCCGGCCGCGAGGGTGGCGATCTCGCTGCCCATGAAGGAGAAGACGACGAGCAGGATGCCGGTGAGGATCGAGCCGGGTCCGTGCGGCAGGAATCCGCCGTGCTCCGTGAGGTTCCCCAGCCCGGCGCCGTCGGTGTCGGCACCCGGCAGTACGCCGAAGACCGCGAGCCCCCCGATGACGATGAAGGCGCCGATCGCGACGACCTTGATCCCGGCGAACCAGAACTCGAACTCGCCGTACGAGCCGACGGAGCCGAGGTTCGTCGCGGTCAGCACGAGCATGACGATGAGCGCCCAGCCCCACTGCGGCACGGCCGGGACCCAGCTCTCCAGGATCACCGCGCCCGCGGTGGCCTCGATCGCGAGCACGACGACCCAGAAGAACCAGTACAGCCAGCCGATCGAGAAGCCCGCCCAGCGGCCGAGCGCCCGGTCGGCGTGCGCGGAGAACGAGCCCGAGGTCGGATTCGCGGCGGACATCTCGCCGAGCATCCGCATCACGAGGACGACCATGGTCCCGACGAGGGCGTACGAGAGCAGGATGCCGGGGCCCGCGGTGGCGATACCGGAGCTGGAGCCGACGAAGAGGCCGGCGCCGATGACCCCGCCGATCGCGATCATCGACAGATGCCGGTTCTTGAGCCCGGCCTGGAGTCCGCCGTCGGGTTCTGCGGGATTTCCGGGGCCTCCTGGACCCTCGGGGCCGTTACCGGCCTTCGACAGAGTCGGCTGCGAGGTCATGGGGGGATTCCTTTACGCCGGGGACTGTGGGGAATGGGGGGAGTGGGGGTGGCGGGGGTGGCGGGGCTCGACGAGCCGGTCCAGTGAATCCCAGGTGAATAGATTCGTGAACCTTTGAATCCAGATTGTTACTTGAGGTTTCTCTGAGGTTCTATAGTTTTACCTGCCCTTTTCCGGCAATCACCCCGGAGGGTTTCGTGCGCCTGCCCCGACAGGGCCGATCCGAAACAGGCGTGTCACACTCGGACCATGCGCGTGTACCTCGGCTCCGACCATGCCGGTTTCGAACTCAAGAACCACCTCGTCGAGTGGCTCAAGTCCGCCGGGCACGAGCCCGTCGACTGCGGGCCCCTCATCTATGACGCCCAGGACGACTACCCGCCGTTCTGCCTGCGCGCCGCTGAGCGTGCCGCGGCCGACCCCGAGGGTCTGGGCATCGTGATCGGCGGGTCCGGGAACGGCGAGCAGATCGCCGCGAACAAGGTCGCGGGGGTGCGGGCGGCTCTCGCGTGGAGCGTGGAGACCGCGGCGCTCGGGCGTCAGCACAATGACGCCAATGTCGTGGCCGTCGGGGCGCGGATGCACTCCGAGGAGGAGGCGACGAAGTTCGTCGAGACCTTCCTGAGCACGCCGTTCTCTGGCGATGAGCGGCACGTCCGTCGGATCGACATGCTGTCGGCGTACGAGACGACGCGCGACCTCCCGCCGATCCCGGCGCACCACCCGCAGGGCTAGGCCTCTCCCGTCACTGCCTGGGGGCTCCGCCCCCGAACCCCCCTCGCGGGGGGGGGGGGGGGCGGCCCGCCCCCCGGGCGCGGGGGGCCGCGCGCCCCCCCCCCCCCCCCCCCCCCCCCCGGCCCCCCCCCCCCCGCCGCAAGGAGCCACACCGGGGGGGGGGGCCCCC
>NZ_JBIRGP010000002.1:0-395668 GCF_044328075.1 Streptomyces sp. NPDC017991 | reverse complement strand
CCGGGCCCCCCCCCGGCGGGGTTTGCCCCCCCCGGGCGGGGCGGGGGGCCCCCCCCCCCCCCCCCCCCGGGGGGGGGGCCCCCCCCCCCCCGGGGGGGGGGGGGGGGGCCCCCCCCGCGACAAGCCCCCACCGAACCCGCAGCCGAACGGGGGTCTGGGGCGCAGCCCCAGTTTCGGAACCCTTGGAGGACCCCGTGCCGGAGGGGCATACCATCCACCGGCTGGCCGAGGACTACCTCGGCGGATTCGGTGGCCGCAAGGCCCACGTGACCAGCCCCCAGGGCAAGTTCGCGGACGCCGCGGCCCTCCTGGACGGCACGGCCCTCACCACGGCCGAGGCCCACGGAAAACACCTCTTCCTCCGCTTCGAGACGGACGACTGGATCCACATCCACCTCGGCCTCTTCGGCAAGGTGAACTTCGGCGCGGCCCCCGCGCTCCCACCCACCGACACGGTCCGCCTGCGGCTCAGGAACGACACCGCCTACGTGGACCTCCGCGGCCCCACCACCTGCACCCTCGTCGCGGACGCGGAGAAGCAGGCGATACACGACCGACTGGGCCCCGACCCGCTGCGCGAGGACGCCGAGCCGGCCCGCGCGTACGAGCGCGTCTCCCGCAGCCGCACGACGATCGCCGCCCTGCTCATGGACCAGAAGGTCATCGCGGGCGTGGGGAACGTCTACCGCGCGGAGGTCCTCTTCCGGCACGGCATCGACCCGTACCGGCCGGGCCGGGACATCACGCGCGGCGAGTGGGACGCGATGTGGGCGGACCTGGTGGCGCTCATGCGCGAGGGGGTCCGCAACAACCGGATCGACACGGTCCGGCCGGAGCACGAGCCGGAGGCGATGGGCCGCCCGCCGCGCAAGGACGACCACGGCGGCGAGGTCTACGTGTACCGCAGGGCCACCCTGCCCTGCCTCGTCTGCGGCGGCGGGATCCGCACCGCAGGTCTCGCCGCCCGCAACCTCTTCTGGTGCCCCACCTGTCAGAAGCCGTGCGGCAGCCAGGGTGCCACGACGGAGGCGAAGCCGAGCGAGGCCTCCGCGAGGGCGCCCCGGCGCAGTTCCCGCACCCGTCCCGCCGCGGCCAGCGAGGCGAGGGACACCCCGCCGAGATAGGCCGCCCCCAAGTCCCGTACGGACAGGCCGATGTCGGCCGTCTCGGTGGTCCGCGCGCAGGACGCGCCCTTCGCGTCGCCGGAGAGCCGCCAACGCCCCTCGTTCCAGGGGCAGAAGGCGTCCTCGACCTCGAACACCACGTCCACCGGCGCCTGGTACGTCCGGGCCTCCAGCGCCGCGCCGACCTCGACGAGCCGCACATGGAGCGAGTCGCGCGGGGCCAGGTCGCACCGCCGGGTGTCGGAGACGAGGTGCTGCCAGGCGTCGTCGAGAGGCCTGTTCCACACCTTCACCTTCGACGTCAGGTCGATGCCGAAGAGGTGCTGCCACAGCGCCGCGTACGCGGCCGGGTCCAGCGCCTCCAGATCGCGCAGCTCGATCGTGCCCTTCGGCCCGGCCGCGTCCCAGTCCGGCTTGATGAAGTAGCGCGCGTAGCCGAGGACTTCGTCGCCCCGCTGCGCGAGCACGCACTGCAGGGGCGAGGAGCCCTTGCGGTCGCTCTCCGGGTCGAGCAGCGCCAGCCGCTCCCAGCCGGGCCGCCGCGCCAGCATCCCGGGCCGGACCGCCACATGCCGCGCGTACACCGCCTCGCAGGCTTCGGGCACACCCGGCGCGTCCGGCTTCACCAGCCGCAGCCGTACGTCGTCCGTGCCGTCCGGCACCGACAGCCGCACCCGGTCCGTGTCTATCTCGGCACGCAGTTGCTGGGTCGCGATGCCGTAGCCGAAACGCCCGTAGATGGCCGGTTCCGACGCCGTCAGGGCGGCGAGGGGCTCACCCCAGGACCGTACGTCGTCCAGTTGGCGACGCATCATCGAGGTGAGCACCCCGCGCCTGCGGTGCGTCGAGGCGACGCTCACCATCGTGACGCCGGCGGTCGGTACGGACGCCCCGCCCGGCACCGTGAGCCGGAAGCTGAAGGCGCCCGCCGTGCCCGCGCACTCGTCACCGTCCCAGACCCCGAGGGAACGGTCGTGCTCCGTGAGGTCGCTCCACAGAGCGCGCTCCTCGGCCGATTCCGCGACCCCGCCGAACGCGAGCTCCAGTTTCCCGTACCACGCGTCCCAGTCGGCGGGGGTCAGCGCGCGCAAGTCTGTCGTCATGTCCCCATGCCTACCAGGGCAATCCGGGATGAGCGAGCGGATTTCTCCCAGGTGGGCGGTGCCGGGTCCCCATCCGGCCGTACGCTCTGCGATGACCGGGCTTCCCTGTGACTTCCGTCCCCGGACGGGGGACAAGTGGGACCTCCCGTGCCAAGCACCTGGTCCGATGGATAGGGTCCCGAACTAATGGCAGCAGGACGAGAGCGGCGCGCAGAAGCCGATACGTTCACGGCCCGGTTGAAGAAGCAGGTACACCGGGTCCGCACAGGGCTGCGCAGATCCGCCGTCGACTACTTCCGCGGCGACGGTTCGGACTGGGTCGCGCTCGCCGGGCTTCTGCTGACCATTCCCGTGATCGCCTTCGTCACACTCATGAACTCCGTCTGGTGCTCGCCGGCGATGCTCGTCCTGCCGATCGTCGCGGGCGGCCTGCTGCTGCGCCCCTCCAGCCTGCTCAGTCTCTACGCCGCCGCCGCCACCGCGCTGATCGTGGAGTCCGTGCGGCTGGGCCCCTATACCGAGGGCCCCTCCCGGGTGACGCCCGGAATCGTGCTCGTGGTCGCCGCGTGCGGGTTCTTCGGGCTGCTGATCGCCCAGTTCCGCAGCCGGGTCGGGGTGCCGTGGCGGCGCGGCGGAACGATGCTGTTCGACCTGCGCGAGCGGATCCGGGTGCAGAGCAAGCTGCCGAAACTGCCGATGGGCTGGCACCGGGAGATGGCGCTGCGGCCGGCCGGCGGCCAGTCGTTCTCCGGCGACTTCGTCGTCGCGGCCCGCACGAACGGCGGGCGCACCCTGGAGGTCGTCCTCACCGACGTCTCCGGCAAGGGCATGGACGCGGGATCGCGTGCGCTGCTCCTGTCCGGCGCGTTCGGGGGCCTGCTGGGGTCCCTGCCGCCGCACGCCTTCCTGCCCGCGGCGAACGGCTATCTGCTCCGCCAGGACTGGGACGAGGGCTTCGCCACCTCGATCCACCTGGTCCTCGACCTGGACTCGGGCGACTACGAACTCTTCTCCGCCGGACATCCGCCGGGCCTTCAGCTCAGCGCGGGCAACGGCCGCTGGGAGGAGAAGGTCGCGGAAGGACCGCTGCTCGGGGTGTACGGCGGGGCGCAGTTCGACTCCGTGAAGGGATCGCTGCGCCCCGGCGACGTACTCATGCTGTTCACGGACGGCCTGGTGGAGACGTCCGAGCGGGACATCGTCGAGGGCATAGACCGCCTGACCGGGGAAGCCGACCGGTATGTGGCGGGCGGCTTCCACGGGGCGGCCTGGCATCTGATCGAAGCGGTCGCGAAGGACGTGAACGACGACAGGGCGCTGCTGCTGATCTGCCGCGAGGGCGCCACGACGGGGCCCGCGACGCTCTGAAGTCCTTCCGTCCGCCACCCGGTGGGGGCGGGCCGCGCAGTTCCCCGCGCCCCTCTCAGGGGCGCGGGGAACTGCGCACCGGGGGTTAGGGGGCGGAGCCCCCAGTTAGTGACGGGGAGGGTAGGGGCGGCGGGGGCGAGGAAAAGCCCCTCAACCGACCGGCGCGGACTCCCGCGGCTCAGCGGCCCGCTCGGCGGCCCGCTCGGCCCTGCCCCCAGGCAGAACCCGGGCCAGCCACCCCGACCGCCCCGCGGCCAACGGCCCCAGCACGGCCAGCACCAGCACATACCCCGCGATGAACGGCGACAGCCGCTCGTCGAGCCCCGCCACCGCCGCCATCGTCGCGAGGATCAACGCGAACTCCCCCCGAGCGAGCAGCGTGGTCGAGATGTTCGCGGCGGGCCCGGGCCCGAACCCGTAGATCCGCGCGGCCCCCAGCCCCGCCAGCACGTTCATGACCAGCGTCACAGCGACCGCCGCCAGTACCGGCCACAGCACGGTCGGCAGATCCCCCGGGTCGATGGACAGCCCGAACGCGAAGAAGAACATCGCCCCGAAGGCGTCCCGCAGCGGATGCACCAGCTTGAGGATCCGCGGACCCGACGTCGTGCTGCCGAGCATCAGACCGACCATGAACGCCCCGATCGCGTCCGCCACCCCGAACCACTCCGAGACCCCCGCCATGAACACGGCCGCACCGAGGAAGGAGATGACGAGCAGCTCGTCGTCCCTGGTGTCGAAGAGCCGCCCCACGATCCGCGTACCGAAGCGCGCGGCGAGCGCCAGCAGCAGCAGGAAGGCGAAGGCCTTGCCGCCGTCCAGGACCGCCGAGCCGAGGGAGTCGGCGCCGGACAGGATCGGCTGGAGGGCCGCCAGATAGAGGGCGAGGAAGATGTCCTCGACGACGATGATGCCGAGGATCGGCTTGGTCTCGGCGTTGCCGAGCCGCCCCGTGTCGACCAGCACCTTCGTGACGATCGCCGACGAGGAGATGCCGAGCACACCGGCGAGCACCAGCGCTTCGGACGTCCCCCAGCCGAGGGCGAAGCCGAAGCCCAGGCCTGCGCCGACGTTCAGGGCGAGGTAGGTCCCTCCGGAGAGCGCCATCCGGCGCCCGCCCGCCTTGAGGTCGTCCAGGTGGAATTCGAGGCCGAGGTAGAAGAGCAGCAGCACCAGGCCGAGCGCGGAGAGCATCTCCATCTCGTGCGGGTCGGAGACGAGCACGAAGCCGGGGGTGTGGGGGCCGAGGAGTATCCCGGCCAGGATGAAGAGGGGGATGGTGGGGAGCCCGATCCGGGCACCCACGCGGGCGAGAACGGCGGCGGCCAGAAAGGCACCGCCCATGGCGATCAGAAGCTCTGCGTGTCCGATGGGCCCGTTCCTCCTTGGTCGAGGGGGTGGTCGGCTGAACAAGACAAGTGGGTCAAGGCAAGTGGGTCAAGAGAACGTCAAGAAAGCGTCAGTACTTAGTTTACCAAACGATTAAGGGGTGCCGACAAGGGTGGGGTTCTCCCCACCCGGACCCGGCGGCCGTCCTCATGGTCCCGAGTGGTCCCGGATCCGTAGCGTCGAGGCATCGGTGGCGATCGCCGCGACGAGCGGGACACGACGGACGACGAAGGGGCGGACCCGGCCATGGGGCTGCGCAAAAAGCGGTACGAGGACCGGGACGCCGTACCCGGCGTGGCCGGTCACCCGGCGAGCGCGGCCGGCCCGGCGGGCGACCAGGCCGTCGAACTCCGGGGCGTCCGGCGCCGGTACGGCCGCGGCTCCTCGGCGGTCCACGCCCTGCGCGGCATCGACCTGGCCCTCCCGCGCGGCAGCTTCACCGCCGTCATGGGACCCTCGGGCTCGGGCAAGTCCACGTTCCTGCAGTGCGCGGCCGGCCTCGACCGGCCGGACGCGGGGACCGTCCGCCTCGGCGGCACCGAGATCACGGGCATGAGCGAGAACAAGCTGACGGCACTGCGGCGCTCCCGCCTCGGATTCGTCTTCCAGGCGTTCAACCTGCTGCCGTCCCTGACCGTCGAGCAGAACGTCGTGCTGCCCATGCGCCTCGCGGGCCACCGGCCGGACCGGCGCAGGGCGGCCGACGTACTGCGCCAGGTCGGCCTCGACGGGCTGGGGCGGCGACGCCCCGGGCAGCTCTCCGGCGGGCAGCAGCAGCGCGTCGCCATCGCCCGCGCCCTGGTCACCAGGCCCGACGTCGTCTTCGCGGACGAACCCACCGGCGCCCTCGACACGACCACCGCCGCCGAGGTGCTCGGACTGCTCCGGCAGGCCGTGGACGGACAGGCCGCCACCGTCGTCATGGTCACCCACGACCCGACGGCCGCCGCCTGGGCCGACCGCGTGCTCTTCCTCGCCGACGGCTCGATCACCGACCACCTCGAAGGTGCCTCGGCCGACCGGATCGCCGCCCGCATGACCGCCCTGGCGGCCCCCGCCCGCATCCACTCCGGCACGCGAGCGGCAGCCTGATGTTCGTGCCCAACGGGCTCGCCCGTGCCGCCGTCCGCTTCAAGCCCGCCGCGTTCGTGGGGACGTTCGTCGCACTCGCGATGGCCGCGCTGATCGTCTCGGCCTGCGGCATCCTCCTGGAGACCGGCCTGCGCGCCTCGGTCCCGCCCGTGCGTTACGCCGGCGCCCCCGTGGTCGCCGCAGCCGACCAGCGCGCCCACCTCGTGACCGGCCACGGCGAGGACCGCGAGGACGACCCCGTCCCGGTCCCGGACCGGGCCCGCCTCGACGACTCGCTGGTCGCGAAGGCCCGCTCGGTGCCCGGCGCCCGTACCGCGGTGCCGGACGTGACCTTCCCCGTGCGGACGCGTACGGGGGAGCCGGTCACCGCGCACGGCTGGGGCTCCACCGCCTTCACCGGCGAACGGCTGACGGCGGGCCGGGCTCCCCTGCACGGCGAAGTGGTCCTCACGAAGGGCACGGTGGGCGAGCGCGTCACCCTCACGACCGCCGACGGCCCCCGCACCTTCCGCGTCTCCGGCCTGGCCGGTACGGGCGAGCCCACGGCGTGGTTCTCCGACACCGAAGCCGTACGCGTCTCCGGGCACCCCGGCCGCATCGACGCCGTCGCCGTCCTGCCGAAGGACGGAACCTCCGCCGACACCCTCAAGTCCCAGGTGGCGCACGCCCTCGGGAACCGCGCGCAGGTGCACACCGGCGACGACCGCGGAGCCCTGGAGGACTCCTCCCTCGCCGAGGCCAAGGAGATGCTCATCGCCCTCGGCGGCTCCTTCGGCGGTGTCGCCGCGACGGTCGCCGTCTTCACGGCCATGGGCACGGTCGCCCTGTCGGTGGCCCAGCGCGCCCGCGAGTTCGCCCTGCTGCGCGCCATCGGGACGACCCCGCGCCAGATCCGCCGCTCCGTCGCCACCGAGACCCTGCTGGTGGCGCCCCTCGCGGGCCTGCTGGGCTGTCTGCCCGGAATCGCCCTGGCCAGCTGGTGGTTCGGGCAGCTCAGGGACAAGGGCGCCGTCCCGGAGGCCGTCGGTCTGTCCGTCTCCTGGATCCCGCTGCTGTCGGCCGTCGGTACGGTCCTGGTGGCGGCGCTGGTCGCGGGTTACGCCGCCGCCCGGCGCCCCGCCCGTACCAAGCCGGGGCAGGCGCTCGTCGAGGCCTCGGTGGAACGGCTGCGCCCGGGCTGGATCCGTACCCCGCTGGGGATCGCGGCGGCCGTCGGAGGCGCGGTCTGCGCGGGCTTCGCCGCCTCGCTGACCGGCGAGGAAGCGGCCAACGCGGCGCTGGGCATCGTGATGCTGTTCATGCTTGCCGTGGCCCTGCTGGGCCCGCTGGTCGCCCGCGCCTGCGCCGCCCTGTTCGGGCTCCCGCTGCGCGGAGCGGGAGCGTCCGCGTCGCTCGCCGCCGCCAACTCCCGTACCAACGCCCGCCGGATGGCCTCCGCGATCACCCCGATCGTCCTCGCGATGGCCTTCTCGTCCGTCCTCGTCTTCATGCACACCAGCGAGGAGCGGGTCACCCGGCAGCAGCAGCGGGACGGCATCGTGGCCGACCACATCGTGACGTCCGGGACGGGCCTCGCCCCCGACGCCGTACGCAAGGCCGCCGGCGCCCCCGAAGTCACCGCGGCCGTGGGCCTTCTGAGAACAGAGGTGCTGTTCCGGGCGAACGGAATGCTCGACTCGGCCTCCACCCAGGGGGTCACGGGCACGCCCCGCGACCTGGCCCGCGTGCAGGACCTGAAGGTGGAGAAGGGCGCCCTGTCCCTCCGACGGGGCGAGGTCGCGCTCGACGCCTCCCTCGCCGCGAACGCCGGCGTCAGCGCGGGCGACCGCATCGAACTGCGCCTGCCCGACGGCACGAAGACCTCGCCGCGCGTCGTGGCCACGTACGGGCGGGGCATGGGCCTGTCCCAGGTCACCATGGCCCACGCCGACCTCGCGACCCACGTCACCTCCGCCTTCGCCACCGAGGTGTGGACGAAGGGCGGGACCGCCGACGGCCTGGCGACGGCTGCGGGGAGGACGGGCACGGTCCTGGCCCGTGGCGACTACACCGCCGCACGGTCCCTCGACCTCGAACTGAACGAGTGGGCGAACACCGTCATGGCGGCCGTCCTCGGCGGCTTCGCGGCCGTCGCCGCCGCCAACACCCTGGTGATGACCGTGCTCGACCGCCGCCGGGAACTGGGCACCCTGCGGCTCATCGGCTCCACCCGCCGCCAGGTGATGCGCATGATCCGCTGGGAGGCGCTGCTCGTCGCACTGGCCGGCATCACCCTCGGCACGGCCATCGCGCTGGCCACCCTCGTCCCGATGATGAAGGGCCTGACGGGCCAGGCACCGTACATACCGCCGCTGGTGTACGGATCGTTCGTGGCGGCCGTGGTGATCCTCGGGCTGACGGCGGTGACCGTACCGGCCAGGGCGGCGCTACGGGGCACACTCGACGCATGACCGACAACGAGCGCCGCCCGCCGCTGACCCTCACCGAGGTCGAGGCCCTGGCGCGCAACGCGCACGCCGCCCAGACGGACAAGGCGGGCCGCCCGTACGCCGAGCACCTGCGGGCGGTGGCCGAGGGGGTACGCGACCGCGGCGGCGACGAGGACCAGATCGCCGCCGCCTGGCTGCACGACTCCGTGGAGGACGACGCACTCTCCGAGGACTGGCTGCGCGGGGCCGCGCTGTCCGCGCGTACGAAGGCGATCGTGCTGGCCGTCACCAAGCGGCCGGGCGAGTCCCCGCAGGCGTACGCCGCCCGCATCCTGGCCACGCCCGGCGCCCTCCTGGTGAAGGAGTCGGACCTGGCCCACAACACCAACCCGGCCAGACTCGCATCCCTGGACCCCCCGACCCGCACCCGCCTGAAGGAAAAGTACAAAAAAATGCACGACCTCCTGACCCCACCACAGCCCCCACATGCCTGAAACACACCCCGCAGGATGCCTTTCAGGGGCGCGGGGAACGGCGCGGCCAGCCACGTCCGGCCCGCGGGCTGAGTCGACACCCCGGGCCGGCAGGCCACAGGCCCTGTTCGGGCCAACCCGTCAGGACTTGGCCCGCTCGCGGGCGAGCTCCGTGGCGTCCCGCCGAAACGCCCACTCCATCTTCGGCTCCATCGCGAAGCGAAACACCCGCTGCACCACAGGCGTGCACAGCGCCGTGATGACCGCCGCCGCGAAGACGGACACGAGAACCTCCCCGACCGGATGGTTCAGCCAGGTGTAGTCGTCGTACCAGCCCCAGAAACGGGAACCCTTGGCGAGGAAGCCGTGCAGCAGATAGCCGTACAGCGTGCCCGCGCCGAGAACCGTGAACCACATCTTGCGGCGCGGCACCCACGCGAAGAAGCACGACGTGAGCACCATCGAGCAACCGAACATCGCGAGCGTCATCACGACACCGGCCCACCAGGGCGCACCCAGCTCCTGGGCACTGTCACGGTGGTAGAACCAGGCCGAGTTCATCCGCGGCCCCGCCCAGTACGCGAAGGCCAGCGTGATCGCGAGGACCGGCACCGACAGGATCCGGACCTCGCGGCGCCGCATCATCTGGAAGTGCTCGGGCTTCATGAACAGACCCACGACGAAGAACGGCAGGAACTGCAGGACCCGTTGGAGGTCCAGGTCGTCGCCGATGTCGGGGGAGACGGAGGCGAGGACGGCGATGGCGAGCGCGAGCGGTACGGGCCAGCGCACGACCTTCCACAGCGGCACGGTCATCCGCCACACGAACAGCGCGACCAGGAACCAGGTGAGATACCAGGGGTCCAGCAGACTGATCGGATGGCTCGGATCGTCGTCGGCCCACCTCTTGAAGAGGGAGTACGCCACCTCGAAGAGGACGTACGGCACGACGACACCCGTGATCAGCCGGCGCAGCCGGTCGGGGCGCATGTCGAAACTGCGGGAGAAGTAGCCGGAGATGATGATGAAGGCCGGCATGTGGAAGGTGTAGACGACCATGTAGAGCGCCTCGGCGGCGCGGCTGTGGTCGGTCAGCGGTTCCCAGGCGTGACCCATCGCGACGAAGACGATCGCGAGGTACTTGGCGTTGTCGAAGAACGCGTCACGCTGCTTGCCGGGTCTGACGTCCGGCGCGGCGGCGGCGCCCGCGTGCGGCGTTCCCGGTGGTCGCGGGCTGGGTACTCCTGGGGCCGGTGACTGTGCCGGTGGGAGTGGAGCCCTCTGTTGGCCGTGCGGACGGAGCGAGTTCGTCACAGACCCTCCCACCAGGAGCCGGGGGAGACGATCCGCGACCTCGCCGCACATGCGGGGGACGAGGCGGCGTAGGACATCTGAAGCACCCTAGCGTTGTCTGTGGGATTCCGTAAAACCCCTGAGTCGATTCCTGCTTATCGTCCCTCGGGTACCCAGGATTTGGTGAAGTTGACAGGGCAACGACTATGGCGAGCGCCACATTCGGCATGGGCGTTACGTCCTGATTCGTCATGACTAAACGTCGCATACCACCCGCGGGCGACTCTGGTGAAATGTCCGATCGAGTCGGCTTTAACGCCCTGTTGATGCCCCGCCCGGCAGGGTGCGGGTGTGGCTGTGCCGACAATTCGAATTACCTGCGAACAGGTTGTGTGCGCAGATGTGTGGGCATGGAAACGATCTTTCTGAATTTCCCGTGAGAGGGATACCTCGAATTGCCGTGCGGGGCACGGCCGTTCGCGCCGGTGACCGATGGATGCCCCACCAGCCGCATACGGCGGCCCTGTTGGTGGCACGATGGTTCTGGCGGGGGTGTGCGGGGTTGCACCTCCGGGCCGGGAGAGCGGACCGACCGTAGGGTGTGATCAGTTGTGGCCATTTCGCTGTCAGTGGTGCTGCTGTTGGCGATCGTCCTGGTGGTGTTGATCCGGGGTGGATCGATCAAGGCGGGGCCGGCGGTAGTCGCCGTGCTCTTCGGCTTCTTCCTTGCCTCCACGGGCATGGCGGACGACATCCAGCGCTTCCTCAACTCGATAGCGGAGACCATCAACTCGATCCAGTTCTGAGCGGCGTCCGGGCCCGGCGATCCATGGGCGCGCGGCGCGGGAGCGGACGTGACGGGGCTGCCCGGACCCGTTGCCCGGCGGAGCCCGCGCACGGCCGGCCCGCCGACGACCCCGAAACCGGCCCCTCGCCTTCGCTACTGCCACCGCTTCTGCCACTCCCACTCTCACTGCCACTGCCACTGCCACTGCCGCGGTCGTGCTCGCGCCCCCGCATCGGGTGCCCGGTGGGGGCGCAAGGGAATTCAGCGCGAAGGAGCACACCGGCGTGTACGGGACGGACCGGATGGATGAGACGGACCGGATGGACGGGGTGGACGGGAGGGCGACCGCCTGGCGGTTGCGTGAGAGCTGGGACAGCCCGATCGGGACCCTCCGCTGGGACCGCCTCGGACCCGGGAACGGCCCCCCGGTGGTGCTGCTGCACGGCACCCCGTTCTCGTCGTACGTATGGCACGAGATCGCTCCCGCACTGGCCGCCGAGGGACACCGGGTCCATGTCTGGGACATGCCGGGCTACGGCAGCTCCGCGAAGAGGGAAGGCCAGGACGTCTCACTGAAGGCCCAGGGAGAGGTGTTCGCCGGTCTGCTCGACCTCTGGGGGCTCACGAGTCCCTCGGTGATCGCGCACGACTTCGGAGGCTGCGTCTCCCTCCGCGCGCATCTGCTCCACGGGGCCGGTTACCGGCGCCTCGCGCTGGTCGACCCGGTCGCGCTCGCGCCCTGGGGCTCGCCCTTCTTCCGTCTGGTCGCCGGGCACGCCGACGTTTTCGGACAGCTCCCGCCCCCGCTGCACGAGGCACTGGTCCGTGAGTACGTCAGCTCCGCGAGCCATCGCGGACTGCGGCCCGACGTGCTGGCCGGACTGGTCGCCCCCTGGACGGGAGAGGCCGGGCAGGCGGCCTTCTACCGCCAGATCGCCCAGGCCGACCAGGCCCACACCGACGAGATCCAGGGCCTGTACCCCTCGATGGACCTGCCGGTCACCGTCTGCTGGGGCGCGCGGGACACCTGGATCCCACCCGCCAAGGGCGAGGAACTGGCCTCCCTGATCCCCGGCGCCCGCCTGCGCACGATCCCGGACGCCGGCCACCTCGTACCCCTGGACGCCCCGGCCCGGCTCCTCGCGGCCCTGCTCACGTTCCTCGGCGACTGACCGCCGATCAACCGGCGGCTGACCGGCGATCAAGCAGCGACCGGCCGGCGACCGGAAACGCGTCAGGGCCAGGCGGAGGAATGAACCTCCGGCCTGGCCCTGAACCGTGAGAGCGGGCGACGGGAATCGAACCCGCGTAGCTAGTTTGGAAGACTAGTGCTCTACCATTGAGCTACGCCCGCACAGCACGCACCGCAGGTCAGTGACCCGCGGCACTGAAGCATCGTAGCGGGTCGCACCCCCTCGCCGCACACCCCGTTCCGGTGGGCGGCGACGCCCCGGGAAATGCGGGCGTGGCACGGTCCGCGGGCATGTACCCTACGTGTCGCACCAGACGGGGTGTGGCGCAGCTTGGTAGCGCGTCCGCTTTGGGAGCGGAAGGCCGTGGGTTCAAATCCCGCCACCCCGACCACCGTGCCGGACCACCGGCGAGATCACCTTTTTGGGGCGTGTACCGCCTGCGGCTAGTATGCAAACTGCGCGCCCGTGTGTCTGCATTTTTACGTCCCTCAAGGGCCGCCAGTCCGCTGAGGCTCCGCCGTATCCGGCGGAGACCGTCAGTAGAACCCAAAGAAGTCAGCCCCCAAGGAGACCGAACCGTGAAGAGCGCCGTGGAGACCCTGAACCCGACCCGGGTTCGGCTCAGCATCGAGGTGCCCTTCGAGGAGCTCAAGGACAGCCTCGACGCGGCGTACAAGAAGATCAACCAGCAGGTCACGGTGAAGGGGTTCCGGAAGGGCAAGATTCCGGCTCGTGTCATCGACCAGCGGTTCGGCCGCGGTGCGGTTCTTGAGGAAGCGGTCAACGACGCGCTTCCGAAGTTCTACACCGAAGCGGTCAACGAAGCCGAGCTGAACGTCCTCGGCCAGCCCGAGGTCGACATCACGGATCTGAAGGACGGCGAGACGCTGAACTTCACCGCCGAGGTCGACGTGCGCCCGACGATCGAGATCCCGGACTACTCCGGCATCGAGGTCGAGGTCGACGCCGTCGAGGTCGGCGAGGAGGACATCGACAAGGCCGTCGAGGAGCTGCGCGAGCGCTTCGCCTCGACCGCCCCCGTCGAGCGTGCCGCCGAGGAGGGTGACGTCGTCACCCTCGACCTGGAGGCCAAGGTCGACGGCGAGGTCCTGGAGGACGGCGTCGCGAGCGGCGTCTCCTACACCATCGGCTCCGGTGAGCTGCTGGACGGCATCGACGAGGCCGTGAAGGGCCTGGAGGCCGGTGGCGAGGCCACCTTCGCCTCCGAGCTCAAGGGCGGCTCGGCGGCCGGCAAGGAGTCCGAGGTCACCGTCAAGGTCACCCAGGTCGCCAAGCGCGAGCTGCCCGAGCTGGACGACGACTTCGCGCAGCTCGCGTCGGAGTTCGACACCCTCGAAGAGCTGCGCGCCGACAGCCGCAAGCGCCTTGAGAACATGAAGCAGTACGACCAGGCCACGCAGGCCCAGGAGCGAGTCCTGGAGAAGCTGCTTGAGCTCGTCGAGGTGCCCGTCCCCGAGAAGCTTCTTGAGGACGAGATCAACACCCGCAAGCACAACCTGGAGCACCACCAGCTCGGCCAGATGGGCCTCGACCTCGAAAAGTACCTGGAGATCCAGGGCAAGACGGCCGAGGAGTTCGACGCCGAGACCAAGGAAGCGGCGGTCAAGGGCATCAAGACGCAGTTCGTCCTGGACGAGCTCGTCAACAAGGAGAAGCTGAACGTCAACCAGGAGGAGCTCACCGAGCACCTCATGCGGCGTGCCGCCTCTTCGAACATGTCTCCCGACCAGTTCGCCCAGCAGGTCGTCGAGGGCGGCCAGGTTCCGCTGCTGGTCGGCGAGGTCGCCCGCGGCAAGGCTCTCGCCGTGGTCGTCGAGGCCGCCACCGTCAAGGACACGAACGGCGAGGTCGTGGACCTCGACGACGAGGACGAGGACGAGACCTCCACGGAGGCCTCTGCCGAGGAAGCGGCCGAGGCCGCCTCCGAGGCCGCCCCGGAGAAGACCGAGGCCTGACCGCCTCGCAGTACGCGCTACGGGCCCCCAGGACACGTCCTGGGGGCCCGTAGCCCCTTCCTGACCCGCGACCCGTACCGGCGCGCCCTCCCAGGGGCCCGAGGGCCCCTCCAGGGGCGCGGGGAACTGCGCGGCCGACCCACCACGACCCGCACCCGCCGTTCCACCGCCGGAGGCAGACGCGTCCGCGGCCCGGCGGGGGTGGGCCGCGCAGTTCCCCGCGCCCCTTACGGGGCTGCCCGTAACCCCTGCTCACCCAGCGGAGCGCATGCGCTCACAGCGAACAGTTCCTTCTGCGGGATTCCCCGGAGGGACCCGCGCGTTAGGGTCCATGAGTACGAGGGCAGGGGAGTCCCCGGAGCCGTCCGACACGGCACGCACACGGGGTCCCACGCCCCCAGCAGAAGACGTGTAGACGGCCCGGCGCCGTCGTAAGACGAGCAGGTGGATACGTGACGAATCTGATGCCCACAGCCGCCGGCGACCCCATCGGTGGTGGCCTCGGCGACCAGGTCTACAACCGGCTGCTCGGCGAGCGGATCATCTTCCTCGGCCAGGCGGTCGACGACGACATCGCCAACAAGATCACCGCACAGTTGCTGCTCCTTGCCTCCGACCCGGAGAAGGACATCTTCCTCTACATCAACAGCCCCGGCGGCTCGATCACCGCCGGCATGGCGATCTACGACACCATGCAGTACATCAAGAACGACGTGGTGACGATCGCGATGGGCATGGCGGCCTCCATGGGCCAGTTCCTGCTGAGCGCGGGCACTCCGGGCAAGCGCTTCGCGCTGCCGAACGCGGAGATCCTGATCCACCAGCCCTCGGCCGGTCTCGCCGGTTCCGCGTCGGACATCAAGATCCACGCCGAGCGGCTGCTGCACACCAAGAAGCGGATGGCGGAACTGACCTCGTTCCACACCGGCCAGACGGTGGAGCAGGTCACCCGTGACTCGGACCGGGACCGCTGGTTCGACCCGGTCGAGGCCAAGCAGTACGGCCTCATCGACGACATCATGCCCACCGCTGCCGCGATGCCGGGCGGCGGCGGCACCGGGGCGGCGTAGGGCGGCCTGTCGCCGACCGGTGCCGGCGCAGGCCGGCACCAGCCCCTCCGAGCCCCCAGCCGACCGCCCCAGCCCTTATCAGGCTCTTCAGGAGACACAGTGAACGACTTCCCCGGCAGCGGGATCCACACCCGCGCGCAGGCCGAGTACACGGGTCCTCGCGCGGAGTCCCGCTACGTCATCCCGCGCTTCGTCGAGCGCACCTCGCAGGGCGTGCGTGAGTACGACCCGTACGCGAAGCTGTTCGAGGAGCGCGTGATCTTCCTCGGCGTGCAGATCGACGACGCCTCCGCCAACGACGTCATGGCGCAGCTGCTGTGCCTGGAGTCGATGGACCCCGACCGTGACATCTCGGTCTACATCAACAGCCCCGGTGGCTCCTTCACGGCGCTCACCGCGATCTACGACACGATGCAGTTCGTGAAGCCGGACGTCCAGACTGTTTGCATGGGTCAGGCCGCCTCGGCCGCCGCGATCCTCCTGGCGGCCGGTACGCCGGGCAAGCGCATGGCACTTCCGAACGCGCGCGTGCTGATCCACCAGCCCTACAGCGAGACCGGCCGCGGCCAGGTGTCGGACCTTGAGATCGCCGCCAACGAGATCCTCCGGATGCGCGGTCAGCTGGAAGACATGCTGGCCAAGCACTCGACGACGCCGATCGAGAAGATCCGCGAGGACATCGAGCGCGACAAGATCCTCACGGCCGAGGACGCCCTCGCGTACGGCCTGATCGACCAGATCATCTCGACCCGGAAGATGAACAACGCCGCGGTCGCGTGACGCATCGCTGTATCGTCTGCCGCTCCTTGACGCGGTTCACGACAAAGTGAACCGCGCCAAGGGGGGCCCGAACGGAGGGCTAGGCAAGGTACCGTCGGACATAAGGCAGCACCAGGAGCCGCTGGACCTAGGCGTCTCCCAGGCGAAGGGGAAGCACACCGTGGCACGCATCGGTGACGGCGGCGATCTGCTCAAGTGCTCGTTCTGTGGCAAGAGCCAGAAGCAGGTCAAGAAGCTCATCGCAGGCCCTGGTGTGTACATCTGCGACGAGTGCATCGATCTCTGCAACGAGATCATCGAGGAAGAGCTCGCGGAGACGAGCGAGGTGCGCTGGGAGGAACTTCCCAAACCTCGCGAGATCTACGAGTTCCTTGAGGGTTACGTCGTAGGCCAGGAGTCAGCCAAGAAGGCCCTCTCGGTCGCGGTGTACAACCACTACAAGCGGGTCCAGGCCGGCGAGCACAGCGCGGGTCAGAACCGCGAGGACGCCATCGAGTTGGCGAAGTCCAACATCCTCCTGCTCGGCCCCACGGGCTCGGGCAAGACGCTGCTCGCCCAGACGCTGGCCCGCATGCTGAACGTCCCGTTCGCCATCGCGGACGCGACGGCGCTGACGGAGGCGGGGTACGTCGGCGAGGACGTCGAGAACATTCTGCTGAAGCTGATCCAGGCGGCGGACTACGACGTCAAGAAGGCCGAGACCGGCATCATCTACATCGACGAGATCGACAAGGTGGCTCGTAAGAGCGAGAACCCGTCGATCACGCGAGACGTGTCGGGCGAGGGCGTCCAGCAGGCCCTGCTCAAGATCCTGGAGGGCACCACGGCCTCCGTGCCTCCGCAGGGCGGACGCAAGCACCCCCACCAGGAGTTCATCCAGATCGACACGACGAACGTCCTGTTCATCGTGGGCGGTGCCTTCGCGGGTCTGGAGAAGCTCGTCGAGTCCCGTGCGGGTGCCAAGGGCATCGGCTTCGGCGCGACGATCCGCTCCAAGAAGGAACTTGAGGCCAAGGACCGCTTCGAGGACGTCATGCCCGAGGACCTGGTGAAGTTCGGGATGATCCCCGAGTTCATCGGCCGCCTCCCGGTCATCACCTCGGTCCACAACCTCGACCGCGAGGCCCTCCTCCAGATCCTGGTGGAGCCGCGCAACGCCCTGGTGAAGCAGTACCAGAAGCTGTTCGAACTGGACGGCGTGGAGCTGGACTTCGAGCGCGAGGCCCTCGAAGCCATCGCGGACCAGGCCATCCTCCGCCAGACCGGCGCGCGCGGCCTGCGCGCCATCATGGAAGAGGTCCTCCAGGCGGTGATGTACGAGGTCCCGTCCCGCAAGGACGTGGCCCGGGTCGTCATCACCTCGGAGGTGGTCCGCTCGAACGTGAACCCGACACTCATCCCGCGGGACGCCCGGGGCCGGGGACCGGGCGAGCAGAAGACGGCGTAGCACTTTTGCGCATGTGAGGCTAAGGGCGCTCGGCGAGTTTCGGCGGGCGCCCTTAGCCATTTTCCTCGTGGATCAAGCCAATGGCATTTCATCAGCCTTGGCATGTGCACGTCCCGTGATCTACTTGCTTGCTGCAAGACAGACCATCTTGCGGTATGTGAAAACGGGAGGAAAGAACGTGAAACTCAAGCGTGCCTTAACGGCATTGGGTGTGGCTGTCGCGGCTGGGGTTGTGCCCATGGTGATGGCTGTCCCCGCCCAGGCGGATCAGGTCGACTGTGTCAATTACCTGAGCTCCAAGGGCTACACCATCGGTTCGGGCGTCCGGACAGCGTGTAGTTACGACACTTGGGCCACTAAGCCGTTCTGTGAGGCCAAGCTGGCTTCTCTGGGGATCACCAACACGTCGCACATAATTGAGGCGTGCAACAGAGCGAACAACTGATGGCTGCCTAAACCCGTCAACAGCTCTGTGCTGACGGCTGAGTGCGGCGAAGGGGCCCGGGGCGACGGCCCCTTCGCCGTTGTACGCGTCGGTCAGATCTTGACGCGGACCTCCTTGCGGAACTTGGCCGTCAGCTCCGCGGCGGTCTGGAGGTCGGCGCCCTTGCCCGCCATGGCGTTGGCCATGTCGATGTTGATGATGACGCCGAGCGTGCTGTGGTCGCCCCAGATGCACACCGGCATGCTGATCGAGGACGGACCGGAGGCCGCGTCACCCGTGGCGTCGTCGTTCGTGATCTTGGTTTCCTGGCACTTCAGGACCGCGCCGTCGAGACCGCTGGGCGAGTAGCTCTTGGGACTGCCGACGACCTCGCCCTCGTCCGCGCCGTCCTTCTCGGAGCCTTCCTTCATGTCGACGAACATGGCGTCGACGACCTTTTCCGGGTCGTCGATCTCGCCGTACACGCCCATGAACTGGATCATCTGCAGGGCGAGCGGATTGTTCTCGTCTCCGGCCTGGTAGCCCGCGTTGACGTCCTTGGCGCCCTTGACGCCGTGCTTCTCGGCCTTCTTGATGTCGCTCTCGTCGAAGCCGCCGCTGTCGGCCGACTTGCTCTTCTTGTACTCGGTGAGCACCGTCGCCGGCGTCGTCAGTTTGTGCGGGCCGTCGTCGGCGACGTCCGCGCCCCCGCCGCTGCCGCCGATGATGAAGTACGCGCCCACCGCGATCGCGGCCACGACCGCCACCGCGCCGACGATCAGGCCCGTCTTCTTCTTGCCCCCGCCGGGCGCCGGCGGCATCGGGGCTCCGTAAGGGGCGCCGGGCGGCTGCTGGCCGTAGCCGGGCTGCTGCTGCGGGACTCCGGGAGGGGCCTGCTGGGGGTACCCGTAGCCGGGCTGCGGCGGGGGAGCCTGCTGCGGGTAGCCGTAACCGGGCTGGGGGGCCTGCGGCTGCTGGCCGTAAGGACCCGGCTGACCGTACGGTCCGGGCTGCTGCGGCTGCCCGCCGTACGGGCCCGGCTGGTTGTAGCTCATCTGGGTTCCCCTCCAGGTACTTATGTGTTCCGAACATCCTCACCCAGGCCGGGGGGCGCCGGAGCCGCGGGGGCCGCACCGTTACCAACTAATCGAGTTTCGGAGCAAGCCTGTGACACCTCTAAACTGAGGGAGTGACCGAGAACGCTCAGCAGCAGCCCACAGCGCCCACCTCCGAACTGCCGACCCAGTACGCGCCGGCCGAGGTAGAGGGGAAGCTGTACGAGCGCTGGGTCGAACGGGGTTACTTCGCCGCCGACGCGAACAGCGAAAAGCCGCCGTACACCATCGTCATCCCGCCGCCGAACGTCACCGGGTCCCTGCACCTCGGGCACGCCTTCCAGCACACGCTCATGGACGCCCTGACCCGCCGCAAGCGCATGCAGGGGTACGAGGCGCTGTGGCTGCCCGGCATGGACCACGCCGGTATCGCCACCCAGAACAAGGTCGAGCAGCAGCTCGCCGAGGAGGGCAGGTCGCGGCAGGACCTCGGGCGCGAGGAGTTCGTCGAGCGCGTCTGGCAGTGGAAAGAGGAGTACGGCGGCAAGATCCTGGGCCAGATGCGCCGGCTCGGGGACGGTGTGGACTGGGACCGCGAGCGGTTCACCATGGACGAAGGGCTTTCCAAGGCCGTCCAGACCATCTTCAAGAAGCTGTACGACGACGAGCTGATCTACCGCGCCGAGCGGATCATCAACTGGTGTCCCCGCTGTCTGACGGCCATCTCCGACATCGAGGTGAACTACCAGGAGGACGACGGCGAACTCGTCTCCATCAAGTACGGCGAAGGTGACGAGACCCTCGTCGTCGCCACCACGCGCGCCGAGACCATGCTCGGTGACACCGCTGTCGCCGTTCACCCCGACGACGAGCGCTACCGCCACCTCGTCGGCAAGCGCATCAAGCTCCCGCTGACCGACCGCACCATCCCGGTCGTCGCGGACAGCCACGTCGACCCCGAGTTCGGCACGGGCGCCGTCAAGGTCACCCCCGCCCACGACCCGAACGACTTCGCCATCGGCCGGCGCCACGGCCTGGAGTCGCTCACGATCATGGACGAGCGGGCGGTCATCACGGTCCACGGCCCCTTCGAGGGACTCGACCGCTACGAGGCCCGTTCCGCCGTCGTCGCCGCACTGCGCTCGCAGGGCCGGATCGTCGCCGAGAAGCGTCCGTACGTCCACAGCGTCGGGCACTGCTCGCGCTGCGGCACCACCATCGAGCCGCGGCAGTCCCTGCAGTGGTGGGTCAGGGTCGGCCCGCTCGCGCAGGCCGCCGGGGACGCGGTCCGCGACGGCCGGGTGAAGATCCACCCCGAGGACATGTCGAAGCGGTACTTCGACTGGGTCGACAACCTCAACGACTGGAACATCTCGCGTCAGCTCTGGTGGGGCCACCGCATCCCGATCTGGTACGGCCCGAACGGCGAGACGGTCTGCGTCGGCCCCGACGAGCAGCCGCCCGGCACGGAGGCCGAGGGGTGGAAGCAGGACACGGACGTCCTCGACACCTGGTTCTCGTCCGGCCTGTGGCCGTTCTCCACGCTCGGCTGGCCCGAACAGACCCCGGACCTCAAGAAGTTCTACCCGACCGACGTCCTGCTCACGGGCCACGACATCATCTTCTTCTGGGTCGCCCGGATGATGATGTTCGGTCTCTACGCGATGGACGGCGAGGCCCCCTTCAAGACCATCGCGCTGACCGGTCTGGTCCGCGACGAGCGCGGCAAGAAGATGTCGAAGTCGTTCGGCAACGTCGTCGACCCGCTCGACTGGATGGACAAGTACGGCTCGGACGCCGTCCGCTTCACCCTGGCGAAGGGCGCCAACCCCGGTACGGACGTGCCCATCGGCGAGGACTGGGTCCAGGCGGCCCGTAACTTCGCCAACAAGATCTGGAACGCGACGCGGTTCGCGCTGATGAACGGCGCGACGGTCGAGGGGCCGCTGCCGGACGCGTCCGCGATGTCGGCGACGGACCGGTGGATCCTGTCCCGCCTCAACGAGACCGTCGCGGAAGTCGACGCGTTCTACGAGGACTTCCAGTTCGCGAAGCTCTCCGACGCGCTGTACCACTTCGCGTGGGACGAGGTCTTCGACTGGTACGTCGAGCTGTCGAAGACGACGTTCATGGCGGGCGGGGCCGCGGCCGATGTCAGCAAGCGGGTCCTCGGCGAGGTCCTGGACGTCACACTGCGGCTGCTGCACCCGGTCGTGCCGTTCGTCACGGAGACGCTGTGGACGACCCTCACGGGCGGTGAGTCGGTCGTGATCGCCGACTGGCCCGTGGACAGCGGTTTCCGGGACGCCGGTGCGGAGCGGGAGATCGAGGCGCTGCAGCAGGTCATCACGGAGGTCCGTCGCTTCCGTGCCGACCAGGGGCTGCAGCCGGGGCAGCGGGTGCCGGCGAGGCTGAGCCTCGACGGGACCGCTTTCGCTCCGCACGAGGCCGCCATCCGGCAGCTGTTGCGGCTGCAGCCGGAGGGGGACGACTTCTCCGCGACGGCGACACTGCCGGTCGCCGGGGCGTCCGTCGCGCTCGATCTGTCCGGCACGATCGATGTGGCGGCCGAGCGGAAGCGGCTCGCGAAGGACCTGGCTGCCGCGGAGAAGGAGAAGGTCGCGGCCAACGCCAAGCTCGGTAATGAGGCGTTCCTTGCGAAGGCTCCGGACCAGGTGGTCGACAAGATCCGGGGGCGGCTTGCGAAGGCCGACGAGGACATCTTGCGGCTTTCGGCCCAGCTGGACGCGTTGCCACAGGCGTAGCTGTTCTTGAGGGCCCTGGGACCTTGATGGTTCCGGGGCCCTCGTGCGTTCGTCTTCGGCTGCGGGCCGGTGGGGGCCGTTCGCGCAGTTCCCCGCGCCCCTGAAGAGGGCTGGTCGCGCAGTTCCCCGCGCCCCTGAAAGCCCGGGTCGCGGGCTCCGTAGACTGGGGGTGTGAGTGAGCTTCCGCAGGACAGCAGTGGGTCCGATCCGTTCGATGCGATCGTCGAGGCCGAGACGGAGCGCGATCCCGACCTCGCCGTGATCGAGGCCGGCAGCCGCACCCTGCGTACACAGGGCCCGGCGCCGCAGTCCGACATCCCCGGGCGCCCGGACGACCCGGAGGCCGACAAGGCGCTGCGCCAGGTCGAGACCGAGCTCGCCACGCGGTGGGGCGAGACCAAGCTGGAGCCGTCCGTGGCCCGGATCTCCGCGCTCATGGACGTACTGGGGGAGCCGCAGCGCGCGTACCCCTCGATCCACATCACGGGAACGAACGGCAAGACGTCCACCGCCCGCATGATCGAGGCCCTGCTCGGCGCCTTCGAACTGCGCACCGGCCGGTACACCTCGCCCCACGTCCAGTCGATCACCGAGCGGATCAGCCTGGACGGGGCGGCGATCCCGGCCGAGCGGTTCGTGGAGACGTACCAGGACATCAAGCCGTACGTCGAGATGGTCGACGCGGCCCAGGAGTTCCGCCTCTCCTTCTTCGAGGTGCTCACGGGCATGGCGTACGCGGCCTTCGCGGACGCGCCCGTCGACGTGGCCGTCGTGGAGGTCGGGATGGGCGGCAGCTGGGACGCCACCAACGTGATCGACGGGGATGTCGCCGTGGTGACCCCCATCGACCTGGACCACACGGACCGGCTCGGGAACACCCCGGGGGAGATCGCCAAGGAGAAGGCCGGGATCGTCAAGCAGGGCGCGACGGTCATCCTGGCCCAGCAGCCCGTCGACGCCGCGCAGGTGCTCCTGAAGAAAGCCGTCGAGGTCGATGCCACCGTGGCCCGCGAAGGGCTTGAGTTCGGCGTGATCAGCCGGCAGGTCGCGGTCGGCGGGCAGCTGCTGACGCTGCGCGGTCTCGGCGGGGAGTACGAAGCGGTGTACATCCCGCTGCACGGGGCGTACCAGGCACACAACGCGGCCGTGGCGCTCGCCGCCGTGGAGGCGTTCTTCGGCGTCGGGTCCCAGCGGCCCGAGGCGCTCGACATCGACACGGTCCGCAAGGCGTTCGCGTCGGTGACCTCGCCGGGACGGCTGGAGATCGTGCGCAAGTCGCCGACCGTCGTACTGGACGCCGCGCACAACCCGGCGGGCGCCCGCGCCACCGCCGAGGCGGTGCAGGAGGTCTTCGACTTCAGCCGGCTGATCGGCGTCGTCGGGGCGAGCGGCGACAAGAACGTACGGGGGGTGCTCGAAGCCTTCGAGCCGATCTTCACCGAGGTCGTCGTGACACAGAACTCCAGCCATCGCGCGATGGACGCGGACGAGCTGGCGGGGATCGCCGTCGAGGTGTTCGGGGACGACCGCGTGCAGGTCGAGCCCCGGCTGGACGACGCGCTGGAGGCCGCGATCACGCTGGCCGAGGAAGAGGCCGAGTACGCGGGCGGCGGCGTCCTCGTGACCGGTTCCGTCATCACGGTCGGCGAGGCCCGGCTGCTGCTGGGAAGGGGCTGAGGCGTGCGGACGCTCTGTGCTTCGACGCTGATCGGTGAGTTCTTCGTGATCGGGTTCGCCGGACTCGTGGCGATGAAGGATCCCGATCTGTCCATGGCCACGGTCTGGACGGTGTGCGGGATCGCGATGGTGCTGTGTCTGCTCCTGTGCGGGGTGATCACGCGGCCGGGGGGTGTCCAGCTGGGCTGGGCGCTGCAGGTGCTGCTGATCGCGAGTGGGTTCGTGGTGCCGGTGATGTTCTTCCTCGGTGTGGTCTTCGCGGCGCTGTGGTGGGCTTCGGTGCACTACGGGCGGAAGGTGGAGGAGGCGAAGGCGCGGTTTGCTGCGCAGGCGGGGGTGGGTGGGTAGTTCGGGGTTCCGTCCTTTCCTCGGGGTGGCCCCGGGGCCCCTTCTGTCCTCAGGCGCCGGACGGGCTTGATCGTTGCGGGTGTGTTCGTCGGGTGCGGGGTCGGTGGGGGCTGGTCGCGCAGTTCCCCGCGCCCCTGAAAGCTGGGGCTTCGCCCCTGGGCGCCGGCGGGCTGGATTGCTCGGGTGCGGGGTCGGTGGGGGCTGGTCGCGGAGTTCCCCGCGTCCCTGAAAGACGGGGCTGCGCCCCTGCCTTTCGGCGCGGTCGGTGTGGCGTGCGGCCCGGTTGCGTGCCTGCTTTTCAGCCTGTCCGGCGTTTGAGGACGAGCGCGGCAGCGCGAACGGTGCGTACGGGTCGGGGGCGGAGCCCGTGAACGGGGGCGGGGGCGGAGCCCCCAGGGACACGCCCTGTAGCCTCTTCATCCGCACATCTGTGACCTGAAGGAGCCACCACTGTGAGCCAGCGCACCCTCGTCCTTCTCAAGCCCGACGCGGTCCGTCGCGGCCTGACCGGCGAGATCATCAGCCGTATCGAGCGCAAGGCCGGCTGGCAGATCACCGCGCTGGAACTGCGCACGCTGGACCAGGAGACGCTGGAGCAGCACTACGGCGAGCACAAGGGCAAGCCCTTCTACGAGCCGCTGGTCACCTTCATGGCCTCCGGCCCGGTCGTGGCGCTGGTCGTCGAGGGCGAGCGCGTCATCGAGGGCGTACGGGCGCTCGCGGGTCCGACCGACCCGATCGCCGCCGCCCCGGGCTCCATCCGTGGTGACTTCGGTGTGATCGTCCGCGAGAACCTGATCCACGCCTCGGACTCCGAGGAGTCCTCCGAGCGCGAGCTGAAGATCTTCTTCCCCGGTCTGGCGTAACCGTCCGACCGGCCGGGGCCGCCTCGCCCGGCGGCGGCCCGGGCCGCGGTGAAAATCTTGTGAAGCGAAATGCCCCTGAAGCTTTGTCAGGCAGGTAGCGTCTGACCTGCGGCCCACCCACAATGGGGCGCACAATGACGGCCGTCTGCGGGCATATGCGTGCCGATCGGGGGAACGCGTTCCCCCGATGGCCCGTCTCCAGAAGCGAGGCGGCGCGTCATCTGCTGACAATGGCGAAGACCCTCGCGCAGTGTTCGTGCAGGCGAGACTACGATGGAAGTCTTCACGTCACAGCGCTCACCCTCGCCATCCTGAAAAGCCATCAAAAGCTCCACTTGGGAAGGCCAGACGAATCCTGATGGGGAACTCAATGTCGTTCATCGGCCGTGACATGGCTGTCGACCTCGGGACCGCCAACACGCTGGTGTACGTCAGGGGTCGCGGGATCGTACTCAACGAGCCGTCCGTCGTCGCGATCAACACCAACACCGGTGGCATCCTCGCGGTCGGCGCGGAAGCGAAGAAGATGATCGGGCGGACGCCGGGCAACATCGTTGCCGTACGGCCGCTGAAGGACGGTGTCATCGCCGACTTCGAGATCACCGAGCGCATGCTCCGCTACTTCATCCTGAAGATCCACAAGCGGCGCTACCTCGCCCGCCCCCGCGTCGTCGTCTGCGTGCCCTCGGGCATCACGGGCGTCGAGCGCCGTGCCGTCATCGAGGCCTCGTCCCAGGCCGGCGCCCGCCAGGTGCACATCATCGAGGAGCCCATGGCCGCCGCCATCGGCTCCGGCCTGCCGGTCCACGAGGCCACGGGCAACATGGTGGTGGACATCGGCGGCGGCACCACCGAGGTCGCGGTCATCTCGCTCGGCGGAATCGTCACGGCACAGTCCATCCGGGTCGCCGGCGACGAGCTGGACAACGCGATCATCCAGCACATCAAGAAGGAGTACTCGCTCCTCCTCGGTGAGCGGACGGCCGAGCAGATCAAGCTCACGATCGGTTCCGCGTACGACCTCGACAATGACGAACACACCGAAATCCGCGGCCGGGACCTGGTCTCCGGCCTTCCGAAGACCGTCGTGATCTCGGCGGCCGAAGTCCGCAAGGCGATCGAGGAGCCGGTCAACGCGATCGTCGACGCCGTCAAGACCACCCTCGACAAGTGCCCGCCGGAGCTGTCCGGCGACGTCATGGACCGCGGGATCGTGCTCACCGGCGGTGGCGCCCTGCTGCGCGGCCTCGACGAGCGGCTGCGGCGCGAGACGGGCATGCCGATCCACATCGCCGAGGACCCGCTGGACAGCGTGGCGCTCGGGGCCGGCAAGTGCGTGGAGGAGTTCGAGGCGCTCCAGCAGGTGCTGGACGCCCAGCCGCGCAGATGACGTAACTCTTCGATTCCGCCGTACGAGATGATCCCTTCTCGTACGGCGGATCGTTGATATCGAGGCATAAGCTCCCCCATAACACCGCGGGTTCCGCCCGATCGGGCGCCGAACGGGTGCTCAACCGGATGCTCCGGGGTTCCTTCGGGGTTCCCGGAGTTCGTCAGGACCCCCGGGAACCTGTTGAGTGAGCCATACATGAATTCCGACGAGGAAGGCACGGCCGTCGCACGTGAGGGACACACGAGAGAGCCGGCTGCTCCTGGTGCTGCTGATCGCCATCGCGTTCGCCTTGATCACGGTGGACATCCGCGGGGGTGAGGACTCCCCGGTCGACGGTGCCCGCCGTGGCGCCGCCACGGTCTTCGGCCCGATCGAGGACGGGGTGTCGACCGCCGTCGACCCCGTCGGCAACGCGATCCAGGCCGTGAGGGACTCCGGTGACCGCCACGACCGCGTCACGCGACTGGAGCGGGACAACGCCGAGTTGAAGGCGAAACTGGGCAGCGACGACCGCAACCGCAGCCGCGGCGCGCAACTCGACAAGATGCTCAAGACGGCGGGCGCCGGTCAGTACGGCATCAAGGGCGCCGAGGTCATCGCCATAGGAGCGGCCCAGGGCTTCTCCTGGACCGTCACCATCGACGTCGGCGCGAACGACGGCATCAAGCGCGACATGACCGTCCTCAACGGAGACGGACTGGTCGGGCGCGTCACCACGGTCGGCCCCGGCACCGCCACGGTGCTGCTCGCCAACGACCCCGACTTCACGGTCGGTACGCGCATGGAGTCCACCGACGAACTCGGCTTCGCCTCCGGACAGGGCGACCGCCCGCTGCGCGTGGAACTGCTCAACGGCAAGGCCAAGATCAAGAAGGGCGACCGGCTGATCACCTTCGGCTCCCAGGCCGACAAGCCGTTCGTCCCCGGCGTGCCCGTCGGCCTGGTCTCCCGCGTCGACCCGTCCGGCGGCGACCTGACCCGCACGATCTACGTCACGCCGTTCGTGTCCTTCTCCAAGCTCGACATCGTCGGTGTCGTCGTCCAGGCCCCGCGCAAGGACCCGCGCGACGAGGTGCTGCCGCCCAAACCCAAGCCAACGCCCACGCCGACCGTGACCGTGACGGTCACGCCCTCGGCCGACGCGCCCGCCGACGGCCTGCAGCAAGAGCAGTAGGAGCTGACTTCCCCATGCGCTTCAACCGAATGCTGCTCTCCGCCACGCTGGTGATCGTCGCCCTGGTGATCCAGGTCAGCGTCCTCGCCCGCCTGCATCTGCCGGGTGCCGTACCGGACCTCCTGCTGCTCACCGTCCTCGGCCTCGCCCTGGTCTACGGCCACGTCGGAGGCGCCCTCGTCGGCTTCGGCGCGGGCCTGCTCGCCGACCTGGCCCCGCCCGCCGACCACGCGGCCGGCCGCTACGCCCTCGTGCTGTGCGTCATCGGCTACCTCGCCGGACTCGCCAAGCCCGAGAACGGCCAGCTCAAGTCCGCCACGGGCCCCATGGCCGTGGTCGTGGCCGCCTCGATCGGCTCCACCCTCCTGTACGCGGGAGTGGGCGCCCTCGTCGGCGACACCGCCGCCCGCCATGTGGGCCTCGGCGGCCTGCTGTTCACGGCCGCCCTGTACGACCTGCTGCTCGCCCCGTTCGTGGTCCCCGGCATCATGGCCCTGGCCCGGCGCGCCGAGAACGATCCGCTCGCCGACACCGGCGGCCCGGGCAAGTCGACCGACGTCGCCGCGGGCTGGATCAGCTCGGGCACGGGCCTGCGCATCGGCAGCCAGCGCGGCGGACTGAGAGTGAAGGCCGCCAGGGCACGGATGGCCCGCGCGGGACGCATCAAGGGGGTCAAGCGACTGTGACCAATATTCCTGAGACCGGCCGGACCCCGCGGGTCCAGATCCGGCTCATCGTCATCCAGATCCTCGTCCTGTCCCTCCTCGGCACCCTCGGCGGACGCCTCTGGTACCTCCAGATCCGCAACGGCGACGAGTACGCCAAGGAGGCGTCCGGCAACCACGTCCAGCAGGTCGTCAGCCCCGCCGTGCGCGGCTCGATCCTGGACGCCCGGGGCGTACCGATCGCCGACAACGAGACCCGGCTCGTGGTCTCCGCCTCCCGGACCGACCTGCTGAAGATGAAGGACGACGGCGACGCCGTCCTCGCCAAGCTCGCGGACGTCCTCGGCATGAAGGCCGCGGACGTACGGGACAAGGTCCGGCTGTGCGACGCCAAGACGCCGCAGCCCTGCTGGAACGGCTCGCCCTACCAGCCGATCCCCATCACCGACGAGGCCACCCCCAAGCAGGCACTGCAGATCCGCGAGCGCGCCGAGGACTTCCCCGGCATCACCGCGGAGCCGCAGGCCGTGCGCCGCTACGCCGCCCCCGGCAAGGCCAACACCGCCCAGGTCCTCGGCTACCTCTCGCCCGTCACCGACGAGGAGATCACGAAGGCCGAGAACACCGACTCGCCGTATCTGCGCTCCGACCAGGTCGGCCGCTCCGGCCTGGAGCGCCAGTACGACAAGCAGTTGCGCGGCAAGGCCGGCGTCACCCGCTACGAGGTCGACAACCTCGGCCGGGTCATCGGCCAGGCCGAGAGCGACGAGGCCCAGCCCGGCGCGAACGTCGTCACCAGCATCGACTCCCGCGTCCAGCGCGTCGCCGAGTACGAGCTGAACGCGGCGATGAAGGTCGCCCGTACCGAGTTCGACAAGAACACCGGGGAGAACTACAAGGCCGACTCCGGGGCGGTCGTCGTCATGGAGAACAAGACCGGCCGGGTCGTGTCCATGGCGTCCAACCCGTCCTACGACCCGAACGCCTGGGTCGGCGGAATCTCCGGCAAGGACTACACACAGCTCACCGGCAAGGCCTCCAACTACCCGCTCCTGAACCGCGCCATCCAGGGCCAGTCGGCCCCCGGCTCGGTCTTCAAGGTCATCTCGACGGCCGCCGCCATAAAGGCCGGCTACTCCTTCAACGGCCCCTACCAGTGCGGCGCCTCGTACTCCATCGGCGGTCAGGTCTTCAAGAACTACGAGTCCAAGGGGTACGGCCCGATCAGCCTCGGCCGCGCCCTGGAGGTCTCCTGCGACACCGTCTTCTACGGCCTCTCCCACGCGGAGTGGAAGAAGGACGGCGGCATCAAGCCGAACAAGAACGCCAAGGACTGGTTCTACACGACGGCCCACCAGTTCGGCCTCGGCAAGGAGACCGGCATCGACCTGCCGAACGAGGTCACCGGCCGCGTCCCCGACCGCCAGTGGAAGTCGGACTACTGGAAGGCCAACAAGGACGCCTGGTGCAAGTACGGCAAGAAGGGCGGCTCGTACGCCCAGCAGATCGCGTACGAGAACTGCCTCGAAGGCAACCGGATGCGCGCCGGTGACTCCGTCAACTACTCGATCGGCCAGGGCGACACCCTCGTCACCCCGATACAGATGGCGACGATCTACGGGGCCATCGCCAACGGCGGCACGATGTACGACCCGACCGTCGGCAAGGCGATCGTCAGCGCGGACGGCAGGAGCGTCCAGGAGATCGAGCCGAAGGCGCACGGCAAGCTGCCGATGACGAAGAAGACCCGCGACGAGATAGACGGTGCCCTCGCGGGAGTCGCGACCCGCGGATCGGCCGCCTGGCGGTTCGGCGGCTGGCCGCAGGACGAGATCCCGATGCACGCCAAGACGGGTACGGCCGAGGTCTACGGCAAGCAGACGACCTCGTGGTTCGCCACCTACACCAAGGACTACACGGTCGTCATGACCATTTCCCAGGGTGGTACGGGTTCCGGCGCCTCGGGCCCCGCCGTGCGCAAGATCTACAACGCGCTGTACGGGGTCTCCGAGGACGGCAAGATCGACAAGAAGAAGGCGCTGCTCTCCACACCGCAGAAGAACCTGCCGAAGGTCGAGAAGGACGGGTCGATCGACTCCCCGAAGGCCGAGGTGTACCCGCCCAAGGCGGACGAGCAGGCCACCGAGGAAGGGCAGCAGCAGGTGGCGGGCGACAACCCGGCCGCCACCGTGCCGAACACCGGCACCGGTACCAACCGGGACACCCGCAGGCGCTCGGCGCGCCGCTCGAAGAAGAGGCGGAGGTCGCTCGTATGACCGGCGGAAGCGGCTTCTCCGTCTCCGGATACGGGCCCGAGCGGGCCAGTTGGACGCGGGTGTTCGCCCGTGACTCACTGGCCCGCAGGCTCGACTGGCCGATACTGTTCGCGGCCATCGCGCTCTCCCTCATCGGCGCGGCCCTCGTCTACTCGGCGACCCGCAACCGCACCGAGCTGAACCAGGGCGACCCGTACTACTTCCTGTTCCGGCATCTGCTCAACACGGGCATCGGCTTCGGCCTGATGATCGGCACGGTCTGGCTCGGCCACCGCACCCTGCGCACGGCCGTACCGATCCTGTACGGGCTCTCCGTCTTCCTGGTCCTGCTGGTGCTGACCCCGCTCGGCGCGACCGTCAACGGCGCCCACGCGTGGATCATCGTCGGCGGCGGCTTCTCGCTCCAGCCCTCCGAGTTCGTGAAGGTCACGATCATCCTGGGCATGGCGATGCTGCTCGCGGCCCGGGTCGACGCGGGCGACAAACCGCACCCCGACCACCGCACGGTCCTCCAGGCGCTCGGCCTGGCCGTCGTCCCGATACTGATCGTCCTGCTCATGCCCGACCTCGGTTCGGTCATGGTCATGGTCATCATCGTGCTCGGTGTGCTGCTCGCGTCCGGCGCCTCCAACCGCTGGATCTTCGGTCTGATCGGGGCCGGCGCGCTCGGGGCGGTCGCGGTCTGGCAGCTCAAGATCCTCGACGAGTACCAGATCGCCCGCTTCGCCGCGTTCGCCAACCCCGCGCTGGACCCGGCGGGCGTCGGCTACAACACCAACCAGGCGCGGATCGCGATCGGCTCCGGTGGGCTGTTCGGCACCGGCCTCGGCAAGGGCTCGCAGACCACCGGGCAGTTCGTGCCCGAGCAGCAGACCGACTTCGTCTTCACGGTCGCGGGCGAGGAGCTGGGCTTCGTCGGCGCCGGGCTCATCCTGATCCTGCTGGGCGTCGTCCTGTGGCGGGCCTGCCGGATCGCCCGCGAGACGACGGAGCTGTACGGGACGATCGTGGCCGCGGGGATCATCGCGTGGTTCGCGTTCCAGTCCTTCGAGAACGTGGGGATGACCCTCGGGATCATGCCGGTGGCGGGGCTGCCGCTGCCCTTTGTCTCGTACGGAGGGTCGTCGATGTTCGCGGTGTGGGTGGCGGTGGGGTTGCTGCAGTCGATCAGGGTGCAGCGGCCCATGTCGGCGTGAGCGTTCCACTGGGTTTGGCGTTGCCCGGAGGGGGCGGTTGTTCTTCGGGTGCCGGTCCGTTGTGGCTGAGCGCGCAGTTCCCCGCGCCCCTTACGGGGCTCGGGTGCCGCGGCCCTTACAGGGCTCGGACGCCGCGGCCCTTACGGGGCTCGGACGTCCCGGCCCTTACGGGGGGTGGGGTGGTGCATCTAAATTCAGGGCATGGCGGACATCAAGCGGGAGATCGAGCGTAAGTACGAAGCCGATGAGAATGCCGGACTGTCGGATCTGCCGGATCTGACGCGTGTGCCGGGCGTCTCGGCCGTCATCGACAAGGGCGTGGCCGAACTCGACGCCACCTACTACGACACGGCCGACCAACGCCTCGCCGCCGCGTCCCTCACCCTGCGCCGCCGCACCGGTGGCGACGACGCGGGCTGGCATCTGAAACTCCCCGTCTCCGACGGAGTACGGGACGAGGTCCGCGCCCCGCTGTCCGACACCGTGCCCCGCGCCCTCGCCGGACTGGTCCGCTCCCGGGTGCGCGACGCCGAACTGGTCCCCGTCGTACGGCTGCTGTCGGCCCGGGACGTCCGCCACCTCGTCGACGAGTCCGGGGGCCTGCTCGCCGAGGTCAGCGTCGACCGCGTACGGGCCGAACGGCTCAGCGGCGGCGACGGCACCGCCCGGTGGACCGAGATCGAGGTCGAGCTGGCGGACGACGGCGACCCCGCCTTCCTGGACAAGGTCGAGAAGAAACTGCGCAAGGCCGGCGTCTCCCGCTCCGCATCGGCGTCCAAGCTCGTCAGGGCGCTGGGGGAGACGGGCCGCAAGGCGCGCAAGGAGGCCGTCGTGGAGGCGGCACCGGTCACCGCGGGCGACCACGTCCTCGCGTACGTCCGGGCCCAGCGCGACGCGATCGTCGAACTGGACCCCGCCGTCCGCCGGGACGTCTTCGACGCCGTGCACAGCATGCGGGTCGCCACCCGCAGGCTGCGCAGCACGTTCCGCTCGTACGGCAACGTCCTGGACCGGGGCGTCACCGACCCGCTCCGCGACGAACTGAAGTGGCTGGCGGGGGAGCTGGGTGTCGACCGCGACCAGGAGGTCCTGACCGAGCGGCTGACGGAGGCGCTCGCCGGACTGCCGCGCGCCCTGGTCGTCGGCCCGGTCCGCGGCCGGCTGCGCACCTGGGCGCACGCCCGCCGGGCCGGCTCCCGGCGCCGCCTGATCGCGGTCCTCGACGGCGGCCGCTATCTGGACCTCCTCGTCTCCCTCGACGCGCTGCTCGCCACCCCACCGCTGCGAGGGGCCGCCGCGGACACCACGGGGATGGCGGTCACGAAGGCGGTGCGCAAGGACTTCGACAAGCTGTCCGGCCTGGTCGCCCAGGCCGTCGACCTGCCGCCGGGGGAGGGCCGCGACCTCGCGATCCACGAGGCCCGCAAGAAGACCAAGCGCACCCGTTACGCGGCCGAGCTGGCCGCTCCCGTCCTCGAGAAACCCGCGAGGACTCTGGTGAGCGACATGAAGTCCCTCCAGGGCCTGCTCGGCGAGCACCAGGACAGCGTGATGGCCAGGCTGGCCCTGCGCGACCTGGCGACCCAGGCCCACGCGGCAGCCGAGAACGCCTTCACGTACGGGGTCCTGCACGGCCACGAGGAGCGCGTCGCCGCGTCGGCGGAGGCCGGTCTGCCGGGGGCGTGGGAGACGATCAGGAACGGGACGATCGTCTAGGGAGCCCCTCAAGGGGCGCGGGGCAGTGTCCATATGCGGCTCCGCCGCGTGGGCGCGACCAGCCACGACGGGCCCGCGGACGCAGGACGGACCGCCGCCGCACGTCCACCGGAGCGCACAGACGGCAGGACAGCGCGCACCCACAGGCACGTTAGGCTGGAAAGTCATCCCCTGTCGGCTCGCAAAGGTTCGTGAGATGTCTGCCGAAACCGCTGTGTCGGTCTTTCCACAGCTCGAAGCTCTGCTCCCGCATGTGCAGAAGCCGATCCAGTACGTCGGCGGAGAGCTCAACTCCACGGTCAAGCCCTGGGAGGAGTGCGACGTCCGCTGGGCGCTCATGTACCCGGACGCGTACGAGGTAGGACTGCCCAACCAGGGCGTCATGATCCTCTACGAGGTCCTGAACGAGCGTGAGGGCGTCCTCGCCGAGCGCACGTACAGCGTCTGGCCGGACCTTGAGGAGCTGATGCGCGAGCACGGCGTCCCGCAGTTCACGGTCGACGGCCACCGGCCCGTGAAGGCCTTCGACGTGTTCGGCCTCTCCTTCTCCACGGAGCTGGGCTACACGAACATGCTGACCGCGCTCGACCTCGCCGGCATCCCGCTGGAGTCGAAGGACCGCGGTCTCGACGACCCGATCGTGCTGGCCGGCGGCCACGCCGCCTTCAACCCCGAGCCGATCGCCGACTTCATCGACGCGGCGATCATCGGCGACGGCGAGCAGGCCGTGCTGGACATGACCGAGATCATCCGCGCCTGGAAGGCGGAGGGCCGGCCCGGTGGCCGCGAGGAGGTCCTGTTCCGCCTCGCGAAGACGGGCGGGGTGTACATCCCGGCGTTCTACGACGTCGAGTACCTGCCGGACGGCCGTATCGGCCGCATGGTCCCCAACAAGTCGGGCGTCCCGTGGCGCGTGTCCAAGCACACGGTCATGGACCTGGACGAGTGGCCGTACCCGAAGCAGCCCCTCGTACCGCTCGCCGAGACCGTCCACGAGCGCATGTCGGTGGAGATCTTCCGCGGCTGCACCCGCGGCTGCCGCTTCTGCCAGGCGGGCATGATCACCCGCCCGGTCCGCGAGCGTTCCATCACGGGCATCGGCGAGATGGTCGACAAGGGCCTCAAGGCCACGGGCTTCGAGGAGGTGGGCCTGCTCTCCCTGTCCTCGGCGGACCACTCGGAGATCGGCGACATCGCCAAGGGCCTCGCGGACCGCTACGAGGAGGACAAGGTCGGCCTCTCCCTGCCCTCCACCCGCGTCGACGCGTTCAACGTCGACCTGGCGAACGAACTGACCCGCAACGGCCGCCGCTCCGGTCTGACCTTCGCCCCCGAGGGCGGCTCCGAACGCCTGCGCAAGGTCATCAACAAGATGGTCTCGGAAGAGGACCTGATCCGGACCGTCTCGACGGCGTACGGCAACGGCTGGCGCCAGGTCAAGCTGTACTTCATGTGCGGCCTCCCGACGGAGACGGACGAGGACGTCCTCCAGATCGCCGACATGGCGACGAGGGTGATCGCCGAGGGCCGCAAGGTCTCCGGCCAGAACGACATCCGCTGCACGGTGTCCATCGGCGGCTTCG
The DNA here is from genome assembly GCF_044328075.1 of Streptomyces sp. NPDC017991. Lineage (NCBI taxonomy): Bacteria > Bacillati > Actinomycetota > Actinomycetes > Kitasatosporales > Streptomycetaceae > Streptomyces > Streptomyces sp. NPDC017991. Next base: position 361,006 of record NZ_JBIRGP010000002.1, on the reverse strand, counting down.
TCCCCAAGCCCCACACCCCGTTCCAGTGGGCCCCGCAGCTGTCGGCCGAGGAGACGGACGTACGCCTCGGCAAGCTCCGCGACCGGATCCGCGGCGACAAGAAGTACGGCCGCTCCATCGGCTTCCGCTACCACGACGGCAAGCCCGGCATCGTCGAGGGCCTGCTCTCCCGCGGCGACCGCCGTATCGGCTCCGTCATCCGCGCCGTCTACGAGGACGGCGGCCGCTTCGACGGCTGGCGCGAGTACTTCTCGTACGACCGCTGGATGCGGTGCGCCGACAAGACGCTCCCCGCCTTCGGTGTGGACGTCGACTGGTACACCACCCGCGAACGCACCTACGAGGAGGTCCTGCCCTGGGACCACCTCGACTCGGGCCTCGACAAGGAATGGCTCTGGCAGGACTGGCAGGACGCGCTCGACGAGACCGAGGTCGACGACTGCCGCTGGACCCCCTGCTTCGACTGCGGCGTGTGCCCGCAGATGGATACTTGGCCACAAGTAAGCGACAGCGGTAAGAAGCTGCTCCCACTGTCGGTCAAGAAGGACGCCACGACCAGCGGACACACCCACTGACGTGAGTGAGGCGTTGGGGCGCATCGTGGAGGTGCTGGGGGACGGCGGTGAGGAAGAGGTAGCTGCCGCCCTCAGGGCGCTCGGCGCTCAGAGTAGGCGGCAGGCGAATGTGCGGGAGGCGCCGAGAACGCCCCTGCCGCCGCCTGGAGGCTCGGTGACTGTGCAGTCCGAGGTGGAGTGGGTCTGAGGTTCGCGAAGCCTTAGCCTGAGATCTGAGGCGCTGCATGGCTTGAAGTTCGGCCCGGTCCATGCGCTCAGTCGGCAGCTCGGTCCTGCCGCTGCCATTCACGAGGCCAGTTCCCGGATGGCGGTGGAGGCCCAGTAACCCCCAGGTCGCGCCGGGCGGAGGCGTAGAACGCGTCGCGTTTCTGGCTGACCCGCTGTGAGTCGCGGATCCATCCCTCCGGGTCTTGCCTCTGCTCTCGTGCATGCAGTTCCAGCGTCCAGATTGCCTCGTGCCACGAGCGCGCGGCTGTGACCGTCTCGGCGTCGCCGACGAGGAGCACCGATTCCCAACGTGTTGACCGGCGGGCCTCGGCTTCAGCAAGTAGGCGCAACCCTTCGGTGGGTTCCAGCGGATCCACGACGTGGGCGTACCCCAGCGCAGCGCCGATACGTTGGGTGATCCAGATCTGTTCCTTCAGCGCGTTGCCGTACTGCGCGTACACGTCGAATTTCTTCTCATGCCAGCGCTCGGCTTGTGTCCGGCGCCATCGTGCTCGCTCGGTCAGAGTCGTCGCGGTGTACGAGCCGGCCGCACCGACCGCCACGCTCAAGAGTGTGGCCAGCTGATCCAGAAACACTGCATCCCCTCGTGCAGACGACGGTCTGTGAGCAGCATGACCCGCCGGATGATCCGTGCCCAGTGTGAGTGTTGCCTTGGCCGCAGATGCTTACTTGGCCACAAGTAAGCAACAGCGGCAAGAAGTGGCTGCCGCTGACGGTCAAGAAGGATGCTGCGGCCAGCGGTCACACGCACTGACGTGAGTGAGGCGTTGGGGCGCGTCGTGGAGGTGCTGGGGGACGGCGGCGAGGAAGAGGTGGCTGCCGTCCTGAGGGCGCTCGGTGCTCAGAGCGGACGGCAGGGGATCGTGCGGGAGGCCTCGAGGACGCCCCTGCCGCCTCCTGGAGGCTCGACGAGTGTCCAGTCCGAGGTGGAGTGGGTCTGAGGGGCTGACGGCCGAGGAGAGCCGTTCTTGGCGCCGGTGTCACCTGAGTGGCTGCTCTCAGATCGCGAGGCGCGCCTTTGCTTCCTAGCGTGGCGATATTCGCTACGGAGGAGGCAGACATGCCGGCGAGTGAGCCGCCTGCCGACGGTCCTCGGTGGGGAAGTCGGGGTAGCGGTCCTGCCCCGTCCGGGCAGTGGACGTCTCCCGCTGGGCCAACTCAGAAGAAGCAGCGGGGTCGTGCCTGTCTCTGGGGGTGCTCCGGCGCACTGGCCGTGGTGATCGTCATCGTCGTGGTTGTGCTGGTGATCGCGCAGGGGGATGGCAACGACAGCACCACACCTGCCCCCAGTACGGCCACCACCGGCACGACGTCGCGAGAGAAGACGCAGGAACCCCGGGGCGAACGAGCGGACCTCATTGGCTTCCAGCTGGACGACCGCTCAGACGCCGCTATCACCAATATCTGGGTCGCCTGGACGATCAAGAACAGCAGTGGCGGGCAGTCCGACTACTCATGGGACTGGGAGGCGGTCGACGCCGGCGGCACCCGACTTGCGAACGGTTCCCAACTGGAGACCGGTGTACAACCCGGCCAGACCGCCCGGGGCGAGTACCCCACGACGCTCAAGAGCGTGAAGGGCGTCAAGCTCAACATCACCAGCTTCAACCGCACCGCCAGCTACTGAACAGGGCGGCGGCTCCTGAATAGACCCAGTTGCGGTGGTTGAAAGCCACTCCCGCTGCGTCAGTTGCTGTTGGTCGTACCTCGAAGTTCGATACATGGCCACAACTGAGTGACAGCGGGACGTAGCTGCTGCCGCTGATGGTGAAGAAGCCTGTGACTTCCAGCTGAAACGGGCGTTAACGCTAGTGATCCGTGGCGGCGGATCGCTGATGCCCTGGCGGGTGCCGAGGTCGAAGGGGGTGCTGCGCTGATGTGCTAGGTGTGCGCCACTCGGCACGGCCGGAACTTGAAACGCCAGCGGGCCACCTCATCATTCGGGTAGCCCCGCGGGCACACGGCCCCTCCCCGTCCAACACGACATCGCTGATCTTCCCCCGCGTTCAGGGTCGGTGATTTTTTTCGGAGGCCTTCATGGGGCTCCATCCTGGACGGGCCTAATGACATCGGACGTTCCGATTAGCTCCATTCCGGTCGAATCGAGCTGGGTTTCACAGTAGGGTCAAGGTGTTTGCGTTGCCCGACCACAACATCAGCTGGCTGGTGTCGCGTTAGTCAAGGGGGAGTTGATGAGCGCTATGCAGTTCCCGTGCAAAGAGCCGAACTGCGAACAGATGGTCGAATACAAGCCGCAGCTATTGTCCGGCGCCTTTCGCGAGCGATCACCTCAAGAACTTCCTGACCGGTTCGCGGCATATCTTCCCTGCCCGGATGGACATATCCACCGGTACGTCATAACGACTGGAAGTTCCCAGCCGTGACCGAGCCAACGCCGTTCAGTGGAATGGTCGTGGGGGAAGAGTTCTGGCTGATAAAAGGCCGGGAAATGGTGGAGGCTGCTGTCACTAAGCGTGAGGTTGCGGCTGAACGCATCCTTGCCGCCTTGGCGTGGTTCTGGACCGTGTATTCCGCGGCTGCTCTGTTGGGGGTGGCCGTAGCGAAGCCTCAGTCGACATCTGTGACCGCACTTCTGGCGATGCCGATCATTCTATTGGTGGTGGCTTATGCTGTGGCGACTTCCGTTACTTTACCGGTAAGAGTGACGTTTGATCCGCGCATCCCTGTTCAAATTGAGAGCGAATTTCTGGCTGCAGCCGACGAGAAGAAGAAGCGACTACTCTTGGCCCAAGGCCTGATGATCTTGTCTGCGTTGTGCATCGCTGCTGGAGTCGTCGTATCGTTGTCGCTTCCTTCGAGGCCGGTGGGGGAGGAATTTTCTCTCGTTGCTCGAAGCGCTCCACGGTCTTCCGGAACGACAGTAGTCGTGTCCGGAAATATGTCGCCTGGTTCGAATGTGCTGGTAACGGTGACCGTGAAGAGCAGTGAAAAGCCGACAGCTGCAGCACAGAAATTAGTCACTATCCCCAAGTCTGGTCGGCTGAACGTGGCGCTGACCCTTTCCAAGGCCCGTGGTTATCAGGTGTCGGCGAACTGGATAAAAAGCGGTCTCACTCAGATTCTGACACGTGAAGTTTCCGGGGCTAGATGAGTAGACACGGGCCGGCCTACACCGCTGTGGGCGGCGCCTGAGAAGGGCCCGACATGCGATGGAAAGATCTCCTGTGGTGCGTCCAGACTCCGCCCAGCACGGCTGCCTGGCTCGACTGGCCCACAGGCCTGGTGCACATCAACGCAACCAAAGCGGAGTGGGATGCCGCCGCAGCGGAATCGGCAGCGACCGGTTCAAACGCCCCGGGCGCCCATCCTGAGTGGGAACTGCTTGCTCAGAGTCTGAGTCATGAGAATGTCCATTTCATGCAGTGCGTCACAACCGGATATATGTATCGCTGGGCATTTGAGCACTTTCGACTGCTCGCGGATGGCCTTACTGAGCTCGGCTATCCCTTCGCCGAAGTCGGCGACGCCCAAAAGGCACTGCTCGCGGCCGAGCAATTTGTTAGCACGGGGACCGCTGAAGCGTTGAGGGGGCACACAGCCAAGCTCAATATTAAGGGACCTTATGGGCTCACCGTCCGTCATCTGGTCGAGGCTCATGCCTTGTGCGTTGAGCAGCTCATGCACACCGAGCCGGTCGATGCGAAGATCCTGTTGCATCGTCTCGACACCACAAGCCCCAACGCCGACTATCGGCTTGCCTACGACATGTGTCGCTTCTGGCTGGGGAATGCGCGAGCGTTCGATTCATTCCCGGCTCTCATTACAGTCAGCCTGTGCACTGACTCCCCTCCCGAAGCGTTTGTCAGACTCCTCACGGAGGTCGCCGCTCATGGTCTCACGGATAATGCCGGAGAAAATGTAGAAATAATCCATCGGATAGCCAACGAAGTCACCAGCGACCTGCTTATCGGTTCAGCTGTCGAAGTCTGGAGTCAGCACCGGGGTGAACATCCCGTGTATGGGCCGGCAGTGCGGCGCCTCAACGAACTCGCTGGAACCGGTGACTTCAGCATGCGCGCTTTCATGGTCGACCCCGTGAGTTCGATCGAAACACTGGTCGACGAGGTGGTCCGCCCCACGCTGTTCCGGCCGAGCGAAGAGGGAGTCTTCGCGATCCAGTTGCCGACTAAGATTTTTGAAAGGGGGCAGGAAGCTGAAGAGGAGATGCAAGTTCTTCTTCTCGTCTCGGCCTTGGGGAACAGAATCCATCAGGTCGCTCACGAGGAAACGGAGGGCGACACATGGTCGGTGCCGGAATTGTTCTGGTTGTGTGAAGCTGTTCCGGATATCCGCCTGCTCGAGATCAGTCGCGAATGGCTTCAAGATGTTGAGGAGGAGACTCTCACGGCAATCCTTGACGCTCGACGAATCCCCCTTGAGAAGCGGCAGCAGACCGTCAGGATCTGGGGTTGCTGTGTTCTCGACTTTCCAACTGCCGCAATGGGAACGTCACCGCGAGACACAGATGTTAGGCGCTTTGTGCGAACACTGCACTCGCGCATGCCATCCTTCCCGTTGTATCTGGAATTCACGGATTCGATGGGAATGTTCTTTCTTTGGTTCGGTGCCTTGGCGGATTCGGATGCATGGTCAGGTGTGACGCAACTGAACATTGCCCACCCAAGCGTGGTACTGCGGGTGGGCGAAGCGGTTTCCTGCATGCGAGAAGCCGGGCGGATGTTGCACCATGACGTAAGCCCACAGGTCGACAGAATGCTTTCGCACTATCCGCCGGAGATGAGTCGAGAACTGTTGGTGGCGCTGGACTAGCCGCCCTTCGAGTAGTAGCAGCCGGTGTTCAAACCTAGGCCTCGATGACGGCTCCCGTGGATCCAGGAGCATTTCTTAAGCACTGTGTCCGCAACTGGACCTCGACATCCAGGTCGGCCCGACCGGCAAGAAGCTGCTGCCGCTGACGGTCAAGAACGCCGCGACCGCCACGGCCGGCGGCCACAGCCACTGAGACGGGGCCGGACACCGGGCCGGACACGGTGTGGTCCGGGACGAGCGTGATCCGGGGCGAGTGCGGAGGAAAGCTCCGTTCCCGGACCGTTCGTGCATCCATCCGGACAGTTGACGCGTCCGTGTGGGTATGGACCTGGAGAAGTCGCCGCAGCCCGCGCCGTCCGTGATGCCCGCGCGGCAGCGGGACGCCGCTCCCGAGGGGTGTCTCGCCGTCGCCGTCCGCATCCCGGTGCGGATCGTGGTGTTCGTGCTGATCGTGCCCGTACGGATGGCCTGGGACGTGCTCGTCGTCTGCGGCCGGCTCCTCAACGACACGCTGTTCCGGCCGCTCGGCCGCGCCCTCATGTGGGTGCTCGCGCCGGTCGGCCGGGCCCTCGTGTGGCTGCTGGACGGCGTCGCGACCGTCCTCGCATGGCTGTTCACCGGCCTGGGGTACGCGCTGAAGTGGCTGTGCATGCTCCTGTTCGTCTGGCCGTGGGTGGGCCTGTGGCGTTACGTGGTCGTGCCGGTGGGCCGGGCACTGGCCTGGCTCGGACACGTGCTGCTGGTAGTCCCCGCCCGGTGGCTGTACGAGCGGCTGCTGACGCCCCTCGGCCACGGCATCGTATGGACGCTGCGGGGCCTCGGGGCCGGCTGTGCCTGGCTGTGGCGGACGGCGGTGCTCACTCCGACGGGTCGGCTGTACCGGGCCCTGCTCGCGCCTGCCGGGAGAGGTGTCACGTGGGTCGCCGCGGGGCTGTGGTCCGGGGTCGTGTGGGTCTTGCGGGGACTGTGGGCGGGAGTTGTATGGGTCTCCCGGGGGGTGTGGGCGGGCATCACATGGGTCGGCAGGGGACTGTGGGCCGCCATGACATGGGTGGGCCGAGGGCTGTGGGCCGGTACGACATGGGTCGGCGGAGGGCTGTGGGCCGTGGTGGTCTGGCTCGGCAAGGTCGTCGGAACCCTCCTGCGCTGGATCTTCGTCGTACCCGCCGTCGCCCTGTGGCGTTGGGTCCTCGCACCGGTCGGACGGGGCATCGCCGTCATCGCGCGGGAGATCGGCGAGGCCCTGGGACACGCGTGGCGGGTCGCCGGACACGTGTCCCTCGCCGTCGGCCGCTTCCTCGGACGACTCTTCCGGTGGATCTTCGTGGAGCCGGTGCGGTGGGCGTACAGGAGCGTGTTCACTCCGATGGGGCACTTCGTGCGGGACGTCTTCTGGAAGCCCGCGGCGGAGGCCGCGCGGAGTGTGGGCCGCGCCACCCGGCAGGCCCTGGCGAGCGCCCGGGAGACGGCACGGCAGACCAGGGCGGACATCCGGCGCGCGCTGTTCGGCGCACCGCGCGAGCCCGAGCCCGTACCCGTGGCCGGACCCCGTGCCGAACCGGAGCCGGTACGCCTGGTCGAGCCCGGCGGGCCCCCGCGGAGCGCGCCCGGCCCCTCCCGAAGGGAACGCACGGGCGCCGACACACGTACTCTAGGTAGTAGTACGACCGCACTCACGAAGGACTGAACGACACTGGGCAAGCGACAGCCCGAAGGCCCGCCGCCCGCACCCGCGGTGCAGCGCATCCGACTGCGCTACACCAAGCGCGGCCGCCTCCGGTTCACCAGCCACCGTGACTTCCAGCGTGCCTTCGAGCGCGCGTTGCGCCGAGCCGAGGTGCCCATGGCGTACTCGGCGGGGTTCACGCCGCACCCGAAGGTGTCGTACGCCAATGCCGCACCCACCGGCACGGGCAGTGAGGCGGAATACCTGGAGATCGCGCTCACCGACGCGCGCGATCCGGGCAAGCTGCGCGCACTCCTCGACGAGTCGATGCCCGCGGGGCTCGACATCATCGACGCCGTCGAGGCCCGTACCTCGGGTCTCGCCGACCGGCTCACCGCGTCCGTGTGGGAGATGCGCCTCGACGGCGTGTCCCCCGAGGACGCGCGGCGCGCGGTCGACGCCTTCACGGCGGCCGAGACCGTCGAGGTGCAGCGCAAGGCGAAGAACGGCATGCGCACCTTCGACGCCCGCGGCGCCGTCGCGAGTCTGGAGGCGCACAGCGCACAGTCGACGGCGCACAGTCCACAGTCGACGGCACTCAGTCCACAGGCTGATAGGCCGACCGACCAGGCCTGTGCGATACTGCGGCTGGTTGTTCGGCACGTGACGCCTGCCGTTCGACCTGACGACGTCCTGTCCGGTCTCCGAGCTGTGGCCGACCTGGCGCCGCCGGTCCCCGCAGCGGTGACCAGGCTGGCGCAGGGGCTTTTCGATGAAGAGACCGGCACGGTGACCGACCCGCTCGCGCCCGACCGCGAGGCAGCAGCACCTTCCCCGGAGATCTCCGGGGACAGCGCAACTGCCGCCGCGAAGGCGCTGGCGTAAGGAAGGTCCCGCGTAGGGACGGACGTCGAAGCGCCGCCCTCGTATCCGGGAGCCACCTGGGTCGGGCAGCGCACCGACCAGAAGACTTTCGCCAGGCCGTATGCACACATGGCATACGGAACCGGCGAGACAGGACACAGAGAGCTCCCGTGCGGCGCCCGCGCCCCGGACGGCGGCACCGCGCAACGCGCGAGCCGCGGACGTCACCGGATCCGCGGCGCCCGGGAGCCTGACGGGAGATCCACCCGCATGCTTGAGCCGACCGACCCCACCGAGCCTTCCACGGGCTCCGACAACAGCACTCCGAGCGACACGCTGCCGCCACGCCGGCGCCGTCGTGCCGCTTCGCGCCCCGCCGGGCCGCCGTCGGCGGACGCCGAGGGCACGGCCGTGGCGGAGACCACGGCGCCGGCCGTACCGGCTGTGACCTCCGCGGACCTCGCGACAGAAGAGGCGCAGGAGAACGAAGAGGCGACCGTGACCGCCGCTCCCAGGAAGAGGGCCGCGGCGAAGGCGCCGGAGGCCGCCGCGGATGAAGCGGCGGAGGCACCGGCCGACGAGGCCGCCCCCGCCCCGCGTGCGCGCCGTCGTGCCACCCGCCGGGCCTCCGCCCCCGCGGGAGCCCCGCAGGGCGCCGAGGCCGCTGAAGCCACCGAGGCCACAAGCGTCGAGACCGCCGCGCCGGCCGTGGCGGCGGAGCCCGAGGCGCCCGCCGAGGCCGAGGCGGCGCCCGCTCCGCGTGCGCGCCGTCGTGCCACGCGCCGGGCCACCGCGCCCACGGGTGCGCCGCAGGCGGCTGAAGCTGCTCCGGCGACCGCTGAGGCTGTCGAGGTTCCGGCTGCCGCTCCAGTCGCAGAGGAGACACCGGCTGCCGAGGAGACATCGGCCGTCGAGGAGGCGCCTGCTGCCGAGGCGGCGCCCGCCCCGCGTGCGCGCCGTCGTGCCACCCGCCGCGCCACCGCGCCCACGGGTGCGCCGCAAGCCGCTGAGTCCGCTCCGGCGACCGCTGAGGCCGTCGAGGTTCCGGCCGCCGTCCCGGTCGCCGAGGAGTCGTCGGCCGTCGAGGAGACGACCGCTGTCGAGGCTGAGGCCGATGCGGCGCCCGCTCCGCGTGCGCGCCGTCGTGCCACCCGCCGCGCCACCGCGCCCGCCGGTGCGCCGCAGGCGGAAGCGGAGGCGGAGAGCGAGGCGCCCGGGACGGTGCCCGCCGAGGCCGCCGCCGAGCCCACGCGTCGCGTCGCCCGGCAGAAGGCGGAGCGCGCCGAGACCCCCACCGCGACCGAGCCCACCGAGGCCGTTGCTCGCGACGAGCGCAGGGAGGCCCCCGTGGCCGCTGCCAGGAACGACCGGTCCGCCGAGACCGAGACCCCCGCCGACGACGAGGACGCCACCCCGCGTCGCGCCCGCCGCCGGGCCACCCGCAAGGCGGCCGGAGGCTTCTCCGCGCCCGCGCCCCGCAAGACCGCCGAGGAGGGTTCGGCCCGGCGCCCCGCGCGCCCCGCCGTCGCCGTCTTCCAGGCGCCGGTCTTCGCCGAGCCGATGTTCCAGACGCCGGAGCGTGCCGCTGCCGCCGCCGCGGCCGAGGCCGCCGAAGAGGTGGAGGAGGTCGCGGAGCCGGTCCAGCAGGCCGCCCCCGTGGCCGCCGCCGAGGAGGAGACGGGCGGTTCGCGCCGTCGCCGCCGCCGGGGCAAGGCCGAGGAGCCCGCCGCCCCCGCCGAGCGGACCCCGGTGGAGCGCGCCCCCGAGGCCGAGGAGCCGGCCGACGAGGAGCCCGCCGAGGAGGAGTCCGCGGAGGACGCCGCCGACGGTGACGACAGCGAGGAGACCGGTTCGCGCCGCCGTCGCCGCCGCGGTGGCCGCCGTCGCCGCCGGGGCGAGTCCGCCGACGCGGACGACGACTTCGCAGGCGAGCAGAGCGAGCGCGGTGAGCGCGGTGAGCAGGCCGCCGGGACCTCCGACGACACCGAGGACACCGCCGAGCAGGCCGAAGAGGACTCCGCCGACGCGGAGGACGACCACGACGACGCCGGCGGCTCCAGCAGCAGCCGTCGTCGCCGTCGCCGCCGCCGTCGCGCCGGTGACTCCTCCGGCGAGGCCGACGCGGGCGAAAGCGACCCCGAGCGCACGGTCGTCAAGGTCCGCGAGCCCCGCAAGAAGGACGAGCACCCGAGCGACGAGGTCCAGTCCATCAAGGGCTCGACCCGCCTGGAGGCCAAGAAGCAGCGCCGCCGTGAAGGGCGCGAGCAGGGCCGGCGCCGCGTCCCGATCATCACCGAGGCCGAGTTCCTGGCCCGCCGTGAGGCCGTCGAGCGCGTGATGGTCGTCCGCCAGAGCGGCGAGCGCACGCAGATCGGTGTCCTTGAGGACGACGTGCTCGTGGAGCACTACGTCAACAAGGAGCAGTCGACCTCGTACGTAGGAAACGTCTACCTGGGCAAGGTCCAGAACGTGCTGCCGTCGATGGAGGCCGCCTTCATCGACATCGGCAAGGGCCGCAACGCGGTCCTGTACGCCGGTGAGGTCAACTTCGAGGCGCTGGGCATGGCCAACGGCCCCCGCCGCATCGAGAGCGCCCTGAAGTCCGGCCAGTCGGTCCTCGTGCAGGTCACCAAGGACCCGATCGGCCACAAGGGCGCCCGTCTGACCAGCCAGGTCTCACTGCCCGGCCGCTACCTGGTCTACGTGCCCGAGGGCTCCATGACCGGCATCAGCCGCAAGCTGCCCGACACCGAGCGCGCCCGTCTGAAGACCATCCTCAAGAAGATCGTCCCCGAGGACGCGGGCGTCATCGTGCGCACCGCCGCCGAGGGCGCGAGCGAGGACGAGCTGCGCCGTGACGTCGAGCGGCTGCAGGCCCAGTGGGAGGACATCGAGAAGAAGGCGAAGAGCGGCAACGCTCCGACCCTGCTGTACGGCGAGCCGGACATGACCGTCCGCGTCGTCCGCGACATCTTCAACGAGGACTTCACCAAGGTCATCGTCAGCGGCGACGAGGCGTGGGACACCATCCACGGATACGTCGCCCATGTGGCGCCCGACCTGGCGAACCGGCTGTCGCGGTGGACCTCCGAGGTCGACGTCTTCGCGACGTACCGGATCGACGAGCAGCTCGCCAAGGCGCTGGACCGCAAGGTCTGGCTGCCGAGCGGTGGTTCGCTGGTCATCGACAAGACCGAAGCGATGATCGTGGTCGACGTCAACACCGGCAAGTTCACCGGTCAGGGCGGCAACCTCGAAGAGACGGTCACCAGGAACAACCTGGAGGCGGCCGAGGAGATCGTGCGCCAGCTGCGGCTGCGCGACCTCGGCGGCATCGTCGTCATCGACTTCATCGACATGGTCCTTGAGTCCAACCGGGACCTGGTGCTCAGGCGCCTCCTGGAGTGCCTGGGCCGCGACCGTACGAAGCACCAGGTCGCCGAGGTCACCTCGCTGGGCCTCGTCCAGATGACCCGCAAGCGGGTCGGCCAGGGCCTGCTGGAGTCGTTCTCGGAGACCTGCGTCCACTGCAACGGCCGCGGCGTGATCGTGCACATGGAGCAGCCGACCTCCGCCGGAGGCGGCGGCAAGCGCAAGAAGCGCGGTCGCGGCGGCGCCGAGCAGACCCACGAGAACGAGCACACGCACGAGCACACGTACGAGACGGAGACGGCCGAGGCCGCCGAACCGGACGAGACGGCCGCCGAGGTCGCCGCGGAGGCCGCCGAGCCCGTCGCGCTTCCCGAGCCCGAGTTCGTACCGGACGAGGACCTCTACAGCAGCGCCGCCGAGGCGGAGGCCGCGGCCACCCGTGGTGGCCGTTCGCGTCGCCGGTCGGGTCGGCGGGCGTCGGCCCCGGCCGGTGCGCCGAGGTCCGAGTCCCGCAGGTCCGAACGGGCCGAGCGCGCGGAGCGGGCCGAGCAGGCCGAGCGCAGGGACGAGGTTCCGACCGCGCAGTCCGTGACGCCGGAGGAGGAGATCGCGCGCCCGGTCCAGCAGGAGCCGGCCGAGGTCGCGCAGACGGCGCCCGTCGCCGCCGAGGACCCGGTGGTCGAGGCGCCGGCCGCGGCCGAGGCCCCGGCCGTCGACGACGCGGCTCCCAAGGGCCGTACGCGCCGTCGGGCGACCCGCAAGGTGTCCGCGCCCGCCGGTTCGCCCACGGCGGCCGAGGAGACCGTGGTGACGGTCTCCGAGCCGGCCGCCGCGCCTGTCGCACCCGCCGAGCCCGTGGAGCAGGCCGCCGAGGCCGTCTCCACGGAGCCCGTCGCCGACAGCGCCGCCCCGGCCCGTCCGAGGCGTCGTGCGGTCCGTAAGGCCACCGCGCCGACCTCGTCCGCCGAGACCGCTGTCGTGGTCGTCCCGTCGGCGCAGCCGGAAGCCCCGGCGCAGGCCGCCGAGGCGCCGGTCGAGGCACCCGCGGAGTCGTCCGGCGAGGACGGCGACGCACCGGCCAAGAAGACGGCCCGCAAGGCGGCCAAGAAGGCGCCCGCGAAGAAGGCCGCCGCGAAGAAGACGACGACGGCGGCCAAGAAGACGGCCGCCAAGAAGACCACGGCCAAGAAGGCGACGAAGACCGCCAAGACGGCCGCGAAGTCGACGTCCAAGAAGACCGCGGCGGCGGAGCAGCAGACGCCGTCCACCGTCACTGCCTCGACCGACGAGGACTGACGAGGACTGACGAGGGTCGGCAGCGGCGGAGGCGCGAGCCTCGGCACGACGCCCCCCGACCGGCGCTCACCGCGCCGGTCGGGGGGCGTCGTCGTGCCCGGCGGGGGCACGGCCGTGGCCGGCGTGGAGGCCGCCGCCGTCACTCGTACGGCCAGCGCGGTCACCCGAACTGTCGTGCAGGGCGCCCGATCCGACATACCGTGACGCGGTTCGGGAAGCATCACGGACATCACATTCATCCCCCGCCCCTTGGAACGGGATCCCTTACCTGTAAAAATCGGGCGGTCATTGATTACACATACACGGGTGTGCGTCGGGGAGGACGCCCACACGTGTCAGGGGAGGGGATCTCATGGCGCGCGTGCGGCTGCAGGGCACCGGGCGGCACCGCGCTGTAAAGCCGGTCAGGGGAAGCCGGCAGGCCGTCGCCCTGGCGACCGTGCTGTCCGCGGCGGGTATCCAGGCCGGCGCGACGGCGGGTACGGCGCAGGCCGTCGACAACCCCACGTGGACCGAGGGGCCGATCTTCAACGACCCGCTCGGCACCACCGACCAGCAGTACGCGATCCGCGCCCGGCTGGTCGAGCTGACGAACTCCGCGCTGCCCGGCTCCACGATCAAGGTCGCGGTCTACCACGTCTGGGAGGCCGGTGTCGTCGACGCGCTCGTCGCCGCCAAGAACCGCGGTGTGCACGTACAGGTGCTGCTCGACGAGTCCAGCATCAGTGACCGGCCGACGAACACCGCCTACGGGACGCTCGCCTCGGGTCTGGGCACGGACCGCACGCAGGGCTCGTACGTCTCGACGTGTCCGGAGAACAGGTCGTGTCTCGGCGACCCGAAGTTCGGGCAGTCGATCATGCACAACAAGTTCTGGCTGTTCTCGGCGGTCAAGGGCGCCACGAACGTGGTCGTGGAGACCACCTCGAACTCCACGCCGTCCGCGCACACGCGCTTCTTCAACGACGCGCTGCTGCTGCCGAACAACCCGACGATGTACGACGCGTACGCGGACTACTTCGACACGATGGTCGCGCAGGACTGGGAGTCCTGGAACTACCGCACGGTGAGCAACGGCCTCTACAAGGCGTACTTCTTCCCCCGCGCGGGCAATTCGCGGGCCACCGACACGGTGTACTCGACCCTCAACAACGTGACCTGCAAGTACAAGGACACCGCCGGCGTCACGCAGTCGACCAAGGTCCGGGTGGCGATCTTCAAGATCACACGGCTGGCCATCGCGGAGAAGCTGGTCGACCTGAAGAAGGCGGGCTGTTCCGTGAGCATCGTCTACGCGGAGTCCGACAGCGCCAAGAGCAGCGGCGGGATCAAGGGCACCTGGGAGAAGATGCACACCACGGGGGGCCCGACCGTACGCTGCTACAACGACGACCGGGACCCGCTGAACCCCGGCAAGAAGCTGGTCACGCCGTACATCGTCCACTCCAAGTACATCCTGGTGGACGGCGTGTACGACGGGGTGCGGAACAAGGTCAGCTTCACCGGCTCCGGCAACTACACGGGCCCCGCGCTGCGCGAGAACGACGAGTCGATCGTGAAGGTCGACGACGACGCCGTGCACGACATGTACAGGATCCACTTCGACCGGGTGACCAAGGTCGCCTACCCGGGCACCGCGGACACCACGGATCTGTGCAAGGGCGTGAAGCCGCTGCCTGCGGACGGCGAGCCCACGTAGGTTGCCTGGTCAGGGTGTGGTCGGGGCCCGGTTTGACCCCTAGGTCGGGGCCCCGTAACCTTGACCCTCGGTGTGTTTCTTGATGCACCGCATTCCCGTAAACCTCTTCCTCCTGGTGGCTCGCGCCCCGGGAGAGGCTGCCTGCTTCGCTTTCTTCGGTGGCTGGACTGCGGGGATTCCGATTTCGAGTGAGAGAGAGATCCGCGTGTACGCCATCGTGCGCAGCGGTGGTCGCCAGCACAAGGTTGCTGTCGGCGACATCGTTGAGGTTGACAAGATTTCCACTGCCAAGGTTGGCGACACGGTCGAGCTCTCGACCCTGCTCGTTGTCGACGGCGACGCTGTCACCAGCGACCCGTGGGTGCTGGCCGGTATCAAGGTCCAGGCCGAGATCGTGGATCACCACAAGGGTGTGAAGATCGACATCCTTCGCTACAAGAACAAGACCGGCTACCGCCGTCGTCAGGGCCACCGCCAGCAGTACACGGCGATCAAGGTCACTGAGATCCCCGCGGCTGCGAAGTAAGGGACTGAGGAGAGATGGCACACAAGAAGGGCGCATCGTCCACCCGGAACGGTCGCGACTCCAATGCTCAGCGGCTCGGCGTGAAGCGCTTCGGCGGTCAGGTCGTCAACGCCGGTGAGATCCTGGTCCGCCAGCGTGGCACCCACTTCCACCCCGGCGTGAAGGTCGGCCGTGGCAAGGACGACACGCTGTTCGCGCTGGCCGCCGGTGCGGTCGAGTTCGGCACGCACCGTGGCCGCAAGGTCGTGAACATCGTTCCGGTCGCCTGACCGGATCTTTCGCGAGGCGGACCTCACTTCCCGTACGGGAAGCGGGTCCGCCTTTCGCGTGTTTCAACTGGTGGAGAGACGTCTGTCGGACAGATGCCGCCACCGAGTAGTGATCATCGGGCGGCGATGACCGCGCGGTGCTCATCGATGAGAGATTTTCCGTACGTAACTGGAGGCACATCCCATGACCACCTTCGTGGACCGCGTCGAGCTGCACGTCGCCGCGGGTAGCGGAGGTCACGGCTGTGCCTCCGTCCACCGGGAGAAGTTCAAGCCCCTCGGTGGCCCGGACGGCGGCAACGGCGGCCGTGGCGGTGACGTGATCCTGGTCGTCGACCAGTCCGTCACCACACTCCTCGACTACCACCACTCCCCGCACCGCAAGGCCACCAGCGGCCGGCCCGGTGAGGGCGGCAACCGCTCCGGCAAGGACGGCCAGGACCTGATCCTGCCGGTGCCGGACGGCACGGTCATCCAGGACAAGGACGGCAACGTCCTCGCGGACCTGGTGGGCCAGGGCACGACCTACGTGGCCGCGGAGGGCGGCAGGGGCGGCCTCGGCAACGCCGCGCTGTCCTCGGCCCGCCGCAAGGCGCCCGGCTTCGCCCTGCTGGGTGTTCCCGGTGGCCTGCAGGACATCGTCCTGGAGCTGAAGACGGTCGCGGACGTGGCGCTGGTCGGCTACCCGAGCGCGGGCAAGTCCTCGCTGATCTCGGTCCTGTCGGCGGCCAAGCCCAAGATCGCCGACTACCCCTTCACGACCCTCGTCCCCAACCTCGGTGTGGTGACGGCCGGCTCGATGGTCTACACGATCGCCGACGTGCCGGGACTGATCCCGGGAGCCAGCCAGGGCAAGGGCCTGGGGCTTGAGTTCCTGCGGCACGTGGAGCGCTGCGAGGTGCTGGTCCACGTCCTGGACACGGCGACCCTGGAGTCGGACCGTGACCCCGTCTCCGACCTCGACATCATCGAGGAGGAGCTGAACCAGTACGGCGGGCTCGGCAACCGGCCGCGCCTCGTCGTCCTGAACAAGATCGACGTGCCCGACGGCAAGGACCTGGCCGAGATGGTGCGCCCCGACCTGGAGGCGCGCGGCTACCAGGTCTTCGCGATCTCCGCGGTCGCCCACATGGGCCTCAAGGAGCTTTCGTTCGCGCTGGCCGAGCTGGTCGGGCAGGCGCGTGCGGCGAAGCCGAAGGAGGAGGCGACGCGGATCGTCATCCGCCCGAAGGCGGTCGACGACGCCGGCTTCACCGTGGTGCGGGAGGACGACGGGCTGTACCGCGTGCGCGGCGAGAAGCCGGAGCGGTGGGTCCGGCAGACCGACTTCAGCAACGACGAGGCCGTCGGGTACCTGGCCGACCGGCTCGCCCGCCTCGGCATCGAGGCCTCACTGATGAAGGCGGGTGCCCGTACGGGTGACGGCGTCGCCATCGGGCCCGAGGAGAACGCGGTCGTCTTCGACTGGGAGCCGACGGTGATGGCGGGGGCGGAGATGCTCGGGCGCCGTGGTGAGGACCACCGCTTCGACGCGCCGCGGCCGGCTTCGCAGCGGCGCCGGGACAAGCAGGCTGAGCGGGACGAGTCGGACCAGGAGTTCGACGACTTCAACCCGTTCTAGCCGATCCGCCCTCCGGGCCGGGGCGTGTTTGTACACGGCGGCCCGGCGGGGGCTGATCGCGCAGTTCCCCGCGCCCCTGAGGTGGGTGGGGTCTGAGGTCGGTGTGTCCACCGGGGCGGGTGGGGGTTGCCCGCGCAGTTCCTCGCGCCCCTTGGGGGGTGCGGCTTGCGGTGGTGCTTCGGCCGCGGGCCAGTGGGGGTTGGCCGCGCCGTTCCCCGCGCCCCTGGAGGGGCGCATCCCCGGGCGCCCGCTTCCAGGGCACGGCAAGCCCTACCATCCCGCAGCGAAGGCACCCACCCCAGCTCCCCGAGGGGCGCGAGGAACGGCGCGAGAAACCCCCACCGACCCGCGGCCAAAGCACCGCCCCAGCCCACCCCTCTCAGGGGCGCGGGGAACTGCGCGGGTAACCCCCACCGGGCCGGCGTGGAGGCAGCCGCCCCAGCCCACCCCCTAAGGGGCGCGGGGAACGGCGCGAGCAACCCCCGGCGGGCCCGCAGGCGGATGTCTGCCCGGCTTGGGGGTGGGGTGGGGCGAAGGTGAGGGGCCCGGAGAATTCTCCGGGCCCCTCACCTTTGTTCAGCGCTCACGCGGAGCGGTCACGCGTTGACGGAGTCCTCCGCCTCGCTCGCATCCTGCGCCCCCTCCTCCGCCGCGTCCTCCGACGCCGACCGCGGCGAAGGGATCTCGGCCGCGAGCCGCGACTCCATCCGCACCCGCCGCTCGTCGGCCTTCGTGCACAGGTCGTCGATCGCTCCGTTGAAGCGGACCATCGACGGCGGGTCGGACGGACCGAGCAGGTGCTCCTTCAGCGCGGCA
Organism: Streptomyces sp. NPDC017991; assembly: GCF_044328075.1. Classification (NCBI taxonomy): domain Bacteria; kingdom Bacillati; phylum Actinomycetota; class Actinomycetes; order Kitasatosporales; family Streptomycetaceae; genus Streptomyces; species Streptomyces sp. NPDC017991. The sequence goes on along the minus strand of NZ_JBIRGP010000002.1, from coordinate 343,283 downwards.
CGCGCCGCCGTGAACTGGTCCTTCTCGGGACGGCGTACCGACTCCAGGAGCGCCGCCACACCCTCCGCGCCGGGGGAGAGGACAACTCCCGCCGACACCGTCGGGAACCCCGTGCGGAACGCCGCCTCGGTCATCCCCGACGTGTTCGCCACCGCGTACGGCTTCTCGCTCGACAGCCAGTCGGACACCACCGACGACACATCGCTGACCAGCAGGTCCGCCTGGTTGAAGCAGGCGAAGATACCCGGCCGCGCGTCCGTGATGATCTGGTGCTCCCACTCCGGGAAGGACGCCCAGTACGCCTTCTCCCAGGCCAGCGCGGCCTCGGCGATGGCGGCCTCACGGTCGCCCCGCGGCGCGCCCTGGAGCAGCATCCGCTCCATCTCGTCGGCGCTGTTGCGGAAGTCGGTGGACGTCAGCTTGTCCAACTCGGCCGTACGACGCGCCAGTTCGGCGGCGGCACCGGCGTCGGGACGAGCGCCCGAGCGCAGCGCGGCGGCCTCGCGGATCATCGCCTTGATGCGCTCGTTCGCGGCGCCCGCGCGCAGATCGACGGAACCGGTCATCGGGTGCGGCTTGTAGAGCAGCCGTACACCGTCGTCGGCCAGCAGCTGCCGGACGATGTTCTCGCCGGCCAGGACCACCGACGTGTTGCCGGGGTTGCCGTCCCAGCCCTCCCACGTGGGGGCGTACAGCACGGTCGTGAACGCGCCCGTCGGCGCCCCCGAGTACGGGCGGATCGGCGCGAGCTGCGGGCGGCCGACCTCCACGATGTCCTTGTCCTCGACGCCGACCTCGGCCAGCGCGTACCGCTCGCGGGCCGCGGGACCGGCCACCCACACCTCGTCGTACGCCTTCGCGTACGGGTTGCAGGAGGACAGCTTGTCGCTCTCGCCGTGGTTGATGAAGGCGTGCTTGACCGTGGGGATGCGCAGGACCTGCGAGGTCTTCGCCGCGTTCGCCGGGTGCAGCATCATCTTCAGCGTCGAGTTCTCCAGCGAGAACATCGTCGAGACCTTCGGGAAGCAGATGACCGGCACGTCGGTGGCGTCGATCTTCTGCACCATGAACCGCTCGCGCAGCACGATCAGCGGCTTCGCGTCGACCGCGGAGACCGTGGAGAGCCACATGTTCGCCTGGTACGCGGAGGTCGTGCCGCCGGAGAAGTACATGGCGACCGTCGGCCGGTAGTCGGCCAGCCACGCGTCCAGCCACTCCATGACCTTCTGCTCGCTCAGGGCGCGCTTCTTCGGCAGCAGCCAGGTGGCGAGGTACGCGGTGCCGCCGCCGATCAGCACGAGGGCGACACCGAGGCCGATGGCGCCCCACAGGGCGTCCTCGGTGGCCGCGGTGACCATCAGGCCGATCGTGGTCGGGACGGAGAAGGTGAGCAGCCGGTGACCGGGGCGGCGGGCCAGGATGCGCGGCGGAGCGGCGGTGAGCCGCAGCGCGGACGCGTCGATGTTGCGGGTGACGATCGGCAGCGTACGGGTGCGGCGGACCATGACGGCGGCGGCCTGGCAGGCGAAGTGCAGGGCGTAGAAGACGCACAGCCCGACCATCAGCGGCGCCTGCTCGTGCGTCGGGCTGATGCCGTCGATCCGCAGGAGCCCCACCAAGATGATCATGTCGCGCAGCAGTTGCCGGACCGTGGCGTCGAAGCGGACCTTGCCGAGCAGCGAGAGCAGCCCGGGATCCCGGTACTGCAGGAACACGTCGAGGGCGAGGCCGGCGGCGCTCGCGGCGACGAACACCGGGACGTTCGGCAGCAGAGCGGAGACGATCTGAGCCGTGAAGAGCGCGAACATCGAGAGCAGCGCGGACAGCTGCACGATTCGGCGGGTGGCGAGTCCGGCGGAGGGCACGGAATGGGCTCCTGCGAGGGGTGCGGCGGATGGGGGGAGGCGTGGAGGTCGGGCCTCGCCGTACCTCCCTGAAGCTCGTACGGGAGAGGCCGATCCCTGACCGTATGACCTCTGCGGGTCGCCTAGCAATCTTGCGTGAGAACTATCACCGGATTTGGGTTTAAAACGACGAGAAGCTGTGACGCTCCCTTCCCGCCCTCCGCGCGCGCCCCCGCCGACCCGCCTCCCCACGTCCGCCCCTCGAAACACACGGGCGCCCGCCACCCGCCGTCCCGTAGATTGCACGAACCGGACAGGTCGCGGGTCGGACCATGGGGAACGTGGGAAACATTGGGGTACAGCGTGTCAGCGGCTGGGCGGGCGGCAAGCAGGCAGGGCGTCGTGGACGCCCGCAGGATCGTCGTCAAGGTGGGTTCCTCGTCCCTGACCACCGCGGCCGGAGGCCTCGACGCCGACCGCGTGGACGCCCTCGTCGACGTCCTCGCCAAGAGCCGCGGCGGCGGTGAGCACGAGGTCGTCCTCGTCTCGTCCGGCGCCATCGCCGCCGGTCTGGCCCCGCTGGGCCTGCGCCGCCGCCCCAAGGACCTGGCCCGCCAGCAGGCCGCCGCCAGCGTCGGGCAGGGCCTCCTGGTCGCCCGCTACACCGCCTCCTTCGCCCGGTACGGCGTCCGGGTCGGCCAGGTGCTGCTCACCTCCGACGACATGAGCCGCCGCGCCCACCACCGCAACGCTTCCCGCACCCTCGACAAGCTCCTCGCGATGGGCGCCCTGCCGGTCGTCAACGAGAACGACACCGTCGCCACGGACGAGATCCGCTTCGGCGACAACGACCGCCTCGCGGCCCTCGTCGCCCACCTCGTCCGCGCGGACCTGCTCGTCCTGCTCTCCGACGTGGACGGCGTGTACGACGGCGACCCCAGCAGACCCGGTACGTCGCGGATAGCGGAAGTACGCACTCCGGCCGACCTCGCCCACGTCGACATCGGCAGTACGGGCAAGGCGGGCGTCGGCACCGGAGGCATGGTGACCAAGGTCGAGGCGGCCCGGATCGCCGCCGCGGCCGGCATCCCGGTGGTGCTGACGAGCGCGGTGCACGCGGCGGACGCCCTCGCCGGGCGGGACACCGGCACGTACTTCCACGCCACCGGCCGCCGCTCCGCCGACCGGCTGCTGTGGCTGCAGCACGCCTCGACCCCGCAGGGCGCCCTCGTCCTGGACGACGGGGCCGTGCGCGCGGTCGTCGAGCGGCGCACGTCCCTGCTGCCCGCGGGCATCGCGGCCGTCGAGGGCGACTTCACCGCAGGTGACCCCGTCGAGCTGCGCGACAGCACAGGGCGGGCGGTCGCCCGGGGGCTGGTCAACTTCGACGCCAAGGAGATCCCGCAGCTGATCGGGCGTTCCACGCACGACCTGGCGCGCGAACTGGGCCCCGCGTACGAACGCGAGGTCGTGCACCGGGACGACCTGGTGCTGCTGACTCCGTGAACCGGGCGGCCCGGACGGGGGGCGGGGCCCGGAGCGGCGTCCACGGGACCTTCACCGGCGTACGCCCGGCGCCCGGCCCGTCAACAGGGCCCCGGCCGAAAAGAGCGGGGAACGCCGGACAAAGCCCCTGCACGGAGGTGGACCTTCGGTAAAAGTGCCACGCGGCGCCTTCCCACCTGCTCAACTTTGTCTCAGGGAGACCCCCTCAGTCCGATCAGTCGACAGTCCGAGCGGACCCATTGCGTGAAGGAGGCCGTCGTGAGACGAGTGCGCCCTGGGGCGGCGGCGTCCCGCAGTCTTGGCGGCTCGCGCGCGGCCGGCGAGGAGCGGGCGCTCACCAGCGTCGCCGCCGGTGACATGTACGAGGCGGAGGAGCCGCAGGACCTGCCGCGGCTGTGGCACGTCACGCTGAGCGTCTCGGGCGGCGAGGCCCCGCTGAAAGAGGTCAGGCGCGGTCTGGAACAGCTCGCCCACGACCATCCCTTTCTGCTGACCAGCCGGTACGCCAACGACCATGCGGAGATCCGCTACTGGGAAGAGGCCCGCGACCTGCACGACGCGGCCGCGGTCGCGCTGCGGCTGTGGGGCGAGCACCGCCAGACCGCGAAGCTTCCGCCGTGGGAGATCGTCGGCCTGGAGGTCATCGACCGCGAGACCTACCACCAGCGGATCGCGGAGGGTTACGGGCCGCTGCCGGCCACCCCGGTGGGCGTACACCCGTTCTGACCTCTGAGGCTCCTACTTCTGAGGCTCGTACTGGCTCGTACTTCGGTGACCCCTACTTCTGTGGTCCCAGCCTCTGCCATTCCCGGGGGCACACGCTTTCTACAGCCATTTCAGGACCTGTCTCGCGGTGTGGGACAACGGCTGAGCAGCTCTCGCGGGCGCACTACCCTGCGGGTTATGACCACGCTCTCGCCGTACGACTCGATGTCCCCGGTCACCCAGGCCGCCTACCGTGCCAAGGGCGCCGCCGCCGACCTCGCCCCGCTGCCGCGCGCCGAGAAGGACGACGCGCTGCTCGCGATCGCGGACGCCCTCGAAGTCCGTACGAGCGACGTCGTCGAGGCCAACGCCAAGGACGTCGAGCGCGCCCGCGAGGCAGGCACCAGCGAGACCGTCATCGACCGGCTGACGCTCACCCCTGAGCGGATCCGCGCGATCGCCTCCGACGTACGCGACGTGGTGGCGCTGCCCGACCCGGTCGGCGAGGTCGTCCGTGGCTCGACCCTCCCCAACGGCATCGACCTGCGCCAGGTCCGCGTCCCGCTCGGCGTCGTCGGCATCATCTACGAGGCCCGCCCGAACGTGACGGTCGACGCGGCAGCCCTGTGCCTGAAGTCCGGGAACGCGGTGCTGCTGCGCGGCTCGTCCTCGGCGTACGAGTCCAACTCCGCCCTCGTCCGCGTCCTGCGCGACGCCGTCGGCGGCTCCGGCCTGCCCGCCGACGCCGTCCAGCTCGTACCGGGCGACAACCGCGAGTCCGTACGGGAGTTGATGCGCGCCCGTGGTCTCGTCGACGTGCTCATCCCGCGCGGCGGCGCCTCCCTGATCCGCACGGTCGTCCAGGAGTCCACCGTCCCGGTCATCGAGACCGGCACCGGCAACTGCCACGTCTACGTCGACGCGCACGCCGACCTCGGCATGGCGATCGACATCCTGATCAACTCCAAGGCGCAGCGGCCCAGCGTCTGCAACTCCGCCGAGACGCTCCTCGTCCACCAGGACATCGCACCCCGGTTCCTGCCGCTCGCCCTCGACGCCCTCGCGGCGGCCGGGGTCACCGTGCACGGCGACGAGCGCGTCCTCGCGTACGCGAGGGACTCCAAGGCCACCGTCGTCGAGGCGACGACCGAGGACTGGGAGACCGAGTACCTGTCGTACGACATCGCGGCGGCCGTCGTCGACTCCCTGGACCGGGCCGTCGACCACATCCGGCTGTGGACCTCCGGGCACACCGAGGCGATCGTCACCACCTCGCAGCAGGCGGCCCGCCGCTTCACCCGGTTGGTCGATTCGACGACGGTGGCCGTGAACGCGTCCACGCGCTTCACGGACGGCGGCCAGTTCGGCTTCGGCGCCGAGATCGGGATCTCCACGCAGAAGCTGCACGCGCGGGGGCCCATGGGGCTGCCGGAGCTGACGAGCACCAAGTACATCGTCACGGGCGACGGGCACATCCGGCGCTGACCGGATCCGGCGCCGACCGTCTCGCCAGGCGGGAGAAATTCCATACGGTCTGCCCAAATCGACCACCCCGGTCTACTCTGGATCCGTGCCGGAGGACGTGGGGGGCACGCCGTTCCCTGACGGCTGGGAGCCCGACGACGACCGCGACCGCGGGGGTGCGGACGAAGAGTTCGCCTCCGTGGTCTTCGACGAGGCCTTCGTCCGGGCGGCGAAGGTGCACGAGCCGACCGCGGTCGAGCGTCTCCTGGCCGCCGCGGAGGCGAGAGCGGAGGCCTCCGAGGCCGAGGCCCGCCGGGCGCGCACCCGGGGCCTGCGAGGGGACGACGAGCTCTACAAGGACGGGTACGGCCCCGGCGGGCCGGGCGATTTCGGCCACGACCCCGATCTGGACGACCTGAACGACCGTGACGTCCTGCACGGCCGCTACGGCCACCCCGGCACCTACGGCAAGCAGTCCCGCTGGCACCGCCCCGTTGCCTGGCTGCTCGCCCTCGTGATGGGCATCGGCATGGTCGCGCTGGCTTTCGCGGCGGTCTACCGGGGCGCCTCGTCGAGCAGCGGGGACCAGGTCCCGCCGCCCGCCTCCACCGGACTCGAACAGGGCGGCGGTGTGGGCCCCTCGGCCTCCGCCGACTACTCCCCGCCGGCCGCCTCGGCGGTGCCCCGCACCCCGTGACGGTGCCGGTGGGCCGCTCTGCGGGGACCAGGGCCGGAACGAAGGGCCCCCACAGGTTTGAAGAGTGGTAGGCGCAACCTGGCGGGCTGCTCCGGGAGTTGACGGCGAACCTGGTGGGAACCTGTCAGAACTTGTCGTGTAGCAGGGCGTTTACCTGAGGTCCAGGAGACCTACTCTGAAAGTATGGGCAGTCCTGGAGACCCACCGGAGGGGACATCCGAGGGTGTACCCGGCGGGGGCGAGGAGGAGTACCGGTCCGTCGTCTTCGACGAATCGTTCGTCCGTGCTGCCCGCCTCCAGGAGTTCTCCGCGCAGGAGCGGATCGGCGACCACACCCCGGCCGTCCGCCGCCGCCCCCCGATGCGCCGGGGTCTCTCCCGGCAGGCCCTGGTCCTCGTCGTCCTGATCGCCGTGGCGTTCGGCACGGCGATCTACATGGGCGTACGCCATCCGTACCAGACCCCCGCCGCGAAGCATCCCGAACCACTGCGCATGACGGTGATACCGCTCGCGCCACAGAGCCGCGTACCCGGTTCGGCCGATGCGGAGGCCCTGTACGCGCACAGCCCCGCCGACCAGTTCCGCATAGGCGCCGACGGCATCACACTGCCCGCCTCCCGGCGCACCGCGCACTTCTCCGACAGCCAGATCGTCACCGCGCTGACCACGGCGAAGGACTACCTCGTCGAGTCCGCGCTCGACCCGGACGTCCTCACCGGCGGTGCCAGCCGGTCGGTGCGGATCCTGCTCGACCCGCAGCAGCTCGACCAGTTCGACCAGAGCTTCCGGAGCCCCGCCGCGGACGGGCGGCACGCGCCCACCGGCTGGCTGGTGCGCTTCGATCCGGCGCGGACCGAGCTGGCCGACACCAAGGTCAGGGTGCAGGGCACCCTGACCGCCGCCGAGACGGACTCCGACACCCTTGAGGTCAGCGCCGACCACACCTTCGTCTACGCGCTGCGGCCGACCGGCTCCGACGAGAAGGCCGAGGCCTCGCTGTTCACCGTCCGGCGCGAGCTGCACTTCCGGTTCGACCGGGACGACCTGCGCATGCACCAGGCCGAACTGCTCGTCTCCTACGTCCAGGCCGGGCCGCTGGCCTGTGCCGAGGACGCGACGAACCACCTGCGGCCGCTGCTCGCGGGGGAGACGGCGAGGGCGGGTGGGCCGGCCGGTACGGATCCGTTCGCCACGGGGAGTGCCACGGCGTTGTGCGGGTCGTTGGCGGCCAGTGCGCAGCCGAAGCTCTGACCCGACCTGACCGTCTGCGCTCCGCTGAGGGGGTGGAGGCGTCGTGGTGGTCTGCGGGTCGGCGGGGCCGGTTGCGCAGTTCCCCGCGCCCCTGAGGGAGGTGGGGGCATCGTCATGACTTGCGGGGCGGTGGGGGCTGGTCGCGCAGTTCCTCGCGCCCCTGAGGGGGTGGGGGCTGGTCGCGTCGTTCCCCGCGCCCCTTTCGGGGTGGGGCGCGGGTGTGTGGTTGTCAGGTGGTGCTGGGTGGGGGTGTGGCGTCCGGGTCGTCCGTGGGCGGGTGGTCCTTGGTGGTGGTGCCGGAAGTGCCGCCCGTGCTGCTGCCGCTCGCGAAGCCGCCGAAGCCGCGTCGCACCCGGCCGCCGAGGTCGCCCGCACCGCCCGCTATGTCGCTGACCAGCTTCATCAGCGGGTCCTTGGAGTTCTTCATGTCGGTGGCGTAACTGGCCGCGGACTGGCGGAAGGAGTCCGTGACCGAGGTGTCCCCGTCCTCGTCGCGGCGCGGGTAGTGGCCGTCCATGATCCGCTGGTAGTCGCGGGACTCCCCCCACTTCTTCAGCTCGGCCGCCCTGACCGTGGTGAACGGGTGGGAGCGGGGCATCACGTTCAGGATCTTGAGCACGGAGTCGCGGAGGTCGCCGCCGGCCTCGTACTCCTCGGCCTGGGCGAGGAACGCGTCCACGTTCATCTCGTGCAGGTGGTTGCCGCCCGCGATCTTCATCAGGCCGCGCATCGAGGCCCGCAGGTCCTGGCCGACCAGCAGCCCCGCACGGTCCGCGGACAGCTCGGACTTGCGGAACCACTCGCGCAGGGCGGTCACGATCGCCATGATCGCGAGGTTGCCGAGGGGGATCCACGCCACGCGCAGGGCGAGGCTGGTGAGGAAGAGCAGGATCGTGCGGTAGACGGAGTGGCCGGACAGCGCGTGCCCCACCTCGTGGCCTACGACCGCCCGCATCTCCTCCTCGTCGAGCAGCTCGACGAGCCCGGTGGTGACGACGATGATCGGCTCGTCCAGGCCGATGCACATCGCGTTCGGCTGCGGGTCCTGGTTGACGTACATCGGCGGGACCTTCTCCAGGTCCAGGATGTAACAGGCGTCGCGCAGCATCACGTTCAGGTGGGCGAACTGGGCGTCCGAGACGCGCACCGAGTCCGACAGGAACAGCAGCCTCAGGCTGCGCTCCGGGAGCAGGCCGCTGAGCGCCTTGAAGACCGTGTCGAAGCCGGTGAGCTTGCGCAGGGCGACCAGGGCCGAGCGGTCCGCGGGGTGCTCGTACGCCCGGGAGGAGATCCCCTCGAAGCGCCTGCGCTGCCTGCTCGGTACGTTCTCGTGGCTTTCTTCTGGCATGTGGTCCCCCATGCGTTTGGTCGCCATCTGTGCCCCCGAGGCGGGGGACAGCCTAGGCGGAGATACCTTGGACGGGCAGTACAGCGAAGGAGCAGTACGTCAAGGAGTAGTACGTCATGGAGCATTCCCCCGGATCGTGGCTCGTCGAGGCCGCGAGTGCCGCCCAGGAGCAAGGGGCGGGCAATCTCCTCCGCATCGTGCTGATCGTGATGGTCGTCGGATGTGGGCTGGCCGCCTGGTTCCTTCTGCGCGGCTACAAACGGGACGACTGAGACCCCGCGGAAGGTTCCCGCCCCGGCGGAGCCGAACTCCCCAACGGCGGAGTCGGAGTGATGGAGGAGAGGGCGCCCGCTTACGATGTGCGGAAGTCTTTATCCCGCCCTCCCCCACTCTCGACTGCGCTCGGGCGGGGGGACCCCCATGGATAGGTCCTGCTGAAGATGAGCCTCCACAGCACCGCTGCCCAGTTGGTCACACTCGCCGCCGAGGGCGAGGAGCACGGCGGCAACCACGAGAGCCTGAATCCCCTGTTCGTCGGCGGTGGAGCCTTTCTCGCCCTCCTGCTGCTGCTGTGGATCACCACCCGTTTCAACCGGGACCGCTGACGGCCGCGCGACAGAGCCCGCCGTCCGGGCCGGTAGGGTCTGCACGCATGGGAGAGCAGGACATGCCTACCGGTCCGGCGGGCGTCGTGGCACACGGCGTACGGCGTGGCACGGGAAACGGACCGTCGAACCCGGGCAAGCGCCGCCTCGGCGTCATGGGCGGAACGTTCGACCCGATCCATCACGGACACCTCGTGGCCGCCAGTGAGGTCGCCGCGCGCTTCCACCTCGACGAGGTGGTGTTCGTACCGACCGGCCAGCCGTGGCAGAAGACCGACCGCAAGGTCTCGCCGGCCGAGGACCGCTATCTGATGACGGTCATCTCGACCGCCGAGAACCCGCAGTTCTCCGTGAGCCGCATCGACATCGACCGCGGCGGTCCCACCTACACCACGGACACGCTGCGCGACCTGCGCATGCTCAACCCCGACACGGACCTCTTCTTCATCACCGGCGCCGACGCGCTCGGCCAGATCCTCACCTGGCGGGACGCCGACGAACTGTTCTCCCTCGCGCACTTCATCGGGGTCACCCGGCCCGGCCACATACTGACCGACACCGGTCTGCCGGAAGGCGGTGTCTCGCTCGTCGAGGTTCCCGCGCTCGCCATCTCGTCCACGGACTGCCGGGGCCGGGTCGCGAAGGGTGACCCGGTCTGGTACCTGGTGCCGGACGGCGTGGTGCGCTACATCGACAAGCGAGAGCTGTACCGCGGCGAGTGAGCCGAGAGGGGCACCGGTGAACGACCGATACGACGCTGGGTACGGAGGCGACCAGTACGAACTCGTCGGCTACGACGAGTTCGGACAGCCCGTGTACCGGCAGGTACCGCAGCCGGGACAGTCTCCGCAGCACCCTCAGTACTCTCCGCAACCGGACGAGTACGGCTCGTACGACCCCTATGGCGGGCAGGCGCAGGGGCAGGGACAGGTGCCGGGGCAGGCGCCCGCGCAGGATTACGGCCAGGACTACCGCCAGGACTACGCGCAGCAGGGATACGGGCAGCAGGGGTACGGGCAGCAGGGGTACGGGCAGGGCTACGGCTACGACCCGTACGCGACGGGACAGCAGGCAGGGCAGCAGACGGGGCATCAGGCGGAGCAGCAGGCGGGCCGGCCGCAGCCCCAGGTCGCCGAGCAGACCGCCTACATCCCGCAGCAGGCGGGCCCCGCGAAGGACCCGGCCCCGGCACCGGACCCCGTACCGGCGGAGGGTGACGAGCGGGCGGGTGAACCCGACTACCGCACCGAGCAGTTCGCGTTCGTCGAGGAGCAGCCCGAGCAGTCCGAGGACGTCATCGACTGGCTCAAGTTCACCGAGAACCGCACCGAGCGGCGCGAGGAGGCCAAGCGCCGCGCGCGCGGCCGGGTGGTCGCCCTCGTCGTGGTCCTCGCGATGGTCGTGGTGGGCGGGGCGGGCTATCTCTGGTTCGCCGGGAAGCTGCCCGGGTCCTCGTCGGACGCGAAGGGCGGCACGACCACCGCCGCGGGCGCCCAGAAGCGCGACGTGATCGTCGTCCACCTGCACAACACCAAGGGCAGCGGCACCTCGACGGCCCTGCTCGTCAACAACACCACCACGAAGCAGGGCACCACGGTCCTGCTGCCCAACTCCCTCGCCCTGACGGACGACGACGGCGGTGCGACCACCCTCTCCAAGTCCGTCGACGACGACGGTTCCTCGGGGACGCGCGACGAGCTCGACACCGTGCTCGGGACGGACATCGAGGGCACCTGGCGCCTCGACACCCCGTACCTGAACAACCTGGTCGAGCTCGTCGGCAACATCGACATCGACACCGACGCGGACGTGCCGGACCCCGAGGCGAAGAAGAAGGGCGAGGCGCCCCTCGTCAAGAAGGGCGAGCAGCAGACGCTCAGCGGCAAGATGGCCGTCGCGTACGCCACGTACCGCGCCTCCGGGGAATCGCAGAACGCGCAACTGCAGCGGTTCGGTCAGGTCATGCAGGCCGTGCTGCGCAAGCTGTCGTCCGACTCGCAGGCCGCGACGACCACCGTGCAGACGCTCGCGCAGATCCTCGACCCCTCGCTCACCGACAAGGACCTGGGCGCGTTCCTCGCCAAGCTCGCGGACCGCGCCAAGGAGGGCGACTTCAAGACCGCCCTGCTGCCCGTCCGGACGGACGGCCGGCTCAGCACGCAGGCGAGCGACAGTGTGGTCAAGGACGTGCTCGGCGGGGCCGCCAGGAGCCCCGAGAAGGGCGCCGCCGTCCAGGTCGGCATCCGCAACGCCACGGCCGACGAGGACGCCACCGAGAGGGCCAGGGTCGTGCTGCTCAACGGCGGCTACACCTTCGTCGACGGCGGTACGGCCGACGTCGCACAGGCGGTGTCCGAGATCACGTACGTTGACGCCGCGAAGAAGGAGGACGCGGCGGAGGTCGCCAAGACACTCGGCCTGCCGACGACCTCCGTGAAGAAGGGCAAGGTCACCTCGAACGCGGACGTGTCGGTGGTGCTCGGCCAGGACTACAAGGTGGGCGAATAGGCCGGCCCGCCCGGCCGGCCGGTGATCCGTTTATCGCGTGGGGCGCTGTCGGCGGTCCGTGAGACCCTTGGGGTATGACCCCCCGGGGTTCCTGACCGCCTACGGAAAGCCTTGTAGTGACCGCCACTGACCGTTCTGTCGAGCTCATCACCACCGCCGCGCAGGCGGCCGCCGACAAGCTCGCGCACGACATCATCGCGTACGACGTCAGCGACGTGCTGTCGATCACGGACGCCTTCCTGCTGGCCTCCGCGCCCAACGACCGCCAGGTCAAGTCGATCGTCGACGAGATCGAGGAGCGCCTCAACAAGGAGCTCGGCACGAAGCCGGTGCGCCGTGAGGGCGACCGCGACGCCCGCTGGATCCTGCTGGACTACGTCGACATCGTGGTGCACGTCCAGCACAGCGAGGAGCGCGTGTTCTACGCGCTGGAGCGGCTCTGGAAGGACTGCCCCGAGCTCGACCTGCCCGCCGACGCCCAGGCCACCCGGGGCAAGGCCGCCGAGCACGCCGACCTCCAGGACGCGGAGGACGACGCGGAGCTGCGCGGAGAACTTCGATGACGGCCGGCGCAGAGCGTCCGGCGGCGGACGGCAAGCCGCTGTCGGACGCCGGTCGCAAGGCGGGCCGGGGGCGCCGCGTCATCCTGTGGCGCCACGGCCAGACGCTGTGGAACGTGGAGCGCCGTTTCCAGGGCACCACGGACGTCGAGCTGACCGAGACCGGCGTGGGCCAGGCCCGCCGCGCCGCCCGGCTGCTCGCGTCCCTGAAGCCCGACGCGATCGTCGCCTCGGACCTGAGGCGGGCGGCGGACACCGCGGGTGAGCTGTCCGCGCTCACCGGCCTCGACGTGACGCACGACGAGGGGCTGCGCGAGACCTACGCGGGCGCCTGGCAGGGCCTGACGCACGAGGAGATCATCGCGCGCTACGGCGACCAGTACGCCGGCTGGAAGCGCGGCGAGCCCGTGCGCCGGGGCGGCGGCGAACTGGAGACCGAGGTCGCCGACCGGGCGGCCCCCGTGGTGCTCCGGCACGCCGACAAGCTGCCCGACGACGGCACGCTCGTGGTCGTCAGCCACGGCGGCACCATCCGCACCACCATCGGCCGCCTCCTCGGTCTGGAATCACAGCACTGGGAAAGCCTCGGCGGCCTCTCCAACTGCTGCTGGTCCGTCCTCGGCGAGGGCGCCCGCGGCTGGCGCCTCCTGGAGCACAACGCGGGGACCCTGCCGGAGCCGGTGCTGGGCGACGACGACTAGAACCTCCGGCCGGCACGCGTGGGTCCGCCCACGCAGGCCGGAGGATCCTGCCCCGGTGCCCCGCGGCCCCGGATTTCACTTTCCGGCTGGTCGCAGGCTAAAGTTTCTCTTGTTCCGCCGCCGGGAAAGCGGCCGGGACACCGCGAGGGGCTATAGCTCAGTTGGTAGAGCGCCTGCATGGCATGCAGGAGGTCAGGAGTTCAATTCTCCTTAGCTCCACAGGAAGATGATCCCGTCCCCGTCAGGGGGCGGGATCTTTCGTTGACCTGTTCTTCTCTGCGTGTTGAGTCACTCGGGCCTCCCCAGGCGTATACCTCTTCGGATGCATTACTCGTCGTTTGCGCTGGCCGCGGCCACTGCGGCGGGTCCCGTGTCCGGACTGGTACGAAGGCGTCGCTGACCGTATTGCTCCGGCCGTGGCAGAATCAAACGGCCGGAAGGGGGCGCGACCCGACGGGAGGGAGTGGCGATGCCTGCGAGCATCCTCGGGAAGGTCGACGACCTTTCCGATGCCGAGGTGGTACGGGACCCGATCACGCGCCTCGACCGCCCTCCCTGTGCTTCGGCCCACGTTGCTCAAGTCCTCGGCGACAACGGAGGAGTTCCCTACGTGTGCACGGCCTGCGGCCACAGCTGGAGCTGATCGATGGGTGCGCACAGGCGAAAGTGCGATTGGTGCGGCAGTGGTACGCCCATCGTCCGCGACATGGAGCCGGTCAACCACGACTACCAGTACTGGTGCGAGGAATGCGCACGGGCGCTGATCATAAAAGGCGACCCCATCGAGACGTACCGCGAGCTGGAGGGCGAGCCGATCTACGGCCGGCTCCTCGACGAGCACTGCACGCTCAAGCGCTTCTACTCGTTCGCCACGGCCTGATCCGGCCGGGGCGTCCCCGGCCGGGACCGCGACCGGGAAACGATTTGGTGGTGCGCGGAGGGACCGGTAATGTTGGCGTCGCCGCCGGGGAGACCCGGTGGGACACCGCAAGGGGCTATAGCTCAGTTGGTAGAGCGCCTGCATGGCATGCAGGAGGTCAGGAGTTCAATTCTCCTTAGCTCCACAGCAGATGAAGCGGGTCATCCGATCAGGATGGCCCGCTTCTTCGTGTCGTGACGTCTCGGTGTACCGGCGTACAGAGGTGTGCGGTGCGGCGGCCCGGGCTGCCGGGCCGCCGGTGGGTCAGCGACCGCGGCCCAGCGCGCGACGGCCGCCCCCGCCGCCCTCGCGTACGGCGGGCAGGTTCTGCCGGGGGGCCGCTCCGCGGGTGTCCTCCTCCAGGCGCAGGGCGAGCGCCGGGCAGCGTCGTACGGCCCGCAGTGCCTTCGCCTCCGCGTACCGGGGCACCTGTGCCTGCGCGACGGTCGGGAAGCCGTCGGCGCCCAGCTGGAAGACCTCGGGGAGGATGTCCGCGCACAGGCCGTGCCCGCGGCACAGCGTCCAGTCCACGAAGATCTTCTGGCGGGGTGCGCCCTGCTCCTCCTCCGGCTGGCCGCCGCCGGGGATGCCGGTGGGCTGCTGGCCGCCCTCGAAGAGCGGCAGAACACCCTCCACGGGGCGTCCGCAGCCGTTGCCGAGGACATGGGCGGCCAGGTCGTCGGTGAACGCCTTGATGGTCGACTCCAGGAACATCGCGGAGCCGTCCGGGTGCGAGCACGCGCCGCGCCGCTTCACGGAGTTGGCGACCTGCTTGAGCGCCTCCAGGGCGGCCGGACCGCCGCCGTTGAGGATGTCCTCCATGCCGCGGGCCGCGGCCGGCAGCCCGAGGTAGCAGGGGCCGCACTGGCCGGCGCTCTCCTCGGCCAGCCACTGGGCCACGCGCAGCGACTCGCCCAGCGGGCAGGTCGCCTGGCTGATCGGGAGGATCGCGCCGGCGCCCAGGGCGCCGCCCACCGCGTCCAGGGAGTTGCGCGAGACGATCGCCTCGTTGACCGTCGCGGAGTCCAGCCACTTGCCGTGGTAACCGCCGGTCAGCACGCCCTGCGGGACGGGCGGGGCACCGGCCAACTGCAGGATGTAGCGCAGCGGCACGCCCGTCGGGGCCTCGATCACCATGGGCCGGGCGACCGCCCCGGAGACGGTGAGCAGGACGGTGCCGGGCTCGTCGTACAGGCCGGTGTTCCCGTAGCGCTCGGCGCCGATGCGGGCGGCGATGGCCAACTGGGCGAAGGTCTCGGCGTTCGACAGCAGCGTGGGGGCGCCGCCGACACCGTTCTGCGAGGCGCTGGTCTTACGGCCCGGCGGGATCGCGGGGCCGCCGTCGATGGAGCGGACCAGGGAGGCGGCCGCTCCGGTCACCATCCGCACCGGGTTGCGCTGCACCCGCGCGCGGATGGTCGCGTTGCGCCGGTTGGTCAGGCCGCGCTCGGAGAGCGCGGCCTCCATCGACCGCTGGGTGGATTCCCGGGTCACTCCGATGACCAGGGTGCGGGCGCCCAGGGCCTCCGCGACCAGCAGGGCACCGTCCAGGATCAGATGCGGGGCACGGTTGATCATCACCGTGTCCTTGCGGCAGGCGGGCTCGTCCTCGCTGCCGTTGACGACGACCACGGGCCGTACGCCCCGGCGGATCGCCGTCTCGGCGACCGACCTGAGCTTCTTGTGGAACGGGAAGCCCGCGCCGCCGCGGCCCTTCAGGTTGATCCGTTCGGAGAGCTGCGCGAGCTGCTCACCGCCCATGGGCTCAAGCGGCCCGTGCACCTTCAGGTGCATGGGCAGGTCGAGTCTCTCGACGAGATCGAAACCGGAGGTGAGCTGGGGAAGGCCCACCACTCGGACTTCGGGGACGTCGGGAAGGGCCTCGTTCACTAAAAGCCTCCGGAAGGCGCGTTCCAGGGTTCGCCGTTGCTCGGTGCCTCGTAGGAACCGGGCAGCGTTTCAGTGGCGGGACCGCTGTTGTACGTGTCATTCGGGTTGTACGTACCGAGGGGGTCGTTCGTCTCACCGGTGTTGTACACGTCACTTCCGCCGTACGAGGCGCCCGGCGGGGGAGTGTCGTACGACACGGGGGTGAAGGCGCCCGTGTCGTAGTTGGGCCCGTCCGTGCGCGGCGGTGCCTCGTAGAGCGACGGCGACGGGGTCGGCCACCGGGTACCGGTGTTGCCGTCGGCGCGCGGCATCGTCTCGGTGGGCTGCATGTCGATCGGCATCTGCATGGGCCGGGTCGCCTCGGGGATCATCGGCTCCTGGGCGCGCGGCGTGCTGGACGTGGCCCGGTAGGCGGCCGCGAAGCCGCCGGTGTCGGTGAGCGACCCGGTGTCGGTGAAGGAGGCCCCGGTGTCCTGGAAGGAGCGCTGGGGGGAGCCGTTCCGCTGCTGGGGGACCGGCTGGTCGGGGAAGCCGGGCCGGCCGCCGCGTCCCTTCGGGGCCTCCGCGGCACGGCGTGCCGGGGGCTCCTCGCGGAAGGACCTGTTGTTGCCGTTGTCGAGCAGGGCCAGGACACGCTTGGCGAACTTGCGCTTGAACGACAGGGGGGCCGCGCGAAGGCCCAGTGCTCCCATGACGGCGACCAGGGCGAGGCTGTAGAGGATCACGAAGACCGGCTTCGCCTCGCGCCCCGCGAAGAGGCCGTGGACCAGGGCCGCGCACCAGGCGGGGTAGGCCAGCATGTGCACCGCGCGCCAGCGGGCGGCGACCTCGGCGGGGGACGCGAACCTGCTGCGCAGCGCGCCGGTGAGAGCGGTGAAGATCATCAGCAGGCCGGCCAGGGAGCCGAATCCGATGAGCTGGCCGGTGCCGGTGACACCCAGGCCGAAGGGGACGAAGACCGCGATCGCGGAGACGTGGTCGAGGACGAGCTTGACCGTGACGTGCAGCACCAGGAAGCCGACCGAACTGACCGCGGTCGTCCGGTGCACGGCCTGGGCTATCAGGCGCTGGCGGGTGTTGAGGAAGACCCGGTCGGTGGCGACGAGTCCCCACAGGACCGAGCAGGTCAGGGCGACGAGGGACAGCACGCCCGCGCCGAAGTTGATGAAGTCGCGGAACGCGTCACCTCCGACCACGACGCTGACGGGTATGAGCAGCAGAACGGCAGCCATCACTCCACCCTGGACCGAGCGACTCGGTCGGGAGAGCGTGCTGTTGTTGCGGCGAGAGTTCATGGGGCAACTCCGAACAGTTCGGGAAAGCGGTCCCGCTGCCGCACTCTAGGTCTAGCCATACCGAGGAGTACGAGGTTTGAGTTATATCGCTGTTATCAAAGGGCGGTGAGGGAGTTGTGATGTCCCTTAGCGGCCCTTACGCGAAGTAACCCTTGACCTTTGTCCAGCGATTGCCGACGCGGCGCGGGGAGCGACACTCAGTGCCGGAGCGTAGCCGAAAGTGCGTCGCGGCCCGCTCGGCCGCTGCGGTACCCTGACGTCATGCGTGCCGTACGCCTTCTGCTTAGTGAGCCGCGCTGATCAATTCCGGTCGTCGGAAAACCGCGACCGGCATCGGCGCGGCGCCCCCTCCTGTGCGAGGGGTTTTTTCATTTCCTGAGCCGCTGGCAGAGACGATCGATGGAGCTTTGAGGATCATGAGCGAGACGAACACCGCTGCCTCCGAGGTGGCAGCGCCGCACCGCTACACGGCCGCCATGGCCGAGCAGATCGAGGCACGCTGGCAGGACGTATGGGACGCCGAGAACACGTACGCGGCGCCCAATCCGAAGGGTGACCTGGCCGGCGACCCCGAGCTGGCGGCCAGGCCCAAGAAGTTCATCATGGACATGTTCCCGTACCCCTCCGGTGCGGGCCTGCACGTCGGTCACCCCCTGGGCTACATCGCCACCGATGTCTTCGCCCGCTACCAGCGCATGACCGGCCACAACGTCCTGCACACGCTGGGCTTCGACGCCTTCGGCCTGCCCGCCGAGCAGTACGCCGTGCAGACCGGCACGCACCCGCGGGTGTCCACCGAGGCCAACATCGCGAACATGAAGGTCCAGCTGCGCCGCCTGGGCCTGGGACACGACAAGCGCAGGTCCTTCGCGACGATCGACCCGGACTACTACAAGTGGACCCAGTGGATCTTCCTGCAGATCTTCAACTCCTGGTACGACGCCGAGGCCGGCCGGGCCCGTCCGGTCGCCGAACTGGTCGCGCAGTTCGAGAGCGGTGAACGCGCGCTGCCCGGCGGACGTATCTGGAGTGAGCTGTCTCACGCCGAACGGGCCGACGTCCTGGGCGACCACCGCCTGGCGTACGCCTCCGAGGCGCCCGTCAACTGGTGTCCCGGCCTGGGCACCGTCCTGGCGAACGAGGAGGTCACCGCGGACGGCCGCTCCGAGCGCGGCAACTTCCCCGTCTTCAAGGCCAAGCTGCGCCAGTGGAACATGCGCATCACCTCGTACGCCGACCGGTTGCTGGACGACCTGGACGCGCTGGACTGGCCCGAGGCCATCAAGCTGCAGCAGCGCAACTGGATCGGCCGCTCCGAGGGCGCCCGCGTCGACTTCCCCGTCGACGGCGACGCCATCTCCGTCTTCACCACCCGCCCGGACACCCTGTTCGGCGCGACCTACATGGTGCTGGCCCCCGAACACCCGCTGGTCGAGAAGCTGACCCCGGCCGCCTGGCCCGAGGGCACCCACGACGTCTGGACGGGCGGCCACGCCACCCCGTCCGAGGCCGTCGCCGCCTACCGCGCGCAGGCCGCCGCCAAGTCGGACGTCGAGCGACAGGCCGAGGCCAAGGACAAGACGGGCGTCTTCATCGGCTCGTACGCGACCAACCCGGTCAACGGCGAGCAGGTCCCCGTCTTCGTCGCCGACTACGTCCTGATGGGCTACGGCACCGGCGCGATCATGGCCGTCCCGGCGGGCGACCAGCGCGACTTCGAGTTCGCGCGCGCCTTCGAGCTGCCGATCCGCTGCGTGGTCGAGCCCACCGACGGCCGCGGCACCGACACGTCGACGTGGGAGAACGCGTTCGGCTCGCACGACGCCAGGATCATCAACTCCGCGAACGGCGACATCTCGCTGGACGGTCTGGGCGTCACCGAGGCCAAGGCGCGCATCACCGAGTGGCTGGAGGGCAAGGACGTCGGCCGCGGCACCGTCAACTTCCGGCTGCGCGACTGGCTGTTCAGCCGGCAGCGCTACTGGGGCGAGCCCTTCCCGATCGTCTACGACGAGGACGGCATCGCCCACCCGCTGCCCGAGTCGATGCTGCCCCTGGAGCTGCCGGAGGTCGAGGACTACTCGCCGCGCACCTTCGACCCGGACGACGCGAACACGTCCCCGGAGACCCCGCTGTCCCGCAACGAGGACTGGGTGAACGTCAGCCTGGACCTGGGCGACGGCCGCGGCACGCGCGCGTACCGCCGCGAGACCAACACCATGCCCAACTGGGCCGGTTCCTGCTGGTACGAGCTGCGCTACCTGGACCCGCACAACTCCGAGAAGCTGGTCGACCCGGAGGTCGAGCAGTACTGGATGGGCCCGCGCGAGGGTCAGCCCCACGGCGGTGTCGACCTGTACGTGGGCGGCGCCGAACACGCCGTACTGCACCTGCTGTACGCGCGCTTCTGGTCCAAGGTGCTGTTCGACCTGGGGCACGTCTCCTCGGCGGAGCCGTTCCACAAGCTGTACAACCAGGGCATGATCCAGGCCTTCGTGTACCGCGACAGCCGTGGCATCGCCGTACCGGCCGCCGAGGTGGAGGAGCGCGACGGCGCCTACTACTTCGAGGGCGAGAAGGTCTCCCGGCTGCTGGGCAAGATGGGCAAGTCCCTGAAGAACGCGGTCACTCCGGACGAGATCTGCGCCGAGTACGGTGCGGACACCCTGCGCCTGTACGAGATGGCGATGGGCCCCCTGGACGTGTCGCGGCCGTGGGACACGCGCGCGGTGGTGGGCCAGTTCAGGCTGCTGCAGCGGCTGTGGCGCAACGTCATCGACGAGACCACCGGTGACGTCACCGTCGTCGACGTCCCGGACGCCGACATCGACGCGGACACCCTGCGCGCCCTGCACAAGGCGATCGACGGCGTACGCCAGGACCTGGAGGGCCTGCGCTTCAACACCGCCATCGCCAAGGTCACCGAGCTGAACAACCACCTGACGAAGGCGGGCGGCCCCATCCCGCGGACGGTGGCCGAGTCGCTGGTGCTGCTGGTCGCGCCGCTGGCCCCGCACATCGCCGAGGAACTGTGGCGCAAGCTGGGCCACACCGACTCGGTCGTCCACCGGGACTTCCCGGTCGCCGACCCGGCGTACGCCGTCGACGAGAGCGTGACCTGCGTCGTGCAGATCAAGGGCAAGGTCAAGGCGCGCCTGGAGGTCTCCCCTTCGATCTCGGACGAGGAGCTGGAGAAGGTGGCGCTGGCCGACGACAAGGTGGTCGCGGCGCTGGACGGGGCGGGCATCCGCAAGGTGATCGTGCGGGCGCCGAAGCTGGTGAACATCGTTCCGGCGTAGGCGACGGCCGGGCGACGGCTGGGCGACGACCGGGCGACGGGGCCGGGCGGCGGCGGGGCGGCGGCCGGTGAGGCGCCGCTCCGGGTCTTCCCCTACGGGCAGGTTGGGGGTTCCGCTGGAACCCCCAACCTGCTTTTTCCGTTTACGGTGAAAGAGCCCACAAGTGCGTGGAAGAGCCCGCGTGCACTGGACGCAGCACCCGAGAGGACCGTCATGGAAGCCGTGGTCGCCATCGTGGCGCTGATCTTCTTGCTGTTCGTGACCCTGGGCATATACGCCACGGTGAAGGTGGTCGGCGCCGCGAAGCGTGGCGTGGACCGCACCGTCGCGCAGGCCCGCCGCACGGTGGAGGACTCCACACTCAAGGCGAAGACCTTCGCCCAGCCGGGATCCCTGGGGCAGCTCGCCCAACTGCGTCTCTCCCTGCGCACGTCGATGCGGGCCACCCAGGAGGCGCTGCAGGCGGGCGTGGGCGAGGACGCCTCGCTGAAGGAGTCGCTGGCGCTCTTCGACCGCCTCAGCGCGCACGGCCAGGAGCTGGACGCCGAGTTGAAGCGGCTGGAGCGCGAACCGGACAGGGCGCGCCTCGCCGAGCGGCTGCCCGCGCTGCGGGAGCGCACCGAGCAGATAACGAAATCGGCCGACGCACTGCGCTGGGCGGCCCGCGACCGTGCCCAGCGCTTCGGTGGCGACGACCTGGAGTCGCTGAGCACGCAGATCGACATGGAGGCGGGCGCGCTACGGCACTGGACGACGGAACCGTCGCCCACGGGGACGACCGGCTCGGCGAACGGCTCGGCGACCGGCTCCGGCTCGTCGGCCAACTCGTCGACCGGTCCGTCGACCGGTCCAGCGGCTGGTTCCTCGACCGGTTCCGCGACCGGTTCGTCGCCCCGGCCGGCGACGGAGTCCTCGTCCGCGCCGCCGTGGCCGGAGGCGCCGAGCGCCGCCGCCGACCAGCAGACCTGGCCGGACAACCCCGAAGCGCGCAGGGCCGAGGAGCCCACCCGGGCCGCGATCGACGCACCCAGGCAGCGGGCCGCCTACCCTTGGGAGAAGAAGCCCCGCCCGGAGAGCACGACTTGATACCGCCGGTCCGGCAGCGGGCGGCAGGGGCCGGGCTGCCTTCCACGTCCACTGACAGGTAATCTCCAGCTCATGTCCCGCCATGTCGCGATCGTCACCGATTCAACGGCCTACCTGCCGCCACGGACGATGGAGCGCCACGGCATCACCGCGGTGCCCCTGACCGTGGTCCTCGGCGACCAGGCGCTCGAAGAGGGCACCGAGATCTCGGCCCGCTCCCTGGCCCTGGCCCTGCAGAAGCGGCGGTCCGTCACGACCTCCCGGCCGAGCCCCGAGGTCTTCGCCGAGACCTACCGGCGCGTCGCCGCGTCCGGCGCCACCGGCATCGTCTCGTTGCATCTGTCGTCCGAGTTCTCGGGCACCTACGACGCGGCGGTCCTCGCCGCACGCGAGGCTCCCGTGCCCGTGCGCGTGGTGGACACCGGGATGGTCGCCATGGCCCTCGGCTTCTGCGCACTGGCGGCCGCCGAGTCCGCGGAGGCGGGCGGCACGGTCGACGACGCGGTCACGGCGGCGGAGAAACGGGCCGCGGGCACGTACGCGTACTTCTACGTCGACACCCTCGACTATCTCCGCCGGGGCGGCCGGATCGGGGCGGCACAGGCCTTGCTCGGCTCCGCACTGGCCGTCAAACCGCTGCTCGAACTGGACGGCGGGCGCATCGAGCTCCGGGAGAAGGTGCGAACCGCCACCAAGGCGATCGCCCGCCTCGAAGAGATCGTGGCCGACCGGGCCGGGAGCGCCCAGGTCGACATCGCCGTCCACCATCTCGCCGCCCCCGACCGCGCCTCGGCGCTCGCGGAGCGGCTGAGGGTACGGGTCCCGGGGCTGGTCGACCTGCATGTGAGCGAGGTCGGAGCGGTGATCGGGGCGCATACGGGGCCGGGTCTGCTGGGGGCGGTTGTCTCGCCTCGGTGAGACGCCGTGAGACGTTTCGGTGTGACATCTCGGTGTGACGCCTCGGCGAGATGCGGGCTGGTGTCCGGAGCGGGTGTTCTCGCCCGAGCGGGTGGCGGAGTTATCCACAACTGGGTGGTAATCCCCGGGAATTGAGCAAGATCATCGGGGATCGGTTCTTGTGCCCGATTCTCGTCCCATGCCACTTCGATCAGTTTCACGGACCACGACAGCCACCAGCGGACCGGGCCGCGGCCCGGCCTCCGACGTTCGTACGCGACACCGCCGCCGGCCCCACCGCGGCAGGTCCCGGCGCCGAGAGGCCTCGGCGGAGACGCTGCGCCTGCGCGCGGAGACACTCTTCGCGCCTGAACGGGGGCGGGTGCGCGGGGAGTCGCGGCACGGGCCGCCGGTGGAGTGGAGCGACGGCGCCCTCCAGGGACGCGCGGAATCGCGCGACGAGCCCTCACCGTCCGACCGCCGACAACACACTCTGTCGGGTGCGGGGGAGAGCGCCAGTGGCCCCGGGAGTCCCGGGGTGGGAGCGGGAGCGCTGGGGGGCGCGGACGGGGTCACCGACGAGGTCGCCGACGAGGTCGCGGACGAGGGCCGGACCGCTCCCGCGTGGCGGCGGCGGGCGGGGCTCGCCGTCCGGGAGCGGATGCCGCTGTGGCTTCAGTCCAGGTGCGGCCTGGAACGCAGGAGCGTGGCCGCGCTCGCTGTGGTGCTGGTCGTCGCCGCGGTCCTCGCCGCACAGCACTTCTGGTCGGGGCGGACCCAGCCGGTGCGGGCCCCGGAGATCGTGCGGGCCGCGGTTCCGTACGGGGAGGAGGGGGCGGCCGGGCAGCGGACGGCGGCCGGAACCTCCGCTGCCGCCCGGGCGCCCGCGGACGCGGTCCCCACAGCACTCGTGGTCGATGTCAGCGGCAAGGTGCGCGAGCCGGGTATCCATCGGCTGCCGGCCGGCTCCCGGGTCGCCGACGCGCTGAAAGCCGCGGGCGGGGTACGTCCGGGCACGGACACCGAAGGCCTCAACCGCGCACGGTTCCTGGTGGACGGCGAGCAGGTGGTGGTCGGGGAGCCGTCGGCGGTGGGACCGGGAGTGCCGGCGGTCCCGGGAGCCGCGGGGGGTTCGGGTGTCACGGGAGGTTCGGGTGTCGTGGGTCCCGGTGGGGCCGCCCCCGCTCCGGTCACTCCGGTCGCCCTCAACACGGCCACTGCGGAACAGCTGGACACGCTGCCCGGCGTCGGCCCTGTACTGGCGCAGCACATCATCGACTACCGGGGTCGGCACGGCGGCTTCCGTTCGGTCGACGAGCTCCGCGAGGTCAACGGAATCGGCGACCGCCGTTTCGCCGATCTGCGGAATCTCGTGCGGCCATGAGGGGCCCGGCCTCGACGCAGCGGCCGGCGGTGCACGCGGTCTCCGGCAGTCCGCTCGGTGCCGCGCATCCTCGTCAGGAGGGCCCGACGGATCTGCGGCTGGTCCCACCGGCGCTGGCGGCCTGGGCGACGGCGGCGGTGACGTTGGACGCACCGCCGGGGTGGGTCGCGGGCGTGGTCGCGCTCTGCGTGGCCGTGGCCGGACGACTCCTGCTCGTGGGGCGCGCCCGTGTGCGGGGCGCGCCGCCCGATCGACTGCCGGAGCCGGAGCCGGAGCCGGAGCCGGGGCCGGGGCCGGGGCTTGAGCCGCGGTCCCGGTCCTTGTGGTCGCTTCGGTTGCTCCGGTCGTCCTGGTCGTCCTGGTCGCAGGCCTCCGCGGCGGCCTTGCTGCTCTGTGTCGCCGCCGCGGCCGCCTCCGCCGGGCTGCACGGTGCGGATCTGCGCAGGGGCCCGATCCCGGAGTCGGCGCGGCAGTACGACCGGGTGACCGCCGAGGTGGAGGTCACCTCGGACCCACGGCTCACCCGGCCCCGGATCAAGGGGAACCGCGCCGCCCCGACCGCGATCCTGCTCGACGCCGAGGTCAGGCACGTCGAGAGCCCGGACGGGACGGTGGCGCGGACCCGTACGCCGGTGCTGCTGATCGTGGACGCGCGACCGGGAGCGGGAACGAGGCCGGGACCGGGACCGGGAACGAGGCTGGGATCGGGGCCGGGGCTGGCGGGGTCCGAGTCGGGTCCCGGGGTGGGCCGTGCGGGGGCGGGCTCGCCCTGGCTCTCCCTCCTGCCCTCCACGCGGGTACGGGTGACCGCACAGGTCGCGCCCGCGCTCGGCGGCGGCGACCGGATCGCGGCGGTGCTCCGAGTGCGCGGCAGCGGGCCACCGGCGGTGGTCGGGCAGCCGTCCGCCACGCAGCGGTTCGCCGGAGAGCTGCGGGGCAGCCTGCGGGCGGCGACCGACGGGCTGGAGCCGGACGCACGGGCGCTGCTGCCGGGACTGGTGGTCGGGGACACCTCCCGGATCCCACCGGAGCTGGACGAGGCGTTCAGGGCGACCGATCTCACACACATCCTCGCTGTCAGCGGGGCCAACTTCACGATCGTGCTGGCTCTGCTCATCGGGCCGCCGGGCCGGGCCCAGCGGATCGAGCGCCGAGGGCTGGCGCCCCGGCTCGGTCTGCCGTTGCGGGCGACCGCCCTGTGCGGGGGTGCGCTCACGCTCGGCTTCGTGATCGTGTGCCGACCGGACCCGAGTGTGCTGCGGGCCGCGGCCTGCGGATCGATCGCGCTGCTGGCCATCGCCACCGGGCGCCGCAGATCGCTGATTCCGGCGCTGGCCACGGCCGTGCTCGTGCTGGTGCTGTACGACCCCTGGTTGGCGCGGAGTTACGGCTTCCTGCTCTCCGTGCTCGCCACCGGCGCCCTGCTCACGCTGGCCCCACGGTGGAGTGCGGCGCTCCGCGCCCGCGGGGTGCCGCCGAGGTTGGCCGAGGCGCTGGCGGCCGCGGGCGCCGCGCAGGCGGTGTGCGCGCCAGTCGTCGCCGTCCTCTCGGCGCGGGTCAGCCTGGTGGCGGTGCCGTGCAACCTGCTCGTGGAGTTCGCGGTCGCGCCGGCCACGATGCTGGGTTTCGCGACCCTGACCACGGCTCCTTGGGCGATGCCGGTCGCGAAAGTACTGGCGTGGTGCGCGAGTTGGCCGGCCGGGTGGATCGCGGACATCGCCCGGGCGGGTGCGGCCCTGCCGGGAGGAGGCATGGACTGGCCGGGAAGCTGGACGGGGGCGCTGCTGCTCGCCGGTGCGATCGCCGTCCTCGTGTTCGTCGGGCGCAGGCTGCTGCGGCATCCCTGGCTGAGCGGCGCCTGCGGAGTGCTGCTTCTGCTCGTGCTGGTGCAGCCGCCGCCTCTCACCCGGGTGATCACAGGGTGGCCGCCGCCGGATTGGCGGTTCGCGATGTGCGATGTGGGTCAGGGCGACGCGACAGTGCTCGCGGCGGGTGACGGCAGTGGGGTGGTGGTGGACGCGGGACCCGACCCGATACTCGTCGACCGGTGTCTGAAGACGCTCGGTATCACCAAGGTGCCCCTCGTCGTACTGACCCACTTCCACGCGGACCACGTGGCCGGTCTGCCGGGTGTGCTGCGCGGGCGTTCGGTGGGCGCGATCGAGACGACGGGTTTGGAGGAGCCACTGGACCAGGCCGATTCCGTCCACCGGCAGGCCGCGATCCGGCGCATTCCGGTGACGCGGGCGGTGGCGGGAGAGCGGCGTCGTACGGGCGGGCTCGACTGGCAGGTGCTGTGGCCGCCGCCGAGTCGGGCCCCGGGGTCCGGGCCGGTCCCGGTCGCGGGGCCCGAGCAGGGGCCGGAGCCGGAGGGGCCGAACGACGCGAGCGTCACCCTGCTCGTCCGGTCGGCCGGGCTGACGATGCTGATGCTCGGAGATCTCGAACCACCCGCTCAGCAGGCCTTGTTGAGATCACCGGCCGGAATCGGTCTGAAAGCCGTGGATGTCCTCAAGGTCGCACATCACGGTTCCGCCTATCAGGATCCGGACCTCATACGACGGGCGGCGCCACGCCTCGCGCTCATCTCGTGCGGCGCCGACAACCCCTATGGGCATCCGGCACCGAGCACGATGGCCGCACTGGAAGCAGGGGGCGCGCAGGTGCTGCGCACCGACGTGGACGGGGCGGTAACCGTGGGAGGAGGAGACGATCACCTGCTGATCACGCGAGACTGAGGGTATGAAACCCGCACAGGTCGATGCCTACCTCCGCCGGATCGGCGTCACCCACCCCGCTTGGCCCACCGCCGACGTACTCCGTGAACTGCAGTTGCGACACCTGCTGACCGTGCCGTTCGAGAACCTGTCGATCCACCTCGGTGAGGAGATCGTGCTGGAGGAGAAACCGCTCCTGGACAAGCTGGTGGGCGCCCGCAGGGGTGGCTTCTGCTACGAACTGAACGGGGCGTTCGGCGCGTTGCTCAAGGCGCTGGGCTTCGATGTGACGCTGCTCGCGGGGCGGGTCTACGGGGAGGAGGAGCGGCTCGGGATTCCCTACGACCATCTGGCGCTGCGGGTGCGGACGGTGGACGGGGGCGACTGGCTGGCCGACGTCGGGTTCGGGGCGCACAGCCACTACCCGCTGGCCTTCGGGGAGCGGGGGGAGCAGGCGGATCCGGCGGGCGCGTTCCGGGTGATCGTGGCCGGGGCGGATCCGGCCGGGGTGCGGGGCAGCGCCGGGGAGTTCGGGGACCTGGAGGTGGTGCGGGACGGCAGGTCCCAGTACCGGCTGGAGACGCGGCCGCGGGTGCTCGGGGACTTCGTGGCCGGGGCCTGGTGGCACAGCACCTCGCAGGCGTCGCACTTCAGCCAGTCGCTGGTCTGTTCGCGGGTCACGGAGGACGGCGGGCGGGTCACGCTCAGCGGGCGCGCTCTCACGGTGACGGACCCCGAGGGTGGGAAGACGACGGCGGAGTTGGCCTCGGACGAGGAGGTGCTGGAGGCGTACAGGAAGCGGTTCGGGATCGTGCTGGAGCGCGTCCCGGTTGTCCGGAGAAGCGGCGGCTGAGGGAAAAACATAAACGGAACGGCCAATTCGGTCTACTCGTGTCTAGTACCAGCACATGCGCTGGTTTCCTGCGATGTAGTCGTCTGTTGCCTCGAAAGTCGCATCGGTGGTCGAATACCTCCCCAACAACGAGTGTTTTCACAGCGTGCGTTGACGCGAGGGTGGGTCGCAGATGGTCGGCAGCTGGCTGGGGAACCGTACGAACCGGGCGCAGGCGGGCAATCTCGCCTCGGTGCCGTTGCCGGAGGGTGCCGGTGTGCTCGGCTGCCGGGTGCTGGATCCGGTGAAGCAGCCGGTGCCGGACGCGCAGTTCCTGGTCACGGATGCGGCGGGACGCAGAGTGGTCGGCGGGGAGCTGGATCCGTTCGGGTCCTTCCTGGTGACGGTACCGGCCGGTGAGTACCGCCTCGCGGTGTCGGCCGAGGGGCACGCCCCGTACCGGGCGAATGTCACCGTGCCGGCGAACGAGGTGGCCGCGCTCGGTGACGTGACACTGAATCCCGCGCGACCACCCGCGTTACCGGCGCCGGGGGACTGGGAGATCGAGCCGACCCATTCCTCGATCGGCTTCACGGCCCGGCATATCGGGATGGCTCGGGTGCGGGGACGGTTCAACACCTTCGCGGGGATAGTGCGGGTGGCCGAGGACGTGGAGCAGTCGGCGATGCATGTGGTGATCGACGCGGGGTCGATCGACACCAACGTCCGGACACGGGACGGTCATTTGAAGTCGGCGGACTTCCTGGACGTGGACCGGTTTCCGACGGTGGAGTTCTACAGCGACCGGTTCACGCACCGGGGCGGCAGCCGGTGGGGGGTCGCCGGGGCGCTGTCGTTGCACGGGGTGACGCGGACGATCACGTTCGACACGGAGTATCTGGGGGTCGGCAACGGCACGGAGGGCGAGGTGCGGGCGGCCTGCCGGGCCACCACCGAGTTGCGGCGCGACGACTTCACGGTGAGCTGGCAGTCGATGCTGGCGCGGGGCATCGCCATGGTCGGGACGAGCATCACGGTCGACCTGGACATACAGATCGTCCCCAAGGGCTGACCCGGGACCCGGGACCCGGGACCCGGGATCAGGGATCAGGGATCAAGGTCCCGGGATCAGGGGCGGGGCCTTCGGTTGCCGGCCACTGGCCACTGACCGTCGGCCGCCGGGCGCCGGTTGCCGGTTGCCCGGTGCCCCCGGTGCGAGGCGTGGTCGCCGTGCCGGAAAATGGCCGGGTGAGCGACGTGAGACATGTACTGGTGCTGCCCGACCGCGATGCCGCTCAGGAGGCGGCGGAGGCGCTCGGTGAACAGTTCGCGCTGGACGAGGAGCCCCAGCTCGTACGGGACGCCCTGGCGGGTGAGGACGATGCCGAGGACGCGCAGTGGCTGCTCGTGCTGCGCGACGAGAACGGGCGGCTGGACGCGCGGGAGTTGGACGATTTCGTGAGGGAGTGGGACGGCTGGCGCGAGGAGCCGTAGGGGGTCCTAGGGGGCCGTAGGGGTGCCGTAGGGGGGCACGGCCCTTCGGTGGTCGCGGGCCCGTTGTCGGTGGTGCGTGGGATGCTGGGCGCGATGGCCAGGAACTCTGCACAAGACAATCCGCTCGCCCCCGTCACGATCGCCGTGGGGCAGGAGGACCTCCTGCTCGACCGTGCCGTGCAGGAGGTGGTCGCCGCCGCGCGCGCCTCCGACGCGGACACCGACGTACGGGACCTCACATCGGACCAGCTGCAGCCGGGCACGCTCGCCGAGTTGACGAGCCCGTCGCTCTTCGCCGAGCGCAAGGTCGTCGTGGTGCGGAACGCGCAGGATCTGTCGGCGGACACGATCAAGGACGTGAAGGCGTACCTGGGGGCTCCGGCCGAGGAGATCACACTCGTGCTGCTGCACGCCGGGGGTGCCAGGGGCAAGGGGCTGCTCGACGCCGCGCGCAAGGTGGGGGCGCGGGAGATCGCATGCCCCAAGATGACGAAGGCGGCGGACCGGCTGTCCTTCGTGCGTGCGGAGTTCCGTGCGCTGGGGCGGTCGGCGACGCCCGAGGCGTGCCAGGCGCTCGTCGACTCGATCGGCAGCGATCTGCGGGAGCTGGCCTCCGCGACGACCCAGCTGGTCGCGGACGTCGAGGGGACGATCGACGAGGCTGTCGTCGGGCGGTACTACACCGGCCGGGCGGAGGCCTCCAGCTTCACGGTGGCGGACCGGGCGGTCGAGGGGCGGGCGGCCGAGGCGCTGGAGGCGCTGCGGTGGTCGCTGTCGACCGGGGTCGCCCCCGTCCTGATCACCAGCGCGCTGGCGCAGGGGGTGCGGGCCATCGGGAAGCTCTCTTCCGCGCGGGGTGGGCGACCGGCCGATCTGGCGCGGGAGCTGGGGATGCCGCCGTGGAAGATCGACCGGGTTCGGCAGCAGATGCGGGGGTGGACGCCGGACGGGGTCGCTGTCGCGTTGCGGGCCGTCGCCGAGGCCGATGCGGGGGTGAAGGGGGGTGGGGATGATCCTGAGTACGCGCTGGAGAAGGCGGTTGTCGCGATCGCCCGGGCGGCGCGGATGCGGCGGGGGTAGTTTCCGTCCCTGTTCTGGGGGCTGCGCCCCCAGGCCCCCCGTCGGCCTGAACGGCCTCGTCCTCAAACGCCGGAGCGGCTGAAAGAAAAAGCACAAGCCCCGCCCCGGCCCCGAACGGGCTGAAAGAAAAAGAACAGGCCCCACCCCCACCCCCCGCTCCCGGCCCCCGGTCGCGAAACAGACCGAAAACACGAACCCCGGCCCCCGCCCCTTCCAGGGCAAGGGCCGGGGCCCGGTTCATGCTGGGGACTCGTACCCGCGTGGCGAACGCAGTCGCGTACGAGTCGGGGTGCCGGTCGGGAGCGGATGAGAGAGGGCCCGCTCAGGTCCTTCCGGCGTTCGAATCACTTCGAATCAAGTGAGTGCGGGGCCGTGGCCCAGTACTCGGCAGAGGTTCAGCCCTTGAGGGAGGCGACCTTCGAAGCAAGCGCCGACTTCTTGTTGGCGGCCTGGTTCTTGTGGATGACGCCCTTGGAGACGGCCTTGTCCAGCTTGCGCGAGGCTTCGCGCTGCGCGGCCGTGGCCTTCTCGACGTCACCCGCGGCAGCGGCCTCGCGGGCCTTGCGGATCGCGGTCTTCAGCGAAGACTTGACGGCCTTGTTGCGCAGCCGAGCCTTCTCGTTGGTCTTGATCCGCTTGATCTGGGACTTGATGTTCGCCACGAATGAGCCTTCTCAGGTTCAGGCGCACGAGACGGGGCGTCTCACGACGGTGAGTCTCATGCGCCGGTGATTTCTCTTCTGAATTTCCTGCGTTTCCTGCGCGTCCCCTGCAGAGAGGGCAGGAGACACAGCTGCCCAGATTAGCAGTCGCCCTGCTGACGGCCCAAACCGGTCGCACGTCGCCGCCCGTGGGACCATGGAGCCTACGTATCGATCCGACCCGAGGCGACAGGCGCCTCAAGAGACAGGACCCTGCGTGCCCGCGATCCCTAACAATGTGCCCGAGCCGAGCCGTACCGCCCCGGCTCAGATCCGCAACTTCTGCATCATCGCGCACATCGACCACGGCAAGTCCACGCTCGCCGACCGGATGCTCCAGCTGACCGGGGTGGTCGACCAGCGGCAGATGCGCGCCCAGTACCTCGACCGCATGGACATCGAGCGCGAGCGCGGCATCACCATCAAGTCCCAGGCGGTGCGGCTGCCCTGGGCGCCGACCGAGGATCCGGGCAACACCCACATCCTCAACATGATCGACACCCCCGGGCACGTCGACTTCACGTACGAGGTCTCGCGGTCGCTCGCCGCCTGTGAGGGCACCGTCCTCCTCGTGGACGCGGCCCAGGGCATCGAGGCCCAGACCCTCGCCAACCTCTACCTGGCGATGGAGAACGAACTCACCATCGTCCCGGTGCTGAACAAGATCGACCTGCCGGCCGCCCAGCCCGAGAAGTTCTCCGAGGAGCTGGCCAATCTCATCGGCTGCCAGCCGGAGGACGTGCTCAAGGTCTCGGCGAAGACCGGCGTCGGTGTGGACGCGCTCCTGGACCGGGTCGTGAGGGACGTGCCGGCCCCGGTCGGTGTCGCCGACGCGCCCGCCCGCGCGATGATCTTCGACTCGGTCTACGACTCGTACCGGGGCGTGGTCACCTACGTCCGTGTCATCGACGGCCAGCTCAACAAGCGCGAGCGCATCAAGATGATGTCGACCGGCGCCACGCACGAGCTGCTGGAGATCGGCGTCTCGTCCCCCGAGATGACGCCGGCCGACGGCATCGGCGTCGGCGAGGTGGGCTACATCATCACCGGCGTGAAGGACGTCCGTCAGTCCAAGGTCGGTGACACGATCACCAGCAAGGACAAGGGCGCCACCGAGGCCCTCGGCGGGTACAAGGACCCGAAGCCGATGGTCTTCTCGGGCCTGTATCCGCTGGACGGGTCCGACTACCCCGACCTCCGTGAGGCGCTGGACAAGCTCCAGCTCAACGACGCCGCCCTGGTCTACGAGCCGGAGACCTCCGCGGCGCTGGGGTTCGGCTTCCGTGTCGGTTTTCTGGGATTGCTGCACCTCGACGTCATCCGTGAGCGCCTGGAGCGCGAGTTCAACCTCGAACTCATCGCCACCGCGCCCAACGTGGTCTACCGCGTGATCATGGAGGACGGGAAGGAGCACACGGTCACCAACCCGAGCGAGTTCCCCGAGGGCAAGATCGACAAGGTCTTCGAGCCGGTCGTCCGGGCCACGATCCTCGCCCCCAGCGAGTTCATCGGTTCGATCATGGAGCTGTGCCAGACCCGCCGCGGCACCCTCCTCGGTATGGACTACCTCTCCGAGGATCGCGTCGAGATCCGCTACACGCTCCCCCTCGCCGAGATCGTCTTCGACTTCTTCGACAACCTGAAGTCCAAGACCCGCGGCTACGCCTCCCTGGACTACGAGCCCACCGGCGAGCAGGACGCCTCGTTGGTGAAGGTCGACATCCTCCTCCACGGCGACCGCGTGGACGCCTTCTCGGCCGTCACGCACAAGGACGCGGCGTACGCGTACGGGGTGCGGCTCGTCGCCAAGCTGCGCGAGCTCATCCCGCGCCAGGCCTTCGAGATCCCCATCCAGGCGGCCATCGGTTCCCGGGTCATCGCTCGCGAGACCATCCGCGCCATCCGCAAGGACGTCCTCGCCAAGTGTTACGGCGGTGACATCTCCCGTAAGCGGAAGCTCCTTGAGAAGCAGAAGGAGGGCAAGAAGCGGATGAAGATGGTGGGCTCTGTGGAGGTTCCGCAAGAGGCCTTCATCGCCGTGCTGTCCAGTGACGAGAACGCGGGCAGCGGCAAGGGGAAGAAGTAGCCGTCAGCAACCATCGGGCCAAGCCCGAGAACATGGGCCCGTCGTGCTTTCGCGCGGCGGGCCCCTGCCGTCCGAGGACTGCCGCATTTCGCCCACGCTCTGTAGGAAGTGACAGGCCGCCGCCTCTTACGCACCGGGCGGACGGGCTTTACTCTGATCACCACTCGACGTTACTCGCGAGTTAAACAACGACCGCTACTGAGCTAACCGCAACCAGCCAGTCACGCACTGTCGCGGGCCCCGGAGGATGTCGTGAGCGACACACAGACCCTGATCGAGAACCGTCCGCCGTCCGTGGCGGCCCTCTTCCTGGAGCGCGTGGCGGCCACGCCGGACGCCGAGGCGTACCGCTACCCGGTACCGGCGGCCTCGGGCGAGGGGCCGGACGAGTGGAGGTCGCTCAGCTGGGCGCAGGCGGCCGAGCGGGTCTACGCGATCGCGGCCGGCCTGATCGAGCTGGGCGTGCGGCCGGAGCAGCGCGTCGCGCTCGCCTCCTCCACCCGCGTCGAGTGGATCCTCGTCGACCTCGGCATCATGTGTGCCGGCGCCGCGACGACGACCGTGTACCCGTCGACCAAGTCCGACGAGTCGGCGTTCATCCTCTCCGACTCCGAGAGCAGGGTGCTGGTCGCGGAGGACGCGGAGCAGCTCGCCAAGGCGCGGGAGAAGCGTGCCGAGCTGCCCGATCTCAGCCATGTCATCGTGATCGACTCCGCGGGCGTCGAGCCCGCCGGCGACGAGGGTGACTGGGTGATCGGCCTTGCCGAGCTGGAGAAGCGCGGTGCCGCGTACCTGGAGAAGAACCCCGACCTGATCAAGGAGAAGGTCGGGGCGATCACCAAGGACCAACTCGCGACCCTCATCTACACCTCCGGCACCACCGGCCGCCCCAAGGGCGTACGGCTGCCGCACGACAACTGGTCGTACATGGCGAAGGCCATCGCCGCGACCGGCCTCGTCGGCAAGGACGACGTCCAGTACCTGTGGCTGCCGCTCGCCCATGTCTTCGGCAAGGTGCTCACGTCCGGCCAGATCGAGGTCGGGCACGTCACCGCCGTCGACGGCCGCGTGGACAAGATCATCGAGAATCTGCCGGTCGTGCAGCCGACGTACATGGCCGCCGTGCCGCGGATCTTCGAGAAGGTCTACAACGGGGTCGCGGCGAAGGCGCGGGCCGGCGGCGGCGCCAAGTACAAGATCTTCCAGTGGGCGGCCGAGGTCTCCCGCGAGTACGCGAAGGCCACCCAGGACAACTTCCGCCGTACCGGTGTCGCCTCCGCGCCCTTCGGCCTCTCGGCCAAGCACAAGGTCGCGGACACGCTCGTCTTCGCCAAGATCCGCGAGGCCTTCGGCGGCAACCTCCGCGCCTGCGTCTCCGGCAGCGCCGCCCTCGCGCCCGACATCGGCTACTTCTTCGCGGGCGCCGGCATCCACATCCTGGAGGGTTACGGACTCACGGAGTCGTCCGCGGCCTCCTTCGTGAACCCCGGGGAGGCGTACCGCACGGGCACGGTCGGCAAGCCGCTGCCCGGCACCGAGGTGCGGATCGCGGACGACGGCGAGATCCTGCTGCGCGGCCCCGGCATCATGGAGGGCTACCAGGGGCTGCCCGAGAAGACCGCCGAGGTCCTGGAGTCCGACGGCTGGTTCCACACCGGTGACATCGGCGAGCTGTCCCCGGACGGCTATCTGCGCATCACCGACCGCAAGAAGGACCTCATCAAGACGTCCGGCGGCAAGTACATCGCGCCCGCCGAGGTCGAGGGTCAGTTCAAGGCGGTCTGCCCGTACGTCTCCAACATCCTCGTGCACGGCGCCGACCGGAACTTCTGCACCGCGCTCATCGCCCTCGACGAGCCGTCGATCCTCGCCTGGGCCGCGGACAACGGCCTGGGCGGCAGGTCGTACGCCGAGGTGGTCGCCGCACCCGCGACGGTCGCGCTGATCGACGAGCACGTCAGGACGCTCAACGAGAGCCTGCAGCGCTGGCAGACCATCAAGAAGTTCAAGCTCCTCCCGCGCGACCTCGACATCGAGCACGGCGAGCTGACCCCGAGCCTCAAGCTGAAGCGCCCGGTCGTCGAGCGCGAGTACCAGCACCTGATCGACGAGATGTACGCGGGTACGCGCGAGGCGTAGTCGCCGCCGTGGTGCGACGGGGGCGGGGCGGGGTCACAGGCCCCGCCCCCTGCGCATCTCGCGCAGCAGGTCCTCCATGTGGCTCACATGCCGGCGCAGTTCGGCCATGTCGGTGAGACCGCTGGCCGACATGTTGGTCTCGATCGCGTGCAGCCGCCGGGCGAGTTCGTCGAACTGCGCCTGCTCGTGGGCGAGCATCCGCTCCAGCTGCTGGTTCTTGCGGTGCAGATCGAGGAAGACGGTGACCTTGGCGCGCAGCACCCAGGGGTCGAACGGCTTGGTGAGATAGTCGGCGGCTCCGGTGGCGTATCCGCGGAACGCGTAGCCCGCGTCGGAGTCCGTACCGGTCAGGAAGATGATCGGTACGTCCTTCGTCTGGTCGAGCCGCTTGATGTTCGCGGCGGTCTCGAACCCGTCCATGCCCGGCATACGGATGTCGAGCAGGACGACCGCGAACCGCTGCCGCAGCAGAGCTTTCATCGCCTCCTCGCCCGACCGGGCGCGTACGAGCGGCTCGTTGAGGGACCCCAGGACGGCCTCCAGCGCGATCAGATTGTCCTCCATGTCGTCCACGAGGAGAATGCTGGCGCGCTCGTCGGTCGATGCCTCAGTGCTCATGGTGATCGATTGCCTGCCTCATTCGGTCGTCGGCGGGACGGCGGGTTCCTCTGATGTGCCGGCCCCCGCGGTGACGGTGGTGGCGTCCGCCTGCTCCTGGCCGTCCGCGCCCTCGGGGTCGAGGAGAGCACAGACGACGGTCAGCAGCTGGTCGACGTCCACCGGCTTGGGTACGTAGTCGTTCGCACCGCGCGCGATGGACTTCTCACGGTCGCCCGGCATCGCCTTGGCGGTGAGGGCGACGATGGGAAGTCCGGCCCAGCGCGGGGTGCGGCGGATGACGGAGATGGTCTCGTAACCATCCATCTCCGGCATCATGATGTCCATCAGGACGAGCCCTACGTCGGGATTGCGTTCCAGGGTCTCGATGCCCTCGCGGCCGTTCTCCGCGTACAGGACGGGCATTCCGACCCGGCCCAGTACGTGGGTGAGCGCGAAGACGTTACGGATGTCGTCGTCCACGATCAGCACCCGCCGCCCCGGCAGGACCTGGCCCGCACGGCCTGTCTTCCACGCCTCCAGTTTGGTGGGCGCCGGCCAGCTGTCGTCCTGGTCGTGGGCGGTGAAGGGTTCGGCGGACAACTGCTCGGGCAGGGTCAGGTCCTGGTCCTCGGCGCCGGTCGGCAGGTGCCCGGGGCTGACGACCGGCACGTACAGCGTGAAGGTGGAACCCTCACCGGGCACGCTCTCGGCGACGATGCGGCCGCCCAGCAGGCCGGCGATCTCCCGGCTGATGGACAGGCCGAGGCCCGTGCCGCCGTACTTGCGGTTGGTCGTGCCGTCGGCCTGCTGGAACGCCTCGAAGATCACCGGGAGTTTCTCCGGGGCGATGCCGATGCCGGTGTCGGAGACCGTGAACGCGACCACGTTGTCGCTGCCGTCCCGGGTGAAGTGGGGCTCGGGGGCCTGGACGCGGTTGACGCGCAACTCGACCCGGCCCGACGCGGTGAACTTGATCGCGTTCGAGAGCAGGTTGCGCAGGATCTGCTGGAGCCGCTGCTCGTCCGAGAACATCTCGCGCGGTACGTCCTCGCCGACCGCCACCTCGAACGCGAGACCCCGGTCGATGGTGAGCGGACGGAAGGTGGCGTGCACGTAGTCGAGCAGCTTGATCAGCGGCAGCTTCTTGGGGCGTACGTCCATCCGGCCGGCCTCGATCTTCGAGAGGTCGAGGATGTCGTTGATGAGCTGGAGGAGGTCCGATCCCGACCGGTGGATCGTCGACGCGAACTGCACCTCCTGGTCGGAGAGATGGCCGTCCGGGTTGTCGGAGAGCAGCCGGGCGAGGATCAGCAGCGAGTTGAGCGGGGTGCGCAGCTCGTGCGACATGTTCGCAAGGAACTCCGACTTGTACTGCGACGAGGTCGCCAACAGCGCCGCCTTTTCCTCCAGTTCGGCGTTGGAGCGCCGCAACTCGGCCTGCTGCGACTGCAGTTCGTCGGAGCGGTCCTGCAACTGGATCGCCAGCCGCTGGGACTCGCCGAGCAGCGACTCCGTACGGGAGTTGGCGATGATGGTGTTGATCGCGACACCGATGGTGTTCACGAACTGGTCGAAGAACGCCAGGTGGACGTCGGAGAAGCGGGAGAACGAGGCGAGCTCGATGACACCGAGCAGCTTGTCCTCGAAGAGGATCGGGATGATGACGACGCTCGCCGGGGCCGCCTCACCCAGACCACTGTTGATCTTGATGTAGTCCGGCGGGGCCTCCTCCACCAGGATCCGCTTCCGCTCGCGTGCGGCCTGCCGTACGAGCCCGTGCACCGGCATGCTGACCGTGTCGACCGTCGCGCTCTGGGCCGACCCGTATCCGGCGATGAAGGCGAGCCCCTTGATGGGCACGGCCGTCTGCAGGGTCGTCTTGTCCTCCTCCGGATCGGCCAGGAAGAAGGCGCCGAACTGCGCGTTCACCAGCGGGGTCAGCTCGCGCAGGATCAGGTCCGCGACCTCCATCAGGTCCCGGTGGCCCTGCATGAGGGCGGCGAGGCGGGCGAGGTTCGACTCCAGCCAGTCCTTGGCGCGGGTGGTCTCACGCAGGTTGGCCACCATCAGGTTGATGTTGTCCTTGAGCTCGTCCACCTCGCCCTGGGTCTCCACCGTGATGGAGCGGGACATGTCGCCCTGGGCCACCGCGGACGCCACCTCGGCGATCGCGCGGACCTGGGTGGTGAGGTTCGACGCCAGCTCGTTCACGTTCGTCGTCAGACGCTTCCAGGTGCCGTACACACCCTCGACCCGCGCCTGACCGCCGAGCTGCCCCTCGGAACCCACCTCGCGGGCCACCCGGGTGACCTCGGAGGAGAACGACGACAGCGTGTCCACCATCGTGTTGATGGTGGACTTCAGTTCCAGGATCTCGCCGCGCGCGTCGACGTCGATCTTCTTCGACAGGTCGCCCTGGGCCACCGCGGTGGCGACCTGCGCGATGTTGCGGACCTGTGAAGTGAGGTTGTCCGCCATGTAGTTGACGTTGTCGGTGAGGTCACGCCACACACCGGAGACGCCGAGCACCCGGGCCCGGCCGCCGAGACGGCCGTCGGTGCCGACCTCACGTGCCACCCTCGTCACCTCGTCGGCGAAGGCGCGCAGCTGCTCCACCATCGTGTTGACGGTGTCCTTCAGTTCCAGGATCTCGCCGCGCGCGTCGACGGTGATCTTCTTGGAGAGGTCGCCGTTGGCGACGGCCGTGGTCACCTGGGCGATGTTGCGCACCTGCGAGGTCAGGTTCAGGGCCATGAAGTTGACGTTGTCGGTGAGGTCCTTCCACACCCCGGAGACGCCGCGGACCTGGGCCTGACCGCCGAGGTTGCCCTCGGTGCCGACCTCGCGCGCCACCCGGGTGACTTCGTCGGCGAAGGCGGAGAGCTGGTCGACCATGGTGTTGATGGTGCTCTTCAGCTCCAGGATCTCGCCCTTCGCCTCGACCGTGATCTTCTTGCCGAGGTCGCCCTGGGCCACGGCGGTGGAGACGAGCGCGATGTTGCGGACCTGCGAGGTGAGGTTGTCCGCCATGAAGTTGACGTTGTCCGTCAGGTCCTTCCACACTCCGGACACTCCGCGGACCTGGGCCCGGCCGCCGAGGTTGCCCTCGGTGCCGACCTCGCGGGCGACGCGGGTGACTTCGTCGGCGAAGGCGGAGAGCTGGTCGACCATCGTGTTGATGGTGCTCTTCAGCTCCAGGATCTCGCCCTGGGCACCTACGGTGATCTTCTGGCTCAGATCGCCGTTGGCGACGGCCGTGGTCACCTGGGCGATGTTGCGCACCTGCGAGGTCAGGTTCGAGGCCATGAAGTTGACGTTGTCGGTGAGGTCCTTCCACACCCCGGACACACCGCGGACCTGGGCCCGGCCGCCCAACTCGCCCATCGTGCCGACCTCGCGCGCCACCCGGGTGACCTCGTCGGCGAAGGCGGAGAGCTGGTCGACCATCGTGTTCACGGTCAGCTTCAGTTCGAGCAGCTCACCGGTCGCCTCGACCGTCACCGTGCGGGTCAGGTCACCGCGCGCCACCGCCGTGGTCACCAGGGCGATGTCACGGACCTGGGCGGTCAGCCGGGACGCCATCGTGTTGACCGCCTCGGTCACGTCCCGCCAGCTGCCCGACAGGCCGGTCACCTTGGCCCGGCCGCCGAGGCGGCCCTCGGTGCCGACCTCGCGCGCGACCCGGGTGACCTCGCCCGTGAAGAGGGACAGCTGGTCGACCATCTTGTTGACGGCCCGTCCCAGGCGCCGCAGATCGCCCCGGAGCTGACGGTTGCCGTCGTGCAGATCGACGCGCTGGGTCAGGTCGCCGCCCGCCACCGCGTCCAGGACCCGGGTCGCGTTGGCGGCCGGTGCCACCAGGGCGTCGAGCAGCTGGTTGACGTCGTTGATCCGGGTCGTCCAGTGGCCCTGGCCGGGGCTCGCGGCGAGCCGCTCGTCCAGTCGGCCGTGCCGCACGATCTCACGACGGACCCGCTGGGCCTCCGCGTTGAAGTGCGTGCTCCGGTCCAGGATCTGGTTGAAGACCATGCCCAGCTCGGCCACGATGCCGTGCCCCGTCGTCTCGGGCACCTTGCTGAAGTCGCCGTCCCGGGCGGACGTCATGGCGGCCAGGAGAGGACGCAGATCCGATGCGCGAATCGGTCCGTCCCCGAGCACATGCATAGCACTGTTCTCACTCATGGTGGCCCACTTCGGTAACTCGGTGCTTATGGGCGTAGCCAGTCTGTCACTCTGTCTGCATTGCTTGGGGCGTATTCGTCCGAACTGCTCAGGGAGACGCACAGTGGGGGCCATTCCGCCGCAACCGGAGTCCGGGTCCAGTGCTTCCGGGGCCTCGGCGCGCTCGCACGCGGTGGCCCGTACGTCCTTGCCGGGCAACTCCGTCGCCCCGGGCGCGGCCCGCAGGTTCGTCCGCGCGACGCTCGCCGCTTGGGCCGAACTCGGCGTGCCTGGCGCGGAGTTGGTCACCGATCAGCTCGTAGGTGACGTGATGGTGGTCGTCAGTGAGCTGGTCACGAACGCCGTGGTGCACGCCGGTACGGACGTGGAGCTGCTGTGCCGCCTCGACAACTGCACGGAGGACTGCGCGCCGGGGGCCCCGAGCGGCACGGCTCCCGTGCCGGCTCCGGCACGGGGCCCTGTATCGGGCGCCGCGGCGGCTCCTGCGCCGGGCGCCGCATCGGCTCCCGTGCCGGGTGCCGCGGCGGCCTCCGTGCCGGGCAGTGAGCCGGGCTTGGCGCCCGGTGCCGTGCCGGGCTTGGCGCCGGGCGGCGCGCCGGGAAGTGCGTCCGGCATTGTGCCTGGCCTCGTCCCGGGTGCCTCGCCGGAGGCTGTGCAGGACAGCGCGCCGGGCCTTACGCCCGGCCCTGTGCCGGGTACCGAGCCGGGCTTCGTGCCGGGTGCTGTACTGGGAACAGGGCAGGGCTCTATGCCCGGAACCGAGCCGGAGCTCACGCCGGGCCCTGCGCGGGACCTCACGGCAGGCCCTGTGCCGGGCCTCGCGTCAGCCTCCGCGCCGGGAACCGCACCGGACCTGACGCCGGGCCCTGTGCCGGGCCTCGCGCCGGCTCCCGCGCCGGACCTCACGCCGGGAACCGAGCCGGGCCTCACGCCGGGCCCTGTGCTGGGCCTCGTGCCAGCCCCTGTGCCGGGAACCGAGCCGGACCTAACGCCGGGAACCGCGCCGGACCTCACGCCAGCCCCCGCGCTGGCAACCGAGCCGGGAGCCGAGCCGGGCCCCGAGTCCGGAGCCGAGCCGGGACCCGCGTCGGAAGCCGTGTCGGCCGCCGGGCTGGGGGAGGTGGCGGTGCCCGGCATCGTGGCGGGCGTTGCGCCGGGGCTTGCGTCGGGGCTTGCGTCGGGTGAACCGCCGGGGGCCGGCGTCGGGGACGGGAAGGCGGCGCCGTACGTGCCCGGCCGGAGTGCCCTCGTCATAGAGGTGTCCGACCATCACCCCGAGCGGGTCGTGCGCGACGACAGTGCCGGGCGGCAGTACGACGCCGTCGAGTACGGCCGAGGTCTGCGGCTCGTCTCCGCGCTCTCCGACGCCTGGGGCATCACCTACCGCACCGGCACGAAGACCGTGTGGGCGCGGCTCCCCGCGGACACGGTCCCGACCGCCGAGGCGGCGGAGACCTACGAGGGCGAACACGCGCTGCGGCGCGGGCGGCGGGCCGCCGAGATCCTCGCCCCCGCACCCCGGCGCACCGTGCAGGACCAGGACTGGCTCAACCGCGGCGCCCTCTCCTTCCTCGCCGAGGCCTCCGACCTCCTGGGCGGACAGCTCGACGAGGACCTGGTCGCGGCCCTCACCGGACAGCTGGTCGTGCCGCGGCTCGCCGACTGGTGCGCGGTGTGGCTGGAGGACGAGGCGCCGGGCCGCTCCGACGGAGGCCTCGTCGGCGGACCGCGCCTCGCCCGCGTCTGGCACGGCAGCGAGAACCGCATGGAGGAGCTGCGCCGGCTCCTGGAGAAGGACCCGCCCGAACTGCCCGAGTCGGCGCGCTCCGGACCCGTACCGATGCGCTGGCCCGCCGAGGCCCTGGGCGCCAAGGCGGAGAACGGCTCGGCCCTCGCGTTCCGGCTGATCGCGGGCGGCAGACCGCTCGGCGCCCTCGTCATCGGACGGGCCGGACAGGACCCCTTCCCGGACGAGATCACCGGGCTCGTCGAGGACCTCGGCCGCCGCGTCGCGCTGGCCATCGGAGCGGCCCGCCAGTACGCCCGCCAGGCCACCATCAGCCGCGTACTGCAGCGCGGCCTGCTGCCCGGCGCGGTCGCCGAGATCCCCGGGGTGCGCAGCGCCCTCGTCTACGAGCCCTGCGACAAGGGCGGACCGAGCGGCGACTTCTACGACCTCTTCCCCGCCGGCGACGGACGCTGGTGCTTCGCCCTCGGCGACGTCCAGGGCAAAGGGCCCGAGGCGGCCGTCGTCATCGGCCTCGCCCGGCCCTGGCTGCGGCTGCTGGCCCGCGAGGGATACGCGGTGCCGGACGTCCTGGACCGGCTCAACCAACTGCTCCTCGACGACGCCACCGAGACCGCGGACGCGGCGGCCCGCGCCCTCGTGGCGGCCGGCGGCCAGGGCCTCGCCGACGAGGGCCCGCAGAACCGGTTTCTCTCTCTCCTCTACGGCGAGCTCGTCCCCGTCGAGGGCGGGGTGCGCTGCACCGTGGCCTCCGCCGGACACCCGCTGCCGCTGCTCCTTGAGCCCTCCGGGGAAGTCCGCGAGGTGGCCCGGCCGCAGACCCTCCTCGGGGTCTTCGAGGACGCCAGCTACCGCTGCGAAACCTTCGAGCTGTGCCCCGGCGACAGCATCCTGTGCGTCACGGACGGTGTGACGGAGCGGCGCAACGGACATCGGCAGTTCGACGACGAGGAGGGGCTCGCCGCCGCGCTCAACGGCTGCGCGGGACTGAACGCCGATCTGATCGCCGAGCGCATCCGGCGACTCGTGCACGAGTTCGGCGGAAAGCCGCCGGAGGACGACCTGGCCCTGCTGGTGCTGCAGGCGGAGTAGGCGGAGCGGAGTAGGTGGCGTAGGCGGGCAGGGCCGCGTAACCCTGCGTACGGGTACATCCGTGCGTACGGGCACGTCCGCGCGTGCGGGACAATGGAGGACATGCCTTCCGCACTTCCCGACGGCGAGCCCGTCCCCGACGACGGGGCGCTGCCCGCGCACGCCCTGGCCGACGCGGCCGACCGCCCGCTCGGGTTCTATCTGCACGTCCCGTACTGCGCGACGCGCTGCGGCTACTGCGACTTCAACACGTACACGGCGACGGAGCTGCGCGGCTCGGGGGGCGTGCTGGCCTCCCGTGACAACTACGCCTCGACCCTGATCGACGAGGTCCGCCTCGCCCGCAAGGTCCTCGGCGACGACCCGCGGCCCGTCCGCACGGTCTTCGTCGGCGGCGGTACGCCCACACTGCTGGCCGCCGGCGATCTCGTACGGATGCTGGGGGCCGTCCGGGACGAGTTCGG
The DNA here is from genome assembly GCF_044328075.1 of Streptomyces sp. NPDC017991. Lineage (NCBI taxonomy): Bacteria > Bacillati > Actinomycetota > Actinomycetes > Kitasatosporales > Streptomycetaceae > Streptomyces > Streptomyces sp. NPDC017991. Next base: position 300,190 of record NZ_JBIRGP010000002.1, on the reverse strand, counting down.
GCTCGCGGACGACGCGGAGATCACCACGGAGGCGAATCCGGAGTCGGTGGACCCCGAGTACCTGGCCACGCTCAGGGCCGGCGGGTTCAACCGGATCTCCTTCGGCATGCAGAGCGCGCGCAAGCATGTGCTGCAGATCCTCGACCGCACCCACACCCCCGGCCGGCCCGAGGCGTGCGTCGCCGAGGCCCGCGCGGCCGGCTTCGACCATGTGAACCTCGACCTCATCTACGGCACACCCGGCGAGAGCGACGACGACTGGCGGGCCTCGCTCGACGCGGCGATCGGCGCCGGGCCCGACCATGTGTCCGCGTACGCGCTGATCGTCGAGGAGGGGACGCAGCTCGCTCGGCGCATCCGGCGCGGCGAGGTGCCGATGACCGACGACGACGTCCACGCGGACCGCTACCTGATGGCCGAGGATCGTCTGTCGCAGGCGGGGTTCTCCTGGTATGAGGTCTCCAACTGGGCCACCTCGGAGGCCGGGCGGTGCCTCCACAACGAGCTGTACTGGCGAGGGGCCGACTGGTGGGGGGCCGGGCCCGGCGCGCACAGTCATGTGGGCGGGGTGCGGTGGTGGAACGTCAAGCATCCCGGGGCGTACGCGGGGGCCCTGGCGGGTGGGCGGTCGCCCGGGGCGGGGCGTGAGCTGTTGTCCGAGGAGGACCGGCGGGTCGAGCGGATCCTGTTGGAGCTGCGGTTGCTGTCGGGGTGTCCGTTGTCGCTGCTGCGGGCGGAGGGGCTCGCGGCGGCCGCGCGTGCGGTGGGGGAGGGGCTGCTTCAGGCCGGTCCTTATGGGGAGGGGCGGGCCGTGCTCACCCTCCGGGGGCGGTTGTTGGCGGACGGGGTGGTCCGGGACCTGGTGGACTAGGGCCGTTTCCTCGCCCCCGCCGCCCCTACCCTCCCCCATCGTCCACGCATGGGGGCTGCGCCCCCTCGCCCCCCGTGTCGCGCTGCGCGCTCGTCCTCAAACGCCGGACGGGCTGAAACGGATTCAGCCCGTCCGGCGTTTGAGGACCGGGGGTTCGGGGGCAGCGCCCCCGAGGGACGTCTCTACTCCGGGGTCGTGACGAAGTCGATCAGTTCCTCCACCCGGCCCAGGAGTTCCGGCTGGAGGTCCCGGTACGAGTGGACCGAGTCGAGGATCCGCTGCCACGCGGCCCCCGTGTTCTCCGGCCAGCCGAGCGAGCGGCAGACGCCGGTCTTCCAGTCCTGCCCGCGCGGTACCCGGGGCCAGCCGGGAATGCCGACGGACGCCGGTTTCACCGCCTCCCAGACGTCGATGTACGGGTGGCCCACGACCAGCGCGTACTCGCTCGTCACGGCCTCCGCGATACGCGACTCCTTCGTGCCGGGGACCAGGTGGTCCACCAGGACCCCGAGCCGCGCGTCCGGCCCGGGAGCGAACTCGTCGACGATGGCGGGCAGGTCGTCGACGCCCTCCAGGTACTCGACGACGACGCCCTCGATGCGGAGGTCGTCGCCCCACACCCGCTCCACCAGCTCGGCGTCGTGGCGGCCCTCGACGTAGATGCGTCCCGCGCGGGCCACCCGGGCCCGCGCACCCGGCACGGCGACCGACCCCGACGCCGTGCGCGTAGGGCGTACCGGCGCGGCGGACGGGCGTACGAGGGTCACCACGCGCCCCTCAAGGAGGAAGCCGCGCGGCTCCAGCGGGAACACCCGGTGCTTGCCGAAGCGGTCCTCCAGCGTCACCGTCCCCGCCTCGCAGCGGATCACGGCACCGCAGAACCCGGTCCCGGGCTCCTCGACCACGAGCCCGGGATCCGCCGCGACCTCGGGCACGGGCTTGGGCTTCTTCCACGGAGGGGTCAGATCCGCTGAGTACTGGCGCATTCGGATGACGATAGGAGAAGCCCGGTCCCGGCAGGTACACCGACACCCCCTCGGCAGGCCCGAACACCGTTCACGGCACGTCGAAGCGCCGGGCCAGCGCCTCCCGTTGGGCCCGTACGAACGCCGCGTCCACCACCGCCCCGTGCCCGGGCACGTACAGCGCGTCCTCGCCCCCGAGGGCCAGCAGGCGGTCCAGCGCGGCGGGCCAGTGGGAGGGCACGGCGTCCGGCCCGGCCTGGGGTTCGCCGGACTCCTCGACGAGGTCGCCGCAGAAGACGATCTCCGGGGAGCCGGGCCCGGCCACCAGGACCGCGAGGTCGTGGCCCGTGTGCCCCGGCCCCACGTTCGCCAGCAGGACCTGCCGGCCGCCACCCAGGTCGAGCGTCCACTCGCCGGAGACGAGATGCCGGGGCCAGACCAGGAGATCCGCCGCCTCGGCCGCCTCCCCGGGATCGGCGCCGTTGCGCACGGCGTCCGCGAGCAGTTCCTCCCGGCCGTCGCCGAGAACCCTCCCCCAGTCTCGGCTTCGCCCGACCGGGGGGACCCCCGTGGCGCCCACCGCGCCGAACACCTCGGCCCCCGCGAACGCCGCCGCCCCGAAGACATGGTCGAAGTGCGGATGCGTGAGCGCGAGGTGCGTGACGCGCCCGCCCCCGAGCAACCGCCGCGCCCGCGTGCGCAGCCACGCGCCCTCCCGCACGCTCGATCCCGCGTCGATCATGAGTGCCGCGTCCTCGCCGGCCACGAGCCCGGCCGTGCAGTCCCACCCCGGGAGGCGGCAACGCCCCACGGACGGGGACAGCTCCTCCCAGCCGGATCCGTCGCGTCCGGACTCCTCCCACATCACGTCCATGCGCCGACGCTAACCCCGTCGGCTGCGCCTGCATGTTCCCGACAGAGCGGGACACCCTCGTACACGTCGCCTGTCCGATGTGCCCGGCGTCACGACATCGCAGGCCCGCCCTTGCCCAGGCCGCACCCACCGGCCGTACACTTGGCGCGGGGATGCTGGCACTCGCGCGCACTGAGTGCCAGGCGAGGCCACCGAAGACGACTGATGACGACCGACGACGACCGATGACCGCGCGGAAGACCACGGGAGGTGTGCGCGATGCTCAGTGAACGCAGGCTCGAAGTGCTGCGCGCCATCGTCCAGGACTACGTGGGCACGGAGGAGCCGGTCGGCTCGAAGGCGCTCACGGAGCGCCACCGGCTGGGTGTGTCACCGGCGACCGTCCGCAACGACATGGCGGTCCTGGAGGACGAGGGGTACATCGCGCAGCCGCACACCAGTGCGGGGCGCATCCCCACGGACAAGGGATACCGCCTCTTCGTCGACAAGCTCGCGGGCGTCAAGCCGATGACCGCGCCCGAGCGGCGGGCGATCCACCACTTCCTGGACGGCGCCGTCGACCTCGACGACGTCGTGGGGCGGACCGTGCGGCTCCTCGCGCAGCTCACCCGGCAGGTGGCCGTCGTCCAGTACCCCTCACTCACCCGCTCGACCGTGCGTCACGTGGAGCTCCTGTCGCTGGCCCCGGCCCGCGTCATGCTCGTACTGATCACGGACACCGGGCGCGTCGAGCAGCGCATGGTGGACTGCCCGGCCCCCTTCGGGGAGGTCTCGCTGGCGGATCTGCGCGCGCGGCTCAACAGCCGGATCACGGGGCGCCGTTTCGCGGATGTGCCTCAACTGGTGCAGGATCTCCCCGACGCCTTCGAGGCGGAGGACCGGGGGACGGTCGTGACAGTGCTCTCCACCCTCATGGAGACTCTTGTCGAGGAGACCGAGGAGCGGTTGATGATCGGCGGCACCGCCAACCTGACGCGCTTCGGACATGATTTTCCCCTCACCATCCGTCCGGTGCTGGAAGCGTTGGAGGAGCAGGTCGTGCTCCTCAAACTGCTGGGTGAGGTCAACGATTCGGGCATGGCCGTACGGATCGGTCACGAGAACGCCCATGAGGGACTCAACTCCACTTCTGTGGTGTCGGTCGGCTACGGTTCGGGCGGCGAAGCAGTCGCCAAACTCGGCGTGGTCGGACCGACGCGCATGGATTACCCCGGAACGATGGGAGCGGTACGAGCGGTGGCACGGTACGTAGGACAGATCCTGGCGGAGTCGTAAGTGGCCACGGACTACTACGCCGTACTCGGCGTGCGCCGCGACGCGTCCCAGGACGAGATCAAGAAGGCATTCCGGCGGCTCGCCCGCGAGCTGCACCCGGACGTCAATCCCGATCCGAAGACGCAAGAGCGCTTCAAGGAGATCAACGCCGCGTACGAGGTGTTGTCGGACCCGCAGAAGAAGCAGGTCTACGACCTCGGCGGCGACCCGCTGTCCCAGGCGGGCGGCGGTGGCGCCGGTGGCTTCGGCGCGGGCGGCTTCGGCAACTTCTCGGACATCATGGACGCGTTCTTCGGTACGGCGTCGCAGCGTGGCCCCCGGTCCCGCACGCGGCGCGGCCAGGACGCGATGATCCGGCTGGAGATAGAGCTCGACGAGGCGGCCTTCGGCACGACGAAGGACATCCAGGTCGACACGGCCGTCGTCTGCACCACCTGCAGCGGTGAGGGCGCGGCCCCCGGCACCTCCGCGCAGACCTGTGACATGTGTCGCGGTCGCGGCGAGGTGTCCCAGGTCACGCGGTCCTTCCTGGGGCAGGTCATGACGTCCCGGCCGTGTCCGCAGTGCCAGGGCTTCGGGACGGTCGTTCCGACGCCGTGCCCCGAGTGCGCGGGCGACGGACGGGTGCGCTCGCGCCGGACCCTGACCGTGAAGATCCCCGCCGGTGTCGACAACGGCACCCGGATCCAGCTCGCGGGCGAGGGCGAGGTCGGCCCCGGTGGCGGCCCCGCCGGCGACCTGTACGTGGAGATCCACGAGCTGCCGCACAACATGTTCCAGCGGCGCGGCGACGACCTGCACTGCACGGTCACCATCCCGATGACCGCGGCGGCGCTCGGCACCAAGGTCCCGCTGGAGACGCTCGACGGGCTCGAAGAGGTCGACATCCGCCCCGGAACGCAGTCCGGGCAGTCGATCCCCAAACACGGGCGCGGGATCACCCATCTGCGGGGCGGCGGGCGCGGCGACCTCATCGTGCACGTCGAGGTCATGACGCCCACGAAGCTCGATCCCGAGATGGAGCGGGTCCTGCGGGAGCTGGCTCAGCTGCGGGGCGAGGAGCGGCCCACCGGGCAGTTCCAGCCCGGTCAGCAGGGCTTGTTCTCCCGGCTGAAGGACGCCTTCAACGGCCGTACCTGACAGGTGGACCGCTGGTGACCGCCGGGCGCGCCGCAGGATGATTCCTGTGGCTTATGCCCGGCGGACGGCCGGATTCGGACTTGTACGGAGGACGTGACAACATGCCGTCATGTCCTCCGCGCTGACCGATCTTTTCCCCCTCCCGATCGTGCAGGCCCCGATGGCGGGCGGCGTCTCCGTGCCGCAGCTCGCCGCGGCCGTGTCCGAGGCCGGGGGGCTCGGTTTTCTCGCCGCCGGCTACAAGACGGCCGACGGCATGTACCAGGACATCAAGCAGCTGCGCGGGGCCACGAGCCGGCCGTTCGGCGTGAACCTGTTCATGCCCCAGCCCGAGTACGCGGACCGGTCGGCCGTCGAGGTGTACGCCCACCAGCTCGCCGGTGAGTCCTCCTGGTACGAGACCGAACTGGGCGACCCCGACAGCGGACGCGACGACGGCTACGACGCCAAGCTCGCCGTCCTTCTCGACAACCCGGTGCCGGTCGTCTCCTTCCACTTCGGCTGTCCCACCCGCGACGTCCTGGACTCCCTGAGCCGGGCCGGCACGCTCACCCTGGTCACCGCGACCACCGCCGAGGAGGCGCAGGCCGTGCAGTGGGCGGGCGCCGACGCGGTGATCGTGCAGGGCGTCGAGGCCGGCGGCCACCAGGGCACCCACCGCGACAACCCCGAGGCGGACGGCTCCGGCATCGGACTCCTGTCGCTCGTCGCACTGGTCCGCGAGACCGTGCAGATCCCGATCATCGCGGCCGGCGGCATCATGCGCGGCAGCCAGATCGCCGCCGCGCTCGCCGCCGGCGCGAGCGCCGCCCAGCTGGGCACGGCCTTCCTCGCCACCCCCGAGTCCGGCGCCAACGCCCTGCACAAGCAGGCGCTGACCAACCCCCTCTTCGTCCGTACGCAGCTGACGCGGGCGTTCTCCGGCAGGCCCGCGCGAGGGCTGATGAACCGCTTCATGCGCGAGCACGGGCCGTACGCGCCCGCCGCCTATCCCGAGGTGCACCACCTCACCTCCGCGCTGCGCAAGGCTGCCGCCAAGGCGGGGGACGCGCAGGGCATGGCGCTGTGGGCGGGACAGGGGCACCGGCTCGCCCGCGAACTGCCCGCCGGGCAACTGGTGGAGGTGCTCGCGGCCGAACTCGCCGCGGCCAGGACAGCGTTGTCGGCCGAGCAGGGCGGGGGCGCCGGGCGATGACCGCGCCGGTGTTCGTGGTGGACGAGGTGCCCGGCGGGCCCGAGTTCGTGCTCGACGGGCCCGAGGGGCGGCACGCCGTCTCCGTGAAACGGCTGCGCACCGGTGAGGACGTGGTCCTCACCGACGGGCTCGGCCACTGGGCCGAAGGAGTCGTCAAGACGGCCGAGGGCAAGGACCGGCTCGTCGTGGCGGACCTCCACGTGCACGAGGAGCCGCCGCCCGCCCCGCGCATCACCGTCGTACAGGCGCTCCCCAAAGGTGATCGCGGTGAACTCGCCGTCGAGACCATGTCGGAGACCGGCGTCGACGCGATCGTCCCCTGGGCGGCGTCCCGTTGCATCACGCAGTGGAAGGGCGAGCGCGGGCTGAAGGCGCTGGCGAAGTGGCGGGCCACCGCGCGCGAGGCCGGCAAGCAGTCGCGGCGGGTGCGGTTCGCGGAGGTCGCGGACGCGATGACGACCAAGCAGGTTGCCGCGTTTCTCGCCAAAGCGGAGTTCGCGGCGGTGCTGCACGAGGATCGGCTGTACCCGGGGTTGCCGCTCGCGACAGTCGAACTCCCTTCCGAGGGGGAGATCGTGCTGGTCGTCGGGCCCGAAGGGGGCGTGTCCCCCGAGGAGTTGTCGATGTTCACCGGGGCCGGGGCGAAGGTGTGCCGACTGGGGCGAAGCGTGTTGCGGACGTCCACGGCGGGGACCGCGGCGGGTGCGCTGCTGCTGGGCCGGACGGGGCGCTGGTCGTAGCGCCGGCTTCGTCCGCGCGTTCGGTGGGGGTGGCCGTACGGGATCGCGCAGTTCCCCGCGCCCCTAGGTGCCTGGGCTTGTCCCGGCGTTTGAGGAGCAGGGAGTTGAGGGCCGGCGCACAGGACTGCGCAGTTCCCCGCGCCCCTGGGGGGCCTGGGCTCGTCCGGCGTTTGAGGAGCAGGGAGTCGAGGGTCGGCGCACAGGATTGCGCAGTTCCCCGCGCCCCTGGGGGACTGGGGGCGCGGGGAACTGCGCGATCGGCCCCACTGGCCCGCAGACGACAGCGAACGGTCAGGTCGGCTCTCCAGGGGCGCGGGGAACTGCGCGAACGGCCCCCACCGGCCCGCAGACGACTCACTTAGCCCGGCCGGCGTTTGAGGACGAGGGGTTCGGGGGCTGGCCCCCGAGGGGGTGAGCGTGGCCGCATGGGGTCTACCGCGCGAGGGCGACCAGTGGCACGCTGCCGTGCATGGTGGCACTGAGGCGTATACGGCACCGCGGCCCGGCGATCGGCCTGGCCGCCGTCTCGGCCGTGTTCGCGCTGGTCGCGTGTGAACCGGGCGACGGCCTGAACACCGCGGCCGTCGCGATCACCACCGACCAGAAGGGCACGAGCGAGCTGGAGAAGCGGGGCGTCGACGTGCGCTGGCTCACCTGCACCGCCGCGTACGGCGAGAAGAGCGCGTCCACACCCTCGGCGACCGTGCGCAACGTGGCGTCCGTCGACTGCGTGGGCGAGACCGGCGACGGGCAGGACATCAGCATCAAGGGCCAGGTGACGCAGGAGGTCAACGGCACCTGCGTACGCGGCGATCTCACCTCCACGGTGGGCGGCAAGGAGGTGTTCCGGGCGAACGTCCTCGGCAACTGCCGGGCGAACACACCGCCCGTCGACAACCGGACGACTCCGCCCGCCGGCCAGCCCGGGGCGACCGTCACCGTCACCCGCACCGTGACCGTGTATCCGAACCCGAGTTGCTCCTGCATCTCGGGAAAGTGATCAATGCGACGAAGCGCCCGGCCGGTGAAGTGATCGAAAGCTCTGGTCGCGGCTGGGACGGCTGCATAGGGTGATCGGGTGACACAGCCTGCATCCGCCGCATCCGCATCCGCCGCATCCGCCGCGACCTCCGCGTATCTCCGGTATCCGCACCTGCACGGTGAGTTGATCGCCTTCACCGCCGAGGACGACGTCTGGGTGGCGCCGCTCGACGGCGGCCGTGCCTGGCGGGTCAGCGCCGACAACGTGCCCGTGAACCATCCACGGATCTCCCCGGACGGGACCACCGTCGCCTGGACCTCGACCCGCGACGGCGCCCCCGAGGTGCACATCGCCTCCGTCGACGGAGGCCCCGCCAAACGCCTCACGTACTGGGGCAGTTGGAAGACCCAGGTGCGCGGCTGGACCCCGCAGGGTGAGGTCCTCGCGCTCAGCACGCAGGGCCAGGCGAGCCTGCGCCGCAGCTGGGCCCGCGCGATCCCGCTCGACGGCGGACCCGCGACCACCCTCCCGTACGGGCCCGTCGGCGATGTGGCCCACGGCCCCGGCGGCACCGTCCTGCTGTCCGCGCCCATGGGCCGCGAGGCCGCCTGGTGGAAGCGCTACCGGGGCGGCACCGCGGGCAAGTTGTGGATCGACCGCGAGGGGGAGGGGGAGCGCGGGGAGTTCGTACGGCTGCACGCCGACCTCGACGGGAACCTTGAGTACCCCTCGTGGGTCGGGGAGCGGGTCGTCCTCCTCTCCGATCACGAAGGCGTGGGAGCCGTGTACTCGTCCCTCGCCGACGGATCGGACCTGCGACGGCACACCGGGATCGAGGGCTTCTACGCCCGGCACGCCTCCACCGACGGGACCCGCGTCGTGTACGCGTCCGCCGGTGAACTGTGGATCCTCGACGACCTCGACGGGGCCGAGCCACGCCGGCTCGACATCCGGCTCGGCGGCCAGCGCGTCGATCTGCAGCCCCATCCCGTGAACGCCTCCCGCTGGTTCGGGGCCGCCGCCCCCGACCACACCGGACGCGGCAGCGCGGTCGCCGTGCGCGGAGCCGTCCACTGGGTCACCCACCGCTCCGGGCCCGCCCGCGCCCTCGCCGCCGAACAGGGCGTACGGGCCAGGCTGCCCCGCACCTTCCGCGCCGACGGCGAGGAGCACGTGGTGTGGGCGACCGACGCGGAGGGCGACGACGCGCTGGAGTTCGCCCCGGCGACCGGCGTGGCACCCGGCGCGACCCCGCGCAGGCTCGCCGCCGGACAGCTCGGCCGCGTACTCGCCCTCGCGATGGCACCCGACGGCAGCCGGGCCGCGGTCGCCTCGCACGACGGACGCGTCCTGCTCGTCGAGCGCGAGACCGGCGAGGTCCGCGAGGTCGACCGCAGCGAGGACGGCGAGGTCACCGGGCTCGTCTTCTCCCCCGACTCCGCCTGGCTGGCCTGGTCGCACCCCGGCCCGCGCCCGCTGCGCCAGCTCAAGCTCGCCAACACCGCCGACCTGTCGGTGACCGAGGCGACACCCCTGCGATTCCGCGACTACGCGCCCGCGTTCACCCTCGACGGGAAGCATCTGGCCTTCCTGTCCGCACGGTCCTTCGACCCCGTCTACGACGAGCACGTCTTCGACCTCGCCTTCGTCGGGGGCTCCCGGCCGCACCTCATCACCCTCGCCGCCACCACCCCCTCGCCCTTCGGACCGCAGCGGCACGGCCGGCCCTTCGAGGCGCCCGACAAGGACGAGACCCCCGACAGCGAGGGCTCCCCGGCCACCCGGATCGACCTCGACGGGCTCGGCGACCGCATCGTGCCGTTCCCCGTGGAGGCCGCCCGCTACACGAGTCTGCGGGCCGCCAAGGACGGACTGCTGTGGCTGCGGCACCCCGTGCGCGGTGTGCTGGGCGCCTCCCGCGCCACCCCCGACGACCCGGACCCCAAGACCGACCTGGAGCGCTACGACCTCGCCCAGCAGCGCATCGAACACCTCGCCTCGGACGCCGACGGCTTCATGGTCACCGGCGACGGCAAGCGGATCCTGCTGTGGACCGACGGCAAACTGAAGGTCGTACCGAGCGACCGGCGCGCCTCGAACGACGACGAGAGCGACACCAACATCACCGTCGACCTGTCGCGCATCCGCCAGAGCGTCGACCCGGCCGCCGAGTGGCGCCAGATGTACGACGAGACCGGCCGCCTCATGCGCGACAACTTCTGGCGCCCCGACCTGGGCGGCACCGACTGGGACGGCGTACTGGACCGCTACCGGCCCGTCCTCGAACGGGTCGCCACCCACGACGACCTGGTCGACCTCCTCTGGGAGGTGCAGGGGGAACTCGGCACCTCGCACGCGTACGTCATGCCGCGCGGCGGATTCGGGCACGGGGAACGGCAGGGGCTGCTCGGCGCCGACATCTCCCGCCACGAGGACGGCCCGCAGGGAGCGCCGCTGTGGCGTATCGACCGCATCCTGCCGTCGGAGACCTCCGACCCCGACGCGCAGTCGCCGCTCGCCGCGCCCGGAGTCGCGGTGCGCGCGGGCGACGCGATCGTGGCCGTCTCCGGGCAGCCCGTCGACCCGGTCGCGGGACCCTGGCCGCTGCTCGTCGGCACGGCCGGCAAACCCGTCGAGCTGACCGTCTCCCCGGCGGGCGGCGGCGATCCGCGGCACGCGGTGGTCGTGCCCATGTCCGACGAGGAGCCGCTGCGCTACCACGCGTGGGTCGCCGACCGGCGTGCCTATGTGCACGAGAAGTCCGGCGGACGGCTCGGATATCTGCACGTGCCCGACATGCAGGCGCCCGGCTGGGCGCAGATCCACCGCGACCTGCGGATCGAGGTGGCGCGGGAGGGACTTGTCGTGGACGTCCGCGAGAACCGCGGCGGGCACACCTCCCAGCTGGTCATCGAGAAGCTCGCCCGGCGGATCGTCGGCTGGGACCTCGCGCGGGGGATGCGGCCGACGAGTTATCCGGAGGACGCTCCTCGCGGGCCCGTCGTCGCCGTCGCCAACGAGTTCTCCGGGTCGGACGGGGACATCGTGAACGCAGCGATCAAGGCGCTGGGGATCGGGCCCGTCGTCGGTACGCGTACATGGGGCGGTGTCGTCGGGATCGACAGCCGGTACCGGCTGGTCGACGGGACGCTGGTCACTCAGCCCAAGTACGCGTTCTGGCTTGAGGGGTACGGGTGGGGGGTGGAGAACCACGGGGTCGATCCGGACGTCGAGGTGGTCCAGGCGCCGCAGGATTACGCCGCCGGGCGGGATGTTCAGCTCGACGCGGCTGTGCGGATCGCGCTGGAGGGGCTCGCCGACAATCCGCCGAAGGTGGCTCCGGAGTTGCCGGAGGCGTGAGAGGGCGTTCGTCGGGTGCGGGTGCGTGGGGGCGGTCGCGCCGTTCCCCGCGCCCCTGATGGGGCACTCCCGGTCGGTACCATGCCGGGGCATCGATCAACTCGGGCTGAGGAGGCTGCGTGATGGCAGGGGAACCGCAGGACGACTGTCTGTTCTGCAAGATTGTCGGGGGGAAGATTCCGGCGACCCTCGTTCGTGAGACCGGGACGACTCTGGCGTTCCGGGACATAAACCCGCAAGCACCCACCCACATCCTGGTGATCCCGAAGGTCCACCACCCGGACGCCGCCTCCCTCGCCGCCGCCGAACCGGAGATCCTCGCCGACGTCGTGCGCGAGGCCGGCGAGGTCGCCGCCGAGGAGAAGCTCGACAGCTACCGCCTCGTCTTCAACACGGGGAGCGGAGCGGGGCAGACCGTCTTCCACGCGCACGCCCATGTGCTGGGCGGCCGCGGTCTGCAGTGGCCCCCCGGATAGCGAGAACCGGATAACGAGAAGCCGGACAACCCGACGTGTCCGTACGTGAATTGGTGGTCCTCGGGACCGCCAGCCAGGTTCCCACCCGGCACCGCAACCACAACGGCTATCTGCTGCGCTGGGACGGCGAGGGCATCCTCTTCGATCCCGGCGAGGGCACGCAGCGGCAGATGCTGCGTGCCGGGGTGGCCGCCCACGACCTGCACCGGATCTGTGTCACGCACTTCCACGGCGACCACTCGCTGGGCCTGGCCGGGGTGATCCAGCGGATCAACCTCGACCGGGTGCCGCACGAGATCAGCGCCCACTACCCGCGCTCCGGGCAGAGGTTCTTCGACCGGCTGCGGTACGCGACCGCCTACCGCGAGACGGTCGCGCTCACCGAGGCGCCGGTGGACGCCGACGGGGTCCTCGCGTCCACGAGGACGTACACGCTCGAAGCCCGCAGGCTCTCCCATCCCGTCGAGTCGTACGGCTACCGGCTCGTCGAGCCCGACGGGCGGCGGATGCTGGGCGACCGGCTCGCCGCGCACGGGATCAAGGGTCCGGACGTGGGGCGGATCCAGCGGGAGGGCGTGCTCGGGGACGTCCTGCTGGACGACGTCAGCGAGGTGCGGCGCGGGCAGCGGTTCGCGTTCGTCATGGACACCCGGCTGTGCGACGGGGTGTACGCGCTCGCCGAGGGCTGCGACCTGCTCGTCATCGAGTCGACGTTCCTGGACGAAGACGTACGGCTCGCCGTCGACCACGGGCACCTGACCGCCGGGCAGGCGGCGACCGTGGCGCGGGACGCGGGCGTACGGCATCTGGTGCTCACGCACTTCAGCCAGCGGTACTCGGATCCGGGGGAGTTCGAGCGGCAGGCACGGGCCGCCGGGTTCGAGGGGGAGCTGACGGTGGCGCACGATCTGCTGAGGGTGCCGGTTCCGAAGCGTCGGTGAAACACCCGTACCATGCTTCGATGCACCTCCCCAAAGCTGAACTGCACCTGCATATCGAAGGCACGCTGGAACCCGAGCTGGCCTTCGCCCTGGCCGCCCGCAACGGGATCACGCTGCCGTACGCGGACACGGACGAGCTTCGCAAGGCGTACGAGTTCGCCGATCTGCAGTCGTTCCTGAACCTGTACTACGGGCTCATGGCCGTGCTGCGGACCGAGGACGACTTCGCGGACCTCGCCGACGCGTATCTCGCGCGCGCCGCCGCGCAGGGAGTGCGGCACGCGGAGATCTTCTTCGACCCGCAGGCGCACCTCGCGCGGGGCGTCGGCATCGGCACCGTGGTGGAGGGGCTCGGGCGGGCGCTCCACCGCGGCGAGGCCGCGCACGGGATCTCCACCCAGCTGATCATGTGCTTCCTGCGGGACGAGTCCGCCGGGTCCGCGCTGGAGACCCTGGAGGCCGCGAAGCCGTACCTGGCGCCGAGCGGCCCGATCGTCGGCGTCGGACTCGACTCCGCCGAGGTCGGCCACCCGCCGGCCAAGTTCCGTGAGGTGTACGAGGCCGCCGCCGCGCTCGGACTGCGACGGGTCGCGCACGCGGGCGAGGAGGGGCCGCCCGCGTACATCACCGAGGCGCTCGACGTGCTCGGGGTCGAGCGGATCGACCACGGACTGCGCTGTATGGAGGATCCGGAGCTGGTGGCCCGGCTGGTGCGGGACCGGGTGCCGCTGACGCTGTGCCCCCTGTCCAACGTGCGGCTGAGGGCCGTCGACGTGCTGGCGGAGCACCCGCTGCCCGCGATGCTCGACGCGGGACTGCTGTGCACCGTCAACTCCGACGACCCCGCGTACTTCGGCGGATACGCCGGGGACAACTTCGACGCGGTGCGTACGGCGCTGGGGCTCTCCCCGGAACGGCTGCGCGAACTGGCCCGGAACTCGTTCGTCGCCTCGTTCCTCGAACACGACGAGGAGCGGCGGGCCCGGTACATCGCCGAGGTGGAGGCGTACGAGTTCGGGGCCTGAGGGCCTGATGGTGGTGTGGTTCAGGGCGTGGGCGCCGACGGTGACGTGCCCGAGTTCCGGGGGCCCGCCGTGCCGAACTCCTCTCGCGCGGGCTGCGGGTGGTCCACGGTGATCTCCACCACGGGCTGTTCCACCGGTTGTCGCGCCGGCTGCTCCACGGGGCCTCCGCGCCGGACCGGTTCCGGGCCCCGGAGCACGGGGCCGCCCGTGGTGCGCAGGGCCACCGCGGCCAGCGGCACGGCCAGCAGGACCAGGGCCGTCGCGAGGACCCAGCCCATCGCGGGATAGCCCGCCGCAGCCGACAGCAGGCTGCCCGCCAGGGGGCCGCACGCCGTGCCGAGGGAGGACGCCGAGCCCGCCAGAACGGCCCAGCGGCCGTGCGGGTCGAGCGACGCGGCCAGGCTGATCAGGTAGGAGAGGACCACCGGGTAGAGGGCGTTCCAGGCGATCTCGCCCACGGCGAAGCTCGTCAGACCGTCCGCGCCCGCGCTGACCACGATGCACACCGCGATCAGGGCGGTGCCCGCCCCGACGGGCAGCGCCCGGCCGATGCGGGGTCCGAGCGCACCCGCGCACAGCACGCCGAGCAGGCCCGCGCCGAGGGCCGCCGCGAAGACCACCCCGACCGTCGCCTCGCCCAGACCCGCCTGCCGGGTCCCGATGTGGCTGCTGACGCCCCAGAGGGAGTTCTGGGCCAGGGACCAGCAGAGCATGGCCGCGGCGAGCACCAGGCCCGGCCGGCGGTGCGGCAGCGGGGGCGGAGGCGTCGAAGCGGGGCGACGGGCGGTCGTCGGGACCTCACCGGAGCCGCCGGGCAGACGGGCGGTCGCGGGCCATACGAGGGCCGCGGTGAGCGCCACCGCCGCGAGGGGCAGGCCGTGGCCCGGACCCAGGTGGGGGACCGTCAGATAGACGGCCGCCGCGAGCGCGGAGACGCTCAGCAGGCCCAGGGTCGTGGTGCGGTGGGGGTCCCGCCGGGCGGCCGTACCGGCCGCGGCGACCGTGGTGGCCGTGCCGGAGCCCAGACCGCCGACGAGCGCGCCGGCGATGACGGTGGGTACGTCGGCCGACAGCGCGGCCGTGCCGTAGCCGGCCACGGCGAGCAGCAGGCCCGCGCGGGCCAGGCGCCTGGCGCCCAGCCGGTGGATCCGGGAGGCGAGGGCGAAGCCCGCCGCGGCCGAGCTGAGCAGCAGCAGACTGCCGACGGCGCCTGCCTGTGTGGCGGAGAGGGGGAGGGCCGCGTCGAGTCTGCCGACGGTGGTGGGCAGCAGGTACGGGCCCAGACAGCCCGCCGTGAAAAGGGCGACGAGGGGCCAGGACGGAGCGGTGGAGCGGGCGGACACGGGCGTTCCCTGGGCATGCGGACGGAAAGGGGGGCCAAGCGAGGGGAGTTGGTGCGGCCGTCGACGGACAGGAACGCGCGGGCAATTTGTATCAAGCGGAAGGGTGGATTCGATAAGCCGCAAGGTGTGATCTGGAGCACTTGCTGTTTGAGAGGTGAAGCTCCGGGTAACAGAGCGGGATTTCGGCCTGTCCTGAGCCTGAACCGGAGCGGGAGGCGACCCGCGGCCGACGGGACGCGAGGGCCCGGCGTGACCCTCCCCGCCCTGAAGAGCGTTTGGTGCACACTGGCCTGAATCCGCACCACTCAGGGGAGCGCACCGTGACCGCGTCCAACGGGAAGGGACCGTACCGACAGGCCCAGTTCGACCCACTCGCCGAACTGCGCCGCTCCGACGACCCGCCCTGGGACGTCTACCTCACCGGCACCGTCTTCCTCGACATCATCTTCACCGGACTCGACTCCGCCCCCGTCCGCGGCACCGAGTCGTGGGCCCGCGGAATGGGCTCCAGCCCCGGCGGCGTCGCGAACATGGCGACCGCGCTCGCCAGGCTCGGCCTGAAGACCTCGCTCGCGGCGGCCTTCGGGGACGACCACTACGGGGAGTACTGCTGGGACGCCCTGGAGCAGGGCGAGCACATCGACCTCTCCGCGTCCCGCACCGCGCCCGGCTGGCACTCCCCGGTGACCGTCTCGATGGCGTACGAGGGTGAGCGGACCATGGTCAGCCACGGCCACGAGCCGCCCCCGGAGGAGCCCGCGCCCGACTGCTCGCCCCGCGCGCGGGCGGCCGTCGCCTCGCTGACGCCGGGCACCAGCGCGCACTGGATCGCCGGGGCGGCGCAGCGGGGCACCCGGATCTTCGCCGACGTCGGCTGGGACGACACGGGCCGCTGGGACCTCGCCGGCCTCCCCGACCTGCGGCACTGCGAGGCGTTCCTGCCGAACGCCGAGGAGGCCATGCGCTACACGGGCGCCTCGTGTCCCCGCGCCGCCGCGCACGCGCTCACCGAGCACGTGCCGCTCGCCGTCGTCACCCTGGGTGCCGAGGGCGCGTACGCCGTGGACCGCCGGACCGGCGAGACCGCGGAGGTTCCGGCCATCGAGGTCGAGGCGATGGACCCGACCGGGGCCGGGGACGTCTTTGTCGCCGGGTTCGTGACGGGCACGCTGGCCGGCTGGCCGCTCGCCGACCGCCTCGCCTTCGCGGGCCTCACCGCGGCCCTGTCGGTGCAGGAGTTCGGTGGATCGCTGTCCGCGCCCGGCTGGTCGGAGATCGCCGCCTGGTGGCGCCGCGTGCAGTCCTACGACCACCAGGATCCCGCGGCGCTCGGCCGGTACGCCTTCCTGGAACCGCTGCTTCCGGAGAGCGCCCGGGCCTGGCCCCTGCGACGGGCCGTACCGACGATCGGATTCCGCAGATCCGCCTGATCCGCCTGATCTGCCTGATCCGTGCGAGGAGACACCCGTGGGGCCACAGGTGCGGTGGAAAAGTCCTACGGGGTTGTCGGTGCCCCGACGTACTCTTGGAGACACCAGGCTGCCGTACCGGCAAGCGTGTCTCACCGAGGAGGATGAGCAGGCCTACAGAGCCGGCCCATGACTCAGACACCCACAGCTCACACCCCCGCGCAGGGGCAGTCACGAGCCCATTTCACCGTCCCCGCCGCGCACCCCATGGTGACCGTGCTGGGATCAGGGGACGTCCTCCTGCGCGTGATCGAGAAGGCCTTCCCGGCGGCCGACATCCACGTCCGGGGCAATGAGATCAGCGCCGTCGGCGACGCCCGTGAAGTGGCCCTCGTCCAGCGACTGTTCGACGAGATGATGCTGGTGCTCCGCACCGGACAGCCGATGACGGAGGACGCGGTGGAACGCTCGATCGCCATGCTGCGGGCGACGGAGAACGGGGAGGGCGACGGCCCGGAGACCCCGGCCGAGGTCCTCACACAGAACATCCTGTCCTCGCGCGGACGCACCATCCGCCCCAAGACGCTCAACCAGAAGCGGTACGTCGACGCCATAGACAAGCACACCATCGTCTTCGGCATCGGCCCCGCCGGTACGGGCAAGACCTACCTCGCCATGGCCAAGGCCGTGCAGGCACTGCAGGCCAAGCAGGTCAGCCGCATCATCCTGACCCGCCCGGCGGTCGAGGCGGGAGAGCGGCTCGGCTTCCTGCCCGGCACGCTCTACGACAAGATCGACCCCTACCTGCGCCCGCTGTACGACGCGCTGCACGACATGCTCGACCCGGACTCGATCCCCCGCCTGATGGCGGCGGGCACGATCGAGGTCGCGCCACTGGCCTATATGCGGGGTCGCACGCTCAATGACGCCTTCATCATTCTGGACGAGGCGCAGAACACCAGCGCCGAGCAGATGAAGATGTTCCTCACCCGGCTCGGTTTCGATTCGAAGATCGTGGTCACGGGTGATGTGACGCAGGTCGACCTGCCGAGCGGCACCAAGTCCGGTCTGCGTCAGGTCCAGGACATCCTGGAGGGCCTCGACGACGTCCACTTCTCGCGGCTCACGACCCAGGACGTCGTCCGGCACAAGCTGGTCGGCCGTATCGTCGACGCGTACGAGAAGTACGACAGCCAGAACGGCACGGAGAACGGCACCCACAAGGGCGCCCGTACCAAACGGAAGTAGACCAGCGCGACCATGTCGATCGACGTCAACAACGAGTCCGGAACCGAGGTCGACGAGCAGGCGATCCTCGACATCGCCCGCTACGCCCTCGCGCGGATGCGTATCCACCCGCTCTCCGAGCTCTCGGTGATCGTCGTGGACACCGACGCCATGGAGCAGTTGCACATCCAGTGGATGGACCTGCCGGGCCCCACGGATGTCATGTCGTTCCCCATGGACGAGCTGCGGCCGCCCGCGAAGGACGACGAGGAGCCGCCGCAGGGACTGCTCGGTGACATCGTGCTGTGCCCGGAGGTCGCCGAGCAGCAGGGCAAGGACGCCGAGACGCAGCACTCCATGGACGAGGAACTCCAGCTCCTGACCGTCCACGGAGTGCTGCACCTGCTCGGGTACGACCACGAGGAGCCCGACGAGAAGGCCGAGATGTTCGGTCTGCAGGCCGCCATCGTGGACGGCTGGCGTGCGGAGAAGGGCCTCGACGGCCCCTCCCCGGCCCCGACCGTCTCATGAGTCCGCAACTGGTCCTGGGTGCCATCGCCCTCGTCGTGATCGCCTGGCTCGCCGCCTGCGCGGAGGCCGGCCTCGCCCGCGTCTCCAGCTTCCGCGCCGAGGAGGCGGTACGGTCCGGCCGCCGCGGCAGCGCCAAGCTCGCCCAGGTCGCCGCCGACCCGACCCGCTATCTGAACGTGGCGCTGCTGGTGCGCGTCGCGTGCGAGATGGCGTCCGCCGCCCTCGTCACGTACGCCTGCCTGAAGGAGTTCACCGAGACCTGGCAGGCGCTGGCCGTCGCCATCGGCGTGATGGTCCTCGTCTCGTACGTCGCCGTCGGTGTCTCGCCGCGCACCATCGGCCGCCAGCACCCCCTGAACACGGCCACGGCATCCGCGTACGTGCTGCTGCCGCTGGCCAGGATCATGGGGCCGATCCCGCCCCTGCTCATCCTCATCGGCAACGCGCTCACGCCCGGCAAGGGTTTCCGGCGCGGGCCCTTCGCCTCCGAGGCCGAGCTGCGCGCGATGGTCGACCTGGCGGAGAAGGAGTCGCTCATCGAGGACGAGGAGCGCCGCATGGTGCACTCCGTCTTCGAGCTGGGCGACACGCTGGTCCGGGAGGTCATGGTCCCGCGTACGGACCTGGTGGTCATCGAGCGGTACAAGACCATCCGGCAGGCGCTCACCCTCGCCCTGCGCTCCGGTTTCTCGCGTGTCCCCGTCACCGGGGAGAGCGAGGACGACATCGTGGGGATCGTGTACCTGAAGGACCTGGCCCGCAAGACGCACATCAGCCGGGACGCGGAGAGTGAGCTGGTGTCCACGGCCATGCGGCCCGCCGCGTTCGTGCCGGACACGAAGAACGCCGGTGACCTGCTGCGCGAGATGCAGCAGGACCGCAATCACGTGGCCGTCGTCATCGACGAGTACGGCGGCACGGCCGGCATCGTCACCATCGAGGACATCCTTGAGGAGATCGTCGGCGAGATCACCGACGAGTACGACCGTGAGCTGCCGCCCGTGCAGGACCTCGGCGACGACCGCTACCGGGTGACCGCCCGGCTCGACATCGGTGACCTCGGCGAGCTGTACGGCTTCGAGGCGTACGACGACGAGGACGTGGAGACGGTCGGCGGACTGCTCGCCAAGGCGCTCGGCCGTGTGCCGATCGCCGGGGCGTCCTCGGTCGTGGAACTGCCCGACGGCCGTGAGCTGCTGCTGACGGCCGAGGCGTCGGCGGGGCGCCGGAACAAGATCGTCACGGTGCTGGTCGAGCCCGTTGTCGCGGCCGACGCCGATTCCGCTGCCCCGGAGGAGAAGCCGGAGTGACCCCGCAGGAGCTGCGCACGCTCTGCCTGTCCTTCAACGCGGCCGTGGAGGAGTTCCCCTTCAACCCGGAGACCTCGGTCTTCAAGGTGCTGGGGAAGATGTTCGCGCTCAGCTCCCTGGAGGGCACTCCGCTGACGGTCAACCTGAAGTGCGACCCCGAGGACGCGGTGCGGCTGCGCGGCGAGCACGAGGGGCTGATCATCCCGGGCTGGCACATGAACAAGCGCCACTGGAACACCGTGACCGTGGACGGCTCGCTGCCCGACCGGCTCGTCCGGGAGCTGGTCGAGGACTCGTACGACCTGGTGGTGGCGGGGTTGCCGCGGGCCGAGCGGCTGCGGCTGGACCGGCCCTGAGCGGTCGTACGTATGCTCTGGGCATGACCGACAGCACCGCGCTCGATCCCGAGGACCGCAAGATCGTCACCCTGGCCCGTGCGGCCCGGGCCCGCAACGGGGTGCCCGAGGGGGCGGCCGTGCGGGACGACAACGGCCGTACGTATGTGGCGGGCACCGTCGCACTGCCCTCGCTGCGGTTGAGCGCGCTGCGGACGGCGGTGGCGATGGCTGTCGCCTCGGGGGCTACGTCTTTGGAGGCGGCGGCGGTTGTGGTGGGCGGGGGGGAGCCGTCGTCCTTGGCGGACGATGACCTCGCGGCGGTGCGGGATCTTGGTGGTGCGGCCACGCCGGTGTTTGTCGCGGGGGCGGACGGGGTGGTGCGGGCCGTGGTGACCGCGGGCTGAGGGTTCTCGTCCGCGGGCCCGGTGGGGGCGGGTCGCGCAGTTCCCCGCGCCCCTAAAAACCGAAAAGCCTGCGCCGTTCCCCGCGCCCCTAAAAGCCAAAAGATTGCGCCGTTCCCCGCGCCCCTGGATGGGCTGGCGCGCCCCCGCACCCGAGAGCCGGGGCGCAGCCCCGCTCCAAGGGGCGCGGGGAACGGCGCAATCTTTTGATCTTCAGGGGCGCGGGGAACGGCGCAGGCTTTTGGCTTGGGGGCGCGGGGAACTGCGCAATCTTTCAGGTGCGCGTGCGACGGCGAGTCGGGCGCTTCAGGGGCGCGGGGAACTGCGCGACCGGGGGAGTGGGGGCGGAGCTCCCAGGGGGAGCCCGCTGGAGCGGAAGAATCACCACCGTTTCTCTTGCAATCGTGAGGCGCTCGCGCCTCAATAGACGCCAGCTCTTCCGACGGGCCGTCAGATCCGCGTCGGCAGCCAGTCGTCGGCGAAGCGCCCGTCGGCCGTCCCCACACGGCAATTCCCGTACTAGGGAAGGGAAACCAATGATCAGTAAGCGACTCGGAATCGGTGCGGCGTTAGCCGCCGGCACCCTCGCCGCCGGCCTCGCGCTCGCCCCGGGCGCCGCGGCCGTGGTCCCCCAGACCGCCACGATCGTCGCGGACTGCGGTATCTACGGCGGTGGTGAGGCCACCCTCACGGCCACCCAGGACGGCACCGCCGCCACCCTCACCGTCAGCTCGTCCGAGATCACCAGCCCGCTCGCGCTCGCCGAGGACTCGGTCGCCTCCACCCTCACCCTGGCGAAGGCGGGCGGCGGCACGACCGTCTTCACGGGTACCGAGAACCCCGCGATCGCCGCCGGTGACGGCGTCACGGTCGGCCCGCTGCCCGGTACCGTCGCGGCCGGCGACAGCCTGGAGGCCTTCGGCGGCTCCCTGACGATGACGGTCTTCGGTATCACCATCACCTGTACGGCGGACGGGCCGCAGTCGCCGGGTCCGTTCGTGTTCGAGTGATCACCGGAACGTAGGCGCGTCAGGCGCACGGTCCCCCCACGGGCAGTGGCCCGGTACGGGCCGGTGCCGCCCGGCGCGCGGCGGCACCGGTCCGTCCGCTGTTCCGGCGTTCGGAACGTCAACTCGCGGACACAGGCGGTAAGTTGACAGAAGCTGATGGCCCATCAGTTGATGCTTCAGGGTTCCATTGACTTCTCACACGACCCGCACATCAATGACCTCCTGTCGGCGCGCAGCGCCCACATCCACAGGAGGGGCACCCATGGGTTCAGGAACCCGAAGACGCCGCCGCTGGGCGGCATTTCTCGGAACGGCCGCACTCGCGGTCACCGCGGGAGGCGCGTTCGCCTGCCCCGCGAACGCGGATCCGCAGCAGGTCGACTTCGCCACGCACTGCGTCCCGCCGCCCATCGCGGGCATCCCTCCGATCGACGGCACCACCACCGCCAAGATCACCGTCGACAACGCCGCACCCGAGGTGGGCGACACGGTCGCCGTCACCTACACGGTGGTCAAGCCCGCCGCGAGCAACCCCGTCGACATCGCGCTGCCCGCCGACATCATGACGCCCACCGGCAAGGTGACCCTGGGCGGCGCGCAGAGCGGTGACCTCACGGTCGCGGGCCCGAAGAAGAACGACCCGGTCCCGGGCAAGGGCGCCTTCCCGTCGTTCTCGATGACCGGCACCTTCACGGTCACCGCGCCCGGCGCGATCACCCTGTCGCCCGGCGACTACAACATCCACACCAGCTACCTCCTGGAGCTGGACACCCCGTGCACGGTCATCACCCCGCCCGCCCCCGTCTCCGAGACGATCACCGCGACCGGCGGCGGACAGACCAACAACCGTGCCATCAGCCTCGGTACGGCCTCCGGCAAGCCCGGTGACAGCGTGACCGTCACGGGGTCGAACTTCGCTCCGGGCGCGGCGGTCACCCTCGCCGGACGGGCCGGCGCCGCCCAGACGGCCGACAAGGCGACCGCCACCGCGAACGCCCAGGGAGCCATCAGCGGCAGCCTGGCCGTCAGCGACAAGGCGACCACCGGAGTGGTGGCGTACGAGGGGAGTGCCTGGAGCGACGACAAGGGCGCGGGCCCTGCCGCCTATGTCGTCATCGACGACACGCCCCTGCCCGCCAACAGCCAGAAGCTCAACTCCTCCGTCAAGGCGGGGACGTTGTCCATGACCCAGGCCGGGGACACCGTCGAACTCGCGGCCGTCGACTACGGCAAGGGCGGCTTCTCCCGCGGCTCGCTGCAGACGGTCACCGTCAAGGACTTCCGCGGCGGACCCGCGGGCTGGTCCCTGACCGGCAAGGTCACCGACTTCACCGGCCCCGCGGGGGCGACGATCGACGCCGCCAAGCTGGGCTGGACCCCGGTCTGCCTCACCAAGACCGGCAGCCCCAGCACCTGCCGGGCCGGTTCACCCGGTGCGGTCGGCAGTGCGGGCGCGACGCTGGCGTCCACGCCCAACGGCACGCTCACCGGCGGTGAGTTCACCGTCGACGCCCGGCTCTCGCTGAACGTTCCGGCGTTCACCCCGCCCGGCTCGTACTCCGGCGTGCTGACGCTCACCCTCACCTAGAGCGGACGGGCCGTCAGAAGTCCGGCGCCCGCCGGAGGCCGGGCGCGCACCCGCCCGGCCTCCTCCGTCCCATCCGCCCGGCCTCCCCTCCGTTCCACCCGCTCGGCCTCCTCCTCCGTCCCGTCCGCCCCCGGGGGTCCGCACCCATGCGTAAGTCGTTCCGCTCGCTCCTGCTTCTGCTCCTCGCCATGGCGGTGACCGGCGGAACACCCGCGCGCGCCGCCGACAACGGCAGCTGGTCGGTCTTCCCCGTCGCGTCGGAACTCGCCTCGCGGCCGTACTTCCACCTCTCCGCCGACCCGGGCACGACCATCGAGGACGAGGTCGCCGTCACCAACAAGACCGGGCGACCGCTGACGTTCCGGCTCTACGCGGCCGACGCGTACAACACCGCGCGGGACGGCGGATTCGCCGTGCGGACCTGGAAGGAGAGGCAGCGGGGCGTGGGCGCCTGGGCGAAGCCCGCCGAGGACAGGGTCACCGTTCCCGCGCACGGCAAGGTCACCGTGCCGTTCACGCTGAGGGTCCCCGAGTCGGCCGAACCCGGCGACCACCCGGGCGCCCTGGTCGCCCTGGACGAGCGGATCGACACGGGGGAGGGCGCGGTCGAGGTCGGCGTCCAGCGGGCCGTCGGCGCCCGGATCTATCTGCGGGTGGGCGGGCCGACCGTACCGGCGGTCGCCGTGGAGAAGGTCCGCGTCAGCCACCACCAGCCCCTGTTCCCCGGCGCCGGCGACAGCACGGCCACCGTCTCGTACACCCTCCACAACACCGGGAACGTCACCCTGGACCCCAAGGTGCGGCTGACGGCCGAAGGGCTCTTCGGCCGTACGCTGCTCTCCCGCGACCTGG
Source organism: Streptomyces sp. NPDC017991 (assembly GCF_044328075.1). Classification (NCBI taxonomy): domain Bacteria; kingdom Bacillati; phylum Actinomycetota; class Actinomycetes; order Kitasatosporales; family Streptomycetaceae; genus Streptomyces; species Streptomyces sp. NPDC017991. The sequence continues at coordinate 276,337 of NZ_JBIRGP010000002.1, read as the reverse complement.
CCGGGATCCCCTCCGAGCTGCTGCCCGGCCAGCGGGTGCGGCTCAGCGCGAAGTGGCGCGGCGCGCCCCAACTCGACTGGGGGGATGTGACGTTGACCGCCAGCGCGCGCGACACCCGCGAGTCGGCGAGCACGTCGTTCTTCGCCCTGCCGTGGCTGCTGGCCGTGGTACTGGGAGCGGGCATCGCGGCAGCGGTGGTGGTGATCAAGGTCAGGGGGAGAAGCAGCGACAGAGGTAGAGACAGAGGCAGAGGTAGAGGCAGAGGTGAGGGCGGGGTCAGAGAGCGTCCGGGCCGCGCTCGCCCGTCCGTACCCGGACCACCGTCTCCACCGGAACCGCCCACACCTTCCCGTCGCCGATCTTCCCCGTCCGGGCGGCCTTCACGATCGCCTCGATGACGGGCTCGGCGTCCGAGTCCCCGACGACGACCTCAATACGGACCTTCGGTACGAGGTCGACGCGGTACTCGGCGCCGCGGTACACCTCGGTGTGGCCACGCTGACGCCCGTACCCGCTGGCCTCCGTGACGGTCAGCCCGTGCACGCCGATCTCCTGCAGAGCGGTCTTCACCTCGTCGAGGCGGTGCGGCTTGATGATCGCGGTGATGAGCTTCATGCCTGGGGCCTGGCCTTCTGCGTGGTGGAGAGGACGGAGGAGGAGACCGGGGCGCCTTGGCCCAGGACCCCGTGATCGTAAGCGGTCTCGGCGTGCACCGTAAGGTCCAGGCCGGTCTGCTCGTGCTCCTCGTCGGCCCGCAGCCCCACGACCCTGTCGATCAGCTTGGCGACGCCGTACGTGACGGCGAAGGCGTACGCGCCGACGGCCACGATCGCCACCAGCTGCCTGCCGAGCTGCCCGAACCCGCCGCCGTACAGCAGGCCCTCGGCCCCGCCGGTCATGGTCCCGGTGGCGAAGACCCCGATGAACAGGGTGCCGATGACACCGCCGACCAGGTGCACGCCGACGACGTCCAGCGAGTCGTCGTAGTTGAACGTGAACTTCCAGGCCACCGCGTACGAGCAGACGACACCGGCGGCGAGGCCGATGACCAGTGCGCCGAGCAGCGAGACCGAACCGCAGGACGGGGTGATGGCGACCAGGCCCGCGACCGCGCCGGACGCCGAGCCCAGGGTGGTGGGGTGGCCGTCGCGCCGCTGCTCCACGAAGAGCCAGCCGAGCAGCCCGGTGCATCCCGCGGCCAGGGTGTTGAGGAAGGCGGCGGCGGCGAGACCGTTCGCACCGAGCGCCGAGCCCGCGTTGAAGCCGAACCAGCCGAACCACAGCAGACCCGCGCCCAGCATCACCATCGGCAGGTTGTGCGGGCGCATCGCGTCCTTCTTGAAACCGAGCCGCGGGCCCAGGACCAGGCACAACGCCAGTCCGGACGCCCCCGAAGTGATCTCGACGGGCAGCCCGCCCGCGAAGTCCAGGGCGCCCAGGTCCTCCAGGATCCAGCCGCCGGGACCCCACACCCAGTGGGCGACAGGAACGTATACGAGCAGCGCCCACAGGGGGACGAAGACCAGCCACGCCCCGAACTTCGCGCGGTCCGCGACCGCACCGCTGACCAGCGCCGCCGTGATGATCGCGAAGGTCAGCTGGAAGGTGGCGAAGAGAAGCGTCGGGACCGTGCCCTGGACACTGTCCGGGCCGAGGCCCGCCATGCCCGCGTGCTCCAGGCCGCCGATGAGCGCGCCGACTCCGGTGTCGGCGTGGTCGTCGCCGAACACGAGCGAGTAGCCGACGGCCAGCCACACGACCGTGACCAGGGCGATCGACACGAAGCTCATCATCAGCATGTTGAGGACGCTCTTCGTGCGGACCATGCCGCCGTAGAAGAGGGCGAGACCCGGAGTCATGAGCAGGACGAGCGCGGTGGCGGCGAGCAGCCAGGCGGTGTCACCGGTGTCGAGGGACGCGGCGACGGTCGTGGCGGGTCCGGCGGCCAGGGGCACGGGGTCTCCAACAGGTGGGGGCTGGTGGGGGCTGGCTGGTGGGGGCTCGTCAGAGCGTCACGGGTCCGCGTTTCCGGTCGCGTACAGGTGTGTTTCCGTCACGTTTCGTGTTGCGCGGGGGTTTCCGGAAGCTCACGGGGAGCCCGGCCTGCCGTCGATCGGCGGCAGGGGCCGGAATCCTGGTACGGCGGGGCCCCGACGATCAGGGACAATGGGCGCCATGAGCGTTCGTACCCAGTCATCCGAGCCGCCGGAATCCTCGGGGGCACCCCACCGCGCCGGCTTCGCCTGCTTCGTGGGCCGCCCCAACGCGGGCAAGTCCACCCTCACGAATGCTCTGGTCGGCCAGAAGGTGGCGATCACCGCGAACCAGCCGCAGACCACGCGGCACACGGTACGCGGCATCGTGCACCGGGCCGACGCCCAGTTGATCCTGGTGGACACCCCGGGGCTGCACAAACCGCGCACGCTCCTCGGCGAGCGGCTCAACGACGTCGTCCGTACGACGTGGGCCGAGGTCGACGTGATCGGGTTCTGCCTCCCCGCGAACGAGAAGCTCGGTCCCGGCGACCGCTTCATCGCGAAGGAACTGGCGTCCATCAAGAAGACGCCGAAGATCGCGATCGTCACGAAGACCGACCTCGTCGACAGCAAGACGCTCGCCGAGCAGCTCATCGCCATCGACCAGCTCGGCAAGGAGCTGGGCTTCGAGTGGGCCGAGATCGTGCCCGTGTCGGCGGTCGCCGACCAGCAGGTCGACCTGCTGGCGGACCTCCTCGTCCCGCTGATCCCCGAGGGCCCGGCTCTGTACCCGGAGGGCGACCTCACGGACGAGCCCGAGCAGGTCATGGTGGCCGAGCTGATCCGGGAGGCCGCGTTGGAGGGGGTCCGGGACGAGCTGCCGCACTCCATCGCCGTCGTCGTGGAGGAGATGCTGCCGCGCGAGGACCGGCCGGCCGACAAGCCGCTGCTCGACATCCACGCGTTCGTCTACATCGAGCGGCCCAGCCAGAAGGGGATCGTCATCGGTCCCAAGGGCAAGCGGCTGAAGGAAGTCGGGATCAAGTCGCGCAAGCAGATCGAGGCGTTGCTGGGTACGCCGGTCTTCCTGGACCTGCATGTGAAGGTCGCGAAGGACTGGCAGAGGGACCCGCGCCAACTCCGCAAGCTCGGCTTCTGACCCTGTCCCCGGGGGCTGCGCCCCCAGACCCCCCTTTCGCGCTTGCGCGCTCGTCCTCAAACGCCGGACGGGCTGAAAGATGCTTTTCAGCCCGTCCGGCGTTTGAGGACCGGGGGTTCGGGGGCCGGCCCCCGAGTCGTCGACGGGAACGGGTAGGGGCGGCGGGGGCGAGGAAAACCCCTCACTCCACCCCCTCACTCCACCCCCTTGATCCGGTTCACCAGAACCGCCCCCGCCAACCCCACCACCGCCGCCACGGCGTACAGCACCCGGTATCCCCCCAGATACGTCACGATCGGCGCGGCCAGCACAGGCGCCGCGACCTGCGGAACGGCGTTGGCCGCGTTGATCACGCCGAGGTCCTTGCCGCGGTCCAGCGCCTTCGGCAGCACGTCGGTCATCAGCGCGAAGTCCACCGACGCGAAGACGCCGAAGCCCAGACCCAGGAGCACCGAGGCGACCACCGTGCCGGTCCACGTCGGCCAGGCCGCGATCACTCCGGCCGCGATCGCCATGACGACGCCCGAGCAGGTCACGAATGGTTTACGGCGGCCCACCCGGTCCGACCACATCCCGGCGACGACGACCGTGGCGAGCAGCATCGACGCGTTCAACGCCGTCAGGATCAGTACGCCCTGCTCGGGATCGGGGTGATGCAGGCGGTCCCGCAGGAAGTAGAGCAGGTACATGACGCCGAGGCTGTTGCTCAGATTGACGAGGAACCTTGTCAGCCAGGCCCAGCCGAAGTCCGGGTGGCGGCGCGGGCTCAGCCAGAAGGAGCCCAGGAAACCGCGCCAGGACCAGGGCGGGCGAGCCGCGCGGGGCAGCCGGATGTCCCGGTGGCGCAGCACGTACGGCAGGACGCCCAGCACGGTGAAGGCCGCACAGGCCGCGTAGCCCGCCGTGACGCCCCCGGCCAGCGTCGCCAGACCCGTCCCGCCGACGACGCCCAGGATCTGCGCCGCGCCCAGCCAGCCGCCCACCGCGCCCCGCTGCCGCCGCGGCACCCGGTCCGGCACGGCGGCCGTCACGGCGGCCCAGGCCGCGTTCAGGGTCAGCTGCGCCAGGCACCAGCCGAGCGCCATGGTCCACGGGCCGCCCGCCGCCCCGAGGAGCAGCAGCGACAGCGCGCCGCCCGCCGCGCCCGCCACGATCCACGGGGTACGGCGGCCCCAGCGGGACGTCGTACGGTCGGACAGCGCGCCGAAGACGGGGTTCACGAGCAGCGACACCACCGCGCCCGCGCCCGTCACCCAGGCCAGGACGGCCTCCTTCGACAGGCCGGTGCCGGGCGCGAAGTCCTCCGCCTGGGAGGCGAGGAGGATCTGCAGCGGGCCGAACCAGCCCACCCAGATCGCCCAGTTGGCGAGCGAGAGGGTCGCCGTCCAGCCCCGGCCCACCCGCTCGACGGGCTCGGCGAGCGCCGGGCCGGGCGCGGGCCCGTGCGCGGACGCCGTCACGACTGTCCCGGGTGTCCCGGCCTCTGGGTCCGCAGGACGTCCCGCAGCCAGTGGTACGAAGCCTTCGGGGTCCGTTCCAGGGTCTCGAAGTCGACGTGCACCAGGCCGAAGCGGCGCGCGTACCCCTCGGCCCACTCGAAGTTGTCGAGAAGCGACCACACGAAGTACCCGCGGACGTCCACGCCCTGTTCCGACGCCCGGTGCAGGGCCCGCAGATGACCGTCCAGGTAGGTGATCCGCTCCTGGTCGTCCAGACCCTCGTACGAGCAGCCGTTCTCCGTGATGACGACGGGCGGCAGCCGGTCGCCGTACCGTCCGCGGAAGTCCACCAGCAGTTCGGTGAGCGCTTCCGGCACCACAGGCCAGCCGAAGTCCGTGACCGGGTAGCCCTCGATCTTCCGTACCGAGAAGGGGAGTTCGGCGGGCATGGTCAGTCCGCCGAACTCGATCTCCGCGCCCTGCGGCGCGCCCACCCTCGTCGGCGCGTAGTAGTTGATCCCGTACCAGTCGACCGGCTGTCCGATGGTCTTCAGGTCCGCCGCGAGGTCCTCGGCGCCGCCGGGCATCAGTTCGCCGATGCCCTCCGGGTACCGCCCGAGCAGCACCGGGTCGGCGAACAGCCGGTTGAGGAGCAGGTCGTAGAAGCCGGCCGCCTCCAGGTCCGCGGGTTCCTGGGAGGCGGGCCAGGTCGGGCCGTGCGAGTTGGCGATCCCGATGTCCGTCACCCCGGCCGCCCGCAGGGCCTGTACGGCGAGGCCGTGGGCCAGCAACTGGTGGTGGGCGGCGGGCAGCGCGTCGAAGAGAAGCTGCTTTCCGGGCGCGTGCGCCCCCAGGGCGTGGCCCAGCAGGGTGTGCTCGGCCGGCTCGTTGAGGGTGATCCACTTGCTGATCCGGTCGCCGAGGCGGGCGGCGACCAGCGCGGCGTACTCGGCGAACCGTCCGGCCGTGTCCCGTTCGAGCCAGCCGCCCGCGTCGGCCTCCGACACCGGCAGATCCCAGTGGAAGAGGGTCGGGACGGGGCGTACGCCCGCCGCGCACAGCTCGTCGACCAGCCGGTCGTAGAAGTCCAGGCCGCCGGGGGAGTTCACCCGCGGCCAGGAGACGGAGAAGCGGTACGCGTCCACCCCGAGGTCGCGCAGGAGCGCCACGTCCTCGGGGTAGCGGTGGTAGTGGTCGCAGGCCACCGCGGCCGTCGAACCGTCCTTCACCCGACCCGGTTCGGCCGTGAAGGCGTCCCACACGGAGCGCTCCCGGCGGTCGGCCGCGCCCTCGATCTGATGGGCCGAGGTGGAGACCCCCCAGAGGAAGCCGGCGGGGAATCGGGGTATCGGGTCCGATGCCGCTGCCGCCGTCTTCGCCGTGCTCGCCGCCTTCACCGCGTTCACCGCGTTCACCGCGTTCACCGTGTTCGCCATGCGCGCGATCATCCGTACCGGCGGTGAGCGAAGTCAACAACGTTGCGTGAACTGGCCGTTACTGGGCCGGTACTGGTCCCGCCGGTCCCGTATCGGCCCCGCCGGGGTGCCTACGCGCCCTCCTTCAGGACCCTGGAGATCAGTTTCCGCTGCTCGTCCGTCAGACGCGGGTCCGCGCAGTGGACCGTCTTCCCGTCCACCGTGATCTCGTAGCTGAAGCCGTCCGGGACGCCTGTGGGGGGCGTGCTCCGGCCGGCGGCGACCGCCTGCTCGGCCAGGGCGTGCCATTCCTGGGCATCGGCGCGGCCCGAGGTGTCCACCTCGGCGTGCCGCTCGATGCCCGCGAATCCGCCTGTGCGTCGTACCTGAATACGCATGGGTCCCTGTCTAGTACGAATCGCGGGCCCGAGCCACGCTCACCCGGTCGGTACCTTGACCTGTTCCCACGCCTTGCTGACGGCCTGCAGTTCCTCGCCCTCGCCGAACAGGGCGCGTGCCTGGGCCAGGGTCAGCTTGGCGAAGTCCGAGAAGCTCGCCTTCGAGTCCAGCTCGCCGCCGGTCAGCACGCTGTACCAGATCTTCCCGGCCCGCTCCCAGGCCGGCCCGCCCAGCGCGGTCGCGGCCAGGTAGAAGGCGTGGTTGGGGATGCCGGAGTTGATGTGCACCCCGCCGTTGTCGCGGCCGGTGCGGACGTAGTCGTCCATCGTGGCGGGCTGCGGGTCCTTGCCGAGCACGTCGTCGTCGTACGCCGTGCCCGGGGCCTTCATCGAGCGCAGGGCCGTGCCCGTGACGCGCGGGGCGAGCAGGCCCGCGCCGATCAGCCAGTCGGCCTCGGTGACGCTCTGGCCGAGCGTGTACTGCTTGATGAGCGAGCCGAAGACGTCGGACATCGACTCGTTGAGCGCGCCCGGCTGGCCGAAGTACGTGAGGTTCGCTGTGTACTGCGTGACGCCGTGCGCGAGTTCGTGGCCGATGACGTCGACCGGGATGGTGAAGTCGAGGAAGATCTCGCCGTCACCGTCGCCGAACACCATCTGCTCGCCGTTCCAGAAGGCGTTGTTGTACTCCTCGTCGAAGTGCACGGTCGCGTTCAGCGGCAGCCCCTCGCCGTTGATCGAGTTGCGCCCGTACGCCTTCAGGAACAGGTCGAAGGTGGCGCCCAGGCCGGCGTACGCGCGGTTGACCGTGGCGTCCTTGCCGGGCTTGTCGCCCTCGCCGCGCACCTTCTTGCCGGGCAGGTCCTGCTTGTGCTTCGCGTCGTGGATCGTGCGGTGGGGCTTGTCCTCGGCGGCGCCGCCCGGCGGGGCGAGGGCGGGTGCGCCGAGGACTGTCGTCAGCCGGCGGTGGGTGCGCTCCCGTGCGTCCCGCTCCAGGGTGCGGCGGGCCTTGCCGGCGAGCGCTCGGTCCTCTGCCTGGGACAGGGTGTCGAGGACGTGGGGCGGGATGATGGTGCAGAAGACGGGCTCGAAGCCGCCGTGTGTCGTCATGCCCGGCACCATTGCACTGTGTGACGTGACTGTCACTAGGGGCAACCATGATTGGTGAAATGGGGGGATAAGGGGGGCGTGGGGGTCCGGTTTCGTGTACGGGCGGGTACGGGTGCGGTGCCTGTGGGCGGGTGCGGGCCCGTCGTGGCTGGCCGCGCAGTTCCCCGCGCCCCTAAAAGCCAAAGACTGCGCCGTTCCCCGCGCCCCCAGAAAAGCCAAGGGCTGCGCAGTTCCCCGCGCCCCAAAGACAAAAGACTGCGCCGTTCCCCGCGCCCCTGGGGGGGTGACCCTGCGCTGTGGTCCGCGGCGGCTCTCAGGGGCGCGGGGAACTGCGCGATCTTTGAGGTGCGCGTGCGGCGGCGGGTGCGGCGCTCGTCCCGGGGGTGCGGGGAACTGCGCAGTCTTTAGGCTTGTAGGGGCGCGGGGAACGGCGCAATCGGTCAGGGGAGCCGTGCCGCGTCCCGCATAGTGATACGGGCGCTCGGGCGCCGCGCCACTCCGATAACATGCGGAGCATCATGCGTTTCGGGCTGCTTCTCCTTAGCTGCCGCGGCGAGGGCCTGTAGTCGAGGCCGACCCCCTCCCCGCGGAGTTCTGGCGTTGCGCCGTCGGCCGTCCCTCAGGACCGAATCCGCTCGGTTCCGAGGATCAAACGGACCCAGAGGAGCCCACGCATCATGGCGAACCGCCAGCAGCCCACCACCATGCCGATCCACAGGTACCGCCCGTACGACCAGGTCGACATCCCCGACCGTACGTGGCCGGACAACCGGATCACCGCCGCCCCCCGCTGGCTCTCCACCGACCTGCGTGACGGCAACCAGGCCCTGATCGACCCCATGTCGCCCGCGCGCAAGCGTGAGATGTTCGACCTGCTGGTGTCGATGGGCTACAAGGAGATCGAGGTCGGCTTCCCGGCCTCGGGACAGACCGACTTCGACTTCGTGCGCTCGATCATCGAGGAAGAGGGCGCGATCCCCGACGACGTGACGATCTCCGTACTGACCCAGGCCCGCGAGGACCTGATCGAGCGGACCGTCGAGTCGTTGAAGGGCGCCAAGCGCGCCAACGTCCACCTCTACAACGCCACCGCGCCGGTCTTCCGCCGCGTCGTCTTCCGCGGCTCCAGGGACGACATCAAGCAGATCGCCGTCGACGGCACCCGTCTGGTGGTCGAGTACGCGGAGAAGCTGCTGGGCCCCGAGACGACCTTCGGGTACCAGTACAGCCCCGAGATCTTCACCGACACCGAGCTGGACTTCGCCCTGGAGGTCTGCGAGGCCGTCATGGACGTCTGGCAGCCGGGCCCGGACCGCGAGATCATCCTGAACCTGCCCGCCACGGTGGAGCGCTCGACCCCCTCCACGCACGCGGACCGCTTCGAGTGGATGTCGCGCAACCTGTCCCGCCGCGAGCACGTCTGCCTGTCCGTCCACCCGCACAACGACCGCGGTACGGCGGTGGCCGCCGCCGAGCTGGCGCTGATGGCCGGCGCCGACCGCGTCGAGGGCTGCCTGTTCGGGCAGGGCGAGCGCACCGGCAACGTCGACCTGGTCACGCTGGGCATGAACCTGTTCTCGCAGGGTGTCGACCCGCAGATCGACTTCTCGAACATCGACGAGGTCCGGCGCACCGCCGAGTACTGCAACCAGATGGAGGTCCACGCCCGCCACCCGTACGTCGGCGACCTCGTCTACACCTCCTTCTCCGGCTCCCACCAGGACGCCATCAAGAAGGGCTTCGACGCGATGGAGGCCGACGCCGCCGCCAAGGGCGTCACGGTCGACGGCATCGAGTGGGCCGTCCCGTACCTGCCGATCGACCCCAAGGACGTCGGCCGCTCGTACGAGGCCGTCATCCGGGTCAACTCGCAGTCCGGCAAGGGCGGTATCGCGTACGTCCTGAAGAACGACCACAAGCTGGACCTGCCGCGCCGGATGCAGATCGAGTTCTCGCGGATCATCCAGGCGAAGACGGACGCCGAGGGCGGCGAGGTCACCCCGAAGGACATCTGGGCGGCCTTCCGGGACGAGTACCTGCCGAACCCGGAGAACCCCTGGGGCCGTGTCCAGGTCCGCAACGGCCAGTCCACGACGGACAAGGACGGCGTGGACACGCTCACCGTCGAGGCCGAGGTGGACGGTGCCGAGACCACCCTGGTCGGCACCGGCAACGGGCCGATCTCCGCGTTCTTCCACGCGCTGCAGGGCATCGGCGTCGACGCCCGCCTGCTGGACTACCAGGAGCACACGATGAGCGAGGGCGCCTCCGCGGTGGCCGCCTCGTACATCGAGGTCGCGATCGGCGACAAGGTCCTGTGGGGAATCGGCATCGACGCGAATACGACACGCGCATCACTGAAGGCTGTCGTCTCCGCCGTCAACCGCGCCACACGATAAGGCCTTTCACCTGCGTTTCTGTGGTCCCGTCCGCCTCACAGGCGGGCGGGACCACTGCGTTGATCCAGCCATGTCGCCGAGTGGCCTCTCCCGGGGTACTGACTCCGCATCAACAATGTGGCTAACATCACGCCAACGCGGCGATGTTGCCGTGGGGTTACGGAGGTGCGAACGTGCTGCCAGGATGGGGACGAAACGGCCGGTTTGTCCGTGCCGGCACGGTGGGCGTTTCGCGCATCCTCGGAATCAGGACGGCGTGGACCACCGTCGGTGACGGCGAGTTCTTCTGCCCGGGCTGCGGAGGCGACCGCAACTACCAGCGCCTCACCGGCCGCCGCCGCTTCACCTGCCTCGGCGTCCCGGTCATGCCGCGCGGCGAGACCGGCCCCGTCGTCGAGTGCGCGGCCTGCGGGAACCACTACAGCGCGGACGTCCTCGACCATCCGACGACCACGCGCTTCTCGGCGATGCTCCGTGACGCCGTCCACACCGTCGCGCTCGCCGTGCTCGCCGCGGGGGGCACGTGTGCCCGTACGTCGCTGGAGACGGCCGCGGGTGCCGTTCGCTCGGCGGGCTTCGACGACTGTACGGAGGAGCAGCTGGCCGCGCTCGTGGAGGCGCTCGCCGCCGACACCGGGCGGATCTTCGGGGAGCCGTGCGGGCCGGGGCTGTCCATAGAGCTGCATGAGGCCCTGGACCCGCTGGCGCCCCACCTCGCCCCCTCAGGCCGTGAGGCGATCCTCCTCCAGGGGGCGCGGATCGCTCTCGCGGACGGGCCGTACACGCCGGCCGAGCGGGAGGCGCTCACGACGGTCGGTGCGGCGCTGACGATCTGCTCGGACGATGTGACACGCCTGCTCACGGCGGCGCGCACGCCGTCCTGACCACGCCAAAAGACTGCGCCGTTCCCCGCGCCCCTGAACGACGAAAGGCCGCGCGTACGGGTGCGGCCCGGTGGGGGCTGATCGCGCAGTTCCCCGCGCCCCCTAAGGGCAAAAGCTGGGGCGCAGCCCCGCTTTTGAGGGGCGCGGGGAACTGCGCGGCCGACCCCCACCGGGCCCGCAGGCGCAAGCGCTCGGTCAGCGTGAGCTTTCGCCTCTCAGGGGCGCGGGGCATTGCCCTGTCCCTCGGGCCGCACTAGTTTCGCCGCCGACCTCGTGTCTTGGGATCCCGCTGAGGAGAAGACCTACAACAACCCCGCCCCCGCCAGGAACTTCCCCACCCCTTCCACCTCCTCCGCGGACAGCGGCACCTGCGGCTCCGCCACCGCCGCGCACGCGATGACCCCCCGCAACCGCAGCGCCGCCTTGAACGCGCCGAGCGCCGAGGACGAACCCCCCATCCGCCCCCCGTCCCCCACCCGAACCATCCCGAACAACGCGCACAACCGCTCCTGCTCGGCCCGGGCCAGCGCCCATTCCCCCTCCCGGCACAGCCGGTACAGCCGCACGTACCCGGCAGGGTCGACGTTCGCCAGCCCCGGCACCGCCCCGTCCGCCCCCATCGCCAGCGCGGAGTCCACGACCCGCTCGGACCCGGTCAGCACGCTGAAACCGGTGACGCCGGGGTGCGCCCGGGCCCCGGTCACGACCGCCCGGAACCCGCCCTCGTCCCCGCTGGAGTCCTTGAGCCCGGCCAGTGTCCCCTCGGCCGCCAGCTCAAGCACCAGTTCGGCGCCCAGCTTGGAGTGGACGGCGACCGGCAGGTCGTACGCGAAGACCGGCACCGGCGAACGCGCGGCGACGAGACGGTAGTGGCGGGCGATCTCCGCCGGATGGGTGCGGGTGTAGAAGGGCGCCGTCACGACCACGGCGTCGGCGCCCGCGTCCGTGACGTACCGGACGTGGTCGAGGACGCGCGGGGTCGTCATGTCGATGGCGCCGGCGAGGACGGGCACCCCGCCCGACACATGGCCGACCACCGTCTCGACGATCAACCGCCGGTGACGGTCCGTCAAGTACGCGGCCTCGGAGGACGTTCCGAGGACGAACAGGCCGTCCACCCCGCCCTCCAGCAGATGGTCGACCAGCCTGATCAGTGAGGGGACGTCCACCTTGCGGTCCGGTGTCAGGGGCGTGCAGACGGGCGGTACGACACCGGTCAGCGGGGCGGGAAGGGTCATCAAGGCTCCCTTTGATCGTCTCGGTTGTCTCGATCATCTCTATTGTCACGATTGTCTCGGCTGAGGGCCGTGGCCCGCGGTACGGCGGTGACCGCCTGTGCGACCAGGTCCCGGGTCGACAGACCGTCCTCCACAGGATGGTGGCAGCGGAAGCGGTGCCCGGGGGTCGACGCGGCCGCGAAGCCGGGCATCGTCTCGGCACACACCCCGTCCGCCTTCCAGCAGCGCGTCCGGAAGGGGCAGCCGCTCGGCGGGCGGGTGGCCGACGGGACGGGGCCGACGAGCGGGATCGGGTCGATGGGGTCCAGCAGACCGGGCGTCGCGGAGAAGAGGGCACGGGTGTACGGGTGCCGGGACCGGTCGGTCACCTCGTCGGCCGGGGACTCCTCGACGATCCGGCCGAGGTACATCGTGATGACGCGGTCGCTCATCCTCCGTACGGTCTGGATGTCGTGCGAGACGAAGACCAGCGCCAGACCGAGCCGCTCCTTCAGGTCGAGGAGGAGGTTGAGGATCTGGGCGCGGACCGAGACGTCCAGCGCGCTCGTCGGTTCGTCGGCGACCACCAGGTCCGGGTCGAGGGCCAGCGCCCGTGCGATGGCGACCCGTTGGCGCTGACCGCCGGAGAGCTGGCCGGGGAGGCCGTCCGCCAGCGCCCTGGGCAGTCCGACCAGGGACATCAACTCGCGTACGCGCTCGTCGCGTTGCGCGGCCGTGCCCCGTCTGTGCACGTCCAGCGGGTCGCGCAGGATCTGCCGTACCGTCAGCCGGCGGTTCAGGGCCGTCGACGGGTCCTGGAAGATCATGCCGGTGCCCGCGCCCACCGTCGTCCGGCGCAGCGCCGGGGCCATCGTCCACAGGTCGCCGCCCCGCAGGGACACCGTCCCGGAGGTCGGCCTCTGCACTCCCACCAGGACCTTGGCGAGCGTCGACTTGCCGCAGCCGGACTCGCCGACGACGCCCACCGTCTCGCCGGGCGCGATGGTGAGATCGGCGCCGGTCAGGGCGTACACCCGGTCGCGGGAGAACAGGCCGCCGGTGCGCGCCCTGTGGACGACGTGCACGTCGTTCAGCTCCACCAGGGGGCCGGCCGGTGCGCTCGCGGCACCGCCTGTGTCACCGCTCGTGCCGGCGTTCATGTCGGCGTTCATGTCACGGCCTCGCTTCCGTCGGCCCGGCCGGGCCGGTCGTGGCCGTGGTCGTGGTGGTCGTCAGCGCGATCGCCGGATGGTGGCAGGCGACCTCGTGGCGGCCGGGCGGGCCCGCCAGGCGCGGGGCCGTCGTCCGGCACACCTCCGTCGCCATCGGGCAGCGGTCGGCGAAACGGCAGCCCGCCGGGAAGTCCGCCGGGGACGGCACGACCCCCTTGATCTGCGTCATCCGTTCGGCCGCCGACTCCAGCGACAGGACACTGCCGAGGAGGCCGCGCGTGTAGTGGTGGGACGGCGACTCCACCAGGTCCGCCGTCACGCCCGACTCGACGATCTGGCCGCCGTACATCACGACCACCCGGTCGGTGACGTCCGCGACGAGCGCCAAGTCGTGCGAGACGAGGACGAGCGCGAAGTCCAGCTCGGCCCGCAGCCGCAGCAGCAGCTCCATGATCTGCGCCTGCACGGTGACGTCGAGGGCGGTCGTCGGTTCGTCGGCGACGATCAGCCCGGGGTCGCGGGAGAGCGCCATCGCGATCAGTACGCGCTGGCGCTGGCCGCCGGACAGCTCGTGCGGGTAGCTGCGCAGGGTGCGGTCGGGGTCCAGGCCGACCAGTTCGAGGAGTTCGGTGCCCGTGCGGGTGCCGCCCCTTCTGATCACCTGTTTGAGCTGGGCGCGGACCGTCATCGCCGGGTTCAGCGACGACAGGGCGTCCTGGTAGATCATCGCCATCTCGTGGCCGAGGAGCTTGCGCCGTACGCTCATCGGCTCGCCGACCAACTGCCGCTGGTCGAACCGCACCTGGCCGCGGACCCGCGCGCCCTTCGGCTGCAGGCCCATCACCGTGAGCGCGGTCAGCGACTTGCCGCAGCCGGACTCGCCGACCAGCCCCAGGACTTCACCGGGCTGTACGTCGAAACTGATGCCGTCGACGATGTCCACACCCCCGTGGCGGGCAGCGAAACCGATGGCCAGGTTCTCGACGCTCAGTACCGGTCGCCGTCCCTCGGGGAGGGGGCGGGCCCGGCCGCGCAGCCGCCGGGCCGCCTCGGTCAGCCCCGGCAGCTCCAGGACCTTCCCGCTGCCCGGTTCGGGTGCCTCAAGGCGGTCCTCCTCCTCGCGCGTGGGCACGTCCCGGGCCGCGGGCGCCGCCCACGCGTCCGAGACGCCCTCGGAGAGGATGTTCAGGGAGAGCACGGTCACCAGCATCAGCAGGCCGGGGAACACGGTCGCCCACCAGCCGCCGGTCAGCACCATGTTCTTGCCGTCCGCGATGACACTGCCCCAGGACGGGTCCGGTGGCCGCACGCCCGCGCCGATGAAGGACAGCGACGCCTCGAAGACGATCGCCTCGGCGACCTGCACCGTGCAGAAGACCAGGACCGGGGCGGCGCAGTTGACGGCCACGTGCCGCCACACGATGTGCGGGGTGCGCGCTCCGATGACCCGCTCGGCGGTCACGTAGTCCTCGCCGTACTGGGCCATCACGTTGGCCCGTACGACCCGGGCCATCGGCGGCATGTACAGGAAGGCGATCGCGCCGATGAGGATCGGGATGCCGCCGCCGAACACCGCGACGAAGACGGCCGCGAGCGCGATGCCCGGGAAGGCCATGACGATGTCCAGGCCGCGCATCAGCGTCTCGTCGAGGGCCTTGCGGGAGGTCGCCGCGAGCGCGCCGATGACCGCGCCCACGACCAGGGCGAGCGCGGTCGCGCCGAGGCCGATGGCGAGGGACCAGCGGGCCCCGTACATCAGCCGGCTGAGGATGTCCCGGCCCAGGCTGTCCTGCCCCATCCAGTGCTCGGCCGAGGGGGCGCCCTCGCCGTTCCCCTGATCGGCCAGCGGGAACTGTTCGAGCGGGTCGTGCGGGGCGATGAGCGGGGCCAGCAGGGCGGTGAGGACGACGACCCCGATGACGGCGACGGCGATCCGGGAGATCAGGGGCAGCCGGGTGAACCCCTTGAGGCGGAGGCAGGGCAGGGAAAGCGCGTCGGTGAGCCGCTTCCGGTACATCAGCATCATGCCTCGGCACTCCTCAGACGCGGGTTGACCAGCAGATAGAGGATGTCGATGACGAGGTTCACGACGACGAACCCGAAGGCGATGGTGAGGACGCCGCCCTGCACGACGGCCGGATCGCCGTTCTTCACGGCGTCGATCATGAGCTTGCCCATCCCCGGCAGGTTGAAGATCGTCTCGATGACGACCGCACCGCCGAGCAGATAGCCGACGCGCAGACCGAGCACGGTCAGCGGGTTCATCAGGGCGTTGCGCAGGACGTTCCGGCCGACCACGACCACCGGGGGCAGCCCGCTGCCGATCGCCGTCCGTACGTAGTCCCGGTCCAGCTCCTCCACGACGGCCGTGCGGACGATCCGGGTGAGCTGGGCGGCGACCGGCAGGGAGAGGGCCAGCGCGGGCAGCGTCATGGTCTTCAGCCAGCCGGTGAACGAGTCGGCGGGATTGACGTATCCGCTGGTCGGGAACCAGCCCGCGTCCACGGCGAGGTACTGGATCATCAGCAGCGCCAGCCAGAAGCCGGGCGCCGCGACCCCGGTGAGCGAGACGACCCGGATCAACTGGTCGGGGAAGCGGTCCTGGTAGATCGCGGCCGTGACACCGCCGAGCAGCGACAGGGCCACCGCGATGCCCAGGCCCAGGAAGGTCAGCTGCATGGTGAGCGGCAGCGCGGTGGTGACCTGGTCGACGACCGGCGCCCGCGTCAGCGCGCTGACCCCCATGTCACCCCGGAGCAGATCCCCGACGAAGTCGAAGTACCGCACGAGGAACGGGTCCAGCAGTCCGTTGCGCTCCCTGAAGTCGTGCAGCTGCTGCTCGGTCGGGTTCGCGCCCTGGAAGTACGCGGACGCCGGATCACTGTCCGAGAACCGCATCACGACGAACACGAACATGATGATCCCGAGCATCAACGGAACAAGCAGAACGATCCGGCGCATCAGAATCCGAACGACCGCGACCAAGACTCTGCCTCTCCTCGCCCCAACTGGCTGTCCCTTTTGCCTTCAGGGGCGCGGGGAACTGCGCGACCGGCCACAGCGAACCCGTACCCTCCCCACAACCCTCAGACCCACTTCGCCTGGAGCACGTTTATCCCCGGATAAGGCTGAGCTCGAATCCCCGTGAGCTCACCGGAATCCCACGCGGTCATCAACTCGTTGTGCACCACGGGATAGATGACCACGTTCTCGGCAACGACATCGATGTAGTCCTGAGTCATCGCCTTCTTCTTCTCCGCGTCCGGCTCCCGGGTCGCCGCATCCATCCGCTTGAAAAGATCCTTGGCCACGGAACTCCCCTCCCACCGCGCATACCGCATCCAGGTGTTCCCGGGCCCGTAGTTGTAATGCATGATCAGGTCCGCGTCGAGCCCGAACTGATTCGGATTGGACGCGGCGGCGACGACCTGGAAGTCCTTCTTCTGGTCGAGCTTCGTGAAGAGCGCGGCCGTCTCCTGGGGTTCGAGCGTCGTCTCGACGCCGATCGCGTCCCAGGACGCCTTGACGGTCGGCAGGCAGTCCACGATCCAGCTGACGTTGACCGCCATCAGCGTGACCTTCAGCCCGCTGACCCCGGCGGCCTTCAGAAGCGCCTTCGCCTTGTCCGGGTCGTAGTCGTAGACGGGCTTCGCTTCGCGGTACGTCGGATTGCCCTCGTTGAGGAAGGACGAGGCCGCCTTTCCGCGTCCGCGCAGTGCGGCCCGGATCATTTTCTCCTTGTCGATCGCGTAATGCAGCGCCTGCCGCACCCGTACGTCGTCGAACGGTTTGTGGGCGGTGTTGAAGAGCAGGAACAGGTGGTTCATTCCCGCCCCGCCCTCGACCTTCAGGCCGCCCTTCTCCAGCTGGGCGATATTGGCGTACGGGATGTTGTCCGAGATCTGCGCTCCCGCGCTCGAACCGGAGATCTTCGCCACCCGTGGCGCGGCGTCCACCATCGTCAGCCAGTTCATCTTCTTGAACGCGGCCTTTCGTGGCCCGTTGTAGTCGGCGAACGCGGCGAAGGTGGTGTTGGACTTCGGGTGGTGAGCGGTCTGCCGGTACGGTCCGGAGCCGACCGCCTTTCCCGTCGTCGCCTCGTCCAGCGCACCCGCCGCGCCGAACACGTGCTTCGGCATGATTTTCGCGAGAGTGAGCCGCTGCGCCCCGTCCGGGAACGGGAATTCGAGGATGAGTTCCACCGTCTTCTCGTCGACCTTCCTCACCTCCTTCAGCCAGGACGCGAAGAAGTTCTTGGCGAGAGTCGTCGTCTTCGGATCCAGTACGCGGTCGTAGGTGAAGATCACGTCGTCGGCGGTGACGGGCCGCCCGTCGTGCCACTTCGCGCCCTCCCGCAGCGTGAACTTCCAGGTGGTCGCCCGGAGATCCGCCGGAACGGCGGTCGCCAGCGCCGCGTACGGCTCACGGCTGATCGGGTCGGTGTCGAGCAGCCCCTCGTAGATGTGATGGTTGCCGGCCATCGCGAAGGCCGAGGCCGTCATCAGCGGGTCCCAGCTCTGGTCGTTGCCGTAGCCGATCACCGCGGTGAGCGTCCGGTCGGCGCCCTCGCCCTCGCCGCCCGTCTCGTTCGTGGACTCCGGGCCCGAGGAGCAGGCGGAGAGCGTGGAGGCGATCGTGGCGGCGGCGCCCAGCGCGCCGGTGTACTTCAGGAACGACCGGCGGTGCAGCGCCGAGGCGGGGGTGGCGTCGCGCACGGTTCCTCCAGCAAGGAGTGGGAGATACGACGTCCTACGTCATAGGTGCAGCGTGACGATAAGAGGGGGCGTGGGGGCGGTCAAGGGAACGCGCACGAATGCCGTTTCTGCCACAGGTGCGACCAATGTCGACCTGGGACAAGTAGGGTTGACAGGCCGTCAACCCTGGATTGACGTGGATCCCGGTGCGCCCATGCCCACCGAGACCGAGCTGATCCTCGCGCGACGTCGACGCGGCACAGCAGGCGATGGCAGACCATTTCCGGGGATCGAGGCGAGGGCCCGCCCAGGAGCCAAGGGGAGTCGGATGAGCGCGAGTTGGGGCGAGGGGACGCTCGGAGTGCTTCGGCTGCCGTCCGGGCGGACGGTACGGGGACGAGGGCTCCGCAACGCACTCGACCCCGCGGTCGTCCGTCCGACGTACGGCGTCTACCTCCTGGGCAAGGAACCCGATGCGCTCGCCGAACTCCCTTGGGAGACACGGTGGTTGCGGTGGCCCGACTTCCGGCTGCCGGCGGACCGGGCTCAGGCGCGGAAGGTGCTGACGGACACCTGGGAGCGGGCCGCGGACCCCGCCGAACGCGTGGAGATCGCCTGCGGGGGCGGCCGTGGCCGGACGGGCACGGCCCTGGCCTGCCTCGCGGTCCTGGACGGCGTGCCGCCCGAGGAGGCCGTGCGGTTCGTACGACAGAACTACGACCGCCACGCCGTGGAGACCCCGTGGCAGCGAAGGTACGTGCGCACGTTCGGAAAGTGACCAGGAGGAACGCCGGGATACTTCGCCAGTCGCTTCGGGGAACCGTCCTGACCGTAGCCGTGCGGCTGCTCTGCGGCACAGTGCCGCAACCCGGACGGCCACGCGCATCGCGCCCGGACCCGAGTGGTTACGAAATGGATGCCCACCGGCTGTGCCGACGCCCTGGGGGCAGCGCTCCGCAGGGCGTCCGCCAGCGCCTCAGGATGTGGGTGTGTCCAGCTGCGGCCGCAACCTCACCTCGGCCACGTTCACGCCCTCCGGAGCACCGAACGCCACAACCATCACGCCATTGCTGATGTCGGTGACCTCCAGAGCCAAGTGCTCGGCGTCCATGCCCAGGTCGAGCCTCACCACAGGCTCGCCCGAGAAGTCCGGCATGCGGTGCATCCGCGCCCCGGGGTACCTCAGGCTCGTCAGCTTGCTCCGCATCTCCTCGTACGTATTCGTGTCCGTCCCCGAGAACGCCCTGCTGATGCGTAGTTGGTGCCTCCGCGCAGCGCACTCCTCCGCCGCGGTCAGCGGCACCGGGTCGACCAGGACCGGCAAGACGGGGTCGGCGGCCGGCTCCGCTGCCGTGGTGCCGACCGCGGAAACCGAGGCTGTGTCATCGACGCCGCCGGAGACGTCCGGTGCACAACTCTGCGAGATGAGGTCCGCCATCACGAGGAACCGCGCTTCCGCGTCGTCGTTTGCCGCGACGGCACCGACCACGGAGATCTGACCGGCGGTGGCGTTCTGCGCGCCGGAACCGGTCAGGACGACGACGCCACCGAGCGCGGCCACCAGTAAGGACTTCGGGGAGAATATTGATCGCATGTCCGTACCATGCAGGGTGCTGATCACTGCCCGCATGAGTACCCGTACTCAGACCAACGGAGCGTCAGCTCTCCAGCCGTGCCCACCCGCGACCACAACGGTCGCCGACCCGGCGTGGCCGGCACCACCACGTCGCCCTCGCCGCCCCGGCTCATGCTTTCCTCGCCCTTCGGTGTCTTCGCCCGAAAACCAGACGTCAAAAACGTAACGAGGCGCTACCAGGCAGCAGGCTGCGCTTTGTCCGCCCGGAGCCTATGTACAAGTCGACCGAGCAGTGTGGCGTTGAAGAGGCCGGACAGGGCCGCACCGGCGGAGAAGACCAGTGGGTTGAGCCAGGGGAGCGAGGAGGCCCACTCGGTGGGAATGGCCACCACGAAAGCGATGATGCTCAGTGGCGCGGTAGCGATGAGTGGCCAGATCCCGGCGAACCCCGGGTCCGGCAGCAGGTACGCGGCGCCGAGGAAAAACGCCAGTGATGCCGCGACGATGACCAGGTAGCCCCGTGCGATCCAGTTGTCGACGGCAGGAGCGAGCAGAGACCGCGGAGTGTGCCGGTGGGGGGAGGTGGGACGTGCCACGCCTGCTGTCTCGCGAGAGGGACGGGCGGCAGGGGAGGAAGGGTCGCGCGGGCCGTGTGTCGCGGCGGTCGTGGTGAGGAGGGCGCCGAGCACGGAGGCGTTCACGAGGGCGCACAGAACGAGCCATGTGCTCCAGAAGCCGATGGCCAGCACCTCGATCGCCCCACCGCCCGTAGTGCCAGGACCGAATGGCAGGACTATGGCCAGGTATGAGAGAGGTGCCGTCAGCAGCATGGCCAGTTCGGCCACACCGCTGTCCGGGAAGAAGATCATGGCTGCGACGGAAAGACCAACGGCTGCCAGGTAGCTCCTGGCGGGCCAGTTGTTCGTGGCGAGCGCCAGTACTCGACGCAGGGGCGGAAGGCTGCGCGGGGGTGAGGCGTTCTGCATTGCGGGTTCCTTCAGGGGCGGTCAGCGGCTGGTGTTCCTAACCATGGACCGTGCAGCGCATGCGGGGATGAGTACAAGTACTCAGCTGTCGCGGCCGGTTACCGATTTCTTCATAGTGTCTTCGGCTGGGGCGGGTCGATGTCGAGACCGACTCGGGCAGACCAGGAGGTCACGGTAGTCGGTCGACCATCGTGGCGACGTTTTCCAGCGTCCACAGCCGATCGTCCCTTCCATGCGCGACACGTCCTGTGACCGGTTCGCCCTTCTGAAGGGCGAACCGGTCGTCCGGCAAGTTCGCGCTTTCTTCGAGCCCCTTGGATCTCAGCCTGTCCGAGCCGCCTTCGTCCCAGGCGCGGTCCGCCGCGCGGCAGATCAGTCCCCACGATGAACCGGCATGCCATGGGGATCGCTCAACACAACCATCTGAAAGCTGCTTGATGAGGGCGGGAGGCGCTGCTCAATGCGCTCCTCCGCGATGCCTCTTCCGCGCTGATTCAGTCGCGGGGTGCGCGGTCCACGCGGGACGACCGGGCCCGGCGTGACGCGACGAGGTGGAACAGCGGCCATGGCGCGGCGAGCACCAGGGCGAATGTCATGAGCTCGATCCCCCCGCCCGACATGACGATGACCCAGGCGATCCAGGCGATCAGAGCCGTCAGGAGGATGGCGATTCCCCACAGGATCGCTCTTGTGAGTAGCCGGAGCGTTCGGAACCCACGTAACGCAGTGAGGTTTAGTTTATTTTTGAAGATTTTTGCCACAGTTTGAACGTTAGCGGACTTCGGTGTGGGCTTTTGAGTGACTGTGATCACATTGCCCGAGTCGCCGCTTCCGCTTCGCGGGCGTGAACCACTCGACGACAGAAAGCGGTCAGCGATGATCGAGATCGGGCCAAGTGCGTAAGCGAGTTTCCGAGTTGTGTGCTGAGGTGAGGCCGGAGGGCCCGCGTGCAGGCATATGCAGGAGTTTGCTCATGCAACTAAACAACAGCTTCACCCCTTTTTTTAAGGCCTTGCGGAACTCGTTACAGGCACTTTACCTTCCTGGCGATCACTCAACTAAGCCTTACAAGGGGGGACTTGTGCGAAAAACTGCACTGTCTGTTGCCGCTGTGCTCGGTCTGTCGCTGCTGCTCCCGCAGCAGCATGCGTTAGCGGCGGACAGTATCGACCAGCCACTGGCTGACGGTCCGATGCAGGATGTCGGCCCCGGCCTGTACCTCTCCGAGACGCAGTCCTTCGAGGTCACCGAGTCCGACGTGCCCGGCGTTCTCATGAACCGTCGGCACTCGGTGAGAGCACAGGCCGACGGCGTCGCCTCACCTCAGGACGCTCCGGACGCCCGCGCAGACATGGGTGTCTTCGGCCCGAGTTGGGAAGCCGAGTTCGTGGGTGGCCAACTCAACCGGAAGCTGGAGCAGCAGGGGAACTCGATCCTGGTGACCGACCTGGGCGTTGATGAGACCTCCCAGTACGACCTCAAGTCCAGCGTCGACTTCCCCAGCGGCGGCGGGGTGAAGAAGTTCGCGACGTCGGACGGGTCCCAGATCACCGAAACCTCCAGGTGGGACGAGGCTCAGGGGGTCCTGCGGATCTCCATGGTCGAGGTCATCAACGTGGACCTGGCCACGACGGCGGAAGGCGACGACGCCTTCGCCGACGCCTCCGGCCGGCCTATCCCGGCAGCGGCCCTCAAGCCCACCTTCACATGGGAGCAGGCGGCCTCCGGCCCCGAGAGCTGGCGCGTCACCAACGTCGGGAGCGAAATCTACGCCACCGCCGTCGAGTACGACGCTCAGGGACGGGTCGCCGAGATCACGAGCCCCGCCCTCGGCGAAAAGCTTGCTACCACCACCGCCATCACCTACGCCAACACGACGACGGCCACGGCTGCCTCCGCCGGTGACTATGCGGGCCAGGTCAAGAACATCACCGTCACCGAGGGTGCGACCACGCAGACCCTCGCCCGGTACGCGTACGACTCCTCGGGTCTGCTGCGCACCGTGACAGACCCCACCGAGTCCACTGAGCCGCAGACGACTTACGCCTACGACGGCACCGACCGGCTCTCCGACCTCACTTCGCCGAGCAACGGCAACTGGCATCTCGCCTTCTCGGCCGGGTCGGCCCTGCCGAGCGCCACGTCCACGGGTGAGGAGGTCCCGACGCCCGGTACCGCGGTCGAGGGCGACGCCACGAGCCCGGACAACACACTGACCGATCCGCCCGCCTCCTCGGAGTTCCTCGACGGCGAGGTCTCGGGTCCGCAGTCGTACCCGGCGAAGTGCAGCTCGGCGACGAGCTGGATGTACTACACGAAGTCCGGCTGCACCACCAAGGTGGCGCACTACGGCTGGCATTCCCCGTCGTGGAAGAAGCTTCCCAACGGCACCAAGGTGCGCGGCATCAGTCACGACCACTGCACCACCGCGCCGGACAAGCCGCTCGGTTACGACTTCCGTCCTGCCTGTGACCAGCACGACTACGGGTACGGGACCATAGGTAACTCCTACAAGGGCTACTACAAGTACCTGTCCCGCAACAAGGGGATCAACGTGGACGGCGTCTTCTGGACCTCGCTCTATACCAAGACTTGTAACGGCTACTTCTTCAAGAGCACCTGCCGCAATCTCGCGAACGTCTACTACGTGGCCGTGACGGTGTTCGGCCGGGCGAAGAACGGCGCGAACGCGACCTGATCGTCAGGCACACCTTCTGACGAGCGACGCGACCCAGGCACTGAAGGCCGGACGGCGCACTTCTCGCCGTCCGGCCTTCGGGTTCGCCCCCCATCCCCGCAGGCATCGCCATGCCCGCCTATTCGACGGAGCAACAGTGAAGAGACCGATCTGGTCCGCGGTCATCATGACGGTGATCACCGCGACCCTCGGCGCGATACCGGCGCACGCGGCAGCGCCACCGAGCGCCACCGCGGCAAGCGCAAGGGCAGGCGACCCGATTGACCCACCGCTGTACGACGGCACCGCTGACGGCGGTACCGTCCGGGTCAACGTCGTCACCGGGAACCGCACGGACCTCGCCGGTGCGGCAGGGACCGGTGACACGCTGCAGACCTTCGACACCCTGCCGATCGTCACCCTCAGGGTCGACCGAAGCGGTTTGACCGCGCTGGCCGCGCAACCGGGTGTGGTCAGCGTCACCGAAGACGTACCGGCACCGCCCTCCCTGGACCAGAGTGTCCCTCTCGTCGGCGGCGCAGCGGCGGCCAAGGCGGGCAAGACCGGGGCGGGCAGCGCGATCGCCGTACTGGACACCGGCGTCGACACAGGACACCCGTTCTTCCAGGACCGTGTCATCGCCGAGGCGTGCTTCTCGCCGACCGACGCCGAGTACTCCGCGACCAGCCTCTGCCCCGACGGCACCGCAGCAGAGGAAGGCCCTGGTACCGCCGACTCCGAGACCGGGGCGTGCGCGACCCTCACCGCCTGTTCCCATGGAACCCATGTAGCCGGCATCGCCGCAGGTGATGGAACGGGCATCGCGGGGGCCCCGGCACGAGGTGTCGCTCCCGGCGCCGACATCGTCGCCATCCAGATCTTCAGCAAATTCACCTCTGAGACCTACTGCGGGCCCGGCGCCGCGCCTTGTGTGCTCAGCTTCACCAGCGCCCAGATAGCCGCCCTGGAGAAGGTGCAGCAGCTCCGTCAGTCCGGGACTCCGGTCGTCGCAGCCAACCTGAGCCTCGGCAGCGGACGGTACGCCGCTGCCTGCGAGGCGGACCCGCGCAAGCTGGCCATGGACAGCCTGTTCAACGTCGGTGTCGCCACCGTGGTCGCCTCCGGGAACAACGGGTACGGCGATGCGGTCAGCGCCCCCGCCTGTGTCTCCTCCGCCGTCGCGGTCGGTGCCACCACCGACGACGATCAGTTGTCCTCGTTCGGCAACCGCGGAACGTTGCTGGACGTCCTCGCTCCCGGTACCGGCATCGTCTCGTCCGTTCCCGGTGGTGTCTACGCTTCGAAGAGCGGAACATCCATGGCCGCGCCGCACGTGGCCGGTGCCTTCGCGATCCTGCGAGAAGCGTTCCCGACCAGGAGTATCGGGGAACTTGCGTCGCTTCTGAAGTCCAGCGGGAAGTCCGTCACCTACACCGGTGCCAGCACCCCGCGTATTGACATCGGCGCGGCGCTGGACGGAACAGGGACGAACCCGAACCCCCAACCCGAGCCGGCCGCCAAACCTCGCCCCTCGACGATAGCCAACAACACAGATCACCTCATTCCCGATCCGGGAACGGCCCAGTCGCCGATCGCCGTGACCGGCATCCCGGGCAACGCGCCCGGTAATCTCCAGGTGCATGTAGAGGCCACACATGAGTGGCGCGGCGATCTGAAGATCTTCCTGGCTGATCCGAACGGCAAGCTGTACACGGTCAAGACCTCGTCCTCGACAGAGGGCAGTGGCACGATCGATACGGTCTACACGGTCGACGCAGCCGCTTCCCCTGCCAACGGCACCTGGACACTCCAGGTGCAGGACGCCTCCGCAGGCGCCACCGGCACGCTCACGAACTGGGGACTGACGTTCCCCACCCCGTTTGCGAAAACCGGCTCCTTCGCCATCCCGGACCCAGGCACCGTCACCTCCGAGATCCCCGTGTCCAGCATGTCCGGCAACGCTCCTGCGGCGCTGCAGGTGTATGTGAACGTCACCCACGCGTGGCGTGGCGACGTGAGGATCGACCTGCTCGCTCCCGACGGGACGTCGTACCTCGTCAAGCCGACGTCCTCAACAGAGGGCGCGGGCGAGATCAAGACCACCTATGCCATCGACGCCAGTGCCTCCCCCGCCGTGGGCACCTGGAAGCTGCAGGTCCGGGACGCATCCGCCGGCTCCACCGGCACCCTCAACGGATGGTCGCTGACATTTCCCGCTTACGAGAACCAGACCAAGTACGACGTGCCCGACCCCGGCGGCTTCAGCTCGCCGGTCGTCGTCAGCGGACTCGTAGGAAACGCGCCGAAGAAACTGAAGGTATATGTGGACGCCACACACGAGTGGCGTGGTGACCTGGAGATTCATCTGGTCGACCCGAACGGCAAGCTGTACCAGGTGAAGCCGGACTCCGCTGCGGAAAGCGGCGGCACCATCCGGCAGATATACACCATCGATGCAAGCACCTCACCGGCCAACGGCACCTGGAAGCTCCGCGTCGAGGACATCTCCCAGGGCGCCACGGGCACCCTCAACAGCTGGACTCTCGCCTACTGAGTTGTCTCCCGTGCCAGGCCCCCGGTATTCACGCCGGGAGCCTGGCACGGCGCGGGCTGCGCGGGCCTGCCTGCGCCGTGTCCGCGACCGACCGTCTCCGCGATCACCAGGGGCGGCAGAGTCAGCGCAGGATCAGCAGGACGGCCAGCGCGATGAGCAGCGAGTCGATTCGGTCCAGCAGGCCACCGGATCCAGCAAGCCACCGGCCGGAGTCCTTCGCCTGCACACCCCTCTTGATCATGGATTCGAGAAGGTCGCCGACCGGGCCCCCGACCGCCACAGCAACCGCCATCGGCCAGCTCAGGGCGGACAGCAGGGCGAGCGCGGCCAACCCGGCGGCGGCTCCGGCCAAGGTCCCGCTCCACCGCTTGGCCGGCGACAGGGGCGACAGCGGCGGCCCGCCGAACCTCTGACCGGTGAAGTACGCCACGATGTCGGCGACCGACACCGCCACGAACAGCGCCAGCCCGCTCGCTCCGAGGGGCACGAGTCCGGCCAGGACGCTCAGCCAGGCCAGCCCGAGCAGGCCGGCGCCGAGCCGACGTCCGCCGTGGTCGACGTCACCGCTCAGGAGCGGCACCACGGCCAGCGCGAGCGCCGAGACGGCGAGCACCCGGAGCACCTGGCCGGGCGACAACCAGACGGTCAGCACCACACCGGTGACCCCCATGGCCAGCACCAGACGGTCCGGCCGGCCCAGCCGCATCAGCTCGCCGAATTCGATCGCCGCGATCACCCCGACCACGATCGCGGCGGCAGCAACACCCGGGCGCCCCCACCAGAACGCGGCGGTGACCAGGGGCACCCCGATCGCCCACGCACACCATCGGATCAGCAGCTCGCGGCGCCGGGACGCGATCACCGCGACACCGCTCAGCACCAGTGCGCCCCCGAGGTGGGGAGCCAGAGAGGCCACCGTGATCATCGGGCGTGCACGCTCCCACGCAGCGAACGAACCGGGGCCGGACCCGGCCGCAGTACCGCCAAAGCGGCCCGGCACGCGGCGACGATCCGCGCGTTCTCAGCGGTGTCCTTCACCGCGATGCGCACGGCACGCCCCTGATACAGCGGCGACAGCGGCGACAGGTCACGCAGGTAGACCTCGTGGCGCCGGCACTCGGTCACCAGTCGCGCGGCACTCGGCCCAGCCGGCGGCAAGGTGAGGGTGAGGAAGTTCGCCACGGCTTCCTCGACCTCCACCTCAGGGTCCAGTTCCGCCAGGGCGGCTGCGAGTTCCTTCCGTAGTACGTGGGTGCGCGACCAGCGGTCCTCGTAGTAGGCCGGGTCGCGCAGGGCTGCCACGGCGGCCAACTGCGCGGGCAGACTGACCGGCCAAGGCGGCGTCCGTCGGCGTATCTGCGCCGCGACGTCCGGCTCGGCCACCAGGTATGCGGCCCGCATCCCGGACAGCGCGTACATCTTGGACAGTGAGGTGCAGACGACCACACGGTCGCTCGTCGCCGCCAGGCCGGCGAGTGACTCGGTCGGCCCCGCATAGCCCAGGTACGCCTCGTCCATCCACCAGCGAGTGCGGGAAGGCGCGGCGGCGATCAGCGAGCGCAGGTCCGCGGCCCGAACGTGGCGTCCCGTCGGGTTGTTCGGATTGACGACCACCACGAGGTCGTACCGGCCGGAGTCGACGGCGGCGGACAGTCGGCCCGGATCGATCCGCCAGTCCTCCTCGCGGCGCAACCGGAAGCGGTCCACCCGGCACCCGATCACTCTCTCCGTGACGTGGGCGTACTCGCCATAGCAAGGATCGGTCAGAAGCACCCTACTCTCCGGGGTCAACCAGTGGCCGAACGCTCTGAAAATCAAGTCGGATGAACCCGCGCCGAGCGCGAGTGTCTCCGTAGGCAGCGCACGGGCCGCGGAGATCTCCGACAGCAGGCCCTCGGCACCGGTCGGCGGCGAAGTACGGGCCATCCAGGCAGGGTCCTCCGCGAGGACCGCACGCACTCCGGGAGCCGGCGGGAACCAGGCGTCCAGCACATCAGCGGCCACAACGTGCCGGCGCCTGTGCAATGTACGGAAATCCGTGCCGATAGCGGTGAACGAGGCGCCACCGTGTTCGCAGCCGTCCGGTCGGGGCGCGAACGCCATGTCGAGTTGCCAGTCGACCTCGGACCGCAGCCGTTCCAAAGTGTTGCCGTACCGGCTCATCGCGCGCCGCGTCAGTTCGGTCACGCGGCCGGTCAGGACCTCGAACGTGACGGCACCACTGCGGACGGTCCGGCCGGCCCGGCGCAGGCCGACGGCCAGGTACATGTCGAGCAGGTCGGTACGGCCCATCGCCACGACCTTGCGGCCGCCGCGGGAGGCGATCCAGCGGAGCGCCGCGTGCATCAGCAAAGGGGCCGCCGCGGTGGCCCGCCAGCGCGGTTCGACGGTGAGGATGCGTACCTCGAACAGGCCGTCGTCGTTCAACACCGGCAGCTCGTCACGGGACAGGTACTTGTCCAGCGCGTAACGCCCCAGCCAGGGCGGAGTGACGCTCACGAAACCCATGCGATCCGGCCCTCTGGCCGCGACGAGGTAGACGTTGTCCCCGTCGAGCCCGTCGCTGAGCCGCCCCGTCGGGTCCACCGCGTGCTGACCCAGTTCTTGTGCGTACACCCGGTGACGCGCTTCGTAGATCCACTCAAGGTCATCCGGCGTCGCGGTACGAAGCTGGAGCGGGGCACAGCCCATAGGGACCTCTCTCGATGTGTAGGAGCACCCGATGCTGGGTTACGCAAGCCGGCCGCGCCAGAGTCAAACAGCGCAGCCCTTCTAGGTACGGATACTCAGTCCGGTACCTGACTCAGCAGCGACCCTGTCCAAACCGTCATCAATCGGATTTTTGACGAGTGCCTGCGAACGATTGAGTTTAAATATCTAGTAGTAGAACCATTTCTTAGGGCGGCGGGGAGTGTGAATTACAAATGCTCTGCAAATGATTTTGGTGGCTTTATGCTCACTCCTTTGCCGCGCACCCGAGTAATGGGTTGAGGCGTTAGCGATGTATGAAAAGATCAAAGCCGGTCGAGACCTCTACCGCCGTCCGAGCGCCGCGGGAAAATTCCATCACAATCCCTGCGGTGGTGATGGGTCGTTACATTTTCACCCCCGCCGCCGCTTATTCGGCACCGGGTGCCCGAGGCACTCTGCACGGGGACGGCAAACCGGTCGAACTGTTCGTTACCGAGCCCCTACTGGGTGAATTCCTGGAATGTCTGAGCAGGGCACAGAACGACCTCGACCGGCGATGGGGCACCCAGGGGCAGCCCACCGGGAATGTGGCCTGTGTCTGACCCGGGCAGGCATTCCATGGACGACTACGCCGACTTCTTCGTGCCGGGCGACTATCCCGGTGCCCGGCAGGCCGGGGTCGGCGGCGGACGGCATCGCGGTCCCGTCGACATGCGGCAGGCGGGGCCCTCCCCGGACCCCCTCGACTCGGCCTGGGACCCGGTCGAGGAGATGACCTACCTCCTCCAGGACGCCGTCCAGGACGCCCGTCAGGACGCCCGTCAGGACGTCTTCCATGACGCCGTCGGGCCGGAGCCGGCCCGGACCGTGCCGCGGCCCCGCGGTGAAAGCGCGCCCCGGGTCGCCCTCACCGGCGACCCGATGGACAACCTGGCCACCATCACCGCCGAACTGCCGGCCATCAGATCCCACCCCGCCGGGCATCGGAAAGTACGCGTCCGCAAGATGCGCTTCACCTGGCTGCAGACGGTCAGCTTCCTGATCGCCGCGTTGGCGGCCGTGGTCGTGTCCATGGTGAGCGTCTTCGGCGGGATCGTGTCCTACATCCCCCTGCGCCACGTCGCGTTCCGCACGCAGAGCGGCACGGCCGTCTGGTGGCCCCTGCTGGTCTACGGGCCGTGGCTGGTGGCCTCGCTCTCCGTCCTGCGGGCCGCACTGCACCAGCGCCGGGCCGCGCATTCCTGGGCCGTCGTCCTGCTGTTCTCCTCCGTCGCCATGGCACTCTGCGCGGCGCAGGCGGACCGGACGTTCACCGGTATCGCCGCGGCGGTCCTGCCGGCCGTGGCGGCCCTCGCCTGCTTCCAGCAGCTCGTCCGCCAGATCACGATGACCCGGCCGGCCCGCAAGAGCCTGCCGCGACACCGGCTGCTCACGAGCACCGCGCCGCGGACGGTCCTGCCCCTGACCGACCCGCCCGCGCCGGACGTCCCCGCCGCGCGGTGAGAGGGGCCTTTGGCGTCACTCCGCCACGGTGCGGATGAACTCCGTCCAGGCGCGGGGCCCGATGAGGAGGACGGGTCCCGCGAGGTTCTTGCTGTCCCGCACAGGCACGATGCCGGGGACTCCGTCGGCGACCTCGACGCAGTCGCCGCCGTTGTCGTCGCTGTGGCTGCTCTTGCGCCAGCGGGCGGCGCCGGTGAAGTCGTAGGCGACCTCGACGCACTCGCCGCCGTTGTCGTCGCTGTAGCTGCTCTTGCGCCACCGTGCAGCGCTCAGGTCGTACTCCCGCATCGTCTGTGGTCCTCCGCCGCCGACTTGATCAGGGCCAGGGACGCCTCCGCCGGCAATGCGGCGGCCCTGAGCAGATCGTATGCGTCCTGTACTCGCTTAACCAGGGCGGGATCGTCCAGCAGGTTCCCCGAATACACCGCCTCTGTATAGGCGGTTGGGGGTGCGTCCTCGAACTCCATGAGCTGCACCATCCGGCCCATGAGGGGGTACGCCCCCACGGAGTACGGCAGCACCTGCACGAGGACCCGCCGCTGTTGTGCCATCCGGACGATGTGGTCGAGTTGCTCAGCCATCGCCGTCGCATCGCCGACCGGAATCTTCAGTACGTGCTCGTGCAAGATCGCCCAGTATGTGGGCCTCGCCGCGTCGTTCAGGATCTGGGCTCGCTCTCTGCGAGCCGTGGTCTTCTCCTCGATGTGTTCGTCGGCGATGAATGGGTTGCCTGCCAGCATCACGGCACGGGTGTAGGGCGCTGTCTGCAGCAAACCCGGCACGAGGGTCGGTGCGAACGTGGCGATCTTCGTCGCTGTCCGTTCCAGCTCGACCACGTCGGCGAAATAGTCCGCGTACCGCCGGTCATCGATCAGCTTTCGCCATGTTCGCTCGAAAAAGCCGGCGGTTTGTAGGACCTCGTCGATACGGGCCGCCACATCCAACTGCGGCTTACGAATTGCTTGTTCGAATTGCCCGATGTAGCCGCCCGACACAAAAACGCGATAACCCAACTCCGCCTGCGTCAGCCCGGCCTCCTCCCGGTGTCTCTTCAGCTCTGTTCCGAAGAACTCCCACGCCGCTTGCCGTGAACCATTGGCCATGGAAAACCCCCTGTACTGCACCGACGTTGCTGAGTGTGCGGGTCTTCCGAAGTCTAGGTGGCAGGTGTCACGGTGTAGACGAAAAGCGTGAAACACCAAAGCGAAGGGGAACACCGTGAAGTCTGCCCAGCAAGAAACCAACGCACTGCACTCGACGGCCTGCGTCGAGCAAGCGGAGGAAACGGTGAAGGAATTGCGTGAAGCACTCGCAGCCGCAGGAATTAAGTTGCCGACACTCCGGATCGACCCGGCGACTTTGGCGCGGGAGGCACCGTGCCCCCTCGTGGAACTGGGCCGGTGTTCCGTCGAGACGGCGGCCCGGCTCGCGGCGGTGCTCCGGTGAAGCCGGTGGTCGGCTCGTACGTCGTCGATACGAGAACCGGGCGGGTGGGCCGGGTGATGGGCCACGAGGGGCCGTACGTGCAACTGAGACCGTACGGCGGCGGCCGGGAGTGGGACTGCCTGCCGGACACCGTCCGGGGAGCCACCATGGCCGAACGGCTGAGCGCGGCGACCGCGTACGCCAACGCCCGCAGTCGTGGGGAGGTCTCCTGAAGGGGCCTTCGGCAAGGGCGCCCCGAACGTACGCGAGAATGGGGCCATGAGCCTGTTCCGCGACGACGGCATCGTGCTGCGCACCCAGAAGCTGGGTGAGGCGGACCGGATCATCACGTTGCTCACTCGCGGTCACGGGCGCGTACGGGCGGTGGCCCGGGGGGTGCGCCGGACCAAGTCGAAGTTCGGGGCCCGGCTCGAACCCTTCTCCCACGTCGACGTGCAGTTCTTCGCGCGGGGGAGCGAGCTGATCGGCCGCGGGCTGCCACTGTGCACGCAGAGCGAGACGATCTCGCCGTACGGCGGCGGGATCGTCACCGACTACGCCCGTTACACCGCCGGCACGGCCATGCTGGAGACGGCCGAGCGGTTCACGGACCACGAGGGCGAGCCCGCCGTCCAGCAGTACCTGCTGCTCGTGGGCGGGCTGCGCACCCTCGCCCAGGGCGAGCACGAGCCCCACCTCATCCTTGACGCGTTCCTGCTGCGCTCCCTCGCCGTGAACGGGTACGCGCCCAGCTTCAGCGACTGCGCGAAATGCGGTATGCCCGGACCGAACCGCTTCTTCTCGGTCGCCGCGGGAGGTTCCGTCTGCGTCGACTGCCGGGTGCCCGGCAGCGTCGTACCCTCGGCGGGGGCCCTCGAACTGCTCGGCGCGCTGCTGACGGGGGACTGGGCGCTCGCCGACGCGTGCGAGCCGCGGTACGTCAGGGAGGGCAGCGGCCTGGTGTCGGCCTACCTGCACTGGCACCTGGAGCGCGGACTGCGCTCGTTGCGGTACGTCGAGAAAAGCACGTGAGCGGCAACAACCGGCTGTACGAGATCTGAGGAGACGAGAAGCAGATGGTGGTACGCGGGATCCTGGGGCGCCAGCGCCGCGAGTACAAGACGCCGGAGCCGCACCCGTCCGGTGCTCGCGCGCCCAGGCTTCCCGGCGAGCTGATCCCGAACCACGTGGCGTGCGTGATGGACGGGAACGGACGCTGGGCCAAGGAGCGCGGGCTGCCGCGTACCGAGGGGCACCGGGTCGGGGAGGGCGTCGTCATGGACGTCCTGAAGGGCTGCCTGGAGCTGGGCGTCAAGAACCTGTCCCTGTACGCCTTCTCCACGGAGAACTGGAAGCGGTCGCCCGAGGAGGTCCGCTTCCTGATGAACTTCAACAAGGACGTCATCCGGCGCCGGCGCGACGAGATGAACGACCTCGGCATCCGGATCCGGTGGGTCGGGCGCATGCCGAAGCTGTGGAAGTCCGTCGTGCAGGAGCTGCAGGTCGCGCAGGAGCAGACGCAGGACAACGACGCGATGACCTTGTATTTCTGCGTGAACTACGGGGGGCGCGCGGAGCTGGCGGACGCGGCGAAGGCGATGGCGCTGGATGTCGCCGCGGGGAGGCTCGACCCGGAGAAGGTCAGCGAGAAGACGATCCAGAAGTACTTGTACTACCCGGACATGCCGGACGTGGATCTGTTCCTTCGCCCCAGTGGGGAGCAGCGGACGTCCAACTACCTGATCTGGCAGTCCAGTTACGCGGAGATGGTCTTCCAGGACGTGCTCTGGCCGGACTTCGATCGGCGGGACATGTGGCGGGCGTGCGTGGAGTACGCGTCGCGGGACCGGCGGTTCGGGGGGGCGGTCCCGAACGAGGACCTTCTCGCGATGGAAGCGGATATGCGGGGGCGCCCGGACGGGGTTTGATCGTTGGGCGCGGGTGCGCGGGGGCTGGCGTCAGGGATTGCGCAGTTCCCCGCGCCCCTGAAAGCGCCGCGCCCCTGGGTCTTTAGGGGCGCGGGGAACTGCGCAATCTTTGACGCCAGCCATCAC
Source organism: Streptomyces sp. NPDC017991 (assembly GCF_044328075.1). Taxonomy (NCBI): domain Bacteria; kingdom Bacillati; phylum Actinomycetota; class Actinomycetes; order Kitasatosporales; family Streptomycetaceae; genus Streptomyces; species Streptomyces sp. NPDC017991. Next base: position 243,008 of record NZ_JBIRGP010000002.1, on the reverse strand, counting down.
CGGGCTGAGGTTCATACTCCCTGGCCGCGCGCAGCGCACTCCGCGCAGGTGCCGAAGATCTCCACCGTGTGGGCGACGTTCACGTACCCGTGCTCCGCCGCGATCGCCTCGGCCCACTTCTCCACCGCGGGCCCCTCCACCTCCACGGCCTTGCCGCACACCCGGCACACCAGGTGATGGTGATGGTCCCCGCTCGCACAGCGGCGGTACACCGACTCACCGTCGGACGTGCGCAGCACATCCACCTCACCCGCGTCCGCGAGCGACTGCAGCGTGCGGTACACCGTGGTGAGCCCGACGGAATCGCCCTTGTGCTTGAGCATGTCGTGCAGATCCTGCGCACTACGGAACTCGTCCACCTCGTCGAGCGCCGCCGCCACGGCGGCACGCTGGCGGGTGGAACGGCCCCGAACGGGCGGTCCAGCGGTCGTCACCGTTGCCTCCAAAACGTCTGCGGCTTGCCGGGCCATTGTGCCAGCCCGAGCTGGGCGCGGTCAGACGCCGACCTTCCCGGTCGGTGTGCGCGTGCCGGGAATGGCACACTCCGCCGGGTCGCCGGCCTCGGCCGCCGCGACCTGCGCGGCGGCCCGCGCCCGCCGCCTGGCCAGCGGCGTCGCCGCCACCGTGAGCAGCATGAACGCCCCGATGGTCAGCAGCACGATCGTCGCGCCGGGCGGTACGTCCTGGTAGTACGAAGTCACCGTGCCGCCGATCGTCACGCTGACGCCGATCGCCACCGAGATCGCGAACGTGGCGGCGAAACTCCGGCTCAGCTGCTGCGCGGCGGCCACCGGGACCACCATCAGCGCGGAGACCAGGAGCAGGCCGACGACCCGCATGGCGACCGTGACCGTGACGGCGGCCGTGATCGCCGTGAGCAGGTTCAGTGCGCGTACGGGCAGCCCCGTCACCCGCGCGAACTCCTCGTCCTGGCTCACCGCGAACAGCTGCCTGCGCAGTCCGATCGTGACGAGGACGACGAAGGCCGCCAGCAGGCAGATCGCTGTCACGTCCGACTCCGACACCGTCGAGAGCGAGCCGAAGAGGTACGAGGTCAGGTTGGCGTTGGAGCCGCCGGGCGCGAGGTTGATGAACATCACACCGCCCGCCATGCCCCCGTAGAAGAGCATCGCCAGCGCGATGTCGCCGCGCGTCTTCCCGTACCAGCGGATCAGTTCCATCAGGACCGCGCCGACCACGGAGACGGCCGTCGCCATCCACACCGGGGACCAGGAGAGCAGGAAGCCGAGGCCGACACCGGTCATCGCGACATGGCCGATGCCGTCGCCCAGCAGGGCCTGGCGGCGCTGGACGAGGTAGATGCCGACCGCGGGCGCGGTGATGCCGACGAGGACGGCCGCGAGCAGGGCCCGCTGCATGAAGGCGTAATCGAGGATTTCGAGGTTCATGGCGGTCAGCTCAGCAGTCCTGTGCGGAGGGGTTCGGCGTCGTGGGCCGCGTGGGGGTGTACGTGGTCGTGGCCGGGCAGCGCGTGCTGGCCGAGCGCCCGCGGGGGCGGGCCGTCGTGCAGGACGCAGCCGTCGCGCAGGACGACCGCGCGGTCGATCAGCGGCTCCAGCGGGCCCAGCTCGTGCAGTACGAGGAGGACGGAGGTGCCTGCCGCGACCTGCTCCCGCAAGGTCGCGGCCAGGACCTCCTGGCTCGCCAGGTCCACGCCCGCCATCGGCTCGTCCATGATCAGCAGTTCGGGTACGGAGGCCAGCGCGCGGGCGATGAGGACGCGCTGGTGCTGGCCGCCGGAGAGGGCGTCCACGGAGTCCTTGGCGCGGTCGGCGAGGCCCACCAGCTCCAGGGCGTGCCGTACGGCCTCGCGGTCCGCCTTGCGCAGGACGCCGAAGCGGGCGCGGGACAGCCGCCCGGAGGACACCACCTCGGTCACCGTGGCGGGCACTCCGCCGGCGGCCGTCGTGCGCTGCGGTACGTAGCCCACGCGCGCCCAGTCGCGGAAGCGGCGCCGGGGCGTGCCGAACAGCTCGATCCCGCCGCCGCTGACCGGCACCTGGCCGATGATCGTGCGGATGGCGGTCGACTTGCCCGAGCCGTTGGCGCCGAGCAGCGCGACGACCTCACCGCGGTGCACGGTGAGGTCGATGCCGCGCAGGACGGGGCGCGAGCCGAGTTCGGCCGTCACACCGCGCAGCGAGATGACAGGCGGGTGCGGGGTGGCGGTCGGTGTGCCGGACCCGTTCGTCATGCCGACGTCCTCCGGAGGCTGATCGGGATGATCGGGATGATCGGGCTCATTGTCCTGTGCATGCTGATCATGTCGCTGTCATTTCGCGGTCACTTCGCTCCCAGGGCCGTCTGCAGTGCCTTGAGGTTGGCGTCCATGACCTGGATGTAGTCGTCGCCCCTGGACTTCTTCGTGATGCCCTCGATCGGGTCGAGCACATCGGTCTTGAGGTCCGCGTCCGCGGCGATGGTCTTGGCGGTCTTGTCGCTGACGAGCGTCTCGTAGAAGACCGTGGAGACACCGTCGGCCTTCGCCATCTTCTCAAGGTCCTTGACGCGGTTGGCGCTGGGCTCGCTCTCCGGGTCCAGGCCGTTGATGGCCTCCTCGGTGAGGCCGTAGCGCTCGGCGAGATAACCGAAGGCCGCGTGGGTGGTGATGAAGACCTTGGTCTTCGCGTTCTTGAGACCGTCCTCGAAGCGGGTGTCGAGCCCGTCCAGCTTCTCCACCAGGGCCGCGGTGTTCTTCTTGTACGTCGCCGCGTTGTCCGGGTCGGCCTTCTCGAAGGCCTTGCCCACACCCTCGGCGACCTCGGCGTACCTCACGGGGTCGAGCCAGATGTGCGGGTCGAGGCCGGAACCCTCCTCGTCCTCGTGGCCGTGCTCGTCGTCGTGCTCGGCCGCGTGGCCGCCGACCTCGTTGCCGTGCTTCTCCAGGCTGGTGAGGGTGGCCGCGTCGACCTTCGCCCGCACCTCGGACTGGCCTATCGCCTCGTCGACGGAGGGCTGGAGGCCCTTCAGGTACAGAGCCACGTCCGACTCCTGGAGCTGCGCGGTCTGCTTGGCGCTGATCTCCAGGTCGTGCGGCTCCTGACCGGGCTCGGTCAGGGTGCTCACACTGACGTGGCTCCCGCCTATCTCCTCGGCGAGGAACTGCAGCGGGTAGAACGACGCCACGACGTCGAGCTTTCCGCCGCCCTCGCCGTCGGCCGCGCCGGAGTCGGACGAGCAGGCGGAGAGGGAGCCGAGGGTGAGGGCGGTGGTCGCCGCGATCACGCCGGCGGATATGTGGCGTCGTCGTACGTTCATGACAGTCATTTTCAGCTGATGTGGAAACGATTGTCAATAAGCGGTCCTGTGATCTGGACTTCATCCCGGTATGCGAGGGGTGTGACGGTGAGTGGAGGACCGGCGTCCGGCCCGCACCCCAACCGATTTGATCCGAGGGGCGGGGCCGCCGGTAATCTGAGGCATTCGCTCTGAAGCAATCGTTGTGAAGCAGCAGCTTCAACGCCCGTCGTCGTAATGAAGAGAGCACCGTGGCCGCCGACAAGATCGACACCATCGTCAGCCTGAGCAAGCGCCGTGGCTTCGTCTACCCGTGCAGTGAGATCTACGGCGGCCAGCGGGCCGCCTGGGACTACGGGCCGCTGGGTGTCGAGCTCAAGGAGAACATCAAGCGTCAGTGGTGGCGCTACATGGTGACGTCGCGCGAGGACGTCGTCGGTATCGACTCGTCCGTGATCCTGGCGACCGAGGTCTGGGTGGCCTCCGGTCACGTCGCCACGTTCTCCGACCCGCTCACCGAGTGCACCTCGTGTCACAAGCGGTACCGCGCAGACCACCTTGAGGAGGCGTACGAGGCCAAGCACAACCGCCTCCCCGAGAACGGGCTCGCCGACCTCAACTGCCCGAACTGCGGCAACAAGGGCACGTTCACCGAGCCCAAGCAGTTCTCCGGCCTGCTCTCCACGCACCTCGGCCCCACGCAGGACAGCGGCTCCGTCGCCTACCTGCGTCCCGAGACCGCGCAGGGCATCTTCACCAACTTCGCCCAGGTCCAGCAGACCTCGCGCCGCAAGCCGCCGTTCGGCATCGCGCAGATGGGCAAGTCCTTCCGCAACGAGATCACGCCCGGCAACTTCATCTTCCGGACCCGCGAGTTCGAGCAGATGGAGATGGAGTTCTTCGTCAAGCCGGGCGAGGACGAGAAGTGGCAGGAGTTCTGGATGCAGGAGCGCTGGAACTGGTACACCGGCCTGGGCATGCGCGAGGAGAACATGCGCTGGTACGACCACCCGGCCGAGAAGCTCTCGCACTACTCCAAGCGCACCGCCGACATCGAGTACCGCTTCCAGTTCGGCGGCAACGAGTGGGGTGAGCTGGAGGGCGTCGCCAACCGCACGGACTACGACCTCTCCGCGCACTCCAAGGCCTCCGGCCAGGACCTGTCCTACTTCGACCAGGAGGCCGGCGAGCGCTGGACCCCGTACGTCATCGAGCCCGCGGCCGGTGTCGGCCGCGCGATGCTGGCGTTCCTCCTGGACGCGTACGTCGAGGACGAGGCGCCCAACGCCAAGGGCAAGATGGAGAAGCGGACGGTTCTGCGGCTCGACCCGCGGCTCGCGCCGGTGAAGGTGGCCGTGCTGCCGCTGTCCCGCAACCCGGAGCTGTCCCCGAAGGCGAAGGGGCTGGCGACCGCGCTGCGGCAGAACTGGAACATCGACTTCGACGACGCCGGGGCGATCGGCCGCCGTTACCGGCGGCAGGACGAGATCGGTACGCCGTTCTGTGTGACCGTCGACTTCGACACGCTCGACGACAATGCCGTGACCGTTCGTGAGCGGGACACGATGAAGCAGGAGCGGGTCTCTCTCGATCAGATCGAGGGGTACCTGGCCAGCCGGCTCGTCGGCTGCTAGGCGCTCCGCGCGGGCGGGTCGGTTGTCGGGTGCGGGTTCGTCGTGGCTGGTCGCGCCGTTCCCCGCGCCCCTGAAGACGAAAGACTGCGCCGTTCCCCGCGCCCCTGGAAAGGGGCGCGGGGAACGGCGCAGTCTTTTTTCCGCTAGCTCGGGTCCACTGTTGCCTGGTGGGCCTCTGTCAGGTGTTCCTCGGCCTTCAGCCAGGGCAGGAACTGGGCCGGCTTGCGCCAGCCGCATGTGTCGCATCTGATCGTCCGCTGCATGCCCGTGCGTTGTACCCGTACGACGTGCTCGCGGCCGTGTTGGTCCCAGCGGCTGACTTTGCTGGTGTTGATCTGCAGCATGACGCCTCCTGGTGGTCGCGCTCACCTTGCGCGCGCTATGGAGTGTGCAACAAGAACAACATCAACGGGGGTGCGTACGCGGTGAGTTCTGTGCACATTCCGCGCATTGCGGGGCTACTGGGATTCCTGGTGCAGGGCCTGCCACGGCGCTAGCGTGGGGGCATGGCCGGGAAGTGTCAGATCTGCGGGCGTCCCATCGAGGACGGCGGAGGGCCCGGACGGGCCGCCTCCTACTGCTCGCAGGCGTGCCGCCAGCGTGCCTACCGGGAACGGAAGCGACCGGCCGGCGTACCCGCCGGTGAACTGGTCTCCGACCTGGGCGACCGGCTGCGGCGACTGCGACTGGAGCCCGCGCTCGCGTTCCACGCCGATGTCGAGGCCCTGTCTGCCCGGTTCGCCCAGCTGCGCCGCCTCGCCCGCGAAACTCGGGAGGAGCGGGCAGAGGCGGCAGAGCGGCGGGAGTCTGTCGTCGCCGAGGGCGCGGGGATCGTCACGCCCGGGGGTGTGACGAATCCCCGTGACGGCGGTTTCGACGCGCTCGTCGAAGCGCATCGGCGGGAGTTGCGGGCCCACTGCTACCGGCTGCTCGGTTCGTACGACGAGGCCGAGGACCTCACCCAGGAGGCGTTCCTGCGCGCATGGCGGGCCCGGGACACCCTGGACGACGTCGACAACCCGCGGGCCTGGCTCTACACGATCGCCACCCGGGTGTGCCTCGACTTCCTGCGCAAGCACAACCGGCGGCCCACCCCGTACGAGCCGGTGCCGGGCATGGACTCCGGCGACGGGCCGCCGCCCCCGAGCCTGCCGTGGCTCCAGCCCTTCCCGGACGACCAGCTGCCCGAGACGCCCGTGACCCGGTCCGAGCCGGACGCGGAGGCGGTGGCGGGCGAGACCCTCGAACTCGTCTTCCTGACCGCGATCCAGCAACTGCCGCCGCGCCAGCGCGCCGCGGTGATCCTGCGCGATGTCGCCGGGTGGTCGGCCAAGGAGACCGCCGACCTGCTGGGCGCCAGTGAGGCCTCCGCCAACAGCGCGGTACAGCGCGGCAGATCGGCCCTGCGGGAGGCACTGCCGGGCCCGCGCGAGGACTGGTCCGCCCGCCCGCCGAGCGCCGACGACCTCGCGCTTCTGCAGCGCTACATGGAGGTCGTCGCCCGGGCCGACATCGACGCCATGGTCGAGCTGGTACGGGAGGACGCGGTGCTCACCATGCCGCCGAACCCCTTCTGGTTCACCTCGCGCGACGCGCTCTTCGCCTTCGTGCGGCCGAACCTCGATCCGGCCTCGCCGACGTTCGTCGGGCACTGGCGGCACCTGCCGGTGCGGGCCAACGGCCAGTTGGCGGTCGCCGGTTATCTGCGGCGGCCCGGCACGAGTGTCTTCCGGGCCCAGCTCATCGACGTACTGCGGATCGAGGAGGGGAGGATCGCGCAGATCACCACCTTCGAGCCCCACCTGTTCGAGGCCTTCGGGCTGCCGACGACCCTGTGAGACGACTCTGTGAGACGGCCTGGTGGGACACGGCCCTGGTGCCTGCGATGAGTTTCCTCGGCGGGCGCGTCTTATGGGGTGACGGGCGCACGACGCGCCCCACACCACACCGAGGAGTCACCAGTCATGCTGCTGCAGAACAAGGTCGCGGTCGTCTACGGCGGAGCCGGTTCCCTCGGCGCGGGCGTCGCGAAGGCGTACACGGAGGCCGGGGCGAGGGTGTTCCTCGTCGGCCGGACGGAGAAGACACTGCGTGAGGTCGCCGACGCGACCGGCGCCGCGTACGACGTGCTCGACGCCGGTGACGAGGACGCCGTCGAGGCGCACGCCGCCTCGGTGGCCGAGCGGGCCGGCCGGATCGACATCTCGTTCAACCTCGTGCCGCGCGGTGACTTCCAGGGCGTACCCCTGACCGAGATGTCGGTGGCCGACTACACGCGGCCGGTCACCCGGGGCATCACCTGCCAGTTCATCACCGCCCGGGCCGCCGCACGCCGGATGTCCGCCCAGGGATCGGGCGTGGTCCTCGCCCTCAACAGCGGCTCCCACAACGGCAGTCCGATGCTGGGCGGTACGGGGGCGGCCGACGGCGCGATCGACGCGCTGATCCGCCAGCTCGCCCAGGAGGCCGGTCCGGCCGGGGTCCGGGCGCTCGGCATCTGGACCGCGGGCGTGGTCGACACCCTCACCCCCGAGAAGCTCAGCGCGGCCGGTGCGCCCGCGCCGGACGAGGCCGCCGTGGACGGTATCCGCGCGCACCTCGACAGCCTGCGGATGACGAAGCGTTCGCCCCGGATCGCGGACATCGCGGCGCTTGCGACCTTCCTCGCCTCCGACGCGGCGGCCGGGCTGACCGGCACCTGGGTCAACGCGACCGCTGGCATGTTCCCCAGCTGACCGGCCCTGGGGCGGTTCAGGCGATCCGGCGCGGGAGGCGCAGGCTCAGTCCCGTGGTCAGGACGACGGCGGCCAGCTGGACGAGCAGGGTCGTGGCCAGGGCGTCGCCCATGCCCTGGCGCGGGATCAGGGTGAGGAACAGGGTGCCGAGGGTCGCCACGCCCAGGGCGAGGGCGGACTGCTGGGCGGTGACCATCACTCCGCTGCCCACACCGGCGCGGGCCGCGGGGACCTCAGAGAGGATGACGCGGAAGAGGACGGGCAGCTGGAGGGCCTGCCCCGCGCCCGCGATGACCAGGCCGGGCCAGAGCAGCGGACCGCCGAGGTCGGGCCAGGAGCCCCACACCGTGAGGGTGAGGACGCCCACGCCGACCGCCTGCACGAGGCCGCCCGCGGTCACCACGCGCGTACCCCACCGGGCCACCAGCCGGGGCCCCAGGAGCGAGGCCACGAAGAAGGACAGCGCCATCGGTACGAGGGCCAGGCCCGCGCGGACCGGGCTCAGGTCCACGCCCTGCTGGAGCGCGACGGCGATGACGAACATGAAGCCGCTGAAGCCGATGGAGAAGGGGAGGATCATGATCAGGCCGCGGCGCAGGGGCACGTTGGCGAAGAGGCTCGGCGGGACCAGCGGGGTGCGGCCCCGGCGTTCCGACCGGCGTTCGACCAGGTAGAAGGCGGTCGCGGAGACGGGGAACAGGGCCAGGGACAGCCAGGTCCACAGCGGCCAGCCCGCCGCCCGGCCCTCGGTCAGCGGGGCCAGCAGGGACACCAGCGCCACGCCCAGCAGGACCGTGCCGGGGACATCCACCGGCTGGGGGTGCTGCGAGCGGGTCTCGGGGAGGGCGCGGGCGGCCAGGACCAGGCCCAGCAGCACGACCGGTACGTTCACCAGGAAGACCGCGCGCCAGCCGGTGCCCGCGATGTCCGTGGCGACGAGGACGCCGCCGAGTATCTGCCCGGCCACCATGGAGAGCCCGGCCGTGGCCCCGTACAGGCTCATCGCCTTGGCGCGGCGGGGGCCCTGGGTCGCCGACTGGATGGTGGCGAGGACCTGCGGGAGCATCGCCGCGGACGCCGCGCCCTGGGCGACGCGCGCCGCGACGAGCGTCCACGCCGTCGGTGCGAGGCCGCACGCCAGCGAGGTCAGCCCGAAGGCCGCCATCCCGCCGAGGAAGAGCCGGCGCCGGCCGAACATGTCGCCGAGCCGTCCGCCGAGGACGAGGAGCACGGCGTACGCGACCCCGTATCCGGCGACGACGAGTTCCAGGACGGCGTCGCTCGCGGCCAGGTCGTGGCCGATCGTGGGGAGGGCGACGTTCACGATGAAGAAGTCGATGAGGGGCAGGGCCGCGCCGAGCAGCACGGTGAACAGTCCGAGGGTGCCGAGCACGGGTGGGCCGGCCGCCACGGAGCGGGTGGTGCGGGGAGCGAGGATTTCGGTCACGGGACCGATCCTGCGCCTGCTCGCAGACTGGTACCAGAGTCTCCTTATCCTGGTAGAAGGAGTACCTGGCAACAGGGTCCGCGACCGGGGCCGCGGGGCGGCAGGCTGGAGACATGACGACCATGGCCGAGAAGACGATGGCGGGGACGGGTCCGCTCACCGGGGTGACGGGTGGGGTGACGGGCGTAGTGACGGGCGGGGTCACGGTGGTGGCGGGCGAGGCCGCCGGGGCGAGGGCGATGGCCGGGGCCGGGGCGGGGGAGTCGGAGATCCGGCGGCATGAGCTGGCCGCCTTCCTCCGCCATCGCCGGGAGCACATCACGCCCGAGCAGGTGGGGCTGCCGCGGGGCAGTCGGCGGCGTACCCCGGGGCTGCGGCGGGAGGAGGTCGCGCAGCTGTCCGCGGTCGGCGTCACCTGGTACACGTGGCTCGAACAGGCCCGGGACATCCAGGTCTCCGTGCAGGTCCTCGACGCGCTCGCCCGCACGCTGATGCTCGACTCGAACGAGCGGGCCCACCTCTTCCAGCTGGCCGGTGCCGTCGATCCCACGCCGGCCTCGCGCTGCCCGACGATCACTCCGGCGCTGCTGCAGACGCTGGAGCAACTGGAGCCGTTGCCCGCCTGCATCCAGAACAGCCGGTACGACGTCCTCGCGTACAACCGCACGTACGGGCGGCTGCTGTGCGACCTCGACGAGGTGCCGCCGGAGGACCGCAACTGCATGCTCCTCGTCACCACGAACGAGCAGTGGCGCTCCTCGATCGTGCTGCTCGACGAGACGGTGCGGCTGATGGCCGCGAAGTTCCGGGGCTCCATGGCCGGGCATCTCGCCGATCCCGCGTGGAAGATGCTGCTCAAGCGGTTGTGCGCGGAGTCGGAGGAGTTTCGGGAGGTGTGGGGGCGGCACGAGGTGGTCGGTTCGCGCAGCAAGACGAAGCTGTTCGACAACCGGTATGTGGGGCGGCTGACGCTCGTCCACACGGATCTTTGGCTGGGGCCGGGGGAGGGGCCGCGGATGGTTACGTACGCTCCGGCGGACGAGGAGTCGCGCGAGCGGCTGGAACGGTTGCATGCGCTGGCTGTTGCGCGCGGTTCCTCGCGGTCGTGAGCGCGCCCCTGAGGGGTGGGGTGGCTGGGGTCGGGTTTCGGGTGCGGCCCGGTGGGGGCTTGTCGCGCAGTTCCCCGCGCCCCCAAAGACAAAAGCTGGGGCGCAGCCCCGCTTCAGGGGCGCGGGGAACTGCGCGGCCGGCCACGACGTGCCCGCACCCGGCGTTGGGCCCTGTCCCTTTTAGGGGCGCGGGGAACTGCGCGGCCGGCCCCCACCGGGCCGCGCGGTCAGGCGATGCTCGCCGATTCCTTCGCCTCCGGTGCGGACAGGCGGTCCGCCGTGCGGGCAGCCGTCCCGCGGGCCCACCGCCCGCTCGACACCGCGCCCACGACCAGGACCGCGAGGCCGCACGCCGCGATGATCCACCACGCCGGGCGGGCCGCCGAGACGAACGCGTCCCGGTAGGACGACGTACCGACGCCGGAGGCGAGGACCGCGCCGATCACCGCGACGCCCAGAGTCTGCCCGATCTGGCGGCTCGTGGACGCCACGGCCGCGGCCACCCCGGCCTGCGCCCGGGGCATCCCGGACACCGCCGTGTTCGTGATGGGCGCGTTCACGAAACCGAAGCCGAGCCCGAAGAGCACGTACCCGATGACGAGCGTCACGTTCGCCGTCTCGGCCTCGAACGCGGCGAACAGGACCCCGCTCACCGTCATCGCCGTGCCCGCGACGAGCAGGGACAGCCGCGGCCCCCGGTTGCCGACCAGCCGCCCGGACAGCGGCGCGCAGACGAAGGTCATGGCCGCCATGGGGAGCATCCACAGGCCCGCGTCGAGCGCGCTCAGGCCCCGGACGTTCTGGAGGTAGAGGGTCGAGAGGAAGAGGAAACCGCCCAGCGCCGCGAACGCGCTGACCGCCACCACCGTGGCCCCGCTGAACGGCGCAGACCGGAAGAAGCGCAGGTCGATGAGGGGTTCGTCGCGGCGCGGCTCGTACCAGAGGAGGGCGACGAGGGCGGCGAGCGCGATCCCGCCGAAGACGACGATCTTGCCGGCGCCCGAGCTGGGCGCCTCGATGATCGCGTATGTCAGCGAGCCGAGCAGCGCGATCACCAGGAGCTGGCCCACCGGGTCGGGCCTGCGGGCCTTCGGGGCGCGGGACTCGGGCACGTACCGCAGGGTGAGCAGGAGCGCGGCCAGGCCCACCGGCAGGTTGACCCAGAAGATCGAACGCCAGCCGACCGAGTCCACCAGGAGGCCGCCGACCAGCGGACCCGCGGCCATGGATATGCCGATGACGCCGCCCCAGACACCGATCGCGCGGGCGCGCTCGCGCGGGTCCGTGAAGGTGTTGGTGATGATCGACATGGCGACCGGGTTGAGCATCGAGCCGCCGACCGCCTGGATCATGCGGAAGGCCACGAGCGATTCGAGGTTCGGCGCGAGCGAGCACAGGACCGAGCCGGCGGTGAAGACGACCAGACCCGCCATGAAGACCTTCCGGCGGCCGATGCGGTCGGCGGTCGAGCCCGCGAGCATCAGCAGCGAGGCGAGCACCAGCGTGTACGCGTCGATCGTCCACTGCATGCCCGCCAGACTCGCGTGCAGATCCTTCTGCATGGAGGGGAGGGCGACGTTGAGAACGGTGTTGTCGAGGCTCACGATCAGCAGACTCATGCAGCAGATCGCGAGCACCAGCTGACGCCGGCGGGGGCTGAGCTCAGGCATGCCTACCAGGTTACGCCCGTGTCGGTAGTGTGCCTAACTAACGACTACCGTCATGGGTCGGCGTACGTGACAATGGGGGCATGCCCACGCTCACGTCCGCGGTGAACACCGCTCTGCAGATCGGCCCGCACACCGTCCGGCCGCCCGTCGTGCTCGCCCCCATGGCGGGCATCACGAACGCGCCGTTCCGCACGCTGTGCAGGGAGTTCAGCGGGGGCAAAGGGCTCTTCGTCAGCGAGATGATCACCACGCGGGCGCTGGTCGAGCGCAACGAGAAGACGATGCAGCTGATCCGCTTCGACGCGTCGGAGACCCCGCGTTCGATCCAGCTGTACGGCGTCGACCCCGCCACCGTCGGCAAGGCCGTCCGCATGATCGCGGACGAGGGCCTCGCCGACCACATCGACCTGAACTTCGGCTGCCCGGTCCCCAAGGTGACCCGCAAGGGCGGCGGCTCGGCCCTCCCGTACAAGCGGCCGCTGCTGCGGGCGATCCTGCGTGAGGCGGTGGCCGGGGCAGGGGAGCTGCCGGTCACCATGAAGATGCGCAAGGGCATCGACGACGACCACATCACCTTCCTGGACGCCGGGCGGATCGCGGTCGAGGAAGGGGTGACGGCGATCGCGCTGCACGGGCGCACCGCCGCGCAGCACTACGGCGGGACGGCCGACTGGGACGCCATCGCGCGGCTCAAGGAGCACGTGCCGGAGATTCCCGTCCTCGGGAACGGGGACATCTGGTCCGCCGACGACGCGCTGCGGATGGTACGGGAGACCGGGTGCGACGGGGTCGTCGTGGGCCGGGGGTGCCTCGGGCGGCCGTGGCTGTTCGGTGATCTGGTCGCGGCGTTCGAGGGGCGGGACGGCCAGTACGCGCAGCCGTCCCTCCGTGAGGTGGCGGCCGTCATGGTGCGGCACGCGACCCTGCTCGGGGAGTGGATCGGGGACGAGGCGCGCGGCGTCATCGACTTCCGCAAGCACGTGGCCTGGTATCTGAAGGGTTTCGCGGTCGGCTCGGAGATGCGTCGGCGCCTCGCGGTCACCTCGTCCTTGAGCGAACTGGCGGAGGGGTTGGAGGAGTTGGAGCTCGATCAGCCGTGGCCGCTGGGGGCGGACGGGCCGCGTGGGCGTACGTCCGGCAACGGCAGGGTCGTCCTGCCGGACGGCTGGCTGAAGGATCCGTACGACTGTGCCGGTGTGAGCGAGGATGCGGAGCTGGACACGTCCGGGGGCTGAGCGTGTCGCTCCGCGGGGGGTGAGGGGGAGGGAGGGTGCGGGCCGGTGGGGGCGGGCCCAAAGGATCGCGCAGTTCCCCGCGCCCCTGAGAAGCCCCCACCGGCCCGCGCCCGACTACGCCCCCCCGACCGCGGTCAGCAGTGCCAGCGGCGCGGCCGCGGACCGCGATTCCCGTACGCACGCATGCGGATACGGCACCGGCTCCGCATGCGTCCCGCGCCCGTACCCCGCGAGCACCTCCGGCAGCCGATGCCCCGCGACGGTCGCCGCGTCGACAAGCCCGTGCGCCACGGCCCGCGCCTCGTCATGCAGCCCGTACCGCGCCAGCCCCAACGTGATCAGCGCGTTGTCGTGCGGCCACACCGACCCCCGGTGATACGACAGCGGATGGTACGCGGGCTGCCCCGAGGCGACCGTCCGCACACCCCACCCGGAGAAGAAGTCCGGCTCCAGCAGCCGCCGCCCCACCAGCTCCCCGTACTCCTTGTCCAGCAGCCCGGACCACAGCAGATGCCCCGCGTCGGACGCCAGCGCGTCGACGTGGTTCCCGTCGCCGTCGAGCGCGAGAGCGGGAAAGGCGTGGTCCGCCATCCAGAAGTCCCGCTGGAACCGGTCCCTGAGGTCCCCGGCGGCCTGTTCCAGGAGCGCCGCGTACACCTCGTCGTCCCACACCGTCCTGGCGAGCTGTGCGGTACGGCGCAGCGCGTCGTACGCGTACCCCTGCGCGCCCGCGGCCGTCACCGGACCGGTCGGCCGGCTGCCGTCGCCCGAGCAGATCGCGCCGGGGGAGTCCTTCCAGTTCTGGTTGGCGAGGCCGCCCTCGTCCGCGCGGTAGACGAGATAGCCGCGCGAGGTCAGCCCGCCGTGGTCCAGCATCCAGCCGATCGCCGCACGGGCGTTGGGCTCCAGGCGGCGGGCCAGCGCCGTGTCACCGGTCTGCTCGACGTACGCGCCGAGGAGGACCAGGAAGAGCGGGGTCGCGTCGACCGAGCCGTAGTAACGGCCGTACGGCACCTGCCCGAAGTGGGCCAGTTCCCCGTGCCGCACCTCGTGCACGATCTTGCCCGGCTGGGCGACCGTGCCCACGCCGACCTCGGTGGCCTGGGCCGCGGCGAGCGCGGGCAGGGTGGCGGCGGCCAGCTGGGGCCGGTAGGGCAGCGCGAACAACGACGTGAGCAGCGCGTCACGGCCGAGCAGCGTCAGGAACCACGGCACCCCCGCCGCCGGGACACGAAGCTCCTCCCCGTCCGGCCCGGTCGCCGGTACCTGGAGCACCGCCAGGTCGGCCAGGCCCCGCGCGCACGCCGCGGCCAGTTCGGGCCAGCCGGTCGGGAAGGGCACCCCCTCCGCGAACTCCCCCTCCAGCGCGAGGAGCCGGTCGTTCGCGGCGGCCGGGGTGAGGGGCACGTCCGGGGGCGGCATACCGTGCGGGCGCGCCGCCACCCGCAGGGCCAGTTCGGCCGAGCCGTGCGGTTCGAGGTCGAGGGCCCACACCAGGCGCCGCGCGCCCGTGCCGGTCTCCTCGACGCCGTCCGGCGCGGGCTCGCAGGTGACGGTCGTACAGGACCGCCACTCGCCGCGCCGATAGCTGAACTCCACACCGTCGTCGAGGACCTGCCGGGAGCGTACGGCGCCGGTCTTCGCGTATGTCCGGTGGTCGGAGCGCAGTTCGAACTGGTCCGTGAAGTCGGCGTCGACGGTGACCGCGATCCGGACCGTCGTCGGTACCGGGCGGTTGCTGGCGATGCGCAGCGACTCGACGAACGCGCCGTCCGTGACCGCCTGTTCGCGGAAGAGGGTGTGGGCGGGCGGCTCCTGCCGGCCGCCGCGCGGCACGAGGACGCAGCGGGCGCTGTCGCCGTCCGTCACCGGCGACAGCGCCTCGGGCACCGCGCCGTCGACGGTCAGCTGCCAGCGGCTCAGATGCCGGGCGTCGCGCACGAACATCCCGTCGGGAGCGGAGTGCGAACCGCCCCCGCCGCGCACTCCGCTGATGTCCCCGCCGTCGCCCACCGCGACGAACGTCCCGCCGTGTACGAGCAGATGCTGCCGGTCCGTCATCGCAGGTCCCCTCCCAAGGCACCCTCGCCGAACTTCTCCGTCGAGCCGAACTTCTCCGCTGTGCCGAACTTCTCCGTCGCGCTGAACTTCTCCGTCGCGTGGAACTCTTCGTCCGCGCCGAACTCCTCGGTCGTGCCGTGCGCCGCGCCGGCCGTGCCGTGCAGCAGGTCCAGCGTCAGCGCCGCGGTCCAGCTGAAACCGAGCGCCCCGCAGGCCTCACCGGTGTACGGATCCACGTACTCGGCGAACCCGGACGTGTCCGCCGTCTCCAGCAGCGCGCCGCGCAGCCCGGCCGCGTGGGAGAGCTCCCCGTGCAGCCGGAGCCCCCGCTCCACCAGCCAGTTGGTGTTGAACCAGGCAGGCCCCCGCCAGTACCGGTGCGGGTCGAAGGCGTGCCCGGTCAGGTCGTAACTCGGTACGAGCCGAGTCGTGCCGCCGAGCCCGAAGTGCGGCCCGCGCAGGGTCCGTACGAGCGTCGCGGCCGTCTCGCGGGGCAGCGTCGGCAGGATCAGCGGCACGAGGCCGGAGACCCCGCGCTCGGGGATCGGCTCGTCCGTGCGCACGTCCCGGCAGAAGAACATGCCCTCCGCCGGGTCCCACAGCCGGTCGACCAGCGCCGCCGTCAGCCGCTCCGCGCGCGCGTGCCGGGCGGTGCCCGTCGCGCCCAGCTCCCGGGCGATCCGCGCCAGCGCGTGCTCGGAGGCGATCAGCAGCGCGTTGAACGCCGGGTCCTCCACGGCGAATTCACCGACGCCGCGACCGGGACGCCCGCCGCCCCCGCGACCGTCGTCCCCGTGAGCGCCGCCCCCGTGGCCGCCGTCCGCGTAGCCGCCGTCCCGGTAGTCCGCCGCCAGCCGTACGTACCGGCCGTAGTCCAGGTCGGTCGGCCGGTCCTCGGCGGCGCCGTGGTCCAGGTCGGCGCGGCGGAAGGAGCGGGCCGGGGCCGGTGTGACACGGGACAGCGGCGCGTCCCAGCTCGGCGCGTTGTCCATGCCCTGCTCCCAGGGGTGGACCACCGACGCGAGACCCCCGCCGCCCAGGTCCCGGCGGTGCAGCAGATAGCGGTGCCAGGCCGCGAGGCGCGGGTACATCCGGGACAGGAAGGACCGCGACCGGGACAGCCCCGGGTCGGCGGTGTGCACCAGCCACACGGCGAGCGCGTGCACCGGTGGCTGCACGATGCCCGAGGTCTGTACGGTGCCCGGGGCGCCCGCGGCGCGCCCCGCGGTCGAGGAGCGCCAGAAGTCCGGGCTGGGGAAGTACGCGTCGAGGGGGACGGAGGGGTTGAACACGATGTGCGGGATCCGGCCGTCGCCCCACTGCGCGTCGAGCAGCGTCTCCAGCTCGGTCTGGGCCCGCAACGGCGACAGATGCCGCAGCCCGATCGCGACGAACGCGGAGTCCCAGGACCACTGGTGCGGATACAGGCTGCGCGAGGGCACCGTGGACGTGCCCGTCCAGTTGCTGTCCAGCACCCGGGCCGCCCTGGCATGCAGCGACTCCGCCGGGCGGACCGGGTCGTATACGGCTGTTCCCGCCCGGCCGGGATCGTGGTGCACGGTCCGGCGGGCGGTAGGACGGGCGGTGAGCTGGGTTGTGCGGTCCACTCAGGTCTCCCCGAAGACATGCGGCCGATCAGTTCGGCAGTAACCACCGTAGAGTTACGTCTATTTAACACGCAGAACTCAATATGTAATGCAGAGTTGGGGAACGCAAGGGGTGCGTATGACCGGGACCGGAGGGAGGAGCGCGATGGCGACAAGGACCGGGAAGGCCGGGAGCCAGGCCAGCTCCGGCGACCTGCTGGAGCTGGTGCGCAGCGGGCGCGCCACCACCCGCGGGGCATTGCAACAGGTCACCGGGTTGTCCCGGGCCACCGTCGGACAGCGCCTCGACCGGCTCTTCCGGGCCGGCTGGCTGCGCGAGGGCGCCGCGGGCCCGGTGGACTCGCCGCTCGGCGGACGCCCCTCGGTCCGCCTGGAGTTCGACGACTCCCACGCCGTCGTCCTCGCCGCCGATCTCGACACCCGGCACGCGCGCGCCGCCGTGCTGTCCCTGACCGGTGAGCTGCTGGCCGAGCACGCGGGGCCGCTGCGCGTCGAGGACGGCCCGGACGTGGTCCTCGGCGAGCTGGGCCGCTGGTTCGCCGAACTGCTGGAGAAGGCCGGGCACCGGGCGGCCGAGGTGTGCGGGATCGGCCTCGCCGTACCGGGTCCGGTGGACACCGACACGGGCCGGGTCGTCCAGCCGCCGATCATGCCCGGCTGGGACGGCTACGACATACGAGGCCGCCTCACCCGCGCCTTCACCGAGCACACGGGCGCCGGACCGGTCCCGGTCCTGGTCGACAACGACGCCAACCTCATGGCGTACGGGGAGCAGCGCACCGCCCACCCCGACTGCTCGGCCTTCGTCCTGGTGAAGGTCTCCACCGGCATCGGCGCGGGTGTGGTCGTGGGGGGCACGATCTTCCGGGGCATCGACGGCGGAGCCGGGGACATCGGGCACATCCGGGTCCCGGAGGGCGCCGACGCGCTGTGCAGGTGCGGGTCGTACGGCTGCCTCGCCGCCGTCGCCAGCGGGGGCGCCGTGGCCCGCAGGCTGGTGGAGGCGGGGGTTCCGGCGGCGTCGGGCTCGGACGTGCGCGATCTGCTCACCTCGGGGCACCCCGGCGCGGCGGCGTTCGCGCGGGAGGCGGGGCGGCATGTCGGTGACGTCCTCGCCACGGTGGTGACCCTGCTCAACCCCGGGGTCCTGATGATCGCCGGGGATCTGGCCGGAACCGCCTTCCTCACCGGCGTACGCGAACTGCTCTACCAGCGGGCCCTGCCCCGCTCCACCGCACACCTGCAGGTGGTCACCTCCCGGCTCGGCGAACGGGCGGCCCTCGTCGGAGCCGGCGCGCTGGTCGTGGAGCACCTGTACGCGCCCGAGCGGATCGAGGAGCGCCTGCTCGCCCTGGGCGTGTGAGGCGGCGGGCGGGCGTGGGGCGCCCGTGCGAGGCGGTGTGACGGTGGTGTTTCCGGTCGGGGAACGCGTCCGCATGGTGAAATCCGGGCGCCGAGAACGGCGTGATTCTCACCACGCATGATCGATGTTTCGCTCAGATGAGCGGATCATGGGTGGCTGCACTTCTCCAAAGGGTGGCACTCAGTGCCACCCTTTGATCATTGACGACGTGAACTCAGACGTGCCGTAAGCCGCTCAAGTGAGCGCAATACCGGGTCTGTGAGCGCCGACGCCTTCAAGAGATGAACGCTGTATGCCCCATCGGCTTACCATCCCTTGACTTTCGATCCGCTGGCGCACGACGGGTTACGGCCGTGTGACACGCAAGTGGACGTACCCAGACGCCTTCGATCTGGGTATGTTCCCCAACGTCAGGGCAGCCACCGCGTCGTCGAGGAGTCGAGACCCGTGTCGGAAAACAAAGATCCCCACGTAGCCGCGAACGGCGACAGCGGCGTCGAGAGCGTCGGCGCAGGCGTGAAGTTCGTTTATGACTTCACCGAGGGCAACAAGGAACTCAAGGATCTCCTCGGCGGCAAGGGTGCCAACCTCGCCGAGATGACCAACCTGGGGCTTCCCGTGCCTCCCGGCTTCACCATCACCACCGAGGCCTGCAAGACCTACCTCGACAGCGGCGACGAGCCCGCGGCACTGCGTGACGAGGTGAGCGCGCACCTCGACGCCCTCGAAGCGAAGATGGGCAAGAAGCTCGGACAGGCCGACGACCCGCTCCTCGTCTCGGTCCGCTCCGGCGCCAAGTTCTCCATGCCCGGCATGATGGACACCGTCCTGAACATCGGCCTCTCCGACAAGTCCGTACAGGGCCTGGCCAAGCAGGCCGGGGACGACCGCTTCGCGTGGGACTCGTACCGCAGGCTCATCCAGATGTTCGGCAAGACCGTCCTCGGCGTCGAGGGCGAGCTGTTCGAGGACGCGCTGGAGGCGGCGAAGCACACCAAGAAGGTCGCGGTCGACACCGATCTCGAAGCGGCCGACCTGAAGAAGCTCGTCGCCAAGTTCAAGAAGATCGTCAAGACCGAGGCGGGCCGGGACTTCCCGCAGGACCCGCGCGAGCAGATGGACCTCGCCATCCACGCGGTCTTCGACTCCTGGAACACCGAGCGGGCCAAGCTCTACCGCCGCCAGGAACGCATCCCGCACGACCTCGGCACCGCCGTCAACGTCTGTTCCATGGTCTTCGGCAACCTCGGCCCCGACTCCGGCACGGGCGTCGCCTTCACCCGCGACCCGGCCTCCGGACACCAGGGCGTGTACGGCGACTACCTGCAGAACGCGCAGGGCGAGGACGTCGTCGCGGGCATCCGCAACACCGTCGCGCTCGCCGACCTGGAACAGATCGACAAGACGTCGTACGACCAGCTCATGCAGATCATGAAGACCCTGGAGAACCACTACCGGGACCTGTGCGACATCGAGTTCACCATCGAGCGCGGGCAGTTGTGGATGCTCCAGACCCGCGTCGGCAAGCGGACGGCAGGTGCCGCCTTCCGTATCGCCACCCAGCTCGTCGACCAGGGCCTCATCGACGAGGCCGAGGCGCTGCAGCGGGTCAACGGCGCCCAGCTCGCCCAGCTGATGTTCCCCCGCTTCGACGACTCGGTGGCCGGAGGCGAGAAGGTGTCGCAGATCGGCCGGGGCATCGCCGCCTCGCCGGGCGCCGCGGTCGGCAAGGCGGTCTTCGACTCGTACACGGCCGTCAAGTGGTCGCGTTCCGGCGAGCAGGTCATCCTGGTCCGCCGCGAGACGAACCCCGACGACCTCGACGGCATGATCGCGGCCGAGGGCATCCTCACCTCGCGCGGCGGCAAGACCTCCCACGCGGCCGTCGTGGCGCGCGGCATGGGCAAGACCTGTGTGTGCGGCGCCGAGGAGCTGGAGGTCGACACCAAGCGGCGCCGGATGACCGTCCCCGGCGGGCACGTGGTGGAGGAGGGCGACGTCATCTCCATCGACGGCTCGTCCGGCAAGGTCTACCTGGGCGAGGTCCCGGTCGTGCCGTCCCCCGTCGTGGAGTACTTCGAGGGCCGGATGCACGCGGGCGCCGACGACGCCGACGAACTGGTCGAGGCCGTCCACCGGATCATGGCCTTCGCCGACCGCAAGCGCCGGCTGCGGGTGCGCGCCAACGCCGACAACGCCGAGGACGCGCTGCGCGCCCGCCGCTTCGGCGCCCAGGGCATCGGCCTGTGCCGCACCGAGCACATGTTCCTCGGTGACCGGCGCGAGCTGGTGGAGCGGCTGATCCTCGCGGACACCGACGCCGAGCGCGAGGAGTCGCTGAAGGAGCTTCTCCCGCTCCAGAAGCAGGACTTCGTGCAGCTATTCGAGGCGATGGACGGCCTGCCGGTCACGGTCCGCCTGCTGGACCCGCCGCTGCACGAGTTCCTGCCCGACATCACCGAGCTGTCGGTCCGGGTGGCCCTCGCGGAGGCCCGCCAGGACCCGCACGAGAACGAACTGCGGCTGCTCCAGGCCGTCCACCGGCTGCACGAGCAGAACCCGATGCTCGGCCTGCGCGGCGTACGTCTCGGGCTGGTCATCCCGGGCCTGTTCACCATGCAGGTACGGGCGATCGCCGAGGCAGCCGCCGAGCGCAAGAACGCCAAGGGCGACCCGCGCGCCGAGATCATGATCCCGCTCGTCGGCACGGTCCAGGAGCTGGAGATCGTCCGCGAGGAGGCCGAGCAGGTCATCGCCGAGGTGCAGGAGCACGCCGGCGTGGACCTCAAGCTGTCGCTCGGCACGATGATCGAGCTGCCGCGCGCCGCGCTCACGGCCGGCCAGATCGCGGAGGCGGCGGAGTTCTTCTCCTTCGGCACGAACGACCTCACGCAGACCGTCTGGGGCTTCAGCCGGGACGACGTGGAGGCCAGCTTCTTCACGGCCTACCTGGAGAAGGGCATCTTCGGGGTCTCCCCGTTCGAGACGATCGACCGGGACGGCGTCGGCAAGCTCGTGAGCGACGCGGTGAAGGCCGGCCGTGAGACGCGGCCCGACCTCAAGCTCGGCGTCTGCGGCGAGCACGGCGGCGACCCGGAGTCGGTCCACTTCTTCCACGAGGTGGGACTCGACTACGTCTCCTGCTCCCCGTTCCGCATCCCGGTGGCGCGCCTGGAGGCGGGCCGGGCGGCCTCGTCCTCGACGGGCAGCGACCACCGGTAGGCCCACGGGGCTCCGGGCCCGTCATCCGTCACCCACCCTCACCGGCGGCCGACGGACCCGGTGCGCGAAAGCGGAGAGGCGGCGCCCTGTGCGGGGGTGCCGCCTCTTCGCTGTGCGCCGGTGCGCCGGTGCGCCGATGTGCTGGTGGGCCCGTGCGTCAGCGGGCGTCGCGTCGCCTGCGCAGGGTGAACAGCACGCCGCCGCCGGCCAGCAGGACGGCCGCGCCGCCGGCCGCGATGTACGGGGTGGCGCCGCTGCCCCCGGTCTCCGCCAGGTCGGGGTTCCGCCGGCCGGTGTCCGTGCCCTCGTCCTTCGTGCCCTTGTCGTCGGTGTCCTTGTCCTGGTCGCTCGCGGGGACGAAACCGGCGGGCGGCTTGTCGCAGCCGATGCCGTCCTTGTCGCGGTCCAGGTGCTCGCCGTAGTGGTCGTCGCCCTTGACGATGTTGGAGTACCCGTTCTCGTAGGCCTCGGTGCAGTTCTTGAACGGGTGCAGGCCGTCGTGGGCCTCGGCGGTGGTGACGGACAGGGCGGCCAGGGCCAGCGCGGCGACGGCCACGGAGGCGGACTTGCGGAACAGGTTCACGGTGAGCCCCCAGATATCTGTCGATATCCGTATGCATGATCACTAGGGTGATCTGTCGGATTCGAGGTGACGAAAGTATGAGAGGGGCTCGCGGTGCTGCGGCGGAATGACGGACCCGTGATGCGAACGTGACGTGACCGGACGGTAGCTCTCCGCTCACGGCCTCCGTCCCGGCGGGGGCGGGCCGCGCAGTTCCCCGCGCCCCCAGGGGCAAAGCAGGGGCGCAGCCCCGCTTTAGGGGCGCGGGGAACGGCGCGGGCAACCCCCACCGGGCCGCGCTGAGGTCAGAACCTCAATGCGCCCGTACCTCGTACGTCCTCACCCGCACCGACTCGTCGTCCAGGCACACGCCCGACGCCAAGTCGAACCGCTGCTTCAGGAGCGGCGAGGCCACGAACGGCCGCCCCTGGTGCGAGCCGGTCAGCCCGCGGGACAGCACCGCCGCGCCGGAGAACGGATCACGGTTGTCGATCGCGTACATACGGCCCGTACGGTCCAGGAAGACCGCCACCTGCCGCCCGTCCGGCAGCAGCGCCGCCACCCCCCGCCCGGGAATCAGCACGGACAGGTCGCACACCGCGAACCAGTCGTCGGAGGCGGCCGTACCGGCCGTGTCGTTCGGTTCGGCCAGCCGGAGCTGGACCCTGAGCGTCGTGGTCTCGGGTGCGAGCGTCATCGCTGGGCGCTTCCTTCCAGGGGACGGGTGCCGATGGTCAGCAGCGGCAGGTCGGGCTTGATCTGGTCGCGCTCCGGGACGAAGCCGACGACCGGGTCCGGCGTGTCCGGCGCGTTCACGAAGGAGACGAAGCGGGACAGCTTCTCCGGGTCGTTGATGGTCTCGGCCCACTCGTCGCGGTAGGCGGCGACATGCGCCGTCATCAGCGACTCCAGCTCCTCGCAGATGCCCAGCGAGTCCTCCACGACCACGTCACGGACGTGGTCCAGGCCGCCGGGGATCCGCTCCAGCCACGTCGAGGTGCGCTCCAGCCGGTCGGCCGTGCGGATGTAGAACATCAGGAACCGGTCGATCAGACGGATCAGCTCGGCGTCCGAGAGGTCCTGCGCGAGCAGGTCCGCGTGGCGCGGAGTCGCGCCGCCGTTGCCGCCCACGTACAGGTTCCAGCCGGCCGCCGTGGCGATGATGCCGAAGTCCTTCGACTGGGCCTCGGCGCACTCGCGGGCGCACCCGGACACCGCCGACTTGAGCTTGTGCGGCGACCGCAGACCCCGGTAGCGCAGCTCCAGGTCGATGGCCATGCGCACCGAGTCCTGGACGCCGTAACGGCACCAGGTCTGCCCCACGCACGACTTGACCGTCCGCAGCGACTTCCCGTACGCGTGCCCGGACTCGAAGCCCGCGTCCACCAACCGGGCCCAGATGAGCGGCAGTTGCTCGACGCGCGCACCGAACATGTCGATCCGCTGACCGCCCGTGATCTTCGTGTAGAGGCCGAAGTCCCGCGCCACCTCACCGATCACGATGAGCTTCTCGGGGGTGATCTCACCGCCGGGGATGCGCGGCACGATCGAGTACGAGCCGTTCTTCTGCAGGTTCGCGAGGAAGTGGTCGTTGGTGTCCTGGAGGGCGGCCTGCTCACCGCCCAGGACGTAGTTCTCGGCGCCGATCGTGGGCGCGAGGGACGCGACGATCGAGCCGACCGTGGGCTTGCAGACCTCACAGCCGTCACCGCCCCGCGCGTCCTCGCGGCCGTACCGGTCGAGCAGCTGCTGGTACGAGGAGATGCGCAGGGCGAGGACGATCTCGTACAGCTCCTCGCGGGTCTGGGAGAAGCAGCCGCACAGGCCCTTGTCGACCTCGACGCCGCTCGCCTCCAGCTCGGAGGTGACGAGCTGACCGAGCACCTTGACGCAACTGCCGCACCCGGTACCGGCCTTGGTGCACTTCTTGACCTCGGGGACCGTCGTGCACGCGTGCTCGGTGACCGCGCCGCGGATCGCGCCCTTGGTGACGTTGTGGCAGGAGCAGATGATCGCCTCGTCCGGCAGGGAGGAGGGGCCGAGCTGGACGGGAGCGCCCGCGCCGGCCGGCAGCACGAGCTGCTCCGGGGCGATCGGCGGCACCGAACCGGTGAAGGCCCGCAGGGTGCCGTACGCGTCCGCGTCACCGACCAGGATGCCGCCGAGCAGTTCCCCGTTCCGCCCGATGACGAGCTTCTTGTACGTGCCCGAGCGGGAGTCCGCGTAGACGACGTCGAGGCAGTCGGCGGCGGCGCCGTGCGCGTCACCGAAGGAGGCGACGTCGACACCGAGGAGCTTCAGCTTGGTGGAGAGGTCGGCGCCCGTGAAGGAGGCCGCGCCGGCGGTGTCGGTGAGGGGGGCCGCGGCGGCGGCGATCGTGGCGGCGGCCGTCTCGGCCATCTCGTAGCCGGGTGCCACCAGGCCGTAGACCCGGCCGTCCGAGGCCAGCGCGCACTCGCCGATCGCGAAGACCTGCTGGTCGGAGACCGTACGGCACTGGTCGTCGACGCTGATTCCGCCGCGCTCGCCCACGGTGAGTCCGCAGTCGCGGGCGAGCTGGTCACGGGGGCGTACACCGGCCGAGAACACCACCAGGTCGGTGGCGACCGTCGAGCCGTCGGAGAGCTTCATGCCGGTCACCGCGCCGTCGTCGCCGGTGACGACCTCCTGCGTGCCCGTGCCGGTGTGGACCGTCAGGCCCATGTTCTCGATGGTCCGGAGGAGCGCCGCGCCGCCGCCCTCGTCGACCTGGACGGGCATCAGCCGGGGCGCGAACTCCACGATGTGCGTGGTGAGTCCGAGCCCCTTCAGCGCACCGGCGGCCTCAAGCCCCAGCAGCCCGCCGCCCACCACCGCGCCGGTCGTCGCCCGCGCCTTCGCGTACTCCTCGATGGCGAGCAGGTCCTCGATCGTGCGGTAGACGAAGCAGCCCTCGGCGTCCTTGCCCGGTACGGGCGGCACGAAGGGGAACGAGCCGGTGGCGAGGACCAGCGTGTCGTAGCCGAGGACGAGACCCGAGCGGGCGGTGACCTTCCGGGCGGCCCGGTCGACGGTCTCGGCAGGATCGCCGATGTGCAGCTCGATCCCGTGTTCCTCGATGAACTCCATGTCCGTCACGGACAGTTCCTCGGGCGTGCGGCCCGAGAAGTACGAGGTGAGCTGCACGCGGTCGTACGCGGGCCGCGGCTCCTCGCACAGCACGACCACCCGGTGCGTGGCGGTCAGGCCGCGCTCGGCCAGCGCTTCGAGGAAGCGCTGGCCGACCATGCCGTGGCCGACGAGCACGATCGTGGGGCGGGGGCCAGTTCCCACCGGTGCGGTCGTGGACATCAGGAGCCTCCATCGTTGGTGAGCAGGTGGAGCAGCGGGGCGCCGTCCGTGGGGAGCGGTTCCGCTCCCTCCCAGGCGCGGGCGAGCGCGCCGACGGTGCCGAGCTCGCCGACGAGCACCCCGCCGACCAGGCGGTCGTCGCGGACGACGACCTTGCGGTAGGTGCCGCGGGTGGCGTCGGTGAGCTGGATGACGTCGTCCCCGGGGAGCGGGGTGTGCTCCCCGAAGGCGGCGAGGTCGAGCGGGCCGCCGGAGGCGGGGGAGCCGCCGGTGGTGAGGGTCAGCCGGGTGAGGGCGCGGGTGCCGCTGTAACCGGCGGCGCCCTGCGCGGGTGCGGTCCCGGCCGGTGACACGTTCAGTGACGCGGCCAGCAACTCGGCGAGTACATCGGCCTGTTCGAGCGCGGGCGCGGCCAGTCCGTACACCTGCCCGTCGTGCTGCGCGCAGTCGCCGATCGCCCGGATGTGCGGGTCGGAGGTGCGCAGCTCGTCGTCGACGATGACGCCCTTGTGCACGGCGAGACCCGCGTCCTGGGCGAGGCCCGCGCGCGGACGCACTCCGCAGGCCAGCACCACCAGGTCGGCGCCGAGGGTGTATCCGTCGGCCATCTCGACCAAGCGGACCGCGCCCCCGACGCAGCGCACACCGCGCACCCGGCTCTCGGTGTGCACCTCGACGCCGAGGTCCTTGAGGTGCCGGAGCACCAACTTGGACGCCGACGGGTCGAGCTGACGTTCCATCAGACGTTCGCCCTGCTGGGCCAGGACCACCTGCGCGCCGCGTTCGGCGAGCGCGCGGGCGGCCGAGACACCGAGCAGTCCGCCGCCGATGACGACGGCCCGGGTGTCCTGCCGTACGGCGCCGGACAGGCCCAGGCAGTCGTCCATCGTGCGGAACGCGTGGACGCCCTCGGGCAGTTCGTGCCGGTCGGGGGCGAACAGGCCGCGCAGCGGCGGCAGTACGGGGTTCGAGCCGGTGGCCAGGACCAGCGTGTCGTATGCGATCACCGTGTCGTCGGCGAGGTGCACCCGCCGCCGGACGCGGTCGATGCGCACCACCCGGCCGCGGGTCAGCCGCTCGGGCGTCGGGAGTGCGATGACCTCGGGGGCGTACCGCCCCGCCAGGACCTCCGCGAGCAGCACCCGGTTGTACGGGGTGTGCTCCTCCTCGCCGACGAGTACGGCGGGCACGCCGAGCTCTGAGAGCCTGCGGGCGAGACGTACGCCCGCGAGGCCGGCGCCGATCACCACCACACGCGTATTCGAGGTCATGTACCGCAGCGTGCGGTGCCGGTGTTACCCGGCCGCATCACGACTGTTTCCCGCGGGGAACGCTGCCCTCAGCGGGACCCGGACGCGGATGTGAGGGTTCTCGGGGGCCGGTTCCCGACCCCCGGGCTCCGTGCGAGCATCCAGGCAGCCGCCCGTCCGGGAACCTCAGAAGTCCCTCAAGGTTCACATAATTCATGGACGACGCATCTATCTCGTCCATAGGGTCGCGATCATGCCCGACATATCGCTGACCATGGTCGTCGTCCTGTGCCTCGCCGCCCTCGCGGCCGGCTGGATCGACGCGGTCGTGGGCGGCGGCGGCCTGCTCCTCCTGCCCGCGCTGCTGCTCGGCCTGCCGAACACGGGCTCGGTGGCCCAGTACGCGCTCGGCACCAACAAGGCCGTGGCGATCGTCGGGACGACGGGCGCGGCGGTGACGTACGCGCGCAAGGCGCCCGTGGACGTCCGCACGGCGATACGGATCGGTCTCGCGGCGCTCGCCGGGTCCACGGCCGGGGCGTTCGTGGCCACCGGGATGAGCACCGAGATCCTGAAACCGGTGGTCATGGTCGTCCTGCTCGGCGTCGGCACCTTCGTGATCATGAAGCCCGCGTTCGGTACGGCCCCCTCGACCGAGCCCGTCCCACCGCGCCGCGTCCTCGCCGCGATCGGACTCGCGGGCCTGGGCATCGGCTTCTACGACGGGCTGGTCGGCCCCGGCACGGGCACCTTCCTCGTACTCGCCCTGACCGCGATGCTGCACCTCGACCTGGTGTCCGCCTCCGCCACCGCGAAGATCGTCAACTGCTGCACGAACGCCGGCGCGCTCGCGACCTTCGCCTGGAAGGGCACGGTCTTCTGGCAGCTGGCCGCGCTGATGGCCGTGTTCAACCTCGTCGGCGCCATGACCGGGGCGCGCACCGCGCTCAAGAAGGGCAGCGGCTTCGTACGGGGCGTGCTGCTGACGGTGGTGTTCGCGCTGGTGGCGAAGCTGGCGTACGACTTCTGGCTCTGAGCCCCGCAGGCCCCCCGCCGGCCCCCCACCGCCCCCCCCGACGATCAGGATCGCCGGCTGCCCGTGAGGTGGGCGAAGACGACCACGTTGCCCTGGTAGCCGGTGCCCGCCGAGTAGCCGCCCCCGCAGGTGATCACGCGCAGTTCCGGGCGCCCCGCGGCCCCGTACACCCTCTCGTCCGGGAAGTCGCGGGCGTCGTACACCTCGACCGCGTCGACGGAGAAGAGGGCGACGCTGCCGTCCCGGCGTCCGACCTCGATCGTGCTGCCCTTCCTGAGGGCGCCGAGCCGGTAGAAGACGGCGGGGCCCTCGGCGTTGTCGACATGGCCGGCGACGATCGCGGTGCCCTTCTCACCGGGCGCGGTACCGGCCTCGTACCAGCCGGCGAGGTTCTTCCTGGCGGCGGGCGGCACGTCGAGGCTGCCCTGCGGGGAGAGGCCGAGGCCCATGAGGGGGGCGTCCACCCGGATCGAGGGGATACGGACGCGGTCGGGCGGCGAGTGCGGCAGCGCGTGGACGGCGGGCCGGTCCACATGGCCGTTCTCATGACCGCCCGCGCGGGCCTGCGCGGCCGACGGCTGGGGCGGCGCGTGCGTCTTCGCGCCGCTGTGCAGCAGCCAGGCCCCGCACAGCAGGGCGACGAGGGTGGCGGCGGCTATCGAGATGTTGGAGATGTTCGAGATGCCACTGAACGGACGCACTCGCACCTGAGCCCCCTCTCTCCCTCTCTCACGACCTCTGGAACGGTTCTACGTGTCCCGCGTCCCCCTCCGGGCCGCGAGGGGCATCGGGCCAGGAGGGGGAGGGGACGGCGGTACCGGTGGACAGCGGAGGGTGTCCGTCAGATCCCGTCGCCTCTCGCCCGGCGATGCAGGAGCCAGGTACCGCCCGCGGCGGCGACGGCCAGGGCGGCCACTCCCGCCGCGGTCTGCACGGGGTCGGGGCCGAGTGCGCCGCCGACCCCCGTCTTCACACTTCCTCGCGGGTGTACCGGCGTCTGCGGCCTGCTCTCCTGGGTGGAGGTGAGCGTGACCACGAGGTCGCCGGTCATCCGCGCGCCGCTCGAACAGCGCACGACGATCTCGTACGTGCCGGGCTGCGCGGAGGGCGGCACCTCGAACCGTCCGACCGCGTCCTGTTCGTGCGCGCTGGGGATCAGCGTGAAACGGCCCGCGCCGACGGCCCCGGCGTCACCCGACACGGCGTCGTCGGCCTCGCACGACGCGGTGTTCACGGTGACCTCGGCGCCGGGCGCGACGGTGGCCGGATAGAGCTCGATGGCCTCCGCGCCACCCGCGCCACCCGTGTCCACACCCGCCCCGTACGCGGGCGCCGCGCAGAGGGCCGCCGAGGCGACGGCGAGCGCGGTACCGGTCAGCAGGCGGGCTGTGCGCATCGTGCTCGCTCCTGTCGAGGG
This sequence comes from Streptomyces sp. NPDC017991, assembly GCF_044328075.1. Lineage (NCBI taxonomy): Bacteria > Bacillati > Actinomycetota > Actinomycetes > Kitasatosporales > Streptomycetaceae > Streptomyces > Streptomyces sp. NPDC017991. Next base: position 214,072 of record NZ_JBIRGP010000002.1, on the reverse strand, counting down.
GGCGCGACCCGCGACACCCCCATGTGTCGCTGCGTCGGTCACGCCCTGCCCTACCGAGGTAAGTGGCAGTCGACGGCGTACGCCTCCTGATGAGACGTCAGAAGTGAGGTGAACGGGTGTCAGGCGGGGGACGCGCGGTGCCGTCCCGGCGACGTTTCACCAGGTCACGGGGGTATGAAGAGTGCTGTGGCAAAAAGAACCCGAAGAGAACGGGCGGCACGTGTGAACGGGTGACCGGTTCCCGCCGGCGGCGCCTTGACCTCAAGTTTGGTTGAGGTGTGAGTCTCGGTTCATGAACCCCACAGCGGATGTATCCGCACCTCTTCGCGCCGCCGTTTCCGCTCCCCTCAAGGTCGCCGTCATCATCGGCAGCAACCGGGAGGGCCGCTTCGGTCCTGTCGTCGCGGACTGGCTCCTGGGCCGGCTCCGCGAACGCGACGACCTCACGGCCGAGGTGGTGGACACGGCCGACGCCGGACTGCCGACGGCCCTCTCCTACTCCCCGACGCCCGAGGTGACCGCCGAGCTGGCCAAGATCACACCCAAGCTGGCGGCGGCCGACGCCTTCGTCGTCCTGACCCCCGAGTACAACCACTCCTTCCCCGCCTCGCTCAAGGCCCTGATCGACTGGCACTACGAGGAGTGGCGGGCCAAGCCCGTCGGCTTCGTCTCGTACGGCGGGGTCTCGGGCGGTCTGCGGGCCGTCGAACAGCTCCGCCAGGTCTTCGCGGAGCTGCACGCCGTCACCGTCCGCGACACCGTGTCCTTCCACAACGCGGGCGCGTCCTTCGACGACGAGGGCCGCCACCGGGACCCCGCGGCCCCGGACGCGGCCGCGAAGGTGATGCTGGACCAGCTGGGCTGGTGGGCGGCGGCGCTACGGGACGCCAAGGCGACGCGCCCGTACGGCAGTTGAGGTTTTTTGGTCGTCACTCGGCATCGGCGAGGGCCTCCGCCACCGCCCGGTGGCCCACGGCCGCGAGCACGGGATTGGTGACCCGGTAGTGGTGCTCGGCCGTCAGTCCGAAGTACAGGGCCCAGCCGCGCCCGCGGGCCCAGGTGGCGTCGTCGACGTCGGCGGCCTCGCGGAACAGGGGCCGGGTCCCGGCGTCGAACACGGCCCAGGCGGCGAGTACGTCCGCCGCCGGATCGCCGGTGCCGAGCCCGCCGAAGTCGATGACCGCGCTGAGGCGACCGTCCCGGGCCAGCAGATTGCCGGGCAGGAGGTCGCCGTGCAGCCAGACGGGGGCGCCGGTCCACCGGGGGACCCGCAGGGCGTCCTCCCAGGCGGCGGTCGCGGCGCCCGCGTCCAACGTGCCGTCCGCGCCGAGATCACGGATCGCGGTACGGACGTGACGGTCGTCGGCGAGCGGCCCGCCACGCCAGGACGGCGGCCCGCCGACGGCGTCGACCTCGCGCAGCGCGGCCACGAACCGTCCCAACTCGGTCGCGGCATGAGCGAGTTCGGCGCCCTCCTCCAGGGGCTGGTCATAGACGTTGCTGCCGTCCAGCCACCGGAACACGCCCCACGGGAGCGCGTACCCCTGCCCGGGGGCACCCGCGGCGAGCGGCACGGGGACGGCGAGCGGCAGCCGCGGCGCGAGCCTCGGCAGCCACCGCTGCTCCTTCTCGACCTGCCCCGCCCCGCCGGGCAACCGCGGCAGCCGTACGACCATGTCGTCGCCGAGCCGGTACATGGCGTTGTCGGTCCCGGCGGACACGACCTGCTTCACGGGCAGCCCGGCCCACTCGGGAAACTGCTCCGAGACCAGCCGCCCGACGAGCGCCTCGTCGATGTCGAGTTCGTCGGGGTGCATCTTCATGTCGGTCATGGCCTTCTGCGTGTGGGTGGAGAGTGGACCGTACCTGCCGCTCCCTCGTCCCACCGGGTTTTTTGCGGCGCGAGCAGACCAAGGACAGGGCGCGGCCCACCAAGTCCCGTGCGAGTGGGGCATCGCGAGTCGCCAGGTGCCACCTGCGTGCCGCACCTGCAAAAGCGATCAAAGGTGCAATATGTCTTGAATGAGTAGATCTACGGATTCCTTTCACCCGGGTCGGCCGACCACGCGTTCCGCCCGAACCGCCGCGGTCGCCGTCTGCGCCACAGCGTTCTGTGCGCTGCTGCTCGCCGGATGCGGCGACAGCGACGACGGGCGGTCCCCCTCCGTCTCCCGCGCCTCCGCTTCGCCGGCGGCGGCCACGACGAGCGGGCTCTCCGATGACCAGCGCGAACGTGCGGCGCTGATCCCCGCGGACAAGACCGGCTACCGCAAGGCCGTGAGCACGGCCGTTCACGAAGTGCCCGACGGAACGGTCACCGCGCTCGAACTGGAGCGGGACAACAAGGGCAAGCCGGTGTGGCGGGCCACGGTGGCCACGAAGGACGGCACCGAACACGAGGTGGAGCTGGACGCCGCCACCGGCAAGGTCACCAGTTCCCGCACCGACTCGGACCAGGACGGCGACGACAAGCGCGACCTGGCCCGACAGCTCTCCGAGGCCAAGGTCTCCTCCCAGAAGGCGGTCGACATCGCCACCGGCCGCACCAAGGGGACCGTCACCTCCATCGACCTCGACGACGCCGACGACGGCACCCTGATCTGGTCCGTCGACATCGTCACGACCGACGACTGGAACAAGACCACCTACGACGTCGACGCCACCAACGGCAAGGTCGTGCGCGAGCACGTCGACCGCGACTGAGCCCTGTTCGGCGGATCCTGCCGCGTTCGGGGCTCGGTGAGACCCGGCTGCGGCAGATCGTCGACGGGTTTCGTCTTCGCGTCGCGCGGACGAACAGAGGTCGTGCCGTTGTGGGCGACGCCGCCGATGGACTTCGGGCCGCTGCCCTCGGCGAGGAGGTACGCGAAGCAGGTGGGGAACGTCGTATGCCTTGTCCGCATGCGGCTCTTCGCCGTCGTGGACATTGCCGGCGCCGAGATCCCGACGGCGAGGGGCAGTCCGTTCGCGTCCGGCGGGATGTGCATCCTGGTACCCGGCTTGCGCTGGTCCACGGGGCTCGCACCTGTGTGTTCGCTGCGCAACAGCGGTGCGAAAGCTCGCGTCTGAGGCTGGGTCACCTTCTGGCTGGTCTTAGATACATGAAAAATTTGTTCGGGGGAACCGTCGACCGTTCGGTGCCTCTGTGGTGAATGCTGTGTGCACCCAGTGACCAAAGGGGTCACTGGGCTCACTTTTCCCTGGGGGGGGAAATGTCGCATTTACGTGCGTACGGCCATGCCCATTTCCGGGCGAGATACGGTCTCGTAGCGGCCCTGGCGGCCTTGTCGCTCGCCGCGAGCGCCGTGCCGGCCCTCGCGGCACCGGCCGCTGAGCCGACGGACCCCGAGCCGGTCTCCGTGTGGGGCAAGGACACCGGCAAGGCGACCGCGCCGGCGGTCAGGGTCGGCGAGACGAAACCGGCCGAGCCGGTGGCCGAGGCACCCCTGTCACCGGAGCGGCAGGCCTGGCGCAAGGCGCAGAAGGAGCGCGCCACGTCGACCGGCACGGGTGCACGTTCCGGCACCGCGGGCAGGTCCGCGCAGGCTGCGGCGGCTGCCTACGTGCCCGAGGGGCAGGGCGATGTGTCCTGGCATCAGATCGCGGACTTCCGTGTCACCGACTCCCTGGTGGCGCGCGTCGACTACTCCACCGGCAACCTGATGCTGGCCGCCACCGACTTCGACGTTGCCGGGGTCGGGCAGAAGCTGCAGCTCGCCCGCACCTACAACTCGCTGGACGCCCCCTGGGGCAAGGTCTCCCAGCGCTGGTGGCAGACGTACGAGCGGTACGCGCAGATCAACGCCGACGACATCGTGCTCTACGACTCCACCGGCGCGTCCTGGACGTTCACCAAGAACACCGACGGAACGTACAAGACACCGGCGGGACTGTCGAAGGACCTGAAGAAGGACGCGGACGGCACTCTCACCCTGATCGACCGTAAGTCCGGGGTGAGAGACACCTACGACGCGAACGGCACGCTGACCAAGGTCACGGAAAAGAACAAGGGCGTCATCACCGTCGAGCAGCACGACGAGGGCACCGAGCACAAGGGCTTCAAGCTCACCGAGAACCGCTCCGGCCGCTCCGTCGACCTGCTGAAGACGGACGCCTCGCAGTGGCAGGCCAAGGACCACACCGGCCGCACCGCCGTCTTCGACCTCAACCCCGCCGGCGACCTGGCCAGGACGACGGACACCGAGGGCAAGGCCACCGACTTCGAGTACGACTCCTCCCGCCGCCTCACCAAAATCACCACCCCCGAAAAACGCGTCACCGTCTTCACCTACGATGCCGCCAACCGCGTCACCAGCATGCTGCGCGCCACCGCCTTCGACGGCTCCGGCCACACCGGTCCCACCTACCGGTACACCTACAGTGCGTCCGACCCGAAGGCCGCGGGCATCACGACGGTCACCGATCCCGAATCTCATGCGACGAAGTACACGCACAAGGCCGACGGCACGGTCGAGAACGTCGTGGACCCCTTGAACCACAAGCGGTCGAAAACGTTCGACGCCAACAAGAACGTCGCCACGGCCGAGGACGCCATGGGCGTCGGCGGAGCCGGCGGCAACGTCACGACGTACGGATGGGACGCCCGCAACAACGCCACTTCCGCGACCCTGCCCACCGGCGGCAACGCGACAGCCGGCTACCAGACCGTCGCGGGCACCGACCTGCCCGACAGTTCCAAGAGCATGGACGGCGAGGAGAGCAAGTACACCTACGACGCCGCCGGCAACACCAAGTCGGTCGCGGTGCAGGGCACCGGCGGCGGTACCCGGTCCTTCGACTACAACCCCGCCACCCCCACCTGCGGCGGCTTCGAGGGCCAGATCTGCAAGGCCGTCACCAAGATGACGGCCGCGAAGTCGGTCACCACTGCCTTCGCCTACGACGCCAAGGGCAACCTCACCAAGGTCACCCCGCCCGCGCCGCTGAACGCGAACCCGATCGTCTACACCTACGACGCGCTGGGCCGCACGGAGACGACCGTCGACGGCCGCGGCATCGAGAGCGTCTACACCTACGACCACCGCGACCGCGTCAAGGAAGTCTCCACGACCAACACGACCGTCACCTACTCCTACGACGGTGACGGCAACCTCAAGCAGCGCACCGACGACATCGGCACCATCAAGTACGACTTCGACCCGCTCTCGCGTGAGACGGTCCGCACCCTGCAGGACGGCTCGCAGACCGTGCTGGCGTACACGGCGGCCGGCAACGTCGACACCTACACCGACCCCCAGGGGGTGGTCGACTACACCTGGGACGAGGCCAACCGCCTCAAGTCCCTCAAAGACCCCCAGGGCCGTCTGACGGCTTACAGGCACAACGAGAACGACGTGCGCACCGAGACCACCTATCCCGGCGGCACCGTCCAGACGGTCAAGCCCGACAAGTCCGGGCGTCCCGAGAGCGTCAAGACCACCTCGCTCAAGGGAACCCTGGTCAGCCTCGCCTACACGTACGCGTACACCGACGGCGCCGGCAAGACGGCGGACGGGGCGAAGATCCGTACCTCCACCGACGCCGTGTCCGGGATGAAGACCACCTACGAGTACGACAAGGCCGGCCGTTTCTCCTCTGCGGAGGAGAAGAAGGGCACCACCCCCAACTCGTCCTGGCAGTACTGCTACGACCTCGCGGGCAACCTCACCTCCCAGGGCGTCGAGCCCGGCTGCCCCCGCGGCACCACCTACACCTACAACGACGCCCAGCAGCTGACGTCGAAGAACGGCTCCACGACGAACTGGTCCTACGACCCGGCCAGCAACGAGACCGCAGGCGCCTCCACTCCGGAAGGCACGCGTACGGCCGAGACGTGGTCGGACTTCTCCCAGCTCACCTCTCTCACCGTGGGCGGCAAGACCTACCCGGGTGAGTACGGCTCCACCGACTCCAGCGAACGCCACCGCCTGGGCGACACCTACTACCACCCCGGCCCCATCGGCCTGGCCGCCGAGACCACCGCCGGCGTGGACACCGGATTCGTTCGCGAAGCCGAGGGCACGCTCAATTCCATGACCCGTGACGGCAAGGCGTACTACTACCTCACCGACGCCCTTGGCTCCGTCGTCGGCCTCGCCGACGAATCCGGCACGAAGGTGAACACGTACTCCTACAGTCCCCGTGGCGTCACCCGCCCCGAAACCACCGAGAAGGCCGGCGTCTCCCAGCCCTACCGGTTCGCCGGCGGCCACCAGGACCCCACGGGCATGTACCACCTCGGCGCCCGCTACTACGACCCCAACATCGGCCGCTTCACCCAACAAGACCCCTCCGGCCAGGAGAAGAACCCCTACCTCTACGCCGAAGGCGACCCCGTCAACCGCATCGACCCCAATGGTCTATTGAGTCTGTCGGGCCTCGCGGACGGCCTGGGAAGTGCTGCCGGGAACATCGCCGATGCCTACGCCATCGCGTCGGCCATCGGTGACGGTGACATTCCGGGTGTCGCCGCGAGTGTGGCCAGCTACACCGCGGGGTTCGTTGCCGGCAGCGTCTGTACGGCGGCCTCGACCGCAACCGCCTTCACCACCGCGGTGGGATGCGTCGGAGTCGGCTTCGCCGCAGGGGCCTCCGTGGGTAACTACCTGGAATCCTGACACCTGTGCGGGGCAGGGGTTTCGCCCCTGCCCCGCACCCACGACCAAGCTCACGAAGGAAATCAACTTGTCGAACAACGACCCAGTTCAGAAACCGTTTTACGGCGAGAGCAAGAAGAAGAACTGGCTCTATCTCCTGCTCGCGGTCTGCGTTCTCTATGTGCTTATTGGCGTTGCCTACATGCTGTCCGGAGCTTCCGCGGCAGAAGCGTGGTTGAAGCCCATGGGCCTCTTTGCTCCCGCTGCGGGAGTGGCGTTCGTGATGCAGAGGCGGCACAGCCAGTAGGGCCCTGTCACTCGGTGGTGCGACATCACCGAGGATCAGGACGAGACCTCGCCCTGGTCGGGTGGGCCGTTGATCGAGGCCGCAAGTGGTCGGGCGATACGGTGTCGGATTCTTCGCCGGCGGAGCATCACCGCAGGTAGTCGTAGTTGTAGCCCCTGTCCGCGTAGAACTTGTCCGGGCGTCGGCGTCGTGGTCCGCGGCGTGAACGTATCGGAGGGATGCCGCTGACGGGCGGCTGCAGGCCGAGCCTGTCGTGCATGTTGGCACCGGAGATGCCGGGCGAGAGAGGCAGTCCCCTTCGGTCCGTGGTGGCTGTCCCACACCGCCAGGGCAAGGCCGTTGCTGCCGTCGGCCCGGGTCGCGGGGAACTGCGCGACCAGCCCCACCGACCCGCAGCGTCCCGCCGGGCTCGGCTCACCCCATCCGCTCCACCCGAACCGCACACCCCTTGAACTCCGGCATGCGCGACACCGGATCAAGCGCCGGATTCGTCAAGGTGTTGGCCCGTCCCTCCCCCGGCCAGTGGAACGGCATGAACACCGTGTCGGCCCGGATCGTGGTCGTGATCCGCGCCGGCGCCACCGCCCGCCCCCGCCGCGACACCACGGCCAGTGGTTCCCCCTCCACGACCCCGAGCCGCTCGGCCAGCCGGGGGTGCAACTCCACGAAGGGGCCGGGCGCGGCGGCGTTCAGCTCGTCGACGCGGCGCGTCTGCGCACCCGACTGGTACTGGGAGACGACCCGGCCGGTGGTCAGCAGCACCGGGTACTCCTCGTCCGGCTCCTCCGCCAGCGGCCGATGACTCACGGCGACGAACCGCGCGCGCCCGTCCGGGGTGGCGAACCGGTCGAGGAACAGCCGGGGCGTCCCGGGATGCACTTCGCCCTCACCGGCATCGGCATCGGCATCGGCACCGGCGTGCCCAGTCGGCCCACCCGCCCCCTCCGCCGGACAAGGCCAGAACACCCCGCCCTCCTCGATCAGCCGCCGATACGTGATCCCCGAGTAATCGGCGGCCCCACCCGCACTCGCCCGCCGCAGCTCCTCGAAGACCTCCTCCGGATCCGTGGGGAAGCCCTTCTCCACGCCCAGGCGGGCGGCCAGTTCCCGCATCACGTACAGGTCGCTGCGAATGCCGTCCGGCGGCGTGATCGCCTGCCTGCGCAGCAGGACACGGCCCTCCAGGTTGGTCGTCGTGCCCGTCTCCTCGGCCCACTGGGTGACGGGGAGGACGACATCCGCCAGCTCGGCCGTCTCGGACAGCACCACGTCGGCGACGGCGAGGAAGTCCAGCGACCGCAGCCGTTCCTCGACATGGGCGGCCCGGGGCGCGGACACCACCGGGTTCGAGGCCATCACCAGCAGCGAGCGGATGTCCGTACCCATGGCGTCGAGCAGCTCGTACGCGCTGCGGCCCGGCCCCGGCAGCGAGTCGGGGTCGATGCCCCAGACCTCGGCCACATGCCGCCGCGCCGCCGGGTCGTCGAGTTTGCGGTAGCCGGGCAACTGGTCGGCCTTCTGCCCGTGTTCACGCCCGCCCTGCCCGTTGCCCTGCCCGGTGAGGCAGCCGTACCCGGAGTGGGGCCGCCCTGCCCGCCCGGTCGCCAGGCACAGGTTGATCCACGCGCCGACCGTGTCCGTGCCCTTGGACTGCTGCTCGGGGCCGCGCGCGGTGAGCACCATCGCGGACTCCGGCTCGCAGAACATCCTTACGGTCTCGCGGAGTTGGGGAACGGACACCCCCGTGATCCGTTCCACGTACTCAGGCCAGTGCGCCATCGCGGCGGCCCGCGCCTCCTCCCAGCCGCTCGTACGCTCCTGGATGTACGCCTCGTCCGTACGACCCTCCGCCACCACCAGGTGCAGCAGCCCGAGCGCCAGGGCGAGATCCGTGCCGGGACGCGGCGCGAGATGCAGATCCGCCTGCTCGGCCGTGCGCGTGCGGCGAGGATCGATCACGATCAACGTGCCGCCGTTCTCCTTCAACTCCGTGAGGTAGCGGAGCGCGGGCGGCATGGTCTCGGCGAGATTCGAGCCGACGAGGATCACGCACCCCGTCCTCGGGATGTCCTCCAGCGGGAAGGGCAGCCCGCGGTCCAGGCCGAAGGCCCTGATGCCGCCGGCCGCAGCGGACGACATGCAGAACCGTCCGTTGTAGTCGATCTGCGAGGTGCCGAGCGCGACCCGGGCGAACTTGCCGAGCGTGTACGCCTTCTCGTTGGTCAGCCCGCCCCCGCCGAAGACCCCGCACGCGTCCGGGCCATGCTCCGTACGCGTGCGGGACAGCCCCTCGGCGATCCGGTCGAGCGCCTCCTCCCAGCCGGCCGGGCGCAGCTCGCCGTCCGTGCGGACCAGCGGGGAGGTCAGCCGTACCCGGGACGAGAGCAGCGCGGGCGCGGTGCGGCCCTTGCCGCACAGGGCGCCCCGGTTCACCGGGAAGTCGGTGCGTTCCGTCACCTCGACCACGCTGCCGCCGTGGCCGTCCGGCACGGGCGTCAGGTTCATACCGCACTGCAGTGCGCAGTACGGGCAGTGGGTGGGCGTCACGGAGGTCTGCATACCGCCCAGCGTGCGACGGGCGTGTTACGCGGCAGGACGCACCCCGTTACGCGGCAGGCACGGGGACCTCCCCGCCCGCCCCGGCCGACCGTGAGGGCGCCCGCGGGGAGGCGCGCCCGCACAAGGAGGGGGCCCCGGACAAAGAGGGACGGTGGGGCGGGAGCACCCGCCAGTGCTCCCGCCCCACCGCCCGCTCGGAGACCGCGCTCACCCGGCCACGCGAGCGCGGCCACGCTCACCCGGCCACGCGAGCGCGGCCACGCTCACCCGGCCACGCGCGAGCGGCCCCCGCGGGACCCGCTCGCGCGGCCCCGCTCAGCACTCGTACGCGTAGTACGGCTCGTCGCCCGGCTCCAGGCCGATGCGCCCGACCCCGCCGGGGGCGATCTGGATACAGCTGGGGTCCCACCCGTCGACTTCGACAGTGGCGGAGATCGTGTGGCCGCACGCATTGTGGATGTCGGCCCATCCCCAGCCCGAGCCACGGAGCTTGGCGCACCCGGGCTCCCTCAGCGACCCGTCGCTCTCCGCCGAGGCGGTCGCCACGGCACCCGGCACCGACAGCAGTGCGGCCGCCATGGCGGCGACGAAAGCGGTACGAAGTCCAGTCATCATGTGTCCTTCCCATCAAGCCCAGTTGAAGGTCCGGGCTGCTGAAATAGACACTATCCGTAGTCACTTGACTACAGAACGCTGCGGACACGCTTTCACGCGGCAGGGTGAGCGACCGCCGTCAAACCCCGTCGACGGCGTGACATCCATCTCGTCCCTACTGCCCGGCAGACTGTTTGGCGGTCGCCAACGCCCTTTCCACGCCCGGCTCTTGGGGCCCCAGGAAGGTGGGATCCGGCTCGAAGACGGCATCCAGGAGCGCCTTCCCGGCCGCCATCACCTCGCGGGCCCCGCCGTAGTACCAGGTCGTGTCGTGCACGTCGTCCACCCCGACCCCGTACGACTCGACGCCCGCCTCCTGGCACAGCGCGACCGCGCGCCGGATGTGGAAGCCTTGGCTGATCAGTACGGCCTCGTCCACGCCGAAGATCTTCTTGGCCCGTACACAGGAGTCCCAGGTGTCGAAGCCGGCGTAGTCGCTGACGACGCGCCCGTCGGGCACGCCCCGCTTCGTGAGGTAGGCGCGCATGGCGTCCGGCTCGTCGTAGTCCTCGCGGCTGTTGTCGCCGGTGACCAGGACCACCTGGATACGGCCGGCCCGGTACAGCTGCGCCGCCGCGTCCAGCCGGTGCGCGAGATACGGGGACGGCTCGCCCTGCCACAGCCCGGCCCCGAAGACGACCGCGACCTCGGTGCGCGGCACGTCCGCCGCCGTCCGCAGCCGGTCGCCCGTGACCGTGAACATCCACGCCGACGGGAGCAGTGCGAGCACGCACCCGGCCATCACGGCCTGCACGGCGCGGCGCTGCCCGGTGCGGGTACGCGGCAGCCGCGGTCTCAAGGACTCCGGCAGTCGCGGCAGTCGCGGACGTCTCGGACGACGCATGGGACGGTCCCTCCCCGGGTGGCCTCGCCACGGGAGACGCGAAGCGGGGCCGTCCGGTTCACTCCGCGTCACTTTGCTCGTGGCACCGCATCTCACACGGCTCCGCACCCCACCGTGAAGCCCCGGAAAAGCCCCGTGACCACGGCGCAACGGCGTGGCAACCTCGTACCGGCACCCTTGGTGCATGACGGCGCACCTCATGAACCGGAACAGAAGCAGTCGGCTCGGCACCCGGCGTCCTGCCCCGCCCGCGCTCGTCCTGGTGGGCCACGGCAGCCGCGACCCGCGCGCCCTGAGCACCGTACGGACCCTCATGGAGCGGATCCGTGAGCTGCGCCCCGGTCTGCCCGTGCACCTCGGGCACATCGAGCTGAACGAACCCCTGCTGCCCGACACGCTCGCCGCCCTCGGCACCGGTGAGGCGGTCCTCGTACCGCTGCTGCTGAGCCGCGGCCACCACGTCAAGCGGGACATCCCCGAGGCCGCTGCCGCGTCGTCGGCGCACACCCGGATCGCCGGACCGCTGGGCCCGCACCCGCTGCTGGTCGAGACGCTGTACGAGCGTCTGGTCGAGGCCGGCTGGCGCACGCCGGACGCCGCCGAACGCCGGACGAGCGCGGTCGTGCTCGCCGCGGCCGGCTCGCGCGACCCCGAAGCGGCCGTCGACACGCGGCACACCGCCAGGCTGCTCGCGAACCGCCTCGGCGTCCCCGTCGTGCCCGCGTACGCCTCCGCCGCCGCGCCCACGGTCGCGGACGCCGTGCGTGCGCTCACCGCCCGGGGCCGCCCCCGCATCGCGGTGGCCTCCTACTTCACGGCCCCCGGCCGCTTCGCCACGGAGTGCGCGGCAGCGGCTCCGGGCCTGGCCTCGGCCCCCCTGGGCGCCCACCCCACCATGGCCCACCTGGCCCTGCACCGCTACGACCGGACAACGCCCCACACCCTGGCGGCAACGGCCTAGGGGCGCGGGGAACGGCGCGACCAGCCACAACGAACCCGCACCCGCCCACGGTCAGTACCTGGCAGCCGCGCAGGCGTAAACGCGCAGGCGCAACCCCGCACCCCAATTGTCAGCCCCTCCGCTTACTGTCAAGACATGGAAGGCACGAGCACCGAAACCCCCCGCCCCCCACAAGCACACGAGCACCGGCCCACCTCCCCGGCCTACGACCCCACGTCAGTGGCCCGCTGGGCCACGGAGCCGGACAAACGCCCGGGCCGCACCGCCTTCCAGCGCGACCGGGCCCGCGTCCTGCACTCCTCCGCCCTCCGCCGCCTCGCGGGCAAGACCCAGGTCGTCACTCCCGGCACCCGGAGCCAAGTCTGGGACGCCAGCCCCCGCACCCGCCTGACCCACTCCCTGGAGTGCGCCCAGGTCGGCCGCGAGCTGGGCGCCGCCCTCGGCTGCGACCCCGACCTCGTGGAGGCGGCCTGCCTCTCCCACGACCTGGGCCACCCGCCGTTCGGGCACAACGGGGAACAGGCGCTGAACGAGTTCGCCGAGGACTGCGGCGGCTTCGAGGGCAACGCCCAGTCGCTCAGACTCCTCACCCGTATCGAGCCCAAGCGCTTCGTGCGCGGCGCGGCCGTCCCGGCGGCGGCCCTCGCGGACGGTGACGACCTGGTCAGCGTCGGCCTCAACCTCACCCGTGCCACCCTCGACGCCGCCACGAAGTACCCCTGGCCGCGCGGCGCCCACCCCACCGACCCGGACTCCTCGAAGTTCGGGGTCTACGAGGACGACCGCCCCGTCTTCGACTGGATCCGCGAGGGCGCCCCCGGCACCCGCACCACCTTCGAGGCCCAGGTCATGGACTGGGCCGACGACGTGGCGTATTCGGTGCACGACGTGGAGGACGGCCTGCACGCGGGTCACATCGACCCCAACTGCCTGCAGGCGGAGCCCGAGCGCCAGGAGATCTTCAAGGTCGCCGTCGGGCGGTACGTGCCGGCGGACACCGACCCCGCCGAGTTGTCGGCGGCCCTCGACCGGTTGCTCGGCCAGCGGTGGTGGCCGCACGGCTACGACGGCTCGGCCGTCGCCCAGGCCCGGCTGAAGGACGCCACCAGCCAGCTCATCGGCTGGTTCTGCCTCGCCGCCGAGAGCGCCACGCGCGCGAGACACGGGACGGGCAGACTCACGCGGTACGCCGCCGAACTGGTCGTCCCGCGCGCGGCGCGCCTGGAGTGCGCGGTCCTCAAGGCCGTAGCCGACCGGTACGTCATGCAGCGCGCCGAGCAGGAGCTGCTCCGCGCCGACCAGCGGATCGTCGTCGCCGAGCTGGCCGAGGCGCTCACCGCGCGGGCGCCGGAAGGCCTCGACCCGCAGTTTCGAGCCCTGTTCGACGAGGCGTCCGACGACCGCGCCCGCAAGCGGGTGATCGTCGACCAGATCGCCTCGCTCACTGACGCCGCCGCACGCTCACTGCATGCGAGGCTCAGGGTGCAGGTGTGACGTCCGGAGGGGGCGGACGTGACCCTGCGTGGCCTGAAGGGGCCGCTCCCTCTTCCCCCATCACCCTGCGTGCGGGACGCTCGCAGGTGGCGACACCGTAACGAGGAGGCATCAAGTGGTCGACGCAGATCAGACATTCGTCATCGTCGGAGGAGGCCTGGCCGGCGCCAAGGCGGCCGAGACTCTCCGGGCGGAGGGCTTCAACGGCCGGGTGATACTGATCTGCGACGAACGGGACCACCCGTACGAACGGCCGCCGCTGTCCAAGGGATATCTCCTCGGCAAGGAGGAGCGCGACAGCGTCTTCGTCCACGAGCCCTCCTGGTACGCGCAGAACGACGTCGAGCTGCACCTCGGCCAGACCGTCGACGCGATCGACCGGACCGCGAGGACCGTCCGCTTCGGTGACGACGGCACGCTGGTCCACTACGACAAGCTGCTGCTCGTGACCGGCGCCGAACCGCGCCGTCTCGACATCCCGGGCACGGACCTCGTCGGGGTCCACCACCTGCGGCGCCTCGCCCACTCCGAGCGCCTCAAGCAGGTCCTGGCCGCCCTCGGCCGCGACAACGGCCACCTGGTCATCGCGGGCGCCGGCTGGATCGGCCTGGAGATCGCCGCGGCGGCCCGTGAGTACGGGGCCGAGGTCACCGTCGTCGAGGCCGAGCAGACCGCCCTGCACGGAGTGCTCGGCCCCGAGCTGGGCGAGATCTTCGCCGAACTGCACCGCGAGCACGGGGTCCGCTTCCACTTCGGCGCCCGCCTCACCGAGATCACCGGCCACGACGGCCTGGTCCTGGCGGCCCGCACCGACGACGGCGAGGAGCACCCCGCGCACGACGTCCTGGCGGCGATCGGCGCGGCCCCGCGCACCGGCCTCGCCGAGGCGGCCGGTCTGGAGCTCGCCGACCGGGCGCACGGCGGCGGCATCGCCGTCGACGAGCGGCTGCGCACCTCCGACCCCGACATCTACGCGGCCGGTGACGTGGCCGCCTTCCCCCACCCGCTGTTCGGCACGCGGCTGCGCGTCGAGCACTGGGCGAACGCGCTGAACGGCGGCCCGGCGGCGGCCCGGGCGATGCTGGGCCGCGCAACGACGTACGACAGGGTGCCCTATTTCTTCTCCGACCAGTACGACGTAGGGCTTGAGTACTCGGGCTGGGCGCCCCCGGGCACGTACGACCAAGTGGTGATCCGGGGAGACGCGAGCAAGCGCGAGTTCATCGCCTTCTGGGTGAAGGAGGGGCGCGTGCTCGCCGGGATGAACGTCAATGTGTGGGACGTCACAGAACCGATCCAGCAGCTGATCCGTACGGGGGTACGGGTGGACACCGAGGCGCTCGCGGACCCGCACGTTCCCCTGGACAGCCTGGTCCCGTGACCCACGGAGGGACTCGGGGGGACTCCACTGTCACACCGTCCCCGTAGACTCGGCGCGTGGCCGGCAGGATCAACGACGAGGACGTGAAGGCGGTTCGGGACGGGGTCCCGATCGACGCCGTGGTGTCCGAGTACCTCCAACTGCGCAACGCGGGCGGCGGAAACCTCAAGGGACTGTGCCCGTTCCACGACGAGAAGTCGCCCTCCTTCCAGGTCAGCCCGAGCAAGGGGCTCTTCCACTGCTTCGGCTGCCAGGAGGGCGGCGACACCATCACGTTCGTGATGAAGGTCGACCACCTCACCTTCTCGGAGGCGGTCGAGCGCCTCGCCGGCCAGGCGGGCATCACCCTTCGCTACGAGGAGGGCGGGTACAACCCCTCCCACCAGCGCGGCGAGCGGATCCGCCTGGTCGAGGCCCACCAGGCCGCCGCCAAGTTCTACATCGAACAGCTCGACACCGGCTCCGAGGCCGACACCGGCCGCAAGTTCCTCGCCGAGCGCGGCTTCGACCAGTCGGCCGCCACGCACTTCGGCGTCGGCTACAGCCCCCAGGGCTGGGACCACCTCGTCCGCCATCTGCGTGGCAAGGGCTTCACCGACAAGGAGCTGCTGCTCTCCGGCCTTGCCCAGGAGGGCCGCCGCGGCCCCATCGACCGCTTCCGCGGCCGTCTGATGTGGCCGATCCGCGACATCGGCGGCGAGGTCGTCGGCTTCGGCGCCCGCAAGCTCTACGAGTCGGACAACGGCCCGAAGTACCTGAACACACCGGACACGCCGATCTACCGCAAGTCCCAGGTCCTCTACGGCATCGACCTGGCCAAGAAGGACATCGCCAAGAGCAGCCGGGCCGTCGTCGTCGAGGGCTACACCGACGTCATGGCCTGCCACCTGGCCGGCATCACCACCGCCATCGCGACCTGCGGCACGGCCTTCGGCAACGACCACATCAAGATCCTGCGACGGCTCCTGATGGACAACGGCTCGGCGCGGGTGATCTTCACCTTCGACGGCGACTCGGCCGGCCAGAAGGCCGCCCTGCGCGCCTTCGAGGACGACCAGAAGTTCGCCGCCGAGACGTACATCGCGATCGCCCCGGACGGCATGGACCCCTGCGACCTGCGCCTCGCCAAGGGCGACGCGGCCGTCGCCGACCTGGTCGAACCGCGCACCCCGCTCTTCGAGTTCGCCCTGCGCCAGATCATCGCCCGCTACGACCTGGAGACCCCGGCGGGCCGCGCCGCCGCGCTCGACGAGTCCGCGCCCGTCGTGGCCCGCATCAAGAACAGCGGCGCCCAGCACGAGGTCGCCGTCCAGCTCGCCGGCATGCTCGGCATCCTCGACACCCAGTTCGTCGTCAAGCGGGTCGCCCAGCTGGCCCGCTGGGCCCGCGACCGCGGTGGCAAGGGCCCCGCGCCGACGGGCAACGGCCGAGCCCCGCAGCAGTACGAGAACAGCGGTTCCAGGCCCCCTTCGGGCCCGGCCCTCACCCTGCGCAACCCGGTCTTCGCCACCGAGCGCGAACTGCTGAAGCTGGCCCTGCAGCGCCCCGACCTGGTCTCCCCGGCCTTCGACGCGTACGGGGTGGACGAGTTCACCGCCCCGCCGTACGCGGCCGTCCGCGAGACGATCATGGAGGCGGGCGGCGCGGAGTACGGCGTCCAGGACCCGCAGGAGTACCTCGTACAGGTCCGCGAGGCCGCCCGGGACGACGTGGTTCGCGCCATGGTCACGGAGCTGGCAGTCGAGGCCATCATGCGCAAGACCGTCGACGAGGCCTATGCCGGCGAGCAGTTGGTGACCGTCCGCCGGCGCGCCGTCGAGCGCCGGGTCCGCGACGTCCAGGGCGCACTCGCGCGCGCCAGCGCGCAGGGGGACCCGGTCCAGCTGGCCGCCGTGCAGAACGAGCTGTGGGTGCTCCAGCAGTACGACCAGGCGCTGCGCGAGAAGGGCCCGGCCGCGCTCTGAGCGGGCCGACGGGGCGGGTCCAGGGCCGGGAACCGGGTCGGTAGGAGGGTCCCTGACCGGACCCCTCGGGGAACGTCCCAGATCAGGGTGCACACAAGCACACATTCTTTCCGCGAGGGTAACCGCGTAGTCACGGACAGGACTCAAAAAGTCACCGCACGCCCCTCGTGGCGGGGATGTGTCGTACTCCACACTGGGTTCCGGTGCCTGAGTCCTCGGAGCGCGGCCGACCCGAACGCGACGGGTCCGAAGTCCCCGCGGTTCCGCTCAACGTGTTCGGGACGGACAGCGGCAAGGCCGTCGTCCCCGTCCCGCTGCCGCACGCCTCAGCAGCGACATTCCTGGAGGTCGCCCCCGTGCAGACCCAGACCCTGACCGACAACAGCACGCCCCCCGCGCCCCCTGCGGCCCCCGCGCACAAGGACACGGACGCCGATGCCCTCGCGGCCGTACCGGCGCAGAACCGTGCCGCACACCACCCCGAGAGCGCACCGGAACCCGAGAGCACGCCGGAGCCGCCCGCCGCCGTCCTCGTGGAGAGCGAGACCGAGACGCAGGAGCCGGTGGAAGTGCCGCGCGGACGTGCGGACACCGGCGGGCCGTCCTCCGACCTGTTCCGCCAGTACCTGCGGGAGATCGGCCGGATCCCGCTCCTCACCGCGGTGGAGGAGGTCGAGCTCGCCCGCCGGGTCGAGGCGGGCCTCTTCGCCGAGGAGAAACTCCGGCTGGCCTCCGACCTCGACAGCCAACTCGCCCTGGACCTCGACAAACTGGTGGTCATGGGCCGGATGGCCAAGCGCCGCCTCATCGAGGCCAACCTGCGGCTCGTCGTCTCCGTCGCCAAGCGGTACGTGGGGCGCGGGCTGACCATGCTCGACCTGGTCCAGGAAGGCAACCTGGGGCTGATCAGGGCGGTCGAGAAGTTCGACTACGCCCGCGGGTACAAGTTCTCGACGTACGCGACCTGGTGGATCCGCCAGGCCATGTCCCGGGCCCTCGCCGACCAGGCCCGCACCATCCGGGTCCCCGTCCACGTGGTCGAACTCATCAACCGGGTCGTCCGGGTGCAGCGCCGCATGCTCCAGGAGCGGGGGTACGAGCCGACGCCGGAGGAGGTCGCCGCGCATCTCGACCTGACCGGGGAGCGGGTCAGCGAGGTGTTGCGGCTGGCGCAGGAGCCGGTGTCGCTGCACGCGCCGGTGGGGGAGGAGGACGATGTGGCTCTCGGGGACCTCATCGAGGACGGGGACGCGACGAGTCCTGTGGAGTCGGCGGCCTTCCTGCTCCTTCGGGAGCATCTGGAGGCGGTGCTGTCCACGCTCGGCGAGCGTGAGCGGAAGGTCGTCCAACTCCGGTACGGGCTGGCTGACGGTCGGCCCCGCACGCTGGAGGAGATCGGGCGGATCTTCGGCGTCACCCGTGAACGCATCCGTCAGATCGAGTCCAAGACCCTGAACAAACTCCGCGACCACGCGTTCGCGGACCAGCTGAGGGGCTATCTGGACTAAGCACTTCCCTCGCCCCCGCCGCCCCTACCCTTCCCGTCACTGCATGGGGGCTGCGCCCCCTCGCCCCCCTTGTCGCGCTGCGCGCTCGTCCTCAAACGCCGGACGGGCTGGATTTCCAGCCCGTCCGGCGTTTGAGGACCGGGGGTTCGGGGGCAGCGCCCCCGAGTCGTTGACGGGAACGGGTAGGGGCGGCGGGGGCGGAAGGAAAGGTCAGTCCACCTCCACCGCCGCCTGGGCGAACTGCGCCTTGTACAGGCGGGCGTACGCGCCCCCCGCCGCCAACAGGTCCGCGTGAGCGCCCTGCTCCACGATCGCCCCGTCCTCCATGACGAGAATCGTGTCGGCATCGCGAATCGTCGACAGACGGTGAGCGATGACGAACGACGTACGACCGTGCGCGAGCTTCGCCATCGCCTTCTGGATGAGCACCTCGGTCCGCGTGTCCACGGAACTCGTCGCCTCGTCGAGTACGAGGATCACCGGATCGGACAGGAACGCCCGAGCGATCGTGATGAGCTGTTTCTCACCGGCGCTGACCCCGGCCCCCTCGTCGTCGATGACGGTGTCGTACCCGTCGGGCAGCGTCCGCACGAACCGGTCGGCGTGCGCGGCCCGAGCCGCCTCCTCGACCTCCCCGCGGGTGACCTCGGATGAGGCCCCGTACGCGATGTTGTCCGCGATCGTGCCCCCGAACAGCCAGGTGTCCTGCAGCACCATGCCGATACCGGCCCGCAGTTCGTCGCGGGACATCGTGGCGATGTCGACACCGTCGAGCGTGATCCGGCCGCCGGTGGTCTCGTAGAACCGCATCAGCAGGTTCACCAGGGTTGTCTTGCCGGCTCCCGTCGGGCCCACGATCGCGACCGTGTGGCCCGGGTCGACCGCCAGTGACAGGTCCTCGATGAGCGGCTTCTCCGGGTCGTACCGGAAGGAGACCCCCTCAAGGGCCACCCGCCCCCGCAGCTCCTTGGGCCGCGTCCCTGTCACCGGGTCGGCCTCCTGCTCCTCGGCGTCCAGCAGCTCGAAGACCCGCTCCGCCGAGGCGACTCCGGACTGCACGAGGTTCGCCATCGAGGCGACCTGCGTGAGCGGCATGGAGAACTGCCGGGAGTACTGGATGAAGGCCTGCACGTCACCGATGGACAGGGAGCCCGACGCGACGCGCAGACCGCCCACCACCGCCACCAGTACGTAGTTCAGGTTCGACACGAACATCATCAGCGGCTGCATGACCCCGCTGTTGAACTGCGCCCGGAACCCGGCCTCGTACAGCTTGTCGTTCTCCTCGGCGAACTGCGCCGCCGACTCGTCCTGCCGTCCGAAGACCTTCACCAGGTTGTGCCCGGTGTACATCTCCTCGATGTGCGCGTTGAGCTTGCCGGTGGTCCGCCACTGCTGCACGAAGTGCGGCTGCGACCGCTTGCCCACCCGGGTCGCGACGACGAACGACAGGGGCACGGTGACCAGCGCGACGAGCGCGAGCAGCCAGGAGACGTAGAACATCATGATCAGCACGCCGACGATGGTCAGCAGCGAGTTCACGAGCTGGCCCATCGACTGCTGGAGGGTCTGCCCGATGTTGTCGATGTCGTTCGTGGCGCGGCTGAGGACCTCACCGCGCTGACGCTTGTCGAAGTACGACAGCGGCAGCCGCGACAGCTTCGTCTGCACGTCCTCGCGCATCTTGTACATCGTCAGGTTGACGGCCCGGTTCACCAGCCGCGTCGCCGTCGCCATGAGCAGCCCGGCCAGCAGGAACGCCACCAGCGCGATCCCCAGCACCTCGCCGACCGCGTCGAAGTCGATGCCCTGGCCCGGGGTGAAGTCCGTGCCCGAGAGCATGTCGGCCATACCGCCGTCGCCGCGCTCCCGCATCGCCGCGAGCACCTCGGCCTTCGACTGCCCGGCGGGCAGCTCCCGCCCGACGATGCCGGCGAAGACCAGGTCGGTGGCCCGCCCCAGGATCTTCGGCCCGAGCACCGACAGACCCACACTGCAGACCACGGCGGCCAGCATCACGTACAGCGTGGCGCGCTGCGGCTTGAACTGCGCGAGCAGCCGTTTCCCGGACCCCTTGAAATCCATCGAATGCTGGTCGGGTCCCGACCCGGCCATCATGCGCCCCATGGGCCCGGCCATCAGGCTGCCTCCGCTTCCGTCAGCTGCGAGAGCACGATCTCCCGATAGGTCTCGTTGTCGGCCATCAGCTCGTGATGGCGGCCGGTCCCGACGACCCGGCCCTCGTCGAGGACCACGATCCGGTCGGCGTCGCGGATGGTCGACACCCGCTGGGCGACGATCACGACGGTCGCCTCGGCGGTCTCCCGCGCGAGGGCCGCACGCAGCGCCGCGTCCGTCGCGTAGTCGAGCGCGGAGAAGGAGTCGTCGAAGAGATAGATCTCGGGACGCTGTACGAGGGTCCGGGCGATGGCGAGCCGCTGCCGCTGACCGCCGGACACGTTCGTGCCGCCCTGCGCGATGGAGGCGTCGAGACCGTTCTCAAGCCCCTCCACGAACCCCTTGGCCTGCGCCACCTCCAGCGCGTGCCACAGCTCCTCGTCCGTCGCGTCCGGATTCCCGTACCGCAGGTTGGTGGCGACCGTCCCCGCGAACAGATACGGCTTCTGCGGTACGAGGCTCACCGTGCGCGCCAGCAGCCGCGGCTCGACCGTGCGTACGTCGACGCCGTCCACCAGCACCTCGCCGTCGGTGGCGTCGAACAGCCGGGGGACCAGGCCGAGAAGGGTCGACTTGCCGCTGCCGGTCGAACCGATCACCGCGGTCGTCTCGCCGGGCAGCGCCACCAGGTCGACGGCCTTCAGGACCGGCTCCTCGGCGCCCGGGTAGCGGAACCCGGCCCCGCGCAGCTCCAGATGACCGTGCCGCCGCAGCTCCAGGACGGGAGCCTTCGGCGGGACCACGCTGCTGGAGGTCTCCAGGACCTCCTGGATGCGCTCGGCGCACACCTCGGCGCGCGGCACCATCATGAACATGAAGGTGGCCATCATCACGGACATGACGATCTGCATCAGGTAGGCGAGGAACGCGGTCAGCGCGCCGATCTCCATCCCGCCGCTGTCGATCCGGTGGGCACCGAACCACACCACCGCGATCGACGAGACGTTCACCACCGTCATGACGATCGGGAACATCAGCGCCAGCATCCGCCCCGTCCCCAGCGACACCTCGGTGAGGTCGGTGTTCGCCTTCCGGAAGCGCTCCTCCTCGTACGCGTCGCGCACGAAGGCACGGATGACGCGGTTGCCGGTGATCTGCTCGCGCAGCACCCGGTTCACCGTGTCCAGGCGCACCTGCATCGTGCGGAACAGCGGCCGCAGTCGGCGCACGATGAGGCTGACCGAGATGCCGAGCACCGGTACGACGGCAAGGAGCACCCCGGACAGGGGGACGTCCAGGCCGAGCGCCAGCACGATGCCGCCCACGCACATGATCGGCGCGGACACCAGCAGCGTGAACGTCATCAGGGCCAGCATCTGCACCTGCTGGACGTCGTTCGTCGTGCGGGTGATCAGGGACGGCGCCCCGAAATGGCCCAGCTCACGCGCGGAGAACGACTGCACCCGGTCGAAGACGGCGGCCCTCAGATCCCGGCCGACCGCGGAGGCCGTACGGGCGCCGTAGTAGACGGCGCCGATGTTGCAGACGACCTGGACCAGCGAGATGCCGATCATCAGGGCGCCGAAGGACAGGATGTAGCCCGTGTCTCCCTTCACGACACCGTTGTCGATGATGTCGGCGTTCAGGGTGGGCAGGAAGAGCGTGGCGCAGGTCTGCAGGAACTGCAGCAGGACGAGCAGACCGATGGGCTTCTTGTAAGGCGTGAGATAGGTACGCAGAAGTCTTATGAGCACGCTGGGTCTCTCGGGGTCGGCGGCGGGGCGGTTGGTTGCCCTTGGCCCCCATCGTCGAACACTCCCCCCGTGTTACCTCAACTGATTAACCCAAGAGAGGGCCAAGAGCGGAGCGGGCGTCGGCCCGAAGTCGTGGGCCGCCCGAGACGTACCACCTCACCGGGCCCCGGTAGGGCCCCTCAGGACCGGAAGGCGCCGGGGTGGGTCTGCTTGCGCACCGACACGTACTGCTGCCGCACCGCCTGCCCCACCGCCAGTTCCTCGCCCGGCTCCAGGACCTGCGCGGCGGCGCCCTGCCAGACGGGCGGCAGACCCGGCTGGACGGTGCCCTGCTGGACACCGAGCGCCCAGGCGGCCTGCCGGGCCGCGCCGATCGCCGCGTAGTCCGCGGGCTGCGGCACCACGATCTGCGTACCGAGCAGCGCGGGCGCGCACGCCTGCACCGCGCTCAGCTCCGCGGCCTGGCCCAGCAGGAAGATCCGCCGTACCTCCACGCCCCGCTTGCGCAGCACGTCGAGTGCGTCGGCGAGCCCGCACAGCATGCCCTCGAAGGCGGCCCGCGCCAGATGCTCGGGCTTCATCGACTCGCGCCGCAGCCCGGCCAGCGTCCCCGCCGTGTGCGGCAGATTGGGCGTCCGCTCACCTTCCAGATACGGCAGCATGACCAGCCCGTGGGAGCCCGGGGTCGACTTCATCGCCAGGTCGGAGAGGGCCTCCAGGTCGGGTACGCCCAGCAGTTCGGCGGCCCCGCGCAGGGCCCGTACGGCATTGAGCGTGGTGACGACCGGCAGATGCATGCCGGTCGCGTCCGCGAGCGAGGTGATCATCCCGGAGGAGTCGACCAGCGCCTCGTGGTGGACGGCCATCACGGAGCCGGAGGCGCCGAGCGACACCACCGCGTCCCCGAGGCCGATGCCCAGCCCGAAGGCCGCCGCCATCGTCTCGCCCGTGCCCGCCGAGATCAGCAACCCCTCGGGCGTGGTCCCCGCGGCCTCCCACGGCCCGAGGACATCGGGCAGCAGCGCCTGGTGACCGAGCGCCAGCTCCACCAGATCCGGCCGGTACGCGCCGGTCGCCGCCGACCAGTAACCGGTGCTGGAGGCGCCGCCCCGGTCGGTGGTCCGGCGGGCGGGCCTGCCGAGCAACTGCCACACCAACCAGTCGTGCGCCTGGAGCAGCGTCGCGGTGCGCGCCGCCGCCTCGGGTTCGGTCCTCGCCAGCCAGCGCAGCTTCGTCACGGGCTGAGCGGCCTGGGGCACCGACCCCACGGCCTGCGCCCAGGCCTCCCGCCCGCCGAGCGCGTCGACGAGATCGGCGGCGGCGACCTGGGCGCGTTTGTCCCCGCCTACCATCGCGGGGCGGATGGTGTTGCCCTGGCTGTCCACCGGGACGAGCCCGTTCTGCTGTGCGGACACACCGATGGCCTGAACGCCCTCCAGGAGACCGCCGCCCGCGGCCTCGCCCAGGGAGAGCAGCCAGGCCTGCGGGTCGACGTCCGAGGGCCGGGAGCCCTCCGCCGCGCCGTCCAGGGGATGCGGGGCATACCCCTGCCGGAGTACGGCTCCGCTGTCCGCGTCGCAGACGACGATGCGTGTGAAATCGGGCGAACTGTCCAGCCCGGCGACTATCCCCATGACGGAAATTCTGCCGTATCGCTGCGCTGGCTTGGGCCGTGGGAGGCGGTGGGCTGCGGCCGGCTGTGTGTCTGCGGGTGCATCGTGGCTGGTCGCGCAGTTCCCCGCGCCCCTTTTGGTGGGACGGCTGGACCTGTGCCGGAGGAGTGCTGCTAGGTGTTGCTCGTGCCCCAGTCGTCCTCGGTGCGGGTGCCGTTCGCGTTGCGTTCGCGCAGGGAGCGGACCCGCTCGGAGACCGAGTCGGGGACCCGGTCACCGACCTTCTCGCTCACCACGTGGAACGCCTTCCCGGCGATCTGCCGGCCCTGCTGGGCCGCCGATTCGGCGGTGTTGCGCACCGCCGGGTTCTGCGAGACCTGCCGGGCGGTCTTCCTCAGTTGCTCGTAGCGCTCGCGCCCGGCGCGTGTGCCGAGCACGTATCCCAGAGCCAGTCCGACGACGAACGTGAGCCGGTAGCGCATGGGGCCACCCTTCCTCTTGTGAGTCGGTCCTTTGCGGCGGCGTCGGTCGCAGGCGGGTTACCGATTGGCGAAGCACCCCCCTGCTTGCGCTAATGTATGTGTCGCAGCGAGCGCACGCCCTCTGGCGAATACCCAGGGAGCTACGTTCGATGCAAACGAGGCAATCCCCTGTAGCTCAATTGGCAGAGCAGCCGGCTGTTAACCGGCAGGTTACTGGTTCGAGTCCAGTCGGGGGAGCTTCGGTCTTCCGTAGCTCAATTGGCAGAGCAGCCGGCTGTTAACCGGCAGGTTACTGGTTCGAGTCCAGTCGGGAGAGCAGTGCGAACGAGGACCCCGTGGACCCCATCGGGGTCCTTTTTCATGGCCGCGGGAACCGCTGCGCCCCAGGTGAGGTCCTAGAGGGCAGGCGAAGTCGACCATCCGAAGCAGGAGATCGTATGAGCGGCTATGCTGCGGCAGACGGCGCGCACACCTGTGCGCGACGCGCCGTAATGGGGCGGTAGCTCAGCCGGTTAGAGCAGCGGACTCATAATCCGCCGGCCGTGGGTTCGAGTCCCACCCGCCCCACCACGCGCTACGCGGGAAGAATCGATCTGACCAGCGTCTTCGCTGGAGGATCAGGCGGATTGGCAGCGGTGCGGGGTAGGTCTTCGCCGGTCCGGCCCGTGCCTGGCGTCGGGTCCACGCCGACCGGTACAGACTGACCCGACAGGACCAGCATCGCGCCGCGGAAGCGATCGACCTCTTGGTGTGTGCGACTGCGGTCCACCACAGCCCCACCGTCCGGCCTGCCGGCTGTGTGGGCGCAGCCGGGCAGGCCGGTCGGTGGGGTGTGGGTCAGTGGGCGCGGGCGTAGTCGCGGAGGAACACGGCTTCGACGAGGGCCATGTTCTCGATCTCGGTGGGGTCGACGCTTTCGTTGGGGGCGTGGATGAGGCAGCGCGGCTCTTCGACGCCCATGAGGATGATCTCCGCCTGCGGGCAGGTGCCGGCGAGTACGTTGCACAGCGGGATGGATCCGCCCTGGCCCTGGTGGGCCAGGGGTTTGCCGTAGACCTTTCGCATCGCCGCGTCGAGCGCCGCGTACGCGGGGCCGTCCGTGTCGGCGCGGAAGGGCGCGCCCGTGCCCTCGGTCTCGATGGAAACCCGGGCGTTCCAGGGGACGGCCTCGGTCAGGTGCCGGGTCAGGGCATCCAGGGCGAACGCCGGATCCGCGTCCGGCGGGATGCGCAGGCTGACGCGCGCGCGTGCGGTGTGCGGCACAGCCGCGGCGGAACCGATGACGGGCGGGCAGTCGATACCGAGGACGGTCACGGCGGGGCGTGCCCACAGCCGGTCGGCGACGCTTCCGGTGCCGGTGAGCTCGACACCGTTCAGAACACCGGCGTCGGTACGGAACTGCCGCTCGTCGTAGCCGACTCCGTCCCAGGTGCCTTCGCAGTCCATTCCCCGGATGCGGGTGTCGCCGGTCGAGGGGTCACGCAGAGTCGACAGCGCCTGGATCAGGGCGGCCAGGGCATCCGGCGCGGGCCCCCCGAACATGCCCGAGTGGATCTCCCCGTCGAGTGTGCCGACGGAGACGACGACGTCGACCAGGCCGCGCAGGGTGATGGTCGCCGTGCCGACGCCCACGGCCGCGTTGCCGGTGTCGCACACCAGGAGAGCGTCCGCCGTGAACTGTTCGGGATGCAGGGCGACGTACTGCTCCAGGCCGCCGGTGCCCTGCTCCTCGGAGCCTTCCGCGACGAACCTGATGCCTACGGGGATGTCGTCGCCGAGTGCCCGCAGCGCGGTGAGATGCATGACGATGTTGCCCTTGCAGTCCGCGGCGCCTCGCCCGTACCAGCGTCCGTCGCGTTCGGTGAGCGTGAAGGGCTCGGTGGTCCAGGCGGCCTCGTCGAGCGGCGGCTGGACGTCGTAGTGGCAGTAGAGCAGGACGGTGGGTGCGCCGGGCGGGGGCGGGCGGTGGCCGAGTACGGCATGACTCCCGTCCGGGGTCCGCGCGAGGTGGACGGCCTTCAGACCCACCTCGGTGAAGGCGTCGGCGACCCACTGGGCGGCCTCCTGGCACTTCTCGGGCGGGTACTGGCGGGGGTCGGCGACCGAGGGGATCGCGACGAGTTCGGTCAGGTCGGCCCTGGCCCGGGGCATGAGTCCGGCGACCCGGGCCGCGAGATCGGTATCGTCCATGGCCTACCGCCTCACCGTCGTGTCGGTCCTCAGGTCGTCGATCCTGTCCTGGATCCTGTGCAGCTCGTCCGGGCAGTAGACCTTCAGGATCGTGGCCTCGGCGTGGATGGCCCGCTTGTCGCCGATGACGGGGCGCTGACCGACGAACGCGGCCCCGTTGGAGACGTTGGTCTTCCACAGGGCGGACTTCAGGGCGCCGGCCGGGTCGTCGCAGACGTTGCCGCCGTCGGTGCCCAGGGTGCGTTCGATCGTGCCGGTGTCCGGGCGGGGGTAACCGGCGGCGACGGCGGCGTCCGCGAGTTCGCCGGCCTTCTCGGCAGCCTCGGTGCCGGTTTTGACCTTGCCGTACTGGATGACTCCGACGACGGCCAGGACGACCAGCAGGACGAGGGCGCCGGCGTAGAGCCACCTGTGCTCGGAGGCGAAACGGGTGGGACTCATGCCGCCCCCTCCTGACCGCCGGCGGAGGCTTCGGCGGTGTGGGTGCGCCAGCCGGGCTTGCGCAGTTTCAGGAAGGCCCAGGGGATGAGCAGACCGAGCACGACCAGGCCGGCGGCGATGATGCCGACGTAGGAGACATGGACGGCGTTCATCTCCGTACCCGAGTAGGACAGGAAGTTGTTCACGATCAGTACGAGGCTCGCGAGGCCGGCCCACTGCGGCATCAGGTGACTGGCCGTCAACGGGGCGGCCGAGGTGTTGCCCTGGCCCAAGAACACCATGCCGAGCACGACCAGGACCGTACCGGGCACCAGCGTGCCGATGATCAGTCCCCAGGAGGACAGGCCGGCCAGGGCTTTGGTGCCGCGGGCGGAGACCCATACGCCGGTCCAGTACAGCACCATGATCACGACGGCCGTGTAGACGCCGCTGGAGGCCAGGGACGGATCGATGACGTACGCGATCGTGCTGGCCACGAAGGCCAGCAGGCTCGGGTAGTAGAAGATCGTCATCGCGAACTGGCACCACACCGCGAGGAACCCGAGAGGCTTCGACAAGCCCTCGCTCACCCACCGGTAGACGCCGCCGTTCCACCCCGACGCCAGCTCGGCGGAGACCAGCGCGGTCGGCAGCAGGAACACGATCGCCGGCACCAGGTACAGGAAAACGCACGCCAGACCATAGACGGCCATCGTCGGCGCGGCCCGCAGGCTGGCCACCGAAGCCGTTGTCATCATCGCCAGGGTCACCCAGGAGATCAGCGGCGCGGCCGGGCGGGCCGCCGCAACCGGACGAGACACGGCCCGCGGCCGTGCGAACTCGTCCGGCATATCCATAGAACTCATCAGCACTCTCTCGCCAACGGGACACAGCGCGGCCGAGGACTGGCAGCGCCCGTACACCGAAAGCGTCGTCCCGTCCCCGCGGCCCCCTTTCAGTCACTCAGCCGAATGGCCCACAGCAGCGCCCCCTTTGGCGGCAGGGAGCGTGGTTCGAGACAGGGAGACCGGGAGACAGAGAGACGGGGAGACGGGGAGACGGGGAGGAGGTCAGAGAGGGGACTGCCAGGTTGTTGTCATGCCCTCCTCCGGGTCTGGGCCCGCGTCCGTGTCGGCCGTGTGCCCGTCCTCGTTTCCGTTCCCGTTGTCGGAGACCGTCAGGCGTACTCCCGGGCGGCCGTCCGGGAGGCTCACCGTCGCGTCGACCGTGACCGCGACGCGGGTCGTGCCGGGGCGGTGTGACGCCGTGGCGAGGGCGGCTGCGAGGGCCGTGAGGAGGTGCCCCGCCACCGCTTCCGGGACGCGGGTGTCGACCGGCCCGGTGAACTGGACCGACGGCTGGACGCCGAGAGCCGCCGCGGCGCCCGCCGTCTCGCGGAGCACCTTGCTCCTGAAACTGGTCGGGGCGTCCGCGGGCGGTTGCTGCAGGGCGAAGATCGCCGTACGGACCTCCTGGACGGTGGACCTCAGCTCGTCGAGGGCCCGGCCGATCGTCGCGTGCACCTGCGCCTCCCGCTCGTCCGCGGCCGTGCGGCGCTGCGTGGACTCCAGCATCATGCCGGTGGCGAAGAGCCGCTGGACGACCAGGTCGTGCAGGTCACGGGCGATCCGGTCGCGGTCCTCGAAGACCGCCAGCCGCTCCCGGCGCTGCTGCGCGTCCGCCAGCACCAGCGCCAGCGCGGCCTGCGAGGCGAACTGCGTGGCCAGCAGCTTCTCGGCGGGCGTGTACGGGGCATCGCCGCGCCGGCGCGGGAGGGCGAGAGTGCCGATGAGCCGGCCCCCGGCCTGGAGCGGCAGCATCATGCTCGGCCCGAACCGGTGCCGTACGGGGGTCGTCATACGCGCGTCGGTCGCCGAGTCGTCCAGGAACACCGGCTCGCCGCCGAGGAGTTGCTCCAGGACCGCGCTGCCCGGCGCGATGGTCGTACCGATCAGGCCGTCCCGGCCGGCCGGCGCCGACGCCGTGACGATCTCCATGCCGCCCTCGTCCGTGGGCTGGAGGATCACCCCGGCCGACGCGTCGGCGAGGACGCGGGCGCGCTCGGCGACCGTCATCAGCGCGTCGGCCGCCGTCTCGCCGGTGAGCAGCGCCGTCGTCACCGCCGCCGCGCCCTCGATCCAGCGCTCCCGCTGGCGGGCCGTCTCGTACAGGCGGGCGTTGCCGATCGCGATGCCCGCCTGAGCGGCCAGCAGCCGCGTCACCTGCTCGTCCTCGGCGGTGAAGGGGCCGCCGCGCTTCTCGGTGAGGTACAGGTTGCCGTACACCTCGTCCTGTACGAGCAGCGGTACGCCGAGGAAGCTGTGCATCTCCGGGTGCCCGGGCGGGATGCCGCACGCGCGCGGGTCGGTGGTCAGGTCGGTGAGCCGGAGCGGCGCGGACTCGTGGACGAGCGCGCCGAGCAGGCCCCGGCGTCCGCTGGGCGGATGCCCGATACGGGCCCGCTCGGCCGCCGGCAGTCCGGCCGTGCAGAACTCCGCCAGGCCGCTGCCGCCGGGCGCGAGCACGCCCAGCGCCGCGTACCGGGCGCCGGTCAGCGCCGCCGCGTTCTCCACGATGCGCTGGAGCGTGGCGCGCAGTTCGAGATCGCTGCCGACACCGAGGACGGCTTCGAGGAGACGGGGGAGGGGGAGCCCCTGGGAGGGGGGCTCCGCGGGGTTCGGGGGCGTGGGTTCCGTCATGGGTGCCGCGGCGGTGGTGGCGGGGGACCGGGGTGCTGTGCCCGCGGACTCGTGCGGCTGTTCAGCCGGCCGTCGGGTCGAGGACCAGGGGCTCGATCCGGCCCTCCAGCATCGCGCCCAGGCCGAGGACCGCGCACACGTCGGGCCGTTCGGCGATGTGCACCGGCATCCCCGTCGCCTGCCGCAGCATCTGGTCGAGGCCCGGCAGCAGCGCGCTGCCGCCGACCATCATGATCCCGCGGTCCACCAGGTCGGCCACCAGGTCCGGCGGGCAGACGCGCAGCACCTTGCCGATGCCGTCGAGCACGGCGGTCAGCGGGGTCTGGATGGCGTCGCGCACGGCGGCCGTGTCGACCTGTACGGAACGGGCGAGGCCGGTGGCCACGTCCCGGCCGTGGATCTCGGTGGACGTGGGTCCCTGCGAGGTGAGCCCGTTCCCGGAGAGGGCCAGTTGCAGCGGGCGTACGGACTGCGAGGGGAGCATCAACTCGTGGTGGTGGCGCAGGTGCTGGACGATCGCGTGGTCGATGGCCTCGCCGCCCACGGGGATGCGTTCGGCGGTGACGATCGAGCCCAGCGACAGCACGGCGACCTGGGTGGCGGCGGCCCCGCACACCATGATCATGGTGGCCTCGGGGCGTTCCACGGGCAGTCCGCAGCCGACACCGGCGGCGATGAGCGTGTCGACCAGTTCGACGCGCCGCGCGCCCAGACCGACGAGCGTCTCCACGGTCGCCCGCTGGGCCAGCGGGTCGGAGTCGTGCGGGGTGCAGGCGGCGGCCCGCAGCCGGGGCTTGCGGCGCAGGGTGCGCCGGACCTTGTCCCCGAGGAGTTGGCGCAGCATGCGCTGGGCCATCTCGATGTCGACGACCGTGCCGCCCGAGACGGGGCGTACGACACGGATGTAGTGGGGGGTACGGCCCGTCATCTTCTCGGCGAACTCACCGACCGCGATCAGGGCGCCGGTCCGCGTGTTCACCGCGGCGACGCTGGGCTGGTCGACGATCAGCCCGGCGCCCTTCACGAAGACACGCGTTCTCGCCGCTCCGAGGTCGACGGCGAAATGGCAGCGGCGCAACTGCTCCAGGCTGGCGGTCATGGCGGGTCCTCCCGAGAGCACAGACCGTGGGACTCCACCGGGCGGCGGTCCTCCTACGCATCGTGCGGGAACTGACGGGGTGTCGCCTTTCGGGGTGGGCCGGGCGGGGTGCGGCTGGACGGGTGGTCTTCGCGGACGGCGGAAGGGCGGTCTTCGCCGAAGGCGGAAGGCAGGCGGCCTTACGGGGCGGGTAACGGGGGCGGGTAACGGGCGGCGTACGGCTTACGGCGGACGGGTCATCAGGTGGCGGGCGGGTGCCCCGGGCGCCGGAGAGGGCTCAGGTGTGGGGGAGGGACCGGAGGAGGGGGGCCCACGAGGCCGTGGTCACCTCGCAGCCCGCGCGGACCAGGCGCCGCTTGTGCCCCTCGGAGCGGGTGTAGCCGAGGAAGCGCAGGCCGGCGGCCCGTGCCGCGGTCAGTTCGGCGACCGACGAGCCGACCAGTACGGCGTCCTTCGGCGGCACGCCGAGGTGTTCCAGGGCGCGCAGGAGACAGTCGGGGTTCGGCATGAGCAGGGTCAGGTCGTCGGCGCGGCCGTGCACTCCACCGGTCACCAGGCCGGTCAGCCGGCCGTGGGAGTGCAGGTACTTCCAGACGGCGCCGGGCGCGTTGTCCGCGACGACCGCGGTACGCCGCCCGAGCGAGCTGAGCGTGGTGATCAGGGCGTCCGAGAACGGGGTCGACGCCGCGGTCGACACGGCCCGCTCCTCGATCCGGTTGAGCCGTCGGCGCAGGTCCGCTCCCAGCGGGTGGTCCGCGAAGGCGCGCAGCAGGTCGAGGGGGTTCGGGCGCCCCTCCAACGGTTGCGGGGGCCCGCCCCGAGCGACGAGCGGCTCGCCTCTCAGCGCGGCCTCGGGGTCCCGCAGCTCGGCGAGGAGCGCGGCGAGTTCCCGGACGGCCTGCTTCTCGGTGTCACTCGTGTAGAGACGGACGAGGGGGCCGTCGAAGCCGAGGAGTACGCAGGGGCTCTCCATCAGGGCCGCGGCGGCGTCTTCCGGCCGCCGGGCGGCCGACCCGACCTGCCGCGCGGCGGCGGCCTGCCGGGGGGTGTCGGGCTTCCGGCCGGAGGCGGGTTGCCTGGCGGGCGGGGAGAGGGGGGTTTTGGGACGCCGAGGGGTGTCGGCCTCCCGAGTGGTCTCGGACCGGCGTGGGGTGTCGGCTTCCCGAGTGGTCTCGGATCGGCGTGGGGTGTCGGCTTCCCGAGTGGTCTCGGATCGGCGTGGGGTGTCGGCTTCCCGAGTGGTCTCGGATCGGCGTGGGGTCTCGGCTTCCCGAGTGGTCTCGGATCGGCGTGGGGTCTCGGCTTCCCGAGTGGTCTCGGACCGGCGTGGGGACTCCGCCTCCCGAGTGGTCTCGGACCGGTCGGCGGACTCGGACGGTCGAGGGGTCTCGCTTGCGGAGGCGGACTTGGGCGGGGAGGGGGTCTGGGCTGCGGAGGCTGACTCGGCCGGAGACGTGGTCCCGGTCCGTGAGGCGGTCTCGGCCGGAGGCGTGGTCTCGGTCGGTGAGGTGGTCTCGATTGCGGAGGCCGTCTCAGCCGGAGACCTAGCCCCGGTCGGTGAGGCCGACTCGGCCGGAGACGTGGTCTCGGGCGGTGAGACCGTCTCGGCCGGAGACCTGGGCCCGGTCGGTGAGGCTGTCTCGGGCTGAGGTGTGGTCTTGGGCTGAGGTGTGGTTTCGGGTGGGGGTGTCGCCTCCGGTGGGTGGGTGGGGCGCGGGGTGGTGGGCTGCGGTTCGCTCTCGGGTGTCAGGCGGGCCGAGCAGAGCATGTGCAGGCGCCGGAGGTCCTCGTGCTCGGGGTGCTCGCGCAGCAGCTCGCCGAGGTCGTGCGACGCGCGCTCGAACCGCCCGAGTGCCAGGTCGAGTTCGGCACAGGTGACGCCGAGCGTGAGGCGGAGCGAGCGCAGGCGTAGACGTGCCGACGCCGCTGCCGGTCCGGGAACATCGCTGAGAGCGACGCCGGACCAGAGGCCCAGGGCCTGCTGGACGGCGTCGCGGGCCCCTGCCGTACTCCCCTCGTCCCGCAGGTACTTCGCCTCGGCGATGAGGTTCTCGCAACGGATCACGTCGATGGTGGTGGGGGGCGTGTGCAGGGCATGACCGCCCGCGCCGGTGGCCAGGACGCCGGGCCCCAGCGCGTCCCGGAGCGCGGCGGCCACGACGGCCAGGGTGCCCGCCGGATCCTCCGGAAGACTCGTTCCCCAGAGTCCCGCGGCCAGTTCGTCGTGGGACACGAACCGGCCGTGCCGCAGGAGCAGCATGCAGAGCAGGGCTTGTGCCTGGAGCGGGAGGTCCGGCAGGAGCGAGTCGCCGCGGACGATCCGCACCGGGCCGAGCAACCGGTAGCGCAGGCAGGTCGCCGTCACGTCCCGCAGCACCGGGCTGAAGGAGCGGGGCATGAGGAGGTCCGCGCCGACGTTCTGGGTGTAGGTGTCCGAGGAGAGCAGGCAGTCCACGGCCTCGACGAAGGGCGACCTGAACTCCGCCGGTACGCCCGGCAGCTCGGCCGGGGACGAGGGATCGCCTCCCGCCAGCACGCACAGCAGCTCCCCGAGGTCGTGCAGGTCCTTCGACGCGTCGGCGCCGTGCGGTACCCCCAGGGGGAAGCGGGCGAGTCTGAAGGAGCCGTCCGCCGGCACCAGCACACTGAACGCGCTCAACTGCCCATGCACCATGGCCTGTTCGTGGAGCGCCTTGAGGCCGAGCACCATCTGATGGGCCAGCGGCGCCAGTGTCGGGAAGGGCACCCCGTAGTCGCCCAGGGCGGTGAGTTCGGCCAGGGTGATGCCCGGCAGGAACTCCGTGACGAGATAGGGGATGCCGTCGTCGATGCCGAAGTCGTGCACCGCGACCACGTTCTTGTGCCGGACGCGGGAGAGCGCGCGGGCGTCCTGGAGGAACCGCTCGTGTCGTTCCGGCTCGACGGTGTACCGGTGGACGGCCACCGTTCGACCCGGACGGGCGTCATGGGCCTGCCAGACCTCCTGACCCCGTCCCAGCGGCCGTACGAGCCGGTACCTGCCCAGCACGAGTCCCGCCGCGGTCTTCGAGGGCGGCCCGCCCATTCGCCGTACGGACTCCTCCCGCACGGCTGCGAACGGTTCGCCCGCCGCCTCCTCGCCCCCGCCTCCCGCACCATTGCCGCCCGGTGCGAGCACGCGGAACTCGCCGGCCGAAAGACCGGCCCGCTCGTCGATCAACGCGCCTACGCGGGCCAGGAGTTCGGAGGTCCGGCCGTACGCGGAGCGCGGCAGGGTGCGTCGCAGCAGCTCCCGCACGCCCGGCCGGAAGACGTACGAACCGGCCGCGCCCGGGACCGCGGTGAGCGCGCCGCTGAGGATCACCTCGGCCAGGTGCTGCGGCCGGGGGTTCTTCTCGACGGCCGCCTGGACCAGACGCATGACCGGCAACTCCACCGGCCCCACCGCGAGATGACCGGCCAGCCGGAAGGCCTCCGGCGAGGCGACGGAGCGGAACCGCAGCAGCAACTCCTCGGCGGAGAGCCGCTCGACATCGCTGCGGCCCCTCTCGTCGACCGGCGCGAGCGGCGGCCCTGGCCCCAACAGGGCGACCGCGCCCGGCAGTCGGCCGCCGCCCGCCACGAGAGAAGACCAGTTCCCCAGCCAGGGCGCCGAGGCTTCGAGCACGGGGAGGGGCAGCAAGCCGCGCGGCCGGCCCTCATGCGCGTACGAGTCCAGTGCGTACGAGTCCAGCACGTACGAGTCCACGTCGTACGACGAGTTGGGCGCCGCCGGTCCCGGCGCGCTGATGCGCGCGGTCGTGGCCGGCAGCGCGGTGGTGCGCCACAGGCGTTCCGGCAGCGGCTGGACCAGGGCGACCGGCATCCGGGCCGACCAGCGGCGCAGTGTGCTGTACCAGCGGGTGCCCGCCGGGCCCTCCCGCCACTGCGGACCCATGCAGTCGCTGAGGAGGAGGGTGACCGTACGCCCGTCGGCGAACGACTCCTGCGAACCGGGGCGGCACACCGCGCCGTCGGCCTCCAGCCGGTGCAGTTCCACCGTGCGGAAGATGCCCGACTGGGCCAGTGCCGCGTGCAGTTCGCGTACGAGCGGGCGCCAGACGGGCATCGTCGGGCCGGTGTCGTGCACGAGGTGCAGTGTCAGCCATCGCTCGGTCGTGGGCCGCAGCACGGGCAGCCACCACTGGGGGGCGGCTCCGAGCCGGGCGATGCGGTGGGCGGTCGCCGCCTCGTCCAGCTCCTGCCCGACCGGGGCGGGGACGCGCCGCTTGAGGGGGCGGAGGGCTCGTTGGAGCCCGAGGGGGTGGGGGAGCATCGGGGGCGCGGGGGCCAGGAGGGATGTGTACGGGCCGCTCGGGGCGTCCTGGCCCGCGCGGCCCGGCGTCGGTGTGCGGGGGCCCGGCAGCCGGAGGGGAACGCGGGTGTCCGGCGGGTCCGGGATGGAGTGGGGTGGGGGGTCGGGTGCGGGTTCGTTGTGGCTGGTCGCGCAGTTCCCCGCGCCGCTGAGGGGGGAGGGGGTGGCGGAGGGTGGCTGGGCTGTGGTGGCGGAGGGCTTGGGGCGGGGTGTCGGGTCGGGGGTCTCGGGGGCCGGCATGTGGGTTGCCAGCCACAGGAGTTCGGCCAGTTCCACCGAGGTCGGTTCCGGGCCGCCGGATGCCCGGGCCAGTACGCCGGCGAGGAACGCGGCCCCCGCGCCCGCGCCGCCGTCCGCACCCGGGTCAGAACGCATCCGGTTCCTCTCCCGTGCGGCTCAGATACGGCATCAGCTGCTCGGCCAGGTCGTCGCGGGACGACGTGTCGATGCCCGCCACGCCCGTGAGGTAGATCGCGTTGAGCAACTGGTCCGTGGCGAGCTCGCCCTCGGTCCCGCGGGACAGAAAGCGTTCGATCAGATCGCGGGCGTACGCGTCGGGTTCCCCCAGGTGGGCGCGGACGATGTGCTCCAGGTGGGCGGCGCGGGGCTGGTGGAGTTCGAGACGGACACAGCGCCGCAGGAAGGCGGGCGGGAACTCGCGCTCGCCGTTGCTGGTGAGGACCACGAAGGGGAAGGCCCGGCAGCGGACCCGGCCGCGCGAGACCCCGGCCCGTTCGTCCGTGCCGTCGATCATGACCTCGGCCGTGGGGGTGTGCCGGGCGGAGCGGACCAGCTCGGGGATCTCGTACTGGCCCTCCTCCAGGATGTTGAGGAGGTCGTTCGGCAGGTCCAGGTCGCTCTTGTCGATCTCGTCGATCAGCAGGGCGCGCGGACGGCCGTACGGGAGGAGTGCCGTGCCGAGCGGTCCGAGCCGCAGATGGTCCTGGAGCTCGCTGTCCTTGGGGAGTACGGGGTCGGGCGGTGCCTCGCCGCCGGGCCGGACGCCGCGTGCGGCCGCGTACAGGCGGGACAGCGGGTCGTACTGGTAGAGCCCGTCGTGCAGCGTGGTGCGGCTGGTGATGTTCCAGCGCAGGACGGGGCCGAGCCGCAACTCCCTCGCGACGGCGTACGCCAGGCTCGACTTCCCGCTGCCCGGCGGGCCCGTCACCAGGAGCGGACGGCGCAGATAGAGGGCCGCGTTGACGAGCTGGACGGCGCGGTCCGTGGCGCGGTAGGTGCGGGCACGGTGCCGGCGGTCCGGGGACGTGGCCGAGGCGTCGTCGTCCTCGGCGGGCGTCGCCAGCTCCGGACCGCCGTCGAAGTCGCGCCAGGGCGGCGGCGCGGGCAGCTCGGCGATGCCGTCGTGGGGCTCGCTCGCACCCGTGTAGACGGGCCACAGGGACATGGTCTCTCCGAACGTGTTCCGATGTGCGGTTCCGGCTTGTCTGACTTGTCTGGCTTGTGCGGTTCTGGCTTCGGTGGTCTGTCCAGCAGGTGTGTCCGGCCCGCCCTAGCCGACCGGGTTGTGCAGATAGCCGGCGGGATCAGGCAGGCATTCGGGGTCCTCCCACAGCAGGGCCAGGTCGTACGCCCAATGCGGCTCCGGGGCGTCGGAGGCGTACGCCGTCTCGCGCAACTCATGGATGTGGCGCGGCAGTTCGCGGGGCGGCAGGTTCGCCAGGTGTGCGGCGAGGCGGTCCAGGAACTCCGAACCCCGGCAGTCGGCCGAGTCCCCGCACCGGTGCTCGCTCCGGCAGCCGGTGCGCGGCCACAGCATCACCGGCACCGCCGCGTTCAGGCTCGCCTGGAACAGCCGCCGGACCCGGTCCGCGCGCGGCGGCGTGGCGAAACCCACCATGTCGGCATCGCGGCGCAGCCCGATGGTCAGTCTCACCTGGTCCTGGCCGACCGACCAGCAGTCGATACGGTGCAGCCGGGCCGTCGGCCGCTCGTCCAGGTACTGCCACTTCTGCCGGAGCTTGTGCTGCAGGCCGCCGCTGCGCCGACGCTCCAGGTCCATCACGACGAGCGGTGCGAAGGAACCGAGCGGGCTGTCGTCGTCCGCGCTGCGCTGCCAGTGCGCCACGTTCGTGTTGAGCCAGCGGCGCGGCAGCACGAAGGCGATCAACTCGCGTGCGCCGAGCTCCAGTTCGCGGTACGCCTCGTCGATCCGCTCCAGCGTGTAGGGGCGTACCCGGTCCACGGGGAGGCGGCGCGAGCCCACCACCCGCCGGTGTCTGCCGTTGTACGCGGACACCTCCACCAGGAAGTACCCGTCGCCGGAGCCGCTGGGCGCGATCTCGACGAGGATCGGCGACCAGGAGTGCGCGGCGTCGCGGGCGGCCCCGCGTGCGGGCCTGTCGGGGGGCGGGTCGGGGTGGCGGGTACGGGGGGCCGAGGGCCAGGCGCGCAGGGCGGTCCGGGTGGGGGTGTCGTCCACGAAGTCGGCCAGGCGGGCGGTGAAGCGGGTGACCGCGGCGGGGTCCTGTACCTCCGAGAGGAGGTACCAGGCCGCGTCCCACAGGGAGGTGAAGCCGTGGGGTGGGAGTGGGGGGCCGAGGGGGCCTACGGCGTCGAGGTACAGGCGTTCGGGGGCGTGTTCCGGGCCGTGTTCCGGGCCGTTTTCCGGGCGGGCCGGGGGGTGGGGGTTCTTCGTCTGCGGGCCGGTGGGGGCTGGTCGCGCAGTTCCCCGCGCCCCTGAAAGCGGGCCGGTGGGGGCTGGGCGCGCAGTTCCCCGCGCCCCTGGAAGGCGGGGCTGCGCCCCTGCCTGATCGGCGGGTGCGGGAGGTCTCTGTTGGGGGTCCAGTTGTTCCAGTAGGTGTCTCAGGTGTTCCTTCTGTCGTTGGTCGTATGCCGGGGTGGGGATCAGGTCCGCCAGGCGGGGCCAGTAGCGGGCCATGATCTGGGCGGGGAGCATGCGGCCGTTGCGGATCTCGGGGCTGCGGGCGGCGGCCGAGACCATGCCGACGACCTGGCCGGTGTCCGCGAGGGTCACGGCGGCACCGCTGAACCCCGGCGCGAGCGGCTGCCCGTGCGCGGCCCACGACTCCAGCTGGACCCACTCGCCGGCGATCAACTGCTGTGCGGTGGCGCGGTATTCGGCGAGCGTTCCCTCGTCGTACCGCTTGGGGAAGCCGTAGGCGAGGAGCCTGCGCGGGGGATCCCCGTAGGCGTCGGCGGGTGTCGCGAACTCCGCGGGCTTCATCGGCACCGGCCGGTCCAGCTCCAGTACGGCCAGATCGCCCGGGTCGCTCTCGCGGCCGTCCCAGCCGCCGTGCGCGACCACCCGGGCCAGGACCTGCTCGTAGCCACCGTGCGCGAAGGACACCGCGACCGCTTCGGTGTCCCTGCGCGCCACGACATGGGCGCAGGTCAGAACGTGCTGCTCGGTGACGAGGAAACCGGCGCCGGTGTCCCGCCCACAGCTGATTCTCGCGTGCCAGGAAGCGCTGCTCATGGGCGCGGGGTGGTCTCCGGGGGGCCGTCCGGCCGCTCGGGCGACCAGGAGAGCTTGACCACGAGATGGCCCTCGACGGCACTCTTGGCGATCAACGCGCCCGCCTCCGCCGTGAGCTTCACACCGAACTCGATCTCCACGGAGTCGGGCTTCAGCGAACCGTCCCTGAAGACGCGGAACGCGGCGCCGGCGGCGGCCCGTACCCCCTCCAGCGAGCCCTCGAAGGTGCGGGCCGCGGCGACCGTGCCGTCCGCCCGTGCCACCAGGCGGGAACCCGACTCGTCCTCGGCTCCCTCGACGACGACAAGGACCCCGTCGTCCGTCTTGAACTCCACTAATCCGTCCATGATGCCGCATTGCCCCCGTAGTCCGTCACTGGTGACCACCTTCATTGTCACGGACGGTACTTGCCCCTGTCGCGGTTTCCCCCGGTCGTTCACCGTTCCTCTGGCGGAAAACCGCCAGGGCAGCTTCCCGCCAGGTTCCGTCGGCGGCACCGCGACACCGGCCCCCCGACACTCTTCGCAGCGCCCTGACACCACCCGGGCCCGCGACAGCGCCGAGAAGAGGGGCACCGATGACCAGAGGATCCGCGAGACACGGGGTGGCGCTCGCGTCGGCCGGACTCGTGTTCGCCCTGCTTCCGTCCGGCGGGGCCGGGGCCGACGTGCAGGACACCGGCGTCCCGCCCCGCACCCGCGCCGCGTCCGCCGCCCGTACCGTCACCCTCGTCACCGGTGACCGGGTCACCGTCACCGAACTCGGCGGCGGGAAACGGACGGTGACCGTCGAGCGGGCGAAGGGGGCGACCGGAGCGGTCCGTACGCAGACGGCGAACGGCGCCCTGACCGTCGTACCGGACGAGGCGCTGCCGTATCTGCGGGCGGGCACCCTCGACCGGCGGCTGTTCGACGTGGGTGAGCTGATACGCCAGGGGCTCGCCGACCGGGAGACGGACGCGCTGCCGTTGATCGTCACGTACAAGAAGGGCGCGCGGGTGGTGACTCCGCGCGGGGCCGAGAGGACACGCGCCCTGCCGAGCGTCCGCGGGGCCGCCGTCACGGCCGACAAGGGACGGACGTTCTGGCAGGCCCTCACCCGGCAGGACGGGACCGACGCGGACGGGACCGACGCGCACGGGACCGGCATGGGCGCGATCGGCAAGGTCTGGCTCGACGGCCGGGTCCGTGCGGAGATGGCCGAAAGCAACGCCCAGATCGGTACGCCCGAGGCCTGGGAGGCGGGACTGACCGGCAAGGGCGTCACCGTCGCGGTACTGGACACGGGGGCGGACGTCGGCCATCCCGATCTCGCCGGGCGGGTCTCCGTGACGAAGAGTTTCATCGAGGGTGAAGAAGTCGCCGACCGCAACGGCCATGGCACGCACGTCACTTCGACCGTCGGAGGCAGCGGGGCCGCGTCCGACGGCAAGGAGAAGGGCGTCGCACCCGGTGCCACGCTCGCCGTCGGGAAGGTGCTCGGCGACCAGGGCTCGGGCAGCGAGTCGCAGATCATCGCGG
The DNA here is from genome assembly GCF_044328075.1 of Streptomyces sp. NPDC017991. NCBI lineage: Bacteria > Bacillati > Actinomycetota > Actinomycetes > Kitasatosporales > Streptomycetaceae > Streptomyces > Streptomyces sp. NPDC017991. The sequence goes on along the minus strand of NZ_JBIRGP010000002.1, from coordinate 174,119 downwards.
GCATGGAATGGGCCGCGCGGGACGTCGGCGCCACGGTCGTCTCCATGAGTCTCGGGACTACGGAGCCCAGCGACGGCACCGACCCCATGGCCCAGGCCGTCGAGACCCTCACCGCGGAGACCGGCGCCCTCTTCGTCGTCGCCGCGGGCAACACCGGCGCCCCCTCGTCCATCGGCTCGCCCGGCGCCGCCGACTCCGCGCTGACGGTCGGCGCGGTCGACTCCGCGGACCTGGCCGCGTACTTCACGAGCGCGGGCCCGCGCCACGGCGACAACGCCCTGAAGCCCGACCTGTCCGCCCCGGGCGTCGACATCCTCGCCGCCCGCTCCCGGCTCTCCGCCGGCAGCGGCGACTACACCGTCCTGAGCGGTACGTCGATGGCGACGCCCCATGTCGCGGGCGTGGCCGCCCTCCTCGCCGAACGGCACCCCGACTGGACCGGCGCACAGCTCAAGGACGCGCTCATGTCGACGTCCAGGCAACTCGACGCGTCCGCCTACGTGGTGGGCGCCGGGCGGGTGAGCGTGCCCGCGGCGGTGAAGGCCGAGGTCACGGCCACCGGAAGCGCCGATCTGGGCTATCACCGCTGGCCCTACGAGTCGAACGAGCCGGTGACCAGGACTGTCACGTACTTCAACTCCGGTGACATGCCCGCCGAGTTGAGGCTGACCGTGTCCGGCGCGCCCGACGGGGTCGTGACGCTCACCGACTCCACGCTGACCGTCCCCGCGCACGGGACCGCCGCCACGACCGTGACCGGGGACGGTGACAAGGCTCCGGTCGGCAACACCGGTGGGCGGATCGTGGCCTCCACGGCGGACGGTACGCCCGTCGCGCACACCGCCTTCGGGCTGGTCAAGGAGGAGGAGCGGTACACCCTCACCGTGCACGTCAAGGACCGGGACGGTGACGCCACCGCCGCCGACCTCGTGGTCCAGCAACTCGCCGAGGACGTCGACCCGTTCGCGGAGCACGTCGGTGACACGGGCACGGTCGGACTGAGGCTCCGGCCGGGCACGTACAGCCTGAACACCTTCCTCGACGTACGCGGCAGCCGTGGCGCCGACTCGCTCGGGCTCGGCTTCCTCGCGGCACCCGAGATCGCACTCGACCGGGACCGTGAGGTCACGCTCGACGGCCGCCGGCTGAGGGAGATCGCGGCCCGCGTCGACCGGCGTACCGAGACCCGGCAGCTGCTCATGGAGTACGACCGGGCGGCGAACGGCGCGGACCTGTTCGGGGCCGTGCAGGTGCCGCTCAAGTACGACAGCGTCTTCGCGGCACCCACGGCGAAGGTGACGAAGGGCAGCTTCGAGTACCGGACCGTGTGGCGGCTCGGGAAACCGACGCTGGAGGTCGAGGGGCTCGGTGAGGCCGTGGTCCAGCCCGGGGGCACCCTCGTCGAGGGCCGCCGCAGGCTCCCGGTCGTCGATGTCGGCGGCGGCGGTACGGGCTCCGGGGGGTACGGCGGAAAGGACGTGCGGGGCAAGGCCGTACTCGTCCGGACGGAGGAAGGCGCGGTGCCTTCCGAGATCGCGCGGGCCGCCCAGGACGCGGGCGCCGAGGCGCTGTTCGTGACGGACGGCGTACCGGGCAGGCTCAACGCCTGGTTCGGCACCGACGACAACGCGGACCGGCCGATCCAGATCGCCACCCTCGACGCGCGGGACGCGGCGCGACTGCGGTCGGCGGGCAGGGCCGAGATGAACGGGACACGCAACACGCCCTACACGTACGACCTTTCGGAAGGACACCAGGGGAGCATCCCGGCGCGTGACCTCACCTACGAGCCATCGCGCCGCCAACTGGCCGTGCTGGACACGAAGTTCCATGCCACGAAACCCGTCTCGGGCAGCGAGTTCCGGTACTCGCTCACCGATGACTCGTTCCCCGTCGGGATCGGCTTCCAGGAGCGGGCCGACTTCCCTGCCGAGCGGACCGACTACGTGTCCACGGGGCCCGGCCAGCTGTGGCACGAGTCCGTCAACGTGGGTGCCGGGGACCTGGAGGAGCGCAGTGGGCTCGTCCGCCACCACGGAGGTACGCGGCAGGACCTCGACTGGTTCCGGCCGGTCTGGCATCCCTGGCTCGGCACCGGGCTCGGCTGGGGTCAGCGGCGCTCCGGCTCGACCCTGCAGTTCAACGTCCCCGGCTGGGGCGACTCCGGGCCCGACCACACCGGCTTCGGCAACGTGTGGGACGAGAACAGCGGCATGACGCAGTCCACCGAGGTGTACCTCGACGGGGTATCGGTCGACCGGCGGACCGGTTCCGGCGCGTACGTCTGGGACGCGCCCGCCGACGAGCACACGTACAAGGTCGTCACGGACACCGCCCTGGACGCGGACCGCTGGAAGCTCGCGACGAAGGGCCGTTCCGAGTGGACCTTCAGATCGGCGGCCACCCCGGAGGACCGCTGGACGACCCTCCCGCTGATCAACCTCGGCTTCGACGTCGACACGGACCTGGCCGGGAACGTACGGGCCGGGGCCCGGCTGCCCGTGGCCATCAGCGCGTCCTACGTGGCGGGCGCCGGGCAATCCCCGAAGGGGCGTAGCCCCCTAGGGGCGCGGGGAACTGCGCGCCCAGCCCAACTCGACCCGCACCCGACAACCGACGATCCGTCCCCCGGGACCGTCCGCAGGGCGAGCCTCGAAGTCTCGTACGACGCGGGCAAGTCCTGGCGGACGGTGCAGGTGTCCAAGGCGGGCGCCGACACCTGGGAGGGCACCCTCACCGTGCCGCGCGGCGCCGCGTACGTGTCGCTGCGGGCCTCGGCGGGCGACGACCGGGGCGGCTCGGTGACCCAGGAGATCATCCGGGCGGTGGGCGTGCGGTAGGCCCCGGCTCACCGCCCCTGCTCCACGATCCCGCGCACGACACCCAGCTCCAGCAGGTCCTGCGGACGGATGCGGAGCTGGTCGGCCGTGGCGCGTACCTCCTCCGCCGGGCGCTTGAGGATGGCGGCCGCGAGTTCGGGGGCGATGACGGAGAAGTAACTGTCCGGCGTGGCCCACGTGTTGTCCGGGGCCGCGAGGGCCAGTGCGCCACCCGAGCCGCCCTCCCCGATCAGCAGCGTGGTCATCGGGGTCTCCGCCGCCGCCACCGCTGAGAACAGCTCCGCGATCGCCGCCCCCGCGCCCTGCCGCTCCGCCTCCGCGTCGTTGGCGGCGCCCGGCGTGTCCACCAGGGTCAGCACGGGGATACGGAGCCGGTCCGCGAGCCGGATCAGCCGGGCGGCGGTGCGATAGCCGGCGGGGCGCGTGGCGGTGCCGGTCTGGGCCGCGTACGCGACCGTACGGCCGTCCCGCGCCCGTACGCCGAAACCGCAGAGCATGCCCGCGTCGGTACCGCCGCACCGGTCACCGCTGATCGCCGCGCGCCGGGCGAAGAAGGTGTCCAGATAGGCCTCGGCGCGCGGCCGTTGCGGGGCACGGGCGGCTCGTACGGCCTCCCATCCGGTGGGCGGGAGACCGGCGTCGCCCAGCGCCGGGGGCGGCGGCACGGGATCCGTCGAAGGGTCGCTCAGCAACCGCAGCCAGAGCGCCAGCGCTTCCGGCAGCACCCGCTCGGGAACCACGGCGTCGACCGCCCCCGCCGCCCACTGCGCCTCGGCCGTGTACGCGGCCGGGTCCGCGTCGGGCGGCCGGACCCGCGAGCCCGCGAAGCCCACCTGCGCCCCGGGCAGCGCGAGGATCACATCGGCGCCCGCCCCCAGGGTGGCCCAGCCGCCGCCCGTCGTGGGGTCGCGCAGAACGGCGATCTGGGGCAGCCCGGCCGCCCGGGTGAGCGCCGACTGCCGTGCCACACGCTGGAGTTGGACCAGCGCGCGCATGCCCTCCTGCATCCGGCTGCCGCCCGTCGCGACGAGGGAGACGACCGGGAGGCGGTGTTCGCGCGCGTAGGTGTGCGCGGCTTCCAGCCGGTCGCCCGTGCGCTCGCCCAGCGAGCCGCCGAGGAACCCGAACTCGAAGGAGATCAGCACGGCCGGGGTCGTACCGCCGTCCTCGCCCCTGACGGCGGCGGTGCCGCAGACGACGGACTCCTCCTCGCCGGTGCGGTCCGCGGCCCGGGTGCGCGAGGCGTCGTAACCCTGCCAGGACAGGGGGCCGTCCGGCCCGTACGAGCCCGGCGGGGTGAGGGCGAGGGCGGGGGCGGTGGGGTCGGCGAGATCGGTGAGGTCGGTGAAGCCGGTGCTGACGAGGGCGATCGCCTCGCGGGCCGTGAACCGCCGGGGGCCGTGGACCGCGGCTCCCTCAGTCATGGGTCAGGGCGCGCTTCATGATCTTGCCCATGTCGTTGCGGGGGAGGGCGCCGAGGTGGTGGACGACGCGGGGCCGCTTGTGCGGTGCGAGACGGTCGGCCACATGGTTCGCCAACTCGGCCGCGGACGGGGGGTTTTGGGGATCGGTGGGCACGATCCACGCCACGATCCGCTCACCGAGGTCGGCGTCCGGTTCGCCGGTGACCGCGGCCTCCCGTACGCCCGGGTGCTCGATGAGCGCGTTCTCGATCTCGCCCGCCCCGATCTTATAACCGCCGCTCTTGATGAGGTCGGTGGCCTTGCGGCCGACGATGCGTACGCACCCGTCGGGGTCGCGCACCGCCATGTCGCCGGTGCGGAACCAGCCGTCCTCGGTGAAGGCCGCCGCCGTCGCGTCGGGCCGGTTCAGGTACTCGGTGAAGAGGTTCGGGCCCCTGACCTGGATCTCGCCCACGGTCTCCCCGTCGTACGCCTCCAGGGCCGTCGTGCCGTCCTCCTCCGTCAGCCGCAGTTCGACCCCCGGCAGCGGCACGCCGACCGTGCCCGCGCGGGGCCCGCCGTCCGCGCGGACGCCGGGCCGGGGGTCCGGGGGCGTCCACCGGGATGAGCACAGCATGAGGGTCTCGGTCATCCCGTACCGCTCGATGACCTGCCGGCCCGTCGCCCGCGCGATCCGCTCGTGGTCGTGCACCGGCAGGGCCGCCGAGCCGGACACGAGCAGCCGGGCCCGCGCCAGCGCCTTCGCGAGCGCCGGGTCGTCGGGCAGGGCCTCCGCGATCCGGTGGTACATCGTCGGCACCCCGAACAGCATCGTGGCGCCGGCGCTCAACTCGCGTGTCACGCCCGCCGTTTCGAAGCGGCCGAGGTGCCGTACGGATCCGCCGCGGCGCAGCGGGCCGAGGATGCCCAGGATCAGACCGTGCACATGGAAGAGCGGCAGGCCGTGCACAAGGACGTCGTCGCCCGTCCACCCCCAGGCGTCCGCGAGGGCGTCCAGGGTGGCGGCGATGGCCCGGCGGGGGATGACGGCACCCTTCGGGGGGCCGGTGGTGCCGGAGGTGTAGACGACGAGGGCGGGCAGCTCATCGGCGAGGTGACGCGCATCCGGGGCGGGGAGCGCGGTCGGCCCGGTGGCCCGTACGTCGATGTCGACGCGCGCCAAGGAGGCCAGCGCGTCGGGGAGTCGGTCGTCCGGGGCGGCGAGCACGAGTGCCGGCGCGCTGTCCGCCACGATGTGCCCCAGCTCGCTCCCGCCCGACTTCGGGTTGAGCGGCACGGCGGGGACGCCGGCCAGCAGCGCGGCGACCACGGCGACGGCCGTCTCCAGGGTGGGGGTGGCCCACACGGCGATCCGGCCCGCCTCCCCGACGCGGGCCGCCAGTGGGGCGGCGGTCGCCGCCAGCTCGCCGTAGGTCAGGGAACGGTCGCCGAAGCGCAGGGCCGACCGGTGCGCGGCGGTACCGTCCGGATCCGCCAGTGCCTCGGTCAGGGCCGGGAAGAGAGAGGACACGCGTGCGTACTCCTTGATCGTCGGGGGGCGGGGGTGTCGGGGGTGCCGGTGTCACCCCCAGTCGGGTACCACCAGCGCGAGCCACACCACGGCGGGGACCACGGCGACCACGATCCCTCCGTACATCATCAGCTGCCGGAAGAAACGCTCCCGGTCGACACCGGGTGCCGCGGCGAGGACCAGGGCGCCGTTCGTCGAGAACGGGCTCACGTCCACCACGGTCGCCGACACCGCGAGCGCCGCGACCATGCCGATGGCACCGATCTCGCCCTGCGCCAGGAACGGCACCGCCAGCGGAATCAGCGCCCCCATGATGCCGACCGAGGAGGCGAACGCGGAGACCAGCGCGCCGATGTAGCAGAGCAGTACGGCCGAGAGCAGCGGGACGCCGATGTCGCTGACGCCCTCGCCCGCCCAGTCGATCGTGCCCATCTCGTCGAGGACTCCGACGTACGTCAGCACACCGCAGATCAGCAAGACCGTCGGCCAGGCGATCTGGCTGACGGCCTTGCGGCTGTCCTCGGCCCAGACGGTGCTGAGCAGGACGGCGAGGGTGATGGAGGTGAGCCCGGCGTCCAGGTCGAAGACGAGCACGGCGACGACGAGGGCGACGAGAGCGGCGAGGGTGGCGATCCGGGCGGGGTTGAGACGGGAGGTGTCGTCGTCCGGGTCCGGCTTTTCCAGGTCCACGGTCGCCCCTGCGGTCGCCCCTGCGGTCGTCTCCGAGGCCGTCCCCGCAGTCGTCCGTGAGGTCTTCTGCCGGTCGAGGTCGGCCTCTTCGGCGCGGCTCAGTTTCAGGCCTCCGAACAGCACGAACACGATCGCGGCGATCACGAGGTTGACGATGAGGGAGGCGAGGAAGAGCGCGACCTCGTTGCCGGGGAGGCCCTCGCGCTCGACGATGCCGTTGACGATCGACCCGTAGATGCTGATGGGGGAGAAGCCGCCGCCCTGGGCGCCGTGCACGACCATCGCGCCCATCAGCAGCGGGCTGATGGAGTAGCGCGCGGCGAAACTCAGGGCGATCGGCGCCACGATGGCGACGGCCGCCGGACTGACCGCGCCGATCGCGGTGAGCGCGCCGGTCAGCACGAACATCACCCAGGGGATCAGTACGACCCGTCCGCGCACGAGCCGGATCGAGGCGTGCACCAGCCAGTCGGTCGTGCCGTTGGCACGGGCGATCGCGAACAGGTACGTCACGCCGACGAGCACCACGAAGAGGTCGCCGGGGAAACCGGCGAAGATCTTGTCGGTGTCGAGGTCGGCGACGAGTCCGCCCACTCCGAAGGCGGCGGCGAAGGCGAGGGCGCCCATGTTGATGGAGCGGGTGGTGGCGATCACGAACACCACGACGAGCACGAGGATCGATATCAGTTCGGCGGACATACGGGCTCCCGTCTTTGGGTCCCTTGTCGAGGGGGGCCGAGTGGGGGGTGGGGGAGATGGTGGGAGGCGGTGAGAGGTGGTCAACTGGCTGAGTGGCCAAGTGGCTGAACCACATTGGGCGGCCGTGGTGGAGAGCGTCAAGAGAGATGACGTAAATTGGCTCAGCCACTCATCCACCAGATCGAGAGGTAAGGGGGAAGACCGGACATGACCGACGCACTGCGGCCCATGGGGTCCAAGCCGCGCCTGTACGAGCAGGTCCTCGACCGGTTGCGCAGTTACGCCGCCGAGGGCGGCCTCGGCGCCGGTGACCGGCTGCCGCCCGAGCGCGACCTCGCGGCCAGACTCGGCGTCAGCCGCGCCTCCGTGAAGCAGGCCATAGTGGTTCTGGAGGTCCAGGGGCTGGTCGAGGTCCGCCACGGCGGCGGCACCTACCTCGTCCGTGACACCCTCGACGCCGAGCCGGTGGAACAACTCGTCGACAGGCGGCGCCGGTTGCCCGACGTGCTCGACGCCCGCGAGGCCCTGGAGACCAAGCTCGCCGAGCTGGCCGCCGAGCGGCGCACCGACGAGGACGTGGCCGCCATGGACTCCGCCCTCGCCCACATGCGGGCCGAGATCACGGCGGGCGGCCACGGGGTGGAGGGCGACCGGCTCTTCCACGCGGCGGTCACGGCCGCCGGGCACAGCACGATCCTCGCCGAGTTCATGCGCTCGATCGCCGACCAGATCACCGAGAGCCGCCACGAGTCGCTGCGCCAGCCGGGTCGGCCGACCCGTTCCCTGACCCAGCACCGGGCGATCTTCGACGCGATCGTGGCCCAGCAGCCGGGGCGGGCCGCCGCGGCGATGCGGCGGCACGTGCAGACGGTGGCGAGGGTGCGGCTGCTGGACTGGGATCCCGAGGAGAGCGAGCGGCAGGGGCCCTGACGGGGTGCGGTGAGCCGCAGTGGCGGCCCTTACAGGCGTGATTAGGATCGGTCGTCATGACCGCGTCCACAGCAGCACCCGCCGAGCCCGCCGCCTCCGCCGGCAGGCCGCCCACCATCCTCGCCACGTCCGGCGGCCACCGGGGCTGGGGTGCCCGGACCATGGTGGAGTTCGACGCGCTGGTGCATCACGCGGTCGACCTGTCGGGCGCGCACGGCCGCCGTCCCCGGGTGATGTACGTCGGTACGGCGATCGGTGACGCCGAACACTTCGCGGCGCGGATGGCCGAGGCCGCGCGGGTGGCGGGGTTCGACCTCGTTCCTCTCAACCTCTTCCCGAGGCCCAACTTCGACGATGTCGAGGGTGCCGTCCTGGAGCAGGACGTCATCTGGGTGATGGGCGGCTCGGTGGCCAACCTTCTCGCGGTCTGGCGGGTGCACGGCCTCGACGACATCCTGCGCAGGGCCTGGCGTTCAGGTGTCGTCCTGAGCGGGGTCAGCGCGGGGTCGATCTGCTGGTTCGAGGGCGGTACGACGGACTCGTTCGGGCCCGAACTCCGGCCTGTGACAGACGCGTTGGGCTTCCTGCCCTACGGCAACGGCGTCCACTACGACTCCGACCCGGGCCGCCGCCCCCTGATCCACGACCTCGTCGCGAACGGCGCGCTTCCCACCACCCACTGCACCGATGACGGGGTGGGGCTGGTGTACCGGGGGACGGAACTGGTGGAGGCGGTGGCCGAGGTGCCGGGGAAGGGGGCGTATGTGGTGACGCGGGAGGGGGATGGGGCGATCGAGGAACGTTTGGAGCCGCGCCGCCTGCCAGGGGTTGGGTAGGCCTACGGCGCCCACCGGGGAGGGGGTGCGGGGTGTTCGGCGGGTGCGGGCCGGCGGGGGCTTCCCGCGCCCCTGAAGGACGAAAGACTGCGCCGTTCCCCGCGCCTACCCGAGTTCGCCGAGACGGAGGGCGTCCCTCATCTCGTTGAGTTTCGCGGTTGTCGCCGGGGTCCGTTCCTTCGTCTGTTCGCTGAGACGGAGGGCGTCCTCGATCTCGCTGAGCTTCGCGGAGGACAGGACGCCCGCCCGCTCGATCAGGTCGTCCTGGGACACGGTGGTCAGCCACGTGCAGGGGGTGAAACCCGGGCACGGGAACGCGAACCGCAGCACGCCTTCCAAGGGCAGTCCTTCCCCGGCACCTACGTGCACTTCGACGCCCAGACCGCTGATGTCGACGCCCGCAGGAGCGACGACCTGCATCGCCCGGACCCTGGACGCGTCGTCTGCCGCCAGCAGTACGACCAGCCGCCGCTCGTCGAACTTGACCCACCACACTTCGCCACGTTGCACATGTCCTCCTGACTCAGGACGGCAGGCGGAACTGCGCGACCCTGACGCGTTGTGGAGACGGGTGCGGCCTCCGTTGATCATCGTGAGTTCTGTGGACTGACGAGGAGACGGTGGCCGGGGGTCACAGCACAGAACCCGCCCGACGGCGGGGCGCGTTCGCGGGCCTTATGGGGCTGAACTGGTCGGGCAAGGGCCTGGCTCTTGTGGCGCCGGTGGGGCATGACCAGGGCGGTTCCCGGTAGCCGCCGTCGGCGATCGTCGTCGTGTTGCCGACGGCCGTCTCGGCCTGGTGGCCTGGTGGCCTGGTGGCTTGGTGGCAACGGAGCCGTCCTGGGCAGACCCGTTCGCCGGGCTGAGATCCGCGCCGCGAGTGCCTTGGGTCTGCCAGAACGCATCCGGCTAGAAGGTCATTTACGCGACAAGCCCTGGCGGGGCGCGGTATCGACCACGTCCGCCACCACGCAGCTCACGTTGTCCGGGGCGCCGGCGGTGTTTGCCGTGGTGATCAGGGACTGGGTCGCCCCGGCCGGGGTGGCGGACGTCTTGAGGGTCTTCTTGATGGTGTCCTCCGGGACTGCCGTCGGCAGGCCGTCCGAGCACAGGAGGTAGCGGTCGCCGGGGCGGGCGTCGTGGAGGCGTAGGTCGGGGGGTGGCGAGCCGGCGCCCGTCAGTGCTTTCGCGAGCAGCGTGCGCTGCGGGTGGGCCGTGGCCTCCTCCGGCGTCAGGCGGCCCTCGTCGAGCATCGACTGGACCACCGTGTGGTCGTGGGTGATCCGGAACAGCTCGCCGTCGCGCAGGAGATAGGCGCGGGAGTCGCCGATGTGGACCAGGGCCAGTTGTGAGCCCGTCCACACCATCGCGGTCAGGGTCGTACCGGTCTCCGGGTCCGTCGGGCCCGCCACCTCCCGGACCGCCTCCGTGGCGCCCTGGACCGCGTCCTCCAGGAGGTTGAGGACGTTTCCGGCGGCGAGCGGCTCGGTGTCGAGGAACTTCAGGGCCTCCACGGCGGCGCCGCTCGCGGGCGCGCCCCCGGATCCGAAGCCGTCCGCGACCACCAGGACACGCGTGCCCGCGTACGCCGTGTCCTGGTTGGCGGGGCGGACACGGCCGGTGTCGGAGAGAGCGGCGTAGCGCAGTTCCAGTCCAGGGGGCGCAGGGGTGACAGGGGGCATGGTGGGCTCCTTGCTCGGGAGAGGGCCTGTGGGAAGGCCCGTGAGGTGGTTCACGAGGAAGGACGCCAGGTCGCGGCGCGTTGCCGTCTCCGCCTCGACCCGTGACCAGAACGCCCGGATCTCCCGCGCGGCGGCCACCGGTTCGAGGGCGCTGACCTTGCGGATCTCCGCCAGCGGCATGCCGAGCCGGCGCAGCCACGCCACCAGGCGGGCCTGCTCCAACTGCTCCGGCGCGTAGTAGCGGTAGCCCGTCTCCGGGTCCACCCGCGCCGGGCGCAGCAACTCCAGCTCGTCGTACAGCCGAAGTGCCTTCGGTGACAGCCGGCACGCCTTCGAGAAGGCCCCGATCGTGATCATGGCGCTACTCATGGCGTTACTGATGTTGTTGCTCAAGGCGTCGCTCATGTTGTCGCTCATGGCGTTCCTCCCTTCCGTCACCGATGGTGTGGTCTCACCGAAGGTGAAGGTCAAGTGCCCCAGTAATTCCCGGGCCGGTCCCTGGGGCGGTTGTTAACCTGCGACCGGTATTACCGGAGTGAGCCGATACACCGTCTGAGGAGCCCGCCGTGGCACGCACCATTCCCCGTATCGCCCTGGTCACCTGCCAGGAGGTGCTGGAGTCCGGGTACGACCGTGACCTGCCCGCCCTCGCGGACGCGGTGCGGCACGCGGGGGCAGGGGCGGGAGCGGGAGCGGGGTCGGGCGCCGAGGTCGCCGTCGTCCGCTGGGACGACCCCGATGTCGAGTGGGGCCGCTTCGACCTCGTTCTCATCCGCTCCACCTGGGACTACAGCTGGCGGGCCGCCGAGTTCCTGGCGTGGGCCGACCGGTGCGGGGCCGCGACGACCCTGGCCAACCCGCCGGAGGTCGTGCGGTGGAACGCCGACAAGCGGTACCTGGGCGACCTGGCCGCCGCCGGCGTGCCCGTCGTCGACACCCGCTACCTCGCCCCGGGCGACCCGGCCGACCTGCCCGACGACCGCGAGTACGTCGTCAAGCCGACCTCGGGGGCCGGAGCCCGGTACGCGGCCCGCTACACGCCCGGGGACCACGACACCGCCGTACGGCACCTGGAGCGGATGCACGCCGAAGGGCTCACCGCGATCGTGCAGCCGTACGTGCGGAGTATCGACACGGCCGGGGAAAGGGCCCTCCAGTTCTTCGGAGGGCGCTTCCTCCATGCCATCCGCAAGGGGGCCGTCCTCGAACCCGGCACCGCCTTCGACGACAAGAAGGTCCCGCACCCCGACTTGCGGGCCTGGGAGCCCAGCCCCGCCGAACTCGCCGTCGCGGAGAGGGCGTTGGCCGCCGTGCCCGGTGCGCCGGAGCTGCTCTACGCCCGTGTGGACCTGGTGGACGGCGACGACGGGGCACCCCGCGTCATGGAGCTGGAACTGGTCGAGCCCAATCTCTTCCTCTTCCTGCACGAGGACTCCGTGCCGGTCGTGGCCGAGGCCGTCGTCAAGGCTGCGGTGAAGGCCGCCGCCGGGGCCGCCGCGGGCTGACGAGACGGATCAGGGGCGCCGCTCGTCGACCGCCACGCGCTGGAGCAGGCCGTACGTGAACTCCGCGACGCAGTCCCGCCGGCCACCCTCCGAGCCGTCCTGCCCGCCCGAGCCGTCCTGCCCGCCCGTGCCGTCCGGTGCCGTGAAGGCGAGCCCCCACCTCGTGGGCGCCGACCCCTCCAGCGGCCGGACCGGCGCGAAGGCGCGGGCGGCCTCGTCGACCGTGCAGGACCAGGGCGTCAGGTCGGTCAGGGCACGCAGCTGCGGGGCGGGGGCGCCCGGGGCGCGGACCAGCCACTCGTTCCAGGCGACCCCGCCCGGGGCCACCAGCACCTCGAAGCGCAGATCCGGCCAGAGGGGGACCGGCCACAGGAACGCCTCGCAGGACAGGTCACCGATCCGCCGGGGCGTCACCGACTCCGGATCGCCCAGGATCGAGCGGTAACGGGCGACCGCGCCCCGGCTCCGCGGCGCGTGCCGCATCGCCTGCCAGCGCCGGTTGGCCTCACGCATCTCGGCGACCGAGGCGCCCAGCGTGTGGCGGGCGTCCTCCACGAGGTCCGCGTTGTGGTCGGCCATGCGGCGCAACAGGACGAGCTGGAAGTCGAGCGGGGTGAACGGTCCGGTGCTAACCGGCTTGGCGGGAGGCATGCCTCCCATCGTCCCGTACGGGCTCCGTACGGCGTACGTGCCCCGCGTGCCGCTCGCCCGGGCGGCGGCCGTCGGGGAGGAAGAGCACCGAGTTCACGTACCGGACGTACCCCGGGCCCCGGAAGGGCAGCACCCTGCGCAGCAGGCCCTGGGAGACCACGTGCGAGGCGCGCGCCTGATGGGCCTCCAGGTCGAAGGAGGACAGCGGCAGCCAGGTGTCGCCGGGCAGCACCCAGCCCTCGTAACCCCGCTTCGAGAGGTGGGAGACGACCGTGTCGATGGGCTGGATGCGGGCCTCCAGCTCGATGAAGAGGGCCGGGCGGTCACGGGTGAGGAGGGTGCCGGCCCCGCGCAGCACCGCGAGTTCGCTGCCGTCCACGTCGATCTTGATGAAGCCGACGTCGTGGAGGTTCAGGCTGTCCAGGGTGAGGCAGGGGACGTCCAGGGCGCGCGCGTGGATGTCCCGCCGGACCAGGGACGAGACGCCCCGGTCGCCCTGGTCGCCGGGTGGCAACCACAGGTGGGCCGTGCCGGTCCGGTCGCTCGCGGCGGCCCGGACGACCTGCACGTTCCCGGGGGTCGCGGCGGTGATCAGCCGGGCCAGGTGCGGGACCGGTTCGACCGTGACCACACGGCGGGCCCGGCCCGAGAGGCGGCGGGTCCAGGGGCCGTACCAGCCGCCCACGTCCACCGCCGTTCCACAGCCGGGCGGGCAGAGGTCGCCGAGCCGGGCCAGTTCGGGCTCGAAGCGCGGATAGACGAACCGGGCGGCCGAGGCGACCAGCCGCACGGGTACGAAGGGGGCCAGGCGGGCTGCCAGCGTCATGGCGTCACCGACCCCGGCTTCCGGGGTTCGCCGCGGGAGTCGCCGAGGTCGCCGCCCCCGGTGATCCGCAGCAGCAGATCCTCGTGCTCGTCGTCCGTCACCTGCTCGCCGGAGGACGGCAGGAGCTGCGGGATGCCGTCCACGATCGGATAGCGGCGCCGCAGCCGGGGGTTGTAGAGAGCGGCCTCCGCACCCGCGGCGGCCTCGGCGCCCTGCGTACTACCCCCCGTCTCCTTTCCGAGGAGATGCAGCGGCCCCTTGTCCAGCGGGCACGCCAGTATCTTCAGCAGCGGGTCGTCCGGGTTCATGGCTGGTCAACTCCCTTGTGGGGGATGAAGGTCGGGGTTCCGGCGGTGGGTCGTGCTTGGGCATCACGAGGAGTACGGAGACCGCCAGCGCCGTACCGCCGATCCGCAGCGCCAGCCGCAGCGGGTCCTCGGGCAGCGCCTCGCCGAACGCGACCGTGCCGAGGACCGCCGTGAAGAGACAGGTCACCGTCGTGCAGACCGGCACGATCAGCGAGGCCCGGCAGCGCTGCAGCGCCGCCTGCGACATGACGAGGCCGAACACCCCGGTGAAGAGCAGGAGATACGGGTACGGGGAGCGCAGCAGACCGAGCACCGCGCCGCCGAACCCGCTCCCGGTGAGGTGGCTGGACACGCCCTTGATGGCCAGCGAACTGACCCCGTACAGCAGGCCCACCGCCACGCCGTACTCGACGCCCGTCGTCGGCATGCGGTGCCGGTGGCGGGCGCGGCGCTCGGCGGACCCGTACAGCCAGACGCCCAGTGCGAGCGACGGGACGCAGACCAGCAGGATCAGCGGGGCCGGGGCGCTGCGGCTGACCGTGTCGGAGCCCTCCCTCAGGGACAGCACCACCATCAGGAGCGCGAGCAGGATCGCCCCGAGCGCGTACCGCTCGCGGCCCGAGGTCTCCTCGCCGAGCAGGACCGAGGAGAGCAGGACGAGGATGACGAGGCCGGAGACGAAGATGCCCTGCGCGGCGGCGATCGGCAGGGTGCGGTAGACGACGAGCTGCGCGCCGAAGCCCGACGCGAGGGCGAGGGACCCGCCGATCCACAGCCAGCTGCCGAGGACCAGCCGCAGCAGCCGGGCGGGCCGGCGGACGCTCACCTCGGGCAGTGCCGCGAGCGCCCGTTTCTCCAGGACGAATCCCGCGCTGTAGAGCAGGTTCGCCAGCAGGGCCGCGGCCACCCCCCACCACATGGTCTACGTCCTTCGCGCGTGCAGCAGAAGGATCGAGGCCATCGACGGGACACGGCACGCCAGCCGGTCCAGCGGGCGCAACGGCCGCGGTACGCCGTGGAAGGGCGCGCCCCGCAGCCGTACGACCTCGAAGCCCGACGCGGTCACGAACTCCCGCAGGGCGCGGGGCGTGCAGAGCCGCAGATGGCCCACCACCTCCTTGCCGGGGCGGCCGTGGATCGCGCGCAGGCTCACCTCGGAGAAGACGGGCTGGACGCCGGCGAGGAGCAGGGCCCGGTTGTACCAGGCGGCCAGGTTCGGTGTGGAGAGCATGAGATGGCCTCCGGGGCGCAGGATCCGGTGGATCTCGTCGAGCGCCGCATCCGGGTCGACGAGGTGTTCCACGACCTCGCTGAACAGGACGGCGTCGGCACAGGCGGACCTGAACGGCAGCCCGCCGTCGGTGAGTTCACCGCGCACCGCGTACGGGAGCCGGGCGTGGGCGCGTCTGAGGGCGTCCTGGGACCAGTCGACGCCGACGATGCGGTGACCGGCGAGGAGCGGTGCGGCGGTCGCGGCGGCGGTGCCGTCGCCGCAGCCGATGTCCAGGACCGTGCGCGGGCCGGAGGTGGCCGGGCCGAGTGCGGCGGCGAGCATCCGGGCCTGGCGCAGACTGCGGGGCGTGCCGGAGGCGACCGGGACGGCCGGGTCCTCGTAGAAGTCCCGCAGCCCGTGCGGCTCGTGCGGTCCGTGCGGCTGCCTGCGGGGCGGGGCCGTGGTCATGGAGTGCCCCCTGTGCGGTTTTCAGTGGCGGTCTCCGTGGCGTGCAGGTAGTGCTCGAAGAGGTCGCGGAGGTGGTGGCCGTCGCCGTGGCTCAGCAGGGCGCGGGACCAGCGGAGCGCCACGTGCAGACGGCCCGCCGTGGCGGCTGTCGTGACCGTCAGCCCGCGCGGCATCCGGGCCGGCGCCGAGAACCAGACGGCGTGCGCCCGCCCGGCCTCCTCCCCGAAGTCCAGGGCGTACGGAACGCGGCCGATGTTGCTCAGCAGCGTGGTCGACGTCCAGGGCCCGGCGGCCCTCCGCAGGCCCCTGGTGAACGCGGCCCGCCAGGCGACGGGCACCACCGGGGCCGTCAACAGGGAGGCACCGTGCCCCAGTTGGGGGCGAGGCTGGGCCTTGAGGGCGCGGGTGCGGTCCGCCGTGCGGCGCAGCAGCGCGGCCAGGTCGGAGGCGTCCAGTTCCTCGGGGGCGAAGGGGACCTCGACGAGCCGGGTGCCGTTGCCGATCGGCATGTCCGTACCGCGCGGGCGGTCGTCCACCGGCATCGTGATGCGCAGCGGACGCGGACGGGCCCCGTGCTCCCGGTTCCAGTGCGCGATCATCAGCGCGGTGGCGGCCATCAGCTGGTCGTTCACGGTGTACGGGGAGCCCTTGGGCCGGCGCGGGACGCCCAGCTCGGTGACGAGCATGCCGTTGCCGTGGTTCCGGGGAGGTTCCGGGGCACCGCGCGCCACCCGGGCGGGCGGTGCCCAGGTGGAGGGGGTGTCGGGGGCGCGGGGAACCTCGGTGGTCGTGCGGGTCGGGGGCGCCGCCGGGGAGTTGTCCCGGCCGCCGTACAGCTCCGCCGCGGTCGCCAGGACCCGCAGACAGGCCGGACCGTCGAGCGCGGTGTGGTTGATGGTGAGGAACAGGACCGTGCCGTCGGCCGCGGGATCCCGGACGACCTCCAGCCGGATCGGCGGCGCGGCGGAGAGCGGCGGGGCGTCGCGCAGCGCCCGGTCCCGGGCGTGCTTCAGCGCGTCCCGGTCAGGCGCCGGGAACAGGACGGCGTCCACCTCGGCCTCGGGGGTCAGCTCCCACTCGTACCGCCTCCCGTACCAGGGGCGGGCCGCCTCGCGCATCAGGATGCGGGGGTGGCGGCGCAGGGCCCCGGCGAACGCCCCGCGCAGGCGGTCCGGGTCGAGGCGGCCCGGCAGATGGACCTCGATGTGGACGGTCTCCGGCTCCTCCTCCTGGAGGCAGTGCCGGGCGACCTCGTCCACCACGGGGAACGGGATGCGGGCGGGCGGTCCCGCGGGGCCGCCCGTGCCGTCGCGGGCGGGATGGTCCACGGCGGTCATGTGCCCTCCCCCTCCCCGGAACGCCCGCGGTTCCCGGAACGCCCGCGGCCACCGGGCTCCGGGTCGCGGAACGGCTTGCGCACGGTGGGCCGGCCGGCCTCCGGTGTGCGTGGTGACCCCGGCCCACGGGCCGAGACCGTCGGACCGGAGGCGAGCCGCGGCGGCTCCGTCGACACGAAGGGCGGTGGCGGCGCACCGGGTGCGCCGGGTGCTCCCGGAGCACCGGGAACGCCGTGCTGCGCGGGCGTGCCGGGTGCGGGGTCCGCTCCGGGGCCCGCGTGCTCCCCTCGCGTCCGCTGCGGCAGACGCGCAGTCGGGGCCTCGGACGCCGGGAGCGGAGGCGGCAGCGCGCCTGTGCCCGGGTGGTCGGCGCCCCGGGCGCCGCCCGCGCCGCCCCGTGTGCCGTACGACGCCTCGCCGACCGTCACCAGACCCGCGAACAGGCCGATCAGCGCCAGCAGTTGGGCGGTGCGGCCGAACGCTCCGGCGCCCTCGGCGACCGGCTCCCCGGCCCCCGTCGCGGCGGCGATCCCGGCCCCCGCGAGCGCGAGGAACGCGAGGGGTACGAGCAGTGCGTGCCGCCGCCGGGCGAGCAGCGCCAGGACCGGCACCAGCAGTGCGAGGAACCCGGCGATCACGATCCCCACCAGGGTGAGCACGATCGTGCCCAGGATCAGGCCGGGCGGGGGCGGCACCGGGGAGGGCGCGTCCGGATCGGGCGAGCGCCGCCGGAACAGGACGAGCCCCGCCAGGACGAGGAGGGCGACGCCGCCGCCGATCAGCCCGGCCTCGTACACCGTGGACGGTGCGTAGGAGAGCTTCACCGTGCCGCCCTCGCCCGCCGGGATCCGCCAGCCCTGCTGCCAGCCGTCGAGGCGTACCGGGTCGAGTTCGCGGCCGTTCAGCGTGGCCTTCCAGCCGTCGTTGAAGTTCTCGTACGTCGTCAGGTAGGAGGCCGCGCCCGCGCCGACGGTGACCGAGCGGCGGTCGCCGAGCCAGTCCCGGATGCCCAGTTCACGGCTCTGTGCGGCGGGGGTGGTGGCCGTGCCGCGGGTCAGCGTGACATCGGTGACGGCCAGGGGGCCCGCGTCACCCGCCTCGACCCGGTGCGAGCCCGAGCCGAGCGACAAGTCGGCGTCGGCGCGCCCCTCCTGGCAGAGCGTCAGCTCGACCGGCCGCCGCGCCACGAGGTCGCCGACCGTTCCCTCGGCGCTCGTCTCGTACAGCTCGTCGTCCACGGCGAGCGTCGGGCCCTTGCCGCAGGGCAGGTCGAAGGCGCGGGAGGCGAGGGCCTTCGGGGTGCGGTAGCGGTCGTCCAGGGCGGGGACGTACGCCTCGGTCAGGCCGACCGGAAGCTGCATGTCCTCGTCGGCCAGGGGGTTGTGAACGGTCATCGGGGCCGTCTCGGTGATGGTGATGTCGAGCCGGTCCGTGGTGATCGGGTCGAAGCGGACGGCGCCGTTCTCGTCGACACCGGCGACGACCGCGCCGTCCGGGGAGCTGATGTTCACCTCGGTGGGCCGGGTGGACAGTCCGCCGGCCGGGGCGAGGACGACCTCGCCCACCGGCTGCTTGTCCGGCCAGCTCAGCCGGATGGTCGGGTCGTCCCCGGCGATCCAGGCGGTCGTCAGATCACCGTCGGTGAGGTTGCGCGGCGACAGGCCGGTGCCGAGCCGGGCCGTGGAGCCGGCTGTCGCGGTGATCCGGTCGTTCTGCTCGGGCGCCACGTCGTACAGCAGCGCGTCGAGCGCGTCACCGGGTACGGGGACCGCGCTCGCCCGCACCGCGTACGTACCGGCCGCGTCCGAGGTCCAGCGGCGGTGCAGCCCGGTCTCCGTGCCCGTCGGCGAGAAGCCGCCCGGGTCGGAGGCCCGGTGCAGGGAGACCGTCTCGGCGGTCGCGTCGGCGTCCTCCGCGTCCCTCGGGAGCCGCAGCATGCGGGTCACCTGGACGTCCGGAACGCTGATCTCGGAGAAGCCCGCGCCGGAGAGCCCGGAGTGCCGGGCGGTCGACTCGACGACGGTGACCTTCAGCCAACCGGTCGGCCCCTCGGGGGACTTGATGCGCTGACGTGAGCCGTCGGCCCGCAGCGTGCTCGTCTCCGAGCCCCGTTCCGTCTCCACCCGCACCCGGGTCGGCGCCGAACGCACACTCTCCTGCGGCAGCGGGGTGACCTGGATCGACGCCGGGACCTCCGTCTCGTCCGTGAAGCCGATCCGCAGCCACTGCCCGTCCGCCGAGCCCACGGAGCCCTCGGCCCACGCCGTGTCGGGGTTGCCGTCGAAGGCGTTCACTGGGTCGTACTGCGGCAGGTAGTACAGCCAGTTGCCGCTCGACGACGCGGTCACCGAGCGCGCCCCGCGCAGCTCCGCCACCGTCTGGTGCCGGATCCCGTCCGAGGGCAGGATCTGGTGCGGCTCCTCCCCCGCGTCCTGGTAGCTGCCGGAGTGATTGCGTTCGTCACGGGTGTACGTGTACGAGGTGTTGGCGCCGACCAGCCCGAACCGGGTGTCGGCGCGCCGCAGCCCGTCGCCCACCACCTGGAGGCCGGGGGAGCCGAGACCGGGGTGGTTGTCGCCGGTCAGCACGGTCGCCCGGTCCCGCATCGCCGGGTCCGCGGACAGCGGCAGCAGCGCCTCGGGCCCGCCGGACACGACGGCCGTGTCGGCGACGGCCTTCAGCCCGGCCTGCCCCGGCCGGGGCACGTCGGCGGCCGGCTCGTAGATCTCGACGGCCCGCTGCCGCGGATACAGCCCCTCGATCTGGATGGGCGTGTTCTCCGCGATGCGCCCGCCCGTCATCAGCGGACCGAAGCCGGTCAGGCGCCGGTAGCCGGACTCCTCCAGGGTCCGCTTCACGGTCGTGGTCGGTACGTAGCCGAGCTGGTCCGGGTCGAGATCGTTGCGTACGACGACGTAGTGGACGCCCGCTCGGCCCAAGTAGTCCGCCAGGCCCGGGACCTGGCCGCCGGTCTGCAGGGACTGCTCGACGGCGTCCATCGCGCGCCGGTTGCCCGCGGTGCCGAACGGCACGTAGTCCCGCTGGGCCCAGCGGGAGTCGGCGAGCACGTCGAGGGGCTGGTCGATGGTGGAGCCCCAGGTGAAGATGCCGTGCGCGGTGGCGGGCACGACGAGGGCGCGGGAGTCCGGCGAGTACTTCTCCAGCCAGGACGCCGTGGACTTCCAGTACTTGGGGAGCTCCTGGAACGAACCGGGCTGCAGGATCGACCCGTTGAGGTAGGGCCAGGCGAGACCGGGGAGGACGAGGGCCGCCGCGATCAGGGGCGCGTACCGGCGGCCCCGTACCGGACGGGCGCCCTGGGCCCGCGAGGCGACGCCGACCAGGTGGGCCAGCCCGAGGGTCAGTGCGAGAGCGAGCCCCGTCTGGAACTTGTAGATGTTGCGGAAGGGGGCGAGCCCGCCGTCCAGCCAGTCCTGGACCACGCCGTGGAAGGGCGCGCCGAACGCACCGCCGTAGCCGGCCAGGGTGATCAGCGCGGCCGTCAGCACGGTCAGCACCAGCCAGCGCCGCTCGGGTATGTCCCGCCGGGCCAGGCCGGCGAGGCCGAGTCCGGCCGCCAGCGCCGAGGAGACGACGGCGACCACCGAGGCCGCCACGGTCCAGCCCGCGGGCAGCCAGGCCTCACCGAAGTGCAGATAGGCGACCCAGTTGCCGGCCCCGCGCAGGGACTCCGTCGCCGCCATGGTGTCCGTCGTGGTCTGCGAACTCTCCACGTACGGAAGGAAGTTCTCGCCGTAGATGCCCAGTACCAGGAGT
Organism: Streptomyces sp. NPDC017991; assembly: GCF_044328075.1. Classification (NCBI taxonomy): domain Bacteria; kingdom Bacillati; phylum Actinomycetota; class Actinomycetes; order Kitasatosporales; family Streptomycetaceae; genus Streptomyces; species Streptomyces sp. NPDC017991. The sequence continues at coordinate 153,423 of NZ_JBIRGP010000002.1, read as the reverse complement.
GGGACGACCCACCAGGCCGTGGCCAGGAGCACGCCCGGCACCCACCAGGCGATCAGCTTGCGCCGGCGTGGACCGCGCGGGCGGGACAGGAGGTACAGGCCGACGGGCAGCAGGGAGGCCAGGGTGGAGGCCGCGTTGACACCGCCCATGAAGGGGATGACCAGCGCCGAGCGCAGGGCGGCCACCCGGGCGCTGTGGCGGTCGTTCGTCAGCGGCAGCAGCACCCACGGCAGGAAGGCGCCGGGCAGGGCCGCGGCCGAGGTCGAGCCGATCACGACGGTGAACACCGGCCACAGCGCGTACACCACCGCGCCGAGGAGCCGGGAGGCGGAACCGCCGATGTCCAGGCGCTCCGCGAGCCGCAGCGCGCCCCAGAAGGCGACCGCCACGACGAGCGACATCCACAGCCGCTCGGCCAGCCACACCGGCATGCTGATCAGGTCGGTCAGCCAGTAGTACGGCAGCATCGGGAAGGCGTAGCCGACGTACTGGTCCGCGATGCCGCCGAAGCCGCCCCGGTCGTGCCACAACTGGCCGAGGTCCGCCAGGAACTGGCCGGGGTCGAGCGCGACACCGAGCTTGGTGTCGAAGGTCTGCCGGCCCGGGTCCACGGCCAGGAACAGCACGAGGACCACGGCCCAGAACCCCAGCAGCCAGCGCCGCGACCGGGGCCCCTGCCCGGGGCCGGGGTCCGGGGCGAGGGGACGGGTCGCCGCTGGGGGAGGGGCCTGGACCGTGCTGGTCATGGACACCGCCGGAGGATGAGGAGGAGGTTCCAGGTGGCGAACTCACGCAGTCCCGGCGCTCTGGCGACGGCCTGGGCGAGGAACGGCCAGTAGCGGGAGCGCGCCGAGACGACCGTGACGTCGTCCCGGGCGCGCACCTGCCGCAGGGTGGGTCCGATGTGCACGGCGAAGAGGTTCTCGCCGAGGGTGTGCTTGGCGGGCCCGCCCGTACGGCGCCGGTAGCGCGCGCGGGCCCGGTCGGCGCCCAGGTAGTGCCAGGGCGCCCACTCGTGACCGCCCCAGGGGGACAGCCAGTTGGTGAACGACACGTAGATCAGCCCGCCGGGCCGGGTGACACGGACCATCTCGCTGAGGAAGGTCTGCGGGTCGGCGACGTGCTCCAGGACGTTGGAGGAGAAGCAGACGTCGGCGACGCCGTCCGCCAGCGGCAGCAGATACCCGTCGGCGACGACCGATCCCCCGGGCGGCTTCGGACCGAGTTCGCGCATGTCCGGCTCGAAGAGGTAGCCGTGCGCGCCCCGCTTCTGGAACTCCTCGGTGAAATAGCCGCCACCGCCGCCCACGTCCACGACGGTCCGGCCCTTCACCGGACCGTCGTACGCCTCCACCTGGTCGGCGGCGTCCCGGGCGAGCAGCGAGTAGCAGCCCTCGGGATCGTCCTGCTCGTGGCGGAAGGCACGGAAGAGGGCGAGGGAGCGGCGCAGCGAGGGGTCCCGCAGGCCCGTGCCGGGCCCGGGGCCCGCGCTCCTGCGCCGAAGCCCTTTCAGCCGGGAGGCCTGCTGCCGAAGACCTTTCGGCCGAGGAGCCTGCTGCCGAAGAGCCTTCGGCCGAGGAGCCCTCAGCCGAGGAGCCTGCTGCCGGGAGTTCTGCCGCCAAGGGGTCATGGTGTCCAGTCCCTCACCGCCTCCGTCGCCACGGCTCTGAACTGGCGAACCGTGCGGTGCCAGCGGTACTGGGCGGCGCGGTCGCCGGCCGCCTTGCCCATGAGGGTGCGACGGTGGGTGGACAGGGCGAGGGTGCACCAGGCCGCGGCGAACGAGGACTCGCCGCGGGCCAGCAGGCCCGTCTCGCCGTCCACGATCGAGTCGCGCAGGCCGGGCACGTCGAAGGCGATCGCGGGTGTCTCGCGGGCCGCCGCCTCCGTGACCACCAGACCCCAGCCCTCCACCGCGGAGGGGTGCAGCAGCAGCCAGGCGGCACACAGCAGCCGGTGCTTCTCGGCCTCGGAGACATGGCCGGTGAACTCGACGCCGGGACCGGCCAGTTGCTGGAGCCGCTGCCGTTCGGGTCCGTCGCCGACGATCACCAGCCGGCCGCCGGTGACCGGGCGGACCCGTTCCCACAGGCGCAGCAGCAGATCGATCCGCTTGTACTCGACGAGCCGTCCCACGGCCAGGAACAGCGGTTCCGGTGAGCGTTCGGCCGGTGCGCCCGGCTCCTCCACACCGTTGTGGACGACCCGGATGCGTTCGCGCTCGACGCCGATCGCGCGCAGCGCGTGCGCCGTCGACGGGGAGACGGCGACCAGCAGGCCGCCGCGCTGCCCGCCCGCCAGTGCCCAGTGTTCGAGTCTTCGCCCGAGCCGGGCGGCGGGGGCCAGCGGTCCGCCGAACCGCATCCGCCACAGGTCGGTGTGCACGTGGTTGACCAGGCACAGGGTCGGTCCGCGGTGCCACAGCGGTGCCAGGTACGGCATGCCGTTGCAGACCTCGACGAGCAGATCGCAGTCGCCGACCTGGCGTTGGAACGCCGATCTGGCGCGCAGGTAGTGGCCGAGGTCGCCGCCCGCCGACACGACACGGTAGTCGCGGTACGCGGCGGGTCCGCCGCACAGCAGGGTGACCTGATGGCCGAGGTGGGTCAGCCCCTCGGCGAGTCTGTCGACGAGGAGTTCGGAACCGCCCGCCGCTTCGTTGCCGTAGTCACGGCGGGCGAGGAAAACGATGCGGCGCGGCTGTGGGGGGAGCGCCGGGTGTCGCTGCGCGGAGCGGGGAAAGGCGGCGCGCAACGACGAAGGCACGTGCTGGGGCATGGGTGCTCCAACTCGTCTCGGGGTGCGGAACCAGCGTGGGACGTGGGGGGTTGGTGCGTTCCGGTGAGGGTGAGGGTGAGGGCGAGGGTGCGTGTGACGGTGCGTTCGGTGCGGGAACCCTGAATGTCCCGCGGGGAGGATCCGTACGGAGGGGTGGAACCGATCGGTGAAACCGTTCTGCCGGTACTTCGGTGGGGTTTTCGTGGGGTTTCCGCGGGACTTCTGTGGGGTGTGTTCCGTGGGGGTGAACGGGGCCTGCTGTGACGGGTTGCGGAGGGACTGTGTTCGGGTGGGGTGGACAGTTTTCGCCCGCTGGTTCGCTGCGGCTACTCACCGAAGTGACAATTTCGGGGCTTTGTGGAGCTGACGTCTCATCACATCGTGAGCGGTTGCTGGGAGCTCTCGGGCGTATCGGCATGCGGACGTCGTCGTGCGACCAGAACGGCACCGACCGCCGTGAGGACGAGACCGGCGATCCCCGCTCCCAGGGGCAGCGTCCGCCCCACCATGCGCAGCAGACCGCTGTCCGTGTCGGCGAGATCCACCTGCTTCTTCTGGGTCTCGGGGGTGAACGCGATCCGCTTGCTGTCGAGCAGGACGACGGCGTCCTTCTTCGTCCCGGGCGCCCGGAGCGTCTTGCGGGGGCCGATCGCCGCGTAGATGATCCGCCCCGTGCGCTGGTCGGCGACCAGTTCCACGCCGTGGTTGGCGTACCACTCCTCGGCGAGTACCTGACCGGCGTCCTCCACGCCCACGAGCGTGCCCGGCACCAGTCGGGTGCCGGTCTTGGTGGCGGGCACCGTTCCGGTGAACCGCAGACCCGTGTACCCCTGGATCCGCTTCTTACCCCGGTACTTCAGCGTGACGGTCGAGCCGAGGGTGTTGTCCCACCAGATGTACGAGCGTTTCTGCACGTCGAAGGGGAACTTGAGGTAGGCCTCGCCCTCGAAGTACGGCTTCTCCTCGCAGCAGTGGACCGGCTTGTTCGTCCTGCGGTCGGTCACCCAGCGCTCCATGGTCCACTGGAGCGAGTCGTGCGGGTCGGCCGCGGGCAGCGACTTGTCGGTGTCGACGGACGTGGACACGTCCCAGACCGCCCGGCCGCTCTTCTCGCTGTCGGCGACGTCACCGCGGACCTGCCGGGTGATGGTGATCTTCTTGTCGCGGACGGTCTCGATCTCGTCGGTGTCGAAATAACTGCCCGTGCCGGTGAAGACGGTCGTCTGGTCGGTGTCGACGGGAGTGCGCTGGGCGCGTGGTTCGACGTACCAGGCGAGCAGGGGGGCCAGGACGAGCAGGAAGACGCCCAGACCCAGTACGACCAGGGAAAAGGGTGTGGCAGTACGGCGCATCCGGGCACTCCTAGGGCTCTTGGTGACGCGGCACGAACAGGTGCCGGCACGGTGGGGGAGGGTGCAGGTGCGGTATGGGCCGGGAACCGTAGGCGCACCCTTGACGAAGTGTCAATGTCGCGATGACACTGAGGACTTGCCGGCACCGGGGACTCGTCGGCCGGGGTGAGGTGGGCCCGGCGGCGAGGGAGATGTGCCGCGCCCCGCCAGGGGCGCGGGGAACTGCGCGGCCAGCCACGATCGGCCCGCGGATTCGGGATTTCGGACGGCGCTCCCAGCGGAGCGCCTCGGTGGGAGTGACCTTTCGACAGAGAGGCTGACCCGCGATGTCCAGACTGCCCGCCGTTCTGCTGACCGTGACGGTCGCCGCCGTGCTCGCCGTGGGCGCCGCCCTCGGTGTCGTCGCGCTGCTCGACGCGACCCCGGAGCAGCCGAACACGCCGCTCATCACCTATGAGACGGCCGGCCGGGAGCGCTGACCATGGCTCTCCGCCCGGCACCCGTCACCGTGCGCTCGGCCTGGCACGACGTACCGCGCCTCCAGGTGCGGCAGTTCGCCGCACTCGCGATGGCCGAGGCACCCGCGCTCGCCGAGGAGATCCTCCAGGAGATACAGCACGAGTACCCCCATCTGCCGGTCGTGCTCGACGACTCCGGCGAGCCCATGGCGCTGGTCGGGATCCGCCGGGCCATCGAGGTGTTCGTCCAGCATCTGGAGACCGCCGAGGGCCGGCCGCGCGTCCACCCCGAGGTGTTCCAGGAGTTCGGCCGCGGCGAGGGCATCAACGGCCGCAGCCTCGACTCGCTCCAGGCGATCTACCGGCTCGGCGTACGGCTCGCCTGGCGCCGGTTCGCCGAGATCGGGACGCGGGTGGAGATCCCGCCGCCCGCGATGTACGAGCTGGTCGACGCCGGATACGAGTACCTGGACGGGCTGGTCGACCAGTCCGTACGGGGTTACGCCGAGGCCGCCGCCCGGCAGGCCGGGGAACGTCTGAGGCTGCAACGCCGGCTGATGGAACTACTGCTCGCCGAGCACCACCGCGGTGATCCGGCCGAGGCGCTGACCGAACGGGCCGCGCGGATCGGCTGGCCGCTGCCCGGCAAGGTCGCGGTCGGCGTACTGCTGCGGCCCGCCCGGGAGGCCGTCGCCCCCGCCGTGGGCCAGGGCGTGCTGCTGGACATGGAGTACGAGCAGCCCCGCATGGTCGTGCCCGAGCCCGACGCCGCGGGGCGCCCCGAACTGCTGCACCGGGCGCTGACCGGCTGGGCCGGCGCGATCGGACCGCCCGTGCCGCTGCGCGACGCGGCGAAGTCGCTGCGCTGGGCGGAGGCGGCGGTACGGCTGATGGAGCGCGGGCTGCTGCCCGCGGGAGAGGTGCTGTACTGCACCGAGCACACCGAGGCGCTGGTGCTGCTGCAGCCCGAGGAGCTGATCGATGATCTGGCCCTGCGCTGTCTGGAGCCGCTCGCCCACTGCGGTCCCACGCACGGGCGGCGGCTCGCCGAGACGATGCTGGCCTGGCTGGAGACACGGGGCGGGGCTCCCGAGGTGGCCGCGCGCCTGGGGGTCCATCCGCAGACCGTACGGTATCGCCTTCGGCAGATCAGGGAGCTGTGGGGGGACGAGGTCGATGACCCCGACCGGCGCTTCGAGCTGGAGCTGGTGCTCCGGGCCCAGCGCCTCCGGGGTGAACTGGGCGACCCCCGCGCCCGCCGCTGAGACCGACCTTTCTTTCCCGCCCACCACCCGTTTCAAGCAGTCCACCGGTGGGCCAGCAGAGCAGGGGTTCGGGCAGCCCCACCCCCACCGCTCACGCGCGCCCATTGCCCCGCCCAACCCGTGTGAGTAGCCTGTGTTCGCTATGCCGATCGGCTGTTGAAATTTCGAACATAAGGGAGGGGGCCAGTTGTGGGACGCCTCGTACCTGCCGTAACCAGGGCTCTCGACATACTTGAGCTCTTCCTCGATGGGGACGGCACACTCTCCGCCCCCGACATCGTGCGCCGGCTGCAGTTGCCGCGCACCACCGTGCACGAACTGGTGACGACGCTCGCCGCCCGTTCGTACATCACGCCCGTACCGGGTCAGCCCGGACGCTACCGGCTCGGCGTGCGGCCGTACCAGCTCGGCAGCCGCTACTCCGAGCAGCTGGACCTGGCCGCCGAGGGGCAGCAGGTCGCCCGGTCCGTCGCGGAGACCTGCGACGAGACCGTGCACGTGGCGATCCTGGAGGGCACGGACGTCATCTACATCGCCAAGGTCGACTCCACGCACGCCGTGCGCATGGTGTCCGCCGCCGGGCGCCGCCTCCCCGCGCACTGCACCTCCGTGGGCAAGATGCTGCTCGCCTCGCTGTCCGAGCCGGAGCTGACCTCGCGGATCCCCGACGACGCCGACCTGATCCGGATGACGCCGAACAGCATCACCGAGCCGGCCGCCCTGCGCGAGGCCCTCGTCGAGATCCGCGCCCGCGGCGTCGCGGTGGAGAGCCGGGAGTCGAATCCTGACGTCAGCTGCGTCGCCGCGCCGGTGCGCGACCGCACGGGCCAGGTCGTGGCGGCCCTGTCCATCTCCGTGCCGATGATCCGGTGGAGCGAGGACCGCAAGGCCGAGCTGGAAGGGCTCGCCGCCAAGGGCGCGGCCGAGCTGTCGGAGCGACTCGGACACCGGAGCGTGGGATGACACGGACGCACGCGTACGAGGTGGCGGTCCGGGCGGAGGCGGCCCTGGGGGAAGGCCCCACCTGGGACGCCGACGCCCAGCGGCTGATCTGGATCGACATCCTCGGGTCCCGGGTGTTCACGTACGACCCGGTCTCCGGCCGTCGCACGGTACTGGCCACCGAGCAGCACGTGGGCGCCGCCAAGCCGCGGGTGGGCGGCGGCCTGGTCGTCAACCTCCGTGACGGGATCGGCCTGTACGGCCCGGACTCCGTCGCGGGTCCCGGCGGCGGCCCCGCGGAAAACCCCGCGGGGGGCGCCCAGGAATTCCGCTGGCTGCACCGCGAGGTCGTCCCCGGCCGTCGTGCCAACGACGCGGCGGTGGCGCCCGACGGCTCCCTGTGGGCGGGCACCATGCGTTACGACGAGGCACCGGGCGGCGGCACGCTCTCCCGGGTCGCCCCGGACGGCTCGGCCGAGATCGTCCTGGACGACGTGGCGGTGAGCAACGGCACGGGCTGGAGTCCCGACGGCCGCCTCATGTACTACATCGACTCGCCGACGCGACGGATCGACGTCTTCGACGTCGACGGCCAACAGATCGGCAACAGGCGCCGGTTGGCGGTCATCGAGGAGGGGGACGGCTTCCCCGACGGGCTGACCGTCGACGCCGAAGGCTGTGTCTGGGTGGCCCTGTGGGACGGCGGCGCGATCCGCCGCTACACCCCGTCCGGCGTGCTGGACCACGTCGTCGAACTGCCCGTACCGCGCCCCACGGCCTGCGCGTTCGGCGGCACCGACCTGACCGACCTTTACATCACGACGGCCCGCACGGGCCTGGAGGCACCGCACCCGCTCGCGGGGTCGGTGCTGGTCGTACCCGGCGCGGGCAGGGGCCTGCCCCAACCAGCCTTCGCCGGCTGAGGGTTGCCGACAGCCGACAGCCGACAGCCGACAGCCGACAGCCGACAGCCGACAGCCGACAGCCGACAGCCGACAGCCGACAGCCGACAGCCGACAGCGGGTCAGACGGCCCGATCTGAGTCGTCGGTCAGCGCGGCGGCGGTCATGGTGAGGTGTTCGACCAGGACCGCCGCCGCCGTGTCCGCGTCGCGGGCCAGCGCCGCCTCCTCCAGCCTGCGGTGCTCCTTCGCGCCGTCCCGGCCGGGGTTGCGGTGCGCCGACCAGCGCCGGGCCAGTTCGCTCGCGGTCCACAACCGGTCGAAGGTCTCCAGCAGCGTGGGGTTGCCGCACCCCTCCAGCAGCGTGCGGTGGAAGGCCCGGTGGGCCTCGGCCCAGGCGGCGGTGTAGTACTCGCCCTCCTCCGGCGTGAACGCCGGGGTACGCGCCAGCCGATGGTGGGCCGCCCGCACGCGGGCCTCCCAGTCGAGGTCGCCGCGCTCGACGGACATGCGCAGGACGACCGGTTCGATGGTTCTGCGCGCCTCCGCGATCTCCTGCCAGCGGCGGTCCGAGAAGGACGGGACCGTGAACCCGCGGTTGGGCAGCCGGTCGGCGAGCCCCTCACCCACCAGCCGTACGAGCGCCTCGCGCGTGACGGCCAGGCTCACGCCCTCGTCCTTGGCCAGGTCCTGCGGCTTGAGGGCGTCCCCCGGGGCGAAGTCCCCGCGCATGATCGCGTCCCGCAGGTGTGCGTAGACCTGCTCGGAAAGCATCTGCTTCCCGGCGGGGGCCGGGGGGCGAGGCGGTGTGTCAGTCATGACCTCAGCATAGACGATTTCGCGGATAATCGATTATTGATGTTACTGTCGATTCTGTGGTGAGCCGCCGACGCCACCTCCGTCACCGTCACCGCCCTCGGCGCACAGTCCCGAAAGGAACACCCAGTGACCAGCAACGACCCGTTCGCCCGCCTCCCCGAGGCAGCGGCCTTCACCGTCACCAGCACCACCGTCGCCGACGGATCCGGCTGGCCGCCCGAGCAGCACGCCTCCGGCCTGCCCGGCGGCAAGGACGTCTCCCCGCAGCTGTCCTGGAGCGGCGCACCGGAGGGCACCAGGAGCTACGCCGTCACCGTGTACGACCCCGACGCCCCCACCGGGTCCGGGTTCTGGCACTGGGCGGTCGCCGACATCCCCGCCACGGTCACCGAACTGGCCGAGGGTGCCGGTGACGACACGGGTTCGGGTCTGCCCGAGGGTGCCTACCAGTTGCCGAACGACGCCCGCGTGGCCCGTTACATCGGCGCCGCCCCGCCGGCCGGACACGGCCCGCACCGCTACTTCGTCGTGGTGCACGCCCTCGACACGGCCCTCATCGGCGTCCCGGCCGACGCCACCCCGGCCGTCCTCGGCTTCACCATGGCCGGCCACGTCCTCGGCCGCGCGGTACTGATCGCCACCGCCGAGACTCCCCCCGAGGCATCCGCCTGATGGCGCCGCCCCAACTCCCCGGAGAGGCAACCCTGATGGACCTCAACGCCGTCCGCGAAGTCGGCCAGGCCGTCAGCGCGGCCCATCTGTTCACCTACCTCGCCCCCGAAGGAGCCCAGGAGGCCGCCGAGTTCGGCGTCACCGACCGCGGACCGGCGTACCTGGCGTTCCGGTCGGCCGCGATGGGGGCGGTTCCGTGGCAGGTCACGCTCGCGGCCTTCTACAACTTCAGCCCCCGGGCGGTCCGGGCCATGGACGGCGTGTGGGACGCCGCGTCGCCCGAGCGGTGGCAGGCCGCCCGCTTCAAGGCTGCGGGGCGGGCGATGCGGCGGGTGGGCGTACGCATGACGGCCGACCGACTCGCCGAAGCGCGCTCGCTGATCGATCCGGTCGTGGCCGGCGCCGACTACGCAGGAAAGGCGCTGGCCGCCGCGAACGCGTCGGTCGCGCTTCCGCCGGATCCGCTGGTCGCGCTCTGGCAGCAGATCACGGTGGTGCGCGAGTGGCGCGGCGACGCGCACCTGGTCGTGCTCGCGGACAACGGCGTCGGGCCGTGCGACTGCCTGGTCCTGCACACCGCGTCGGGCAGCCTCCCGACAGCTCTCGCGCGCACGACCCGCCAGTGGGACGACGGGGAGTGGGCCGCGGCGACGGCTCGTCTGGTGGCACGCGGCTGGCTCGACTCCGACTCCACGGGCGCCGACTCCACGGACGCCACCCTGACCGGTGCCACCCTGACCGACGCCGGCAGCGCGGCCCGCGAGCGGATGGAAGCGGAGACGGACGAACACTGCGCCGCGCTCTGGGCGCCGATCGGGGACACGGGCGCCCGCCGCCTCGCCGCACTCATCGCGCCGATCACCGACGCCTTCGCCGCGGCGGGGACGTTCCAGGGGGTTCGTCCGACTTGAGCCCCCGCCCCCGGGCGGTCACAGGTATCCACAGGGAAATTCCTGCGCAAACCATTGACGGGTAAGCGCTTCCTATCTACGGTCCGTTCGAAGTTACGAGCACCAATCGAAATCTCGAACGGGGATCTCGAACAGAGACATCACGAACAGATGGGGCAGGGCATGGGACGACCTGGCCTGAATCGCAGGCAGCTCCTGGCGGGACTCGGCGGCGCAACGGTCGCGGGCAGCCTCGGATTCGCCGCGCTCGGCACCGGAGCGGACGCACTCGCCTCCGGCGCGGACACCCGCGTGCGCTACTGGAACCTCTTCAGCGGCGGCGACGGCTACAACATGATCGCGATGCTGGACTCCTTCCGGAAGGCGAACCCGGACATCGACGTGAAGGACTCCACCCTCCAGTGGGGGAGCCCCTTCTACACCAAGCTGGCCATGGCGGCGGCGGGCAACCGCGCACCGGACCTCGGCGTCATGCACCTGGGCCGGGTCACCGGGTTCTCGCCGGGCCGGCTCCTGGACCCCTGGGACGTCGACCTGCTCGCCGAGTACGGCGTGCGGGAGGCGGACTTCAACCCCGAGCTGTGGAAGCGAGCCGTCATCGACGGCAAGCTCTACGCGCTCCCGCTCGACATCCACGTCCAGCTCTGCTTCTACCGCAAGGACGTGCTGAAGAAGGCGGGCCTGCTCGGCGACGACGGCCACATCGTGCCGGTCACCTCCGTCGACGAGTGGTTCGACGTCCTGAAGGAGGCCAAGAAGGCCACCAAGAAGGGCCTGCAGACCATCGGCATGTGGTCCAGCGACCAGAACTTCCAGTGGTGGTTCTTCGTCGCCTTCTACACCCAGCTCGGCGGCACCTGGTTCGACGACGCCAACACCGAGGTCACCTTCGACACCGACAAGGCCACGCAGGTACTGGAGTTCCTGCGCCGGCACATCACCGACGGGTACGTGAACCCGGGCTTCGCGGGCGGCGCGGGCGCCGAACAGTTCGTCAACGGCGGGCCGTTCGTCTGGGAGGGAAACTGGTCGGTGCCCGTCTTCGACGGCGCGAAGATCGAGTACGGCGCCACCCCGCTGCCCCCTGTCTTCGGCGCACAGGCGACCCACGCCGAGTCGCACTCCTTCGTCCTGCCGCACCAGGCGGACCGCGGCGGAGCCGCCAACGAGGGCGCGCACCAACTCGCCGCCTACATCGTCCAGCACGCCCAGCAGTGGGCGGCCGGCGGCCACATCCCCGCCTACACGCCGACCCTGTCCTCGGCCGCGTACAAGAAGATGAACCCGCAGAGCGAGTACGTCACGGCGATGGACCACCAGGCCACCGAGCCGAAGGTGTGGTTCGCCGGGTCCACCGGCATCCTCGCCCAGCGCGTCGGCCCGATCGTCGTCTCCGCCACGCTGGGCTCCGCCAAGCCGGACGCCGCCGCTCGCACCATGAAGAGCACGCTCACCGAGCTGCTCGCCTCGAAGAACCCCATGGACGGCAGGACCGCCGCGCAGGGAGGTGCCGTCGCATGACGACGACCAGCGCACAGACCGTCATCACTCCGGCGCGCACGAGGACGGCGGCGGACACCGCCACCGTCCGCCGCAAGCAGGGCTTCCAGCACGGCGCCTGGTTCGTCGCCCCGTTCCTCGCGCTGTTCACGCTGTTCGTGATCTGGCCGCTGCTGCGCGGCGTCTACCTCAGTTTCACGGACGCCAACATCTCCGGCGACGCCACCAGCTTCATCGGCCTCGACAACTACCGCGAGGCCCTGGACGACCCGCTGGTGTGGGAGTCACTGGGCCACAGCGCCTACTTCACGCTGCTGGTCGTGCCCTGCATCACGGTCCTCGCCTTCCTCCTCGCGATGCTCGCCCACCACATCGAGCGCGGCAAGTGGCTGTGGCGGCTCTGCTTCTTCGCCCCCTTCCTGCTGCCGTCCACCGTCGCCGCCAACCTGTGGCAGTGGCTGTTCAACCCCGGTACCGGCATGGTCAACCACGTGCTCGGCATCGAGACGGCGTGGCTGACCGACAAGTCGTACGCCATGCTCGCCGTCGTCGTCTGCACCCTGTGGTGGACGGTCGGCTTCAGCTTCCTGCTCTACCTCGCCGCCCTCCAGGGCATCCCCGCGCACCTCTACGAGGCCGCGAAACTGGACGGCGCGAACGCCTGGCACCGCATGGTCCACATCACCCTGCCGATGCTGCGGAACATCACCGGACTCGTCCTCGCCCTGCAGATCCTCGCCTCGCTCCAGGTCTTCGACCAGGCCGTGGTGATGATGGACTTCCTGCCGGGGCCGGAGGGCTCCACCCGCACCTTCGTGCAGTACACCCTCGAAGAGGGCTTCACCAGCTACCGCGTCGGCTACGCCTCCGCGATCTCCATCATCTTCTTCGTGATCATCGCGGCCGTCGCCCTCGCCCGGATGTGGCTGCTGCGCAACCGTGAGGAGGGCGGCCGATGAGCACCGCCGCACAGACACGACTCAAGCCCCGCAGAGGGGCCCGCAAGCCCTGGACGCCCAGCCAGATCGTGCTCACCCTCATCGCCACCGCCGTCTCGGTGGTGTTCCTCGCGCCGCTGGTGTGGGCGCTGTTCACCTCGCTCAAGTCCGAGACCGAGGCCGTCGAGGTGCCGACGCACTGGCTGCCGAAGGAGTGGACGACCCAGGCCTGGTCGGCGATCTTCGAGACCGGCAACATCACCAACTGGTTCGTCAACTCGCTGGTGGTCTCGGTGTGCGTGACGGCCGTGGTCCTCACCGTCAGCGCGCTCGCCGGATACGGTTTCGCCCGCACGGAGTTCCGCGGCAAGAAGGCCCTGCTCGGTCTGGTCATGACCGGCCTGATGGTCTCCCCGGCCGTCCTCGGCGTGCCCCTCTTCACCACCGTCCAGCAGATGGGGATGGTCGACACCTACTGGGGCATGATCCTGCCGCAGTGCGCGCCCGCCGCGATGGTCTACATCCTCTACAAGTTCTTCCAGGGCATCCCGCGCGAACTGGAGGAGGCGGCCTTCATCGACGGCGCGGGCCGCTGGCGGGTCTTCTTCACCATCGTGCTCCCGCTCTCCCGCCCCTCCCTCGCCGCGGTCGGCATCTTCACCTTCATCGCGTCCTGGAACAACTTCCTGTGGCCGTACATGGTGACCAACAACCCCGACCTGATGACCATGCCGAACGGCATCGCGACCGTCATGAACTCCTACGGCATCCAGTGGGCCCAGCTCATGGCCGGCGGCCTGATGGCGGGCCTGCCGCTGATCATCGTCTTCGTCTTCTTCCAGCGCCAGATCGTGGCGGGCGTCGCGCACACGGGCCTCGCGGGCCAGTAGGACCCACGCCCCCTCCTGCCCCGTAACTCCCCCCAAGGAGCTACCAGTTGAAGCGCCTCAGACTCGCCGCGGTCCTGGCCGCGGCGCTCCTCGCCCTGCTGCCGGCAACGGCACAGGCGGCCGAGTACCCGGACCCCCTGCCCCTCACCGGTCAGCAGATCATCCACGACCCGACGGTCATCCGCCTCAAGTCGGGCGAGTACGCGGCCTACTCCACCGGCGGGATCATCGGCGCCCGCCTGTCCAGGGACCGCACCCACTGGGAGGACGCGGGCAACGCCTTCGCCGCACCCCCGTCCTGGTGGTACGAGTACAACGACACCGGCGACCCCTGGGCGCCCGACATCTCCTACCGCGGGGGCCGCTACTGGCTCTACTACGCGGTCTCCTCCTGGGGCACCAACCACTCCGCGATCGGCGTGGCCACCTCCGGGTCCGGCAGACCCGGCACCTGGACGGACCACGGCAAGGTCCTCACCTCCGAGACCACCGACACCTGGAACGCCATCGACCCGGCGATCACCAGGGCCGACGGCAGACTGTGGATGTCGTTCGGCTCGTACTGGACCGGCATCCGCATGGTCGAACTCGACCCGGCCACCGGCAAGGCCGTCCCCGGCACGACGGTCCACCACCTGGCGACCCGCCCCGACGCCCCGTACGCGGTCGAGGGCCCTTACATCGTCGAGCACGGCCGCTTCTTCTACCTCTTCGCCTCGTACGACACGTGCTGCGCGGGCGTGAACAGCACGTACAGGATCCGGGTCGGCAGATCGACCTCGATCACGGGCCCGTACGTGGACAGCACCGGCACCCCCCTCCTCCAGGGCGGCGGCGACCTGCTCCTGGAGGGCCACGGCAGATACGTCGGCACAGGCGGCCAGTCGGTCTTCGAGGACCGCGGCAAGGACTGGCTGGCGTACCACTACTACGACGCCGAGGACGAAGGCACCCCGAAACTGGGGCTCAACCGCCTCAGCTGGCAAGCGGACGGCTGGCCCGTCGTCCGTTAGGGGCGCGGGGCTGTGCCATGTGCGGCTCCGCCGCGTGGGCGCGACCAGCCGCGACGCACCCGCACCCGCCGACGAATCCCGAGCCACCCACCCCGAAAGGCGAACAAGGCACCATGCAGGACAAGGCAACCTTCACCCTGGACCCCGCTTTCACCATCGGCGAGGTCAACCCCCGCCTCTTCGGCTCGTTCGTGGAACACCTGGGCCGCTGCGTCTACACAGGCATATACGAGCCGGAACACCCCACCGCCGACGAGGCGGGCCTGCGCCAGGACGTCCTCGACCTGGTCAGGGAACTCGGCGTCACGACGATCCGCTACCCCGGCGGAAACTTCGTCTCCGGCTACAAGTGGGAGGACTCGGTGGGCCCCGCCGAGGACCGCCCCCGCCGCCTGGACCTGGCCTGGCGCTCGACGGAGACGAACCGCTTCGGCCTCTCCGAGTACATCGCGTTCCTGAAGAAGCTGGGCCCCCAGGCGGAACCCATGATGGCCGTCAACCTCGGCACGCGGGGCGTCGCCGAGGCCCTGGAACTCCAGGAGTACGCCAACCACCCGTCGGGCACGGCCCTGTCCGACCTCCGGGTCGCGCACGGCGACAAGGACCCCTTCGGCATTCGCATGTGGTGCCTGGGCAACGAGATGGACGGCCCCTGGCAGACGGGGCACAAGACGGCCGAGGAGTACGGCCGGCTCGCCGCCGAGACGGCCCGCGCCATGCGCCAGATCGACCCGGGCGTCGAACTCGTCGCCTGCGGCTCCTCCGGCCAGTCCATGGAGACCTTCGCCGAGTGGGAGGCGACGGTCCTCAAGGAGACGTACGACCTGGTCGACCACATCTCGCTGCACGCCTACTACGAGCCCCACGACGGCGACGTCGACTCCTTCCTGGCCTCCGCCGTGGACATGGAGTCCTTCATCGAGAACGTGGTCGCCACCTGCGACCACATCGGCGCGCGGCTGAAGTCGAAGAAGCGGATCAACCTCTCCTTCGACGAGTGGAACGTCTGGTACCTGTCGCGGACCCAGGAGGAGGCCGAGCGCAACCCGCTGGACTGGCCGGAGGCACCGCGCCTGCTGGAGGACAACTACAACGTCACCGACGCGGTCGTCTTCGGCTCCCTGCTCATCGCGCTGCTGCGGCACGCGGACCGGGTGACGGTCGCGTGTCTGGCCCAGCTCGTCAACGTCATCGCGCCGATCATGACCGAGCCGGGCGGCCCGGCCTGGCGCCAGACGACGTTCTTCCCGTTCGCCCAGGCCTCGCGGTACGGGCGCGGCCAGGTCCTCGACGTACGCGTGGACTCGCCGACGTACGAGACGGCGAAGTACGGCGAGGCGGACCTGCTGCACGCCACCGCGGTGCGGGCCGAGGACGGGTCGGTCACCGTCTTCGCCGTCAACCGCAGCCGGACGGACGCGCTGCCGCTGGAGGTGTCGCTCGGTTCGCTCGGCCCGACGACCGTGGTGGAGCACAGCGCCCTGTCCGACGCGGACCCGGACGCCCGCAACACCCTGGACGAGCCGGAACGGGTGGTCCCGCACGGCGTCACGGGCACCACCCTCCAGGACGGCAGCCTCACCGCAACCCTGGAACCCCTCTCCTGGAACGTGATCCGCCTGACCTGACCTGCCCTGACCTGCCCTGACCTACAGAAAGCCGCGACGTCCCGGCCCTCCCCGGCCGGGGCGCCGCCCCTGTCCCGCGCGGTCCGCCACCCCCGCCTGTGCGCCGTCCTCATCGCACGCTCAGGCAATCCTCAGTTCGGGCACCTAGCGTCCCTTCCGTCCCTTCCGTCTCTTCGAGGCGCTTTCCGGAGGGGTGCGATACGACGGGACGGACACGGACACGATGCGCACGCTGGTACTGCTCGCCCTGGCGGGCCTGGGCGCCCAGCTGGTGGACGGCAGCCTCGGCATGGCCTACGGCGTGACCTCGACCACCCTGCTCCTCTCCATGGGGACCAACCCGGCCGCCGCCTCCGCCACGGTCCACCTCGCGGAGATCGGTACGACCCTGATGTCCGGCGCCTCGCACTGGCGCTTCGGCAACGTGGACTGGAAGGTCGTCGTCAGGATCGGAGTGCCCGGAGCCGTCGGGTCCTTCCTCGGCGCGACCGCCCTGTCGGGGCTGTCCACCGGGGTCGCCGAGCCCGTGATGTCCCTGATCCTGCTCGGACTCGGGCTGTACGTCATGTCCCGGTTCACTTTTCGCGGCCTGCCCAGGGGCAATCTCGGCAAGCCGCTGCGCAGACGGTTCCTGTCGCCGCTGGGTCTGGTCGCCGGCTTCCTGGACGCGACCGGCGGGGGCGGCTGGGGCCCGGTCGGCACCCCGGCGCTGCTGGCCGGCGGCCGGCTGGAGCCCCGTAAGGTCATCGGGTCCGTCGACACCAGCGAGTTCCTCGTCGCCGTCGCCGCCAGCCTCGGTTTCCTCTTCTCCCTCGGCTCCCAGGGCCTGAACTGGCGCTGGGTCGCCGCGTTCCTGGTCGGCGGCCTGATCGCGGCGCCCCTCGCGGCCTGGCTGGTGCGCCTGCTGCCCCCGCGCGTCCTGGGCTCGGCGGTCGGCGGAGTCATCGTCGTCACCAACGTCCGTACGCTGCTCAGGAGCGACTGGGTCGCCGCGCCCGGCGCGGTGAGCGTCTGCGTGTACGTGCTCCTGTACGCCCTGTGGGCCGGCGCCCTGACCTACTCGATCCGCGCCCACCGCAAAGAGAGGGCGGGAGAGAGGGACAGCCCCCTGACACCCCTAGGGGCGCCCAAGGACACCCCTAGGGGGCGCGGGGAACTGCGCGCCCAGCCCCCACCGAACCCGCACCCGACACCGCACCGCACACGCCGGTGAACCGCGGCGAATGACCTCCCCCGTGGGCCATTCGCCGCGCACTGTGCACGTTATGAGGCGACGTCCGCCGACGACCACCGTGCACGCTGGCCAGATTCGGCCGGCGGGTGTGCACGCTGTCCACCCGTCACACGCAGGGCGTGCACGAGGTCGTGGACGCCCGAACCGGTGGTCAGCAGATCGCGGTTGAGGAGGCGTTCGGCGGCACGCAGATGGGCGCGGACCGTGTTGCGGCTCAGCCCCACTTGCGCGGCCGTACGCTGGGCGTCGGTGTTGGCGTCGATCCAGGCCTCCACGGTGAGGTACAGATCGCGGTGCCGGTTGTCGCGCAGAGGGTGCAGGAAGGGTTCCGCCCACGCCGTGGCGGGGGAGGAGCGCAGCAGCTCCCCGAGCGGGGGCGCGACCAGCTGGACCGCGTCGGCCTGGGCGGTGTCGGCCGGTTCGGGCTGGAGCGCCGTCAGGGACAGCGCCAGATCGAGCGTGGCACGGGTGCGGACCTCGCCGAGGTCGACGCCCAGCGCCTCCTCCGCCCGGCGGCAGTGGGCCGTGACGGTGGTACGGCTCAGGTGCAGCAGCCGGGCCACACCGGACCGGGAGAACGTCACGGCCAGCCGGACGACGTCCTCGGTGGGCTTGGGTACGGCCTGCAACGGCTCCAGGTGGGCGCGCGCCCAGGCGAGGGCCGCCCGGCGCGGCAGGACGTGCACCAGTGAGGGCCGGCCCCGGTAGGCGGCCAGCCGGCCCGGGGAGTTGCGGGCGACGGCGAGGGCGTGCACGGCCTCGCCGTAGGCCTCACCCGTGGCGGCGAGCGGATGGGGCCTGCTGACGCCCAGCGCGTACCCCTGGTTCTCCGCGACGAGCCGCCGCAGCACCTCGTCCTGCCGGAACCGGCCGCCCAGTTCCGGGTCCTCGGCCACGGGGCAGATCAACTGCTCCTTGAACACCGGGCAGTTCACCATGAGCCCCGGGCCGTGATAGCCCGACGGGTCCAGATAGGTCCGGGTCAGCCGGTCGCGGTCGGCGGGCGGGCAGTGCAGGAGATGGACGCGTACGCGCTCCGCGTTCAGCAGCGGCGGTACGTCGCCCGTGGTCATCCGCCGTGCCATGGTGACGTCCCCGGCCAGCAGCGCGGTCAGTACCGCGAACCGCAGCTGCGCTGCCTTCGCCTCGTACCCCCGGGTGCCGCCGTCGGCGTCCGACGCCCTGCTCAGCAGGTCGACGATGCCGCCGGCCTGCGAGGCCAGCGCGGCGGCCTCCCGCGACAGCGCCGAGGTGCTGACCGTCACCAGCACCGGGCGCGGCTCGCGTCCGCCGAAGGCCTCCAGGCGTACCTCCCGCTCGCCGACCCGTGTGGTGGCCGCGGCCAGCCGTCCGCCGGACAGCCGCTCCACGTGTTCCGTCAGCGCGTCCGCGATCCGCCGGGGGAAGCCGGCCGTGGCCGTCTCGACCGCGCCCTCGCGGCCGATCCACGCGACGTGCGCCCCGGTCCGGCGGCCGAGCCAGTCCAGTACCTCCGCCCGGGTGCTGCCCTGCCGCCGTACGAGCCGCAGCAGTTCGTCGACGTCCTCCCCGTGTCCCGGCACCCCCACAGCTCTCACGCACCTTCCCTGCCCCGCGTCCACGGTCCGACAGGGGGGCACCCTAGTGCGCCCTCCTGTGATGTTCACGCCACCGCTGTGGGCGCCAGTTCCCGGAGTTCGGCCAGGGCCGCCGCGACGGCCGGGCGCTCGTATCCCCCGGCGCGGGTGCAGGTGAGGAGTTTGCGGTGCGGGTCGCCCGTGCAGCGGACGCGGGTGATCGGCAGGTGGGGGGTCAGATGGGCGAGCCGCGGGATGAGCGCGACACCGAGGCCGTGCGCGACGAGGTGGGCCGTCACGTTCCAGTCCCAGGCCTGGTGGACGATGTCGGGGGTGAATCCGGCGGCACCGCACGCGGACAGCACCTGCAGGCGGCAGGGGTTCTCCTCGGACGGCGCGATCCATTCCTCGCGGGCCGCCTCCGCGAGATCCGTCCGCTCGCGTCCCGCCAGCCGGTGCGTGTCGGGTACGACCAGGTCGAACGGGTCGTCCAGCAGCGGCTGCTGGTCGAAGCGCGCATCGCTGATCGGGGGGTTGCGCGAGGTCGCCTCGACGACCGCGAGATCGGCCCCGCCCTCGAAGAGCAGGTTGAAGCTCTCGGGTACGACGGCCTCCTGGATGCGGACGGAGAGGCGGGGGTGGCGTTCGCGCAGCCGGGCCGCCATCGGGGCGATCAGCACCGAGACGGCCATCGGGAAGCCGGTGACCCGCAGCAGTCCGGCCGGATCGTCGTGGTCGGCCCGCAGGTCCAGCTCCGCCTCGTCCCAGCGGGCCTGGATCGCGTCGGCGTGGGTGATCAGGCTGCGCGCGGCGGTGGTCAGCCGTACGCCGCGGCCCTGCGGTTCCAGCAGGTCGACGCCCAGCTCACGGGCGAGCTGGCGGACCTGCTGGGAGGCGGCGGAGGTGGTCAGATGCAGGGCTCTGGCGGCGGCGGTGACGGTGCCGTAGTGCTCGACGGCCCGCAGGACATGAAGCCGGCGCAGGTCAATCATGAAGCCCAGGCTTAAGGGTCACGTCCAGAAAGTCAACCTGGACGTGCACGGTCATCGGGTCACACCCTGGATGTGCCCTGCAGGGGCGCGGGGAACTGCGCGACCAGCCCCCACGCGCCCGCACTCGATCCACCATGTGAGGAGCCCCGGATGACCAGCGCACAGCGTGAGGCCTGCCCGCACTGCGGATGGCCCGACCGCGCCGAGCCGTTCCAGGTCGTGTCCCGGCACGGTACGGCGGCCGGCCACACGGTCTGGACCCGCTGCGGGTGCGGCTCGCTGCAGGTTCGTGTCGTGGACGCGTGCGGTATGCGGGTGCTCAGCCGTAGTGGGCGGGGCTGAGTGTTCTCTGCGGGCCGGTGGGGGCCGTTCGCGCAGTTCCCCGCGCCCCTTGAGGGCGAAAGACAGGGGCGCAAGCCCCGTCTTTCAGGGGCGCGGGGAACTGCGCGGCCCGCCCCCACCGGCCCGCACGGATTCAGCTCGTCTCGACGCCCAGGGTGAGCGAACCTGCGTACCCCGCCGTCGTCGAACCGCCCAGCGCGGTCAAGGTCAGCAGACCGGAAGCCGCGCCTACCTCGTCGTAGATGCCGTCCCGCGCGAGCATCGTGCGGGTCACCGGTGCACCGCGCACGGACGGCCAGGTGGCTCATTCTGCCGAGGAGGAAGCCTGCCGACCTCTCAGGGTGCGGGGGCCGGTCCTGACACTTGCTTCCGTCCGGTCTCCATCGTCTTCGGTGATGAAGCCGGTCAGCGCGGCAGCGACGGCATCGGGCTGTTCATCGGGGATGAAGTGTCCTGCGTCCGGCACGACGATCCCGGTGGGCCGGTCGGCCCACGGCCTGATGGAGGCCGCCATGTCGGGGATGGAGCCGTGGCTGCTGGAGATTCCGAGAACCGGGACCGTCAGGCGCTGTCGTTCCAGCGCTTCGTGGTTCCTCTGCGCCGACTCGGCGGCGTCCCGGTAGTAGGCCAAGGACGCACGGAGACCGCCGTCGGCGGCCACGGACGCGGCGTACTGCTCGATCTCGGCGTCGTCGAAGGTGTCGGGGGAGAGGGTCTTGACCTTCAGGAACCAGCCGACGTACTCCCGTTCGCGGCCGGCGAGCAGTGTCTCGGGCAGATCGGGCACGAGGTGGAAGGCGAAGTGCCAGGTCTTCCACGCCTGCTCGGGGTCGGTCGGGATGGCGGCAGGGAGTGTGATGCCCGGGATGCCGGCGTCGAGCAGTGCCAGGCCACGCAGCTGGTTCTGGTACTTCAAGGCGAGGGAGAAGGCGACCCACGCGCCGATGTCGTGGGCGACCAGCCAGTATGCCCGGACTCCGAGTGCCTTGACCCCGGCGTGGACGTGCGCGGCGACCGTGTGCGTGTCGTAACTGATGTCCGGGCGTTCGGAGTGGCCCTGGCCCGGCAGGTCGATCGCGATGACGTGGAATCGGTCGGCCAGATTCGGCATCACCTTGCGCCATGCCCACCAGGTCTGCGGGAATCCGGCGAGCAGCACGACGGCTGGACCGTCCGGCTGACCGCCCTCGACCGCGTGGAGCCGGACGCCTCCCGCGTCGACCCAGCGGTGGGTGAAACCGGCCAGGTCGGGCAGCGGCAGGTCGTGGACCGGGTTGCCGAAGACGCGAGGGGCACTTGCGGGGTCATTCATGGTTCTCCTCCACCGGTGTGAGGTGTGTCGACGGTCCGCCGAAGGTGTCAGGCGCCGGTCGATTAGGCGCGTCGGCCGAGGGTGAGGGCGAGGCCTGCAGCACGTGTCAAGGGATCGTCGGTGTTCCGCCCACCAAGACGACGGTGTGGACGAACGCGATGGCGCCGGCCGCGATCACGCCTTCACCCTAACCCATCTTGAACTGATTGGTTCAAGATGGGATGATGGTCTCCACCGAGAAGGCGGAGCGGGGGGAGGAGCGGTATGGCAGGCAGGAAGAAGTTCGACATCGCCACGGCGCTCGACGCCGCGATGATCCAGTTCTGGCGGGCCGGTTACGCGGACACGTCGGTGGACGACCTGTCCCGGGCGACCGGACTCAACCGCAGCTCCATCTACTCCTCCCTCGGCGACAAGGACACGCTCTTCCTGCGCTGCCTGGAGCGCTACACCACGCGTTACGGAGGCAAGTACGACACCGCGTTGTCCTGCGCCGCCGACCGGCCCCTGGCAGCCGTGCGGGCGTTCTTCGACATCACCCTGGAACGCATCGCGGACCCAGGTCTGCCCGACGGATGCCTGGTGGCTCAGACCGTCATGGCGACCCCAGCGCTGAGCGCGAGCGTCGCGGCGCGTGCACGGGAGGCGATCGGCTTCCAGTACACCCGGCTGCGCGCCGCGCTGAAGGCCGGCCGACTGCACGACGAAGCGGCCGACTCCTTCGCGACCCACCTCGCGGCCGTGAACCAGTCCCTCGCCGTCATGAGCAGAGCCGGAACGAGCGCGGAACAGCTGCGCGCCATCGTCGACGTGACCCTCGACGCGCTCGCGCAGGCTCTCGGCGCGAGCTGCGTTCCCTCTCCTTCGCCGGCGCGTTCTCCTGGCCGGACGGGCACATCCTCCCGCCAGTAGAAGGACGGGCCACCGCATCCGCGGACGACGACGACGGCGCTGTGCTGATCATGGATGCTGCCGTGGAGACCCACGACGTCGCGGAATCCGGACCATGGCCCACCGCTGCCCCGCGCGTCCGGACCCGCTGCGGGTGCGGCTCGCTGCAGGTTCGTGTCGTGGACGCGTGCGGTATGCGGGTGCTCAGCCGTAGTGGGCGGGGCTGAGTGTTCTCTGCGGGCCGGTGGGGGCCGTTCGCGCAGTTCCCCGCGCCCCTCAAGGGCGAAAGACAGGGGCGCAACCCCGTCTTTCAGGGGCGCGGGGAACTGCGCGGCCGGCCCCCCCACCGGCCCGCACGGATTCAGCTCGTCTCGACGCCCAGGGTGAGCGAACCCGCGTACCCCGCCGTCGTCGAACTGCCCAGCGCGGTCAAGGTCAGCAGACCGGAAGCCGCGCCGCCGTCGTCGTAGATGCCGTCCTGCGCGAGCGTGGTCCGCTGCACGGTGTTCGCCGCGTACACCGGCACCGTCGCGACCCTCGTGGTGACGGCCTCGTCGAAGAACAGCTGACCGGTGTGCAGCTCCTGACCGCCCTCGAACGAGCCGTCGGAGGTCAGCGTGACGTCGGTGTGCACCTTGATGTGGATGTGGACGCACCGCCCCCGGTACCAGCCGGGGTAGACCGTCGTGATCCTCGCGACGCCGTCGGAGCCCGTCAGGACCCCGCCGCGCAGGAACGTGCCGTTGTCGGGTTCGTCGTGCCCGTTCCCGCCGACGAACCCGGAGTACTCCCCGAGCGCGTCGCAGTGCCAGATCTCCACCAGCGCGCTGTCGAGCGGAACGCAGGTGTCGTCGTTGACGACGGTGAGCGTGAGCTTGAGCGGAATACCGGTCTTGTCCTCGTGGATGTCGGCGCGGACGAGTTGTCCGTCGAGGTAGTAGGGGCCTTCGGTCATCTCCTTCGTGAGGGTGCAGACGGCCGCGGCGGCGGCCGGCTGCTGGTCGGCAGCCGTGGTGGGGGCCGTGGTGGGGGCCTCGGGGAGCGTGGCACCGACGGCGAGAGTGGCCGCGGTGGCGCCCGTGGCGATGAGCACGGTTCGACGTCCGATCGATGTGTCTGTCATGAACACGGCACCGTAGAAACGGAATCTGTCGAAGCGCTGTGGGTTGGGCAAAGTGACGAAGCGTCAAGTCTGTTGTGAGACAGCCGGGACGCCGAAAAACTTTCGACGCTTACCGGGGCGCGCGGGGCTGTGTGAACCGTTGACGCGCAAGGGGTTCGATTCTACGTTCCGGGTCATCCCATCCCGTTCGAAGTCATGACCAGTGTCCGTGATGTCGAACAAGCTGTCACCTCGGCAGCTCTCACCTCCCGTCAACTCCCCCCACTCGTAGGAGAATCCGCGTGAGCCCCACCTCCACCAGGACTCCCCGCCGTACGGGCCGCAGGACCGCACTCCTCGCCCTCCCCGCGGCCGTCCTGCTCGCCCTCGTCCCGACCACCGCCTCCGCGTATCCCAACCCGGGCACCGTCACCGGTTCGACCGTCGTCCACGACCCGACGATGATCCGCACCTCGTCCGGGCAGTACCTGCTGTACGCGACCGGCGGCGGCCTCGGCCACCGGACGTCGACCAACCGGATCGCGTTCAGCGCGGGTTCCGACGCCTTCGGCACCAAGCCGGGCTGGTGGTCGTCGTACGCGACCGAGGCGTGGGCGCCCGACATCTCGTACCAGGGCGGCAAGTACCTGATGTACTACGCCGTCTCGACCTTCGGCTCGAACAGGTCGGCCATCGGGCTCGCCGCCTCGACGACCGGGCTGCCGGGCTCCTGGAGCGACTACGGGACGGTCTACACGTCCACCACCTCCAGCGACTACAACGCCATCGACCCGAACCTCTTCGTCGACGGCGACGGCAAGTGGTGGCTTTCCTTCGGCAGTTGGTGGACCGGACTGAAGATGATCCAGATCAACCCGTCGACCGGCAAACAGCTCTCGACGAACACCACGCGCTACTCGATCGCGTCCCGCCCGACCGGCACCAAGGCCGTCGAGGCGCCGTACATCGTCAAGCGCAACGGCTACTACTACCTGTTCGCCTCGTACGACACCTGCTGCGCCGGCACCAGTTCCACGTACAAGGTCAAGGTGGGGCGGGCCACCAGCGTCACCGGGCCGTACTACGACAAGAACGGTGTCTCGCTGATGAACAACGGCGGCACGCCCGTGCTGGAGTCGCACGGGCGGTACATCGGCCCCGGCGGTCAGTCGATCATGGCGGACTCGGACGGCGACCTGATCGTCTACCACTACTACGACGGCCAGGACAACGGCACTCCCAAACTCGGCATCAACCTCCTGAACTGGAGCAGCGGATGGCCCGTCGCCTACTGACCCTGCTGGCCGCGCTGGTGCTCGCCCTGTCGCTCGGGCAGTCCTCGGCGAGCGCGGCCTCCTTCACCAACCCGGTCAAGTCCGTGAAGGGCGCCGACCCCTGGATCTCGTACCACGACGGCAACTACTACCTGGTGACGACGAGTTGGACCGACGTCATCACCATGCGCAAGTCGCCGACCCTGGGCGGGCTCGCGACCGCGCCCAGCGTGCAGGTGTGGAAGGGCGACGCGGCCTCGCGCTGCTGCAACATCTGGGCGCCCGAGCTGTTCTACTCCGGTGGCAAGTGGTACCTGTACTTCGTTGCCGGGCAGAACGTCTCCGACTACGTCCCGACCCAGCGCACGCACGTCCTGGAGAGTTCCGGTTCCGACCCGCTGGGCCCGTACACGTACAAGAACCAGCTCAACAGCGCCTGGATGCTCGATCCGAGCGTGCTGAACGTGAACGGGCAGCTGTATCTGCTGGGCAGCGCGAGCGGCGGGACGCAGAACCTCGTCATCGCGCCGATGTCCAACCCCTACACGCTCAGCGGTTCCTTCTCCACGATCTCCACGCCCACGTACGACTGGGAGAAGTCGGGCGGGACGGTGAACGAGGGGCCCGAAGTGCTCCAGCGGAACGGGACCACGCGGATCATCTACTCCGCGAGCGGGTGCTGGACGCCCGACTACAAGCTCGGGCAGCTGACCCTGACCGGCTCGAACCCGCTCTCCGCGTCCTCCTGGACGAAGAAGTCCACGCCGGTCTTCCAGCGCAACGACGGGGCGGGGGTGTACGGGCCCGGCCACAACGGCTTCTTCACCTCACCCGACGGGAGTGAGAGCTGGATCGTCTACCACGCCAACGACAGCGCGAGTGACGGCTGCGACAACGGGCGGACGACCCGGGCGCAGAAGTTCACGTGGAACTCCGACGGGTCGCCGAACCTCGGTGTGCCGGTCGCGCTCGGGGCGAGCCTGGCGGGGCCGTCGGGGGAGCCGTCGAGCACGTCCACGACGTACACGGTGACCAACCGCAGCAGCGGCAAGTGCCTTGAGGTGGCGGGGGGTTCGACCGCCGACGGGGGCAATGTCCAGCAGTACACCTGCAACGGCGGGAACCACCAGAAGTGGCGGGTGGAGGACCGGGGCGACGATACGAGCCGGCTGGTGAACGTGGGGTCCGGGAAGGTGCTGGACACGGCGGACTGCTCCGCGGCGGACGGGGCGGATCTGCGGCAGTGGGCGTGGCTCGACAACACGTGTCAGCGGTTCCGGTTCCTCGCCACGAGTGGGGGGTTCGTGCGGATCGTGAACCAGGCTTCCGGGAAGGTGGCGGATGTCGCCGACTGCTCCTCGGCCGACGGGGCGGACGTCCGTCAGTGGACTTGGCTGAACAACAACTGCCAGCAGTGGCGCTTCAACACCCCGTAGCCCTCGGGGCCTGGGGGGCGCGCCCCCTAGAGGCTGGCTCACGCCGGTTCGCCGCCTGCGGGCCGGTGGGGGCGGGCCGCGCAGTTCCCCGCGCCCCTAAACCCCCGCCCCCTAGGGGCGCGGGGAACTGCGCGATCTTTGACCGGCACGGGCAGTGGCGCGGAGGCTGCCGCGGTGCGGGGTTTCAGGGGCGCGGGGAACTGCGCAATCTTTGACCGGCACGGGCAGTGGCGCGGAGGCTGCCGCGGTGCGTGGTTCCAGGGGCGCGGGGAACTGCGCGATCTTGTAGCGCACCCCCGCCCGGGGTCAGCCGACCCGGTTGGCTCCGCCGGCCGCAGGCCACTGCGCGCCGTTCGACGCCCCAGGCGTGTTCGGCCAGCCGCCAGGCTGTTGCTGAGGCACCGGCTGAGGCTGCGGCATCGCCTGAGGCTGCGGCGGGAACCCCTGTTGAGGGAACCCCTGCTGGGGAAACCCCTGCGGCTGACCCTGGGCAGCCACGGCGGTCAGCCCCCCGGGCATGCCGGTAGTGCCCCGCGTCTGCGCCGCGGTCAACGGCTGCGGCTGCCCGACCATGCCGTTCGCCGCGGCGACAAGCGGTTGCGGCTGCTGCGGCAACTGCTGAGGCTGCTGGGGAAGTTGCTGGGGTAGCTGCTGAGGCTGCTGCACCATCCCGTTGGCCGCACCCGCGAGTCCCGGATAGCCCTGCCCGTTCGTCGAGCCGACGAGCCGGTCGACCGCCGCTGTGCCCGAGCTGTAGTTGGTCGCTTGGTTCAGTTCGGGCACGGCGGCTCCCCGCCTGGTGGTCCCGTAGAGCACCGACTCCAGCCCGACCACCAGACGGCGTACGTCCTCCTGGGGGCGTACCACGAGCCGTACGAAGCGACTTGACGAGCCGATCTTGTTGCCGCACTCGCGGACCAGGATCCGGTGCTCGGTCAGCAGCCGGTCCCGGACGACGGTGCCCTCGGCGCCCACGGGGAGGCGTACGAAGAGGAAGTTGCCCTGCGAGGGGTAGACCGTGAGGCCGGGCAGCGTGGACAGCGCACGTGCCATGTCGAGCCGGTCGCGGCGCACCATGTGCAGGCTCTCCACGTACTCGGCCCCGTAGTCCTTGAGCATGAAGACCACGGTCTCCGCGAAGGCGTTGAGGTTCCACTTCGGCAGCATCGAGCGGATGCGGCCCGCCAGGCCCGGGTTGGCCACCATGTAGCCGAACCGCACGCCGTGCAGACCGAAGTTCTTGCCGAGGCTGCGCAGCACGATGACGTTGGGGCGCATCACCGCCTCCTCGACGATGCTCGGCTCGTTCTCCGCGTCGGCGAACTCCAGGAACGACTCGTCGATGACGATCAGGTCGAGGTCGGCGAGCGCGTCGCAGAAGGCCAGGATCGTCTGCTTGGGCAGGAAGCCGCCGTCGGGATTGTTCGGGTTGCAGATGACGGCCGCCCGGGTGCCGCGGGCGCGGATGAACTGGATGTACTGCGCCGGGTCGAGCGCGAAGCCGTTGCTCTCCTGGAGCGGGAACATGTCGACGCGCTTGCCGGTCTCCAGCGGCTGGTCGGTCCAGCGGCCGAAGGTGGGGACGGGGATGGCCAGCGACTCCCGGACCAGCAAGTGGTCGATCCAGGTGATCAGTTCGGTGGATCCGTTGCCCATCGCCACGCACTGCGGGGGAAGTTGCAGCAGGTTGCACAGCTCGGCGGTGATGGTGTCCGCGCTGCTCGGGTAGTACGTGATGATCTCGCGCAGCCGGTGGGTCAGTTCGTCCATCATCCGGGGCGAGGGAAAGTACGGATTGCACGGGATACAGAAGTCCAGCGGACCCGCCTCCCCGCTCTCGCGTGCCAGCGCGGCCATCGAGGGGCTGTGCGCGCCGGTGCGGAACAGCGAGGTGACATTGTCGGCCATGGACTCTCCGTCCTTGAGGGGCGGCCCGAGCGGGTACGCGGGCGGCGGCCCGAGCGGGGATACCCGGGCCGCCTCTAAGTACGTGCGCCTGTGTGTCCCTGTTCAACGACTGTGAATCGATGTGGAAGTTGTGAACCACCTGTGAAGAATGGTCACATGTTGAACGAATGGACCGTCGTCGAGCGGTACGTCCCGCCGGGCCTGAGCACGGTCGACGGGAACTCGGGGCGGTTGGGCGAGTCGGGGAAGTGCTGGGTCTCCAGGCACACCGCGTCGCCCTGCCGGTAGGCCCGGCCGCCGGTCCCGACGAGGGTGCCGTCCAGGAAGTTCCCGGTGTAGAGCTGCACTCCGGGCTCGGTCGTGGCGATCCTCAGGGTGCGGCCGGAGACCGGCTCCCGCAGGTGCGCGATGTGCTCGGGCCGCTCCGTCAGGCCCTTGTCCAGGACCATGTTGTGGTCGATGCCCTTCGCGTACAGCAGTTGCGGATCGTCCCGCCGCAGGTCCGCCCCGAGCGTCTTGGGCGTACGGAAGTCGAAGGGTGTGCCCGCCACCTCGGCCAGCTCGCCGGTGGGGACGAGTCCCGCGTCGACCGGGGTGTAGCGGGACGCGGCGACCAGCAGCACATGGTCGTGGACGGATCCGCCGTCCTCGCCGGCCAGGTTCCAGTACACGTGGCTGGTGAGGTTGACGACCGTGGCCCGGTCGGTGGTCGCCTCGTAGTCGACGCGCCAGTCGCCCCGCGCGGTGAGGGTGTAGGTGACCCGCACGGTCAGTGTGCCGGGGTAGCCCATCTCGCCGTCGGGGCTGGTGCGCCGCAGGACCAGGCCCACGTCGGTGCCGGACGCGAACTCCTCCACGTCCCAGATCCGCCGGTCGAAGCCCTCGGGCCCGCCGTGCAGGTTGTGGCCGCCGTCGTTGACGGGCAGCACGTGGTCCTCGCCGTCGAGGCCGAACCGGCCCTTGGCGATGCGGTTGCCGTACCGGCCGATGATCGCGCCGAAGTACGGGCTGGACGTCTCGTACGCCTCGACGGCGTCGAACCCGAGCGAGACGTTGGTGTACCCGCCGCGGCCGTCGGGGAGTTCCAGTGACTGGACGATGCCGCCGTACGACAGGACCCTCAGCCGTGTGCCGCCGTTCTCCAGCGACCAGCGGTGGACCTTCGTTCCGTCGGAGAGTTCGCCGAAGAGTTCCTTCACCAGTTCTTTCACCGGTTCCTGTCTTCCCGAGACGTGAGTGGTTCCTGACGCGCACAAAGCAAAATGAAGCCCCGTGGACCGTACGTCCACGGGGCCCCACCTGCACGTTACGAACCGACCTTGCGCTTGTTCCAGACGTCGAAGCCGACCGCCAGGAGCAGCACCAGGCCCTTGATGACCTGCTGCCAGTCGCTGCCGACGCCGACGAGGTTCATGCCGTTGTTGAGCACACCCAGGACGACACCACCGATGATCGCGCCGAGGACCGTGCCCACGCCGCCGCTCATCGACGCGCCGCCGATGAACGAGGCCGCGATCGCCTCCAGTTCGAAGTTCACCCCGGCCTTGGGCGAGGCCGCGTTGAAGCGGGCCGCGAAGACCAGACCGGCCAGCGCCGCGAGCATGCCCATGTTGAGGAAGACCAGGAAGGTGACCTTCTTGTCCCGCACACCGGACAGCTTCGCCGCGGGCAGGTTGCCGCCGATGGCGTAGATGTGGCGGCCGATGACGGCGTTGCGCATCACATAGCCGAAGCCGACGACGAGGACGCCGAGGATGATCAGCACCACCGGGGCGCCCTTGTAGCTGGCGAGCATCATCGTCACCGTGAGCACCGCGGCGACCAGGGCCACGATCTTCAGCAGGAACAGCTTGAAGGGCGGCACCTCCAGCGCGAACTCCTGCTGCCGCCTGCGGTCACGGAACTCCTGCAGCACGATGAACGCGATCACGGCGAAGCCGAGCAGCAGCGTGAGGTTGTGGTAGTTGGTGTCCGGGCCGACCTCGGGAAGGAAGCCGTTGGAGACCTTCTGCAGACCCTCGGGGAACGGGCCGAGCGTCTGGCCCTCCAGGAAGATCTCCGTCAGACCGCGGAAGGTCAGCATGCCCGCGAGGGTGACGATGAAGGATGGTATGCCCAGATACGCGATGAAGAAGCCTTGCGCGGCTCCCGCGGCGGCGCCGATGAGCAGGCACAGCACCACGGCCAGCGGCCAGGGGAGGTCGTGCTTGACCATCATTACGGCCGCCACCGCGCCCACGAAGGCGGTGAGCGAGCCGACCGACAGGTCGATGTGGCCGGCAATGATGACGAGCATCATGCCGATCGCGAGGATCAGGATGTAGCTGTTCTGCAGCACCAGGTTGGAGACGTTGCGTGGCAGCAGCAGGTCGCCGTCCGTCCACACCGCGAACAGCACCACGATCAGGCCCAGCGCGATCAGCATGCCGTACTGCCGCATGTTGCGGCGCATGCCGTCCACCATCAGCTGCAGCAGGCCGTCGCCGCCGCCTGTCGAGCCGCCCTTGCCGGCGGGTGCCGGCGCGGGGGACTTGGCGGTCACATTCGTGCTCATCGGTCTTACCTCTTGTCCTTCGTCATCTGGCGCATCAGCACTTCCTGCGTGGCCTCGGCCCGCTGGACCTCACCGGTCAGCCGCCCGGCGGACATCGTGTAGATGCGGTCGCACATTCCGAGCAGTTCGGGCAGCTCGGAGGAGATGAAGACGACCGCCTTGCCCTCGGCGGCCAGTTTGTCGATGACCGTGTAGATCTCGAACTTGGCGCCCACGTCGATACCGCGGGTCGGCTCGTCCAGGATCAGCACGTCGGGCCCCGCGAAGATCCACTTGCTGAGGACGACCTTCTGCTGGTTGCCGCCCGACAGCTTGCCCACCGGCTCGAAGACGGTCGGCGCCTTGATGTTCATCGACTTGCGGAAGCCCTCGGAGACCTGCCGCTCGGCGTGCTCGTCGACGACACCGCCCTTGGCGACCTTGCCCAGCGCGCTGAGCGTGATGTTCCGGTTGATGGTGTCGATGAGGTTGAGGCCGTAGTGCTTGCGGTCCTCGGTCACGTACGCGATGCCGTGCTTGACCGCGTCGGACACGGTCTTCGTACGGATCTCCTTGCCGTCCTTGAGGACGGTGCCGCCCGCGTACCGGCCGTAGGTGCGCCCGAAGACGCTCATCGCCAGCTCGGTGCGCCCGGCGCCCATGAGCCCGGCGATACCGACGATCTCCCCGCGGCGCACCTGGATCGACACGTCGTCGACCACCTTGCGCTGCTGGTCGATCGGGTGGTGCACGGTCCAGTTGCGGATCTCCAGGGCCGGTGCCGCGCCCACCTCGGGCTGGTGCGGGGTGCGCTCCGGGAAGCGGTGGTCGAGGTCGCGTCCGACCATGCCGCTGATGATCCGGTCCTCGGTGGTCTCCGCGGCCTTCACGTCGAGGGTCTCGATGGACCGTCCGTCGCGCAGGATCGTCACCGAGTCCGCGACCGCCTCGATCTCGTTGAGCTTGTGCGAGATGATGATCGAGGTGATGCCCTGGTCCTTGAGGCCCAGGATGAGTTCCAGAAGCTTGCCGCTGTCCGCGTCGTTCAGAGCCGCCGTCGGCTCGTCGAGGATCAGCAGCTTCACCTTCTTCGACAGCGCCTTCGCGATCTCGACGAGCTGCTGCTTGCCCACACCGATGTCGGCGACACGGGTGTCGGGGTGCTCGTCGAGACCGACCCGCCGCAGCAGTTCGGTCGCGTGCTTCAGCGTCTCGGTCCAGCTGATGAACCCGCGCGTGGCGTGCTCGTTGCCGAGGAAGATGTTCTCCGCGATGGAGAGGTAGGGCACCAGGGCAAGCTCCTGGTGGATGATCACAATGCCGTGCTGCTCGCTCGCCCTGATGTCCTTGAACGTGCAGGGCTCACCCTCGAAGAGGATGTCGCCCTCGTACGTCCCGTGCGGGTGGACGCCGGAGAGGACCTTCATGAGGGTCGACTTCCCGGCGCCGTTCTCCCCGCAGATGGCGTGGACCTCGCCCGGCCGGACGCTCAGAGAGACGTCCGACAGCGCCTTGACGCCGGGAAAGGTCTTGACGATCGAGCGCATTTCCAGGACGGGTCCCGCCATGGTCGTGCCTTCCAATCCTTAGAAAACGGCGGTTGTTACTTGAGGTCGCTTTCCTTGATGTAGCCCGAGTCGACGACAACCTCCTTGTAGTTGGACTTGTCGACGTTGACCGGGTCCAGCAGGTACGCGGGGACGACCTTCGCGCCGTTGTCGTACGTCTTGGTGTCGTTCGTCTCGGGCTTCTTGTCGTTCAGCACCGCGTCGACCATCTTCGCGGCGACCTCGGCGAGCTTGCGGGTGTCCTTGTAGACGGTCTGCGTCTGCTGGCCCGCGATGATCGACTTCACCGAGGCGACCTCGGCGTCCTGGCCCGTGACGATCGGCAGCGGCTTGCTCTTGGAGCCGTAGTCGTCCGACTTGAGCGCGGACAGGATGCCGATGGAGATGCCGTCGTAGGGCGAGAGCACCGCGTCGACCTTGGCGCTCTTGTACGCCGAGGTGAGCAGGTCGTCCATGCGCTTCTGGGCGGTGCCGCCGTCCCAGCGCAGGGTGGTGACCTGGTTGAGCTTGGTCTGGCCGGACTTGACGACGATCTGCTTCTTGTCGATGTACGGCTGCAGGGCGTTCATCGCGCCCTTGAAGAAGTACTGGGTGTTGTTGTCGTCGTTCGAGCCGGCGAAGAGCTCGACGTTGAACGGGCCCTTCTTGGAGCCGTCCTTGAGACCGAGCTTCTCGACGATGTAGCCGCCCTGGAGCTCGCCGACCTTCTCGTTGTCGAACGACGCGTAGTAGTCGACGTTCGGCGAGTTGAGGATCAGGCGGTCGTAGGAGATGACCGGGATGTCGGCTTCCTTGGCCTGCTGCAGAACGTTGTCGAGCGACTTGTTGTCGATCGCCGCGATGATCAGCGCGGAGACGCCCTGCGTGATCATGTTCTCGATCTGCGAGACCTGGGTGTCCGGGTCGTCCTCGCCGTAGGCCAGCTTGGTCTTGAAGCCGGCCGCCTTCAGGTTCTTCTCGACGTTGGCGCCGTCGGCGATCCAGCGCTCGGAAGACTTGGTCGGCATCGCGATACCGACGGTGGAGCCCTTCGCGTCCTTCTTGTCGCCGTCACCGCTGCCGCCCTCGCTGTCCTGCCCGCAGGCGGAGAGGGTGAGGGCGAGGGAGGCTGCCGCGGCTATGGCGGAGAGGGCTGCCTTGCGATTGCGCATGATCATCTTCCTTGATGCTCTGACGGAGGCTCGGTCTTCAGTTGTGAAGGTGGTGTAGCTCGGAACGACCGAGAGGAGGTGTGTGGGATTGTGTTCGGCCGCGTCGTCTTTTGTGAAGGGGGTGTAGTCGGAACGTTATGAGGGAATGTCAAAACGTTGGAGTGTCCCCGGCAGCCGCGAGCCGAGCGGCGCCATGTCGCCGTCCGCCCCGTGCCGCGCCAGCAGGTCCAGGGCGAGCCGGCCGCGCCGCACCCTCTCCCGTGCCGTGGACAGCGTCAGCTCCCTCATGTGGTGGCCGTACGGGTAGATCCCGGGAGCCTTGGACAGGCCGAACTTCAGGTACAGCGGTGCGCCGCGCCGGATCAGCTCGGCGACCTCGTACATGCGCACGTAGCCGCCGAGATCGTCGGGAGCCTCGATGTACATGTCCATCGGGGCCGCGCTGACCCTGCGGATCTCCGTCAGGTGGTCCAGCGTGAGATCGCTGGGCACGTTGACGGAGTCTCCGCCGAGCTGCTCGTACACGGCGTACGCGGCCGGGTTGACCGGACCGATGAGCGCCGAGACCTTGAGCGTGGTGTCGGCCGGGATGATCCCGGCGACACGGGCCCTGTGCAGAGTCCACAGCACGCCCTCGTCGGCCACGAGGAGGCACTTTACGCCCAACTCCGTTGCGCGTACGGCGTCTTCCAGACAGCCCGCCACCGCATCGTGACCACGCGCCCTGGTACCGCCGCCCCGCGAGTCCGTACGGGTCGAGCCGCCGATGTCCCAGGTGCCGCGCGGACCGGTGAACAGGCACAGCTCGATGTCGCGCTCGGCGGTGGCGTCGACCATCTCGGTGATCTCGGCGTCGGTCAGCATCCAGACGCCGCTGCCCTGGCTGATCCGGTGGATCGGCACATCGAGCCGCGAGGCCTCCTTGAGGACCACGGCCAGCGCCTCGGGCCCCTCGCACGAGGGGATCTCGGTACGCCACCGGCCGCCGCCCGGGAAGGAGTGCGGTGAGGCGTCGGCGGGGGACAGGGCGGGAGCGCCCAGGCCGAGCGCGGCGAGCGCCTGCTCACCGGGTCGACGGGCCGCTCTGGGAGAAGCGTCGGTCACAGGCTTTCCTTAGCTCTGGCAAAGTATGCGTGGGCTCTGTCGAGGTACGCGTTCGATATGTCGGACATGGTTCGTGTCGGTGGAGGTACGCCGGTGCGGAGCGTCAGGTCTCCGCACCGGCGTACGGATCGGGGGTCGGCCGGGACCGGGCGCTAAGGCCTCAGCAGCACCTTGCCGACCTTCGGATCGCCGGACCCCACCAGCTCGATGGCGTGGGCGAACTCGTCCAACGGAAGTTCGTGCGTCACCAGCGGCAGCGGATCGAGGAGACCCGCGCCGAAGACCCGTACCGTGTGCGCCCAGGCCTCCGGCGGCGCACCGAACACGGTGTGCACCTCCAGCTGCCGTACGACGAGGTCCGTGGGGTCCAGGCCCTCGGCGCCCGCCGCCGGGATGCCGGTGAGCACCAGCCGGCCACCGCGTCTCAGCAGCGAGGCCGCGGTGGTCGCGGCGGTCGCGGAACCGGCGGTCTCGATCACCACGTCGAAGTCGGCGGGCAGCTCCTGGTCCCGGGTACGGAAGTCACTGGCGCCGAAGGTCCGCGACAGCTCCGCACGGTCCGGGCGGGTGCCCACCACCAGCAGCTCCGAGGGCGAACCCGCCTTCAGGAACTGCACGGCGAACATACCGAGCGTGCCGGTGCCGACGACCGCCACCCGCTCGCCGGGCCGCGCGTTCGCCTTCAGCGCCGCCGCCGCGATACAGGCCGCGGGCTCCAGGAGGGCCGCCGCCGTCAGGTCGGCGTCGTCGGAGAGGACGTGCAGCAGGCGGGCGGGCAGCGTGAGCGTGGTGGCCATGGCGCCGGGGCGGGTGAAGCCCGTCTCCTCGTAGCCGGCCGTGCACAACGTTGTCTCGCCCTCGTGGCAGCGGTCGCAGACCTGGCAGTTGCGGAAGCCCTCGCCCACCACCTTGCGGCCCACGAGGCCCTCGGGCACCCCGCTGCCGACCGCCTCGACCGTCCCCGACCACTCGTGGCCCGGGGTCAGCGGATAACGGACGTACCCCTCGGGGCGGTTGCCCTGGTAGACCTCGCGGTCGCTGCCGCAGATCCCGCTCGCGTGGACCCGTACCAGGGCCTCGCCGGCGGCGGGTGCCGTGGGCACGTGGGGGGCCAGCCGGTGCTCGCCCGGCCCCTCGATGACGACGGCCTGGGATGCGGCGCTCATGACTGCTCCGTGGCGGTGGGGCGGGCCGGGGTCCCGAGGGGGAGGTGTCCCCTTCGGTCCGCCGCGGCGCGCGACCACAGCGGCCTTGACGGCGTCCGGCGGCGGTGCACAGCCTGCCACAGACCCCTGTACAACTCGGCGCCGGGCGGCGTCACTTGGCGGCACCCTTCGGCTTGCGCTGCTCCCAGCCGTCCGCCCACAGGTCGAAGCGGGCCTGCTGCTGCGGGAACTCCGCCGCCGCGTCCGTGTCCAGCTCGACGCCCAGACCGGGCTCGTGCGACAGCTCGAAGTAGCCGTCGACGACCTGTGGGGCGCCCTTCACGATCTTCTTGATGTCCGCGTCCGCGAAGTCGTTGAAGTGTTCGAGGATCTTGAAGTTCGGCGAGGAGAAGCCGACCTGGAGGGAGGCGGCGGTCAGCACCGGGCCGCCCACGTTGTGGGGCGCCACGAGCACGTAGTGGGCCTCGGCGGTCGCCGCCAGCTTCCGGGTCTCCCAGATGCCGCCGAGGTGGCCGACGTCCGGCTGGATGATGTCCACGGCCTGGCTCTCGAACAGCTCACGGAACTCGATGCGATCGTGAATGCGCTCACCGGTCGCGACCGGGATGTCGACCTTCGCCGCCACCTTCTCCAGCGCCTTCAGGTTCTCCGGCGGGACCGGCTCCTCCAGCCACGCGGGCTTGAAGGGCGCGAGCTCGTGGGCGAGCCGGATG
This sequence comes from Streptomyces sp. NPDC017991, assembly GCF_044328075.1. NCBI lineage: Bacteria > Bacillati > Actinomycetota > Actinomycetes > Kitasatosporales > Streptomycetaceae > Streptomyces > Streptomyces sp. NPDC017991. The sequence continues at coordinate 117,074 of NZ_JBIRGP010000002.1, read as the reverse complement.
GCCGTGGCCGGCGAGAAGCGGCCGTGCATCTCCAGCATCAGCTCGGTGTCCGGACCGATCGCGTCCCGGACCGCCTCGATCAGCGAGACCGAGTACAGCGACTGCTCGTGGTCCAGCTCGAAGTGCCCCGTCCCGAAGGGGTCGATCTTCAGCGCCTTGTACCCGCGCGCGACGACCGCCTGGGCCGCCTTGTGGTACGCCTCCGGAGTGCGCTCCGTGGTGTACCAGCCGTTCGCGTACGCCTTCACGCGGTCGGTGACCTTGCCGCCGAGCAGCTGCCACACGGGCACGCCCAGGGCCTTGCCCTTGATGTCCCAGCACGCCATCTCGATCACGGCGATACCGGACATCACGATCTCGCCGGCGCGCCCGTAGTCGCCGTACTTCATACGGCGGACGAGGTCCTCGACGGCGAAGGGGTCGGAACCGAGAATGTGATTGGCCTGCGCCTCCCGCAGATAGCCGATCAGCGCGTCGGTGTGCCCCAGCATGCGGGTCTCACCGACCCCGGTGATGCCCTCGTCGGTGTGCACCTGGACATAGGTCAGGTTGCGCCATGGCGTCCCGACCACGTGTGTGCTGATTCCGGTGATGCGCACGGAGAATGCCCCTTGTCGTGCTCTGCGGCTGCTTTTACGAATCTGTTTCGACTGTTCGAGATTTCGTCACATGTTCGAAATGCTGGCCAGACAGTAAGGATTGGGCGGTGGAAGTGTCAATGGGTCGAACGAAGAACGGTTTCGGCGAGATGGCGAAGGAAGGCGGGGAATGGTCGGGCCTGTCCTCAACTGGCACACCGGAACGGGTAGTTCAGCACAGAACTTTCACAGCTGCGCCTGGGAACGTGACCTGAGCGGAGTTTAGTCTTCCGGCGTCATGGACTACTGCCTCCCGTGCCAACGGCACCTCAATGGCGCCCTCGCTTGCCCGGGGTGCGGTACATCGGCCGAAGCGTGCCGGGAGTACGCGGCCTCCGTGGGCGACCGGGAGGGCGCCGACGAGCGCGACGATCCGGCGGGCGAGGGTGACGACTCCGGGCCGGAGGGCGGCGCGGGGCGCCGGGCCCGGCGCGGCCGGGGGGTGCGTGCGAACCGGCGGGACCGGAAGGCGGCGTTGCACCGGCGGCGGCGTAAGCGGGTGCTCCTGGTGGCGGCGGGGCTGCTGCTCGCGGCCGGCGGGCTGAGTCTGGCCGAGCTGGGGATCGAGGCGCCGTCCTCCGAGCCGAAGGCGTCCGCCGCGGAGGAGGCGTCCGGGGGGCCCTCGGCCTCCGCGGACGAGGCGTCGGGGTCCGGGGGCGGCGGGGCCGGGTCGCCGGGGGCGTCGCCGTCCGCCTCGGAGTCGAAGAAGGCCGACAAGTCCAAGAAGGACAAGGACGGCAAGGACGAGAAGGACGACGGGGAGAAGGGCGGGGAGGGTACGGAATCGGCCGGTGCGTCGTCGTCGGCGGCGGCGGGTGAGCCGACGTCCTCCGCTTCCGCCTCCGTCCCGTCCGCCCCGTCCGGCCCCGGGGCGTCGGATCCGGGTACGCCGGGTCCCGACCCCACGACGGACGACCCCGCCCCCGACCCGGAACCGACCCCCACGGAGTCGTGCGACCGCTTCTTGTGGTGGTGCACGTAGCCGCGAGCCGCTGGCCGCGTGTTTGCAGGCCGCGCAGTTCCCCGCGCCCCTAAAAGACTGCGCAGTTCCCCGCGCCCCTGAAGGGGCGCGGGGAACTGCGCGAGCAACCCCCACCGAGCCGCGGGTGACGTAAAAGGGGCCGCGCCCCGTCAGGGGCGCGGGGAACTGCGCGGCCGGCCCCCACCGGACCCGCGGGCGACGTCATAGGGGTCGTGCCCCTGAAGGGGCGCGGGGAACGGCGCGAGCAACCCCCACCGGACCCGCGGTGACGTAGAAGGGGTCGTGCCCCGTCAGGGGCGCGGGGAACGGCGCGGGCAACCCCCACCGGGCCGCACGTGGGGTCGAAGGGGCCGGGCCCCTGGAGGGGCGCGGGCAACCCCGCCGGGACGTCGGTCAGGCGTTCGGCGGGCCCGGCTCGTCCAGCATCCGCAGCAGCAGGCCCCGCAAAGACACCCGTTCCTCCCGCGACAGCCCGGCCAACGGTTCCCGCGCGAACCGCAGGGACAACCGCAGGCTCCGCGCGACAGCCCGCCCCTCCTCCGTCACGGCGGCCAGCTTCACCCGGCGGTCGGACGGGTCCGGCCGCCGCTCCGCAAGGCCCCGCGCCTCCAGCCGGTCCACGATCCCGGTCACGTTCGACGGCTCGCACTTGAGCTTCTGCGCCAGCCGCCGCATGGGCAGCGGCTCCAGCGAGAGCAGGCTCAGCAGCCGCGCCTGCGCCCCCGTCAGCGCGTGCTCCGCCGCCGCCTCCTCGTACTCCTCGTGGTAGCGGGCCACGACCGTGCCGATGAGGTCGACGACCTCAAGGGTCAGTGGGTCGAACGAGGGAGTCTTCTGTGCGGCCATGCCCGACAGGCTACCCGGTTACTTGACATCATGAAATATTCAGGAGCATGGTTGTTTCACATACTGAAGCATTCTTATGTGTGGAAACCGTTGCACCAGGAAAGGCGCCCTCCATGACCGACACAGCCGAGCTCCCCAGCGTCAACCGCGAATGGCACCTCGTCACCCGCCCGGTCGGCGTCCCGAAGCCCGAGGACTTCGCCCTGGTCGAGGCCGACCTGAAGCGGCCAGGCCCGGACCAGATCGTGGTGCGCAACAAGCACCTCTCCGTGGACCCGTACATGCGCGGCCGCATGAGCGCCGCGAAGTCGTACGTCGCCCCCTTCGAGCTGGGCAAGGTCATGCTGGGCGGCGCGGTCGGCGAGGTCGTCGCCTCGAACGCGGAGGGCGTCTCCGTCGGCGACCACGTCCTGCACCACTTCGGCTGGCGAGAATACGCCGTCTTCGACGCCAAGCAGGCCGTCAAGGTGGACCCCCAGGCCGCGCCCCTGACCACGTACCTCGGCGTCCTCGGCATGACCGGCCTCACCGCGTACGCGGGCCTGCTGCGTACCGCCTCCTTCGCGGAGGGCGACTCCGTCTTCGTGTCCGGTGCGGCCGGCGCCGTCGGCAGCCAGGTCGGCCAGATCGCCAAGCTCAAGGGCGCCTCGCGGGTCATCGGCTCGGCCGGTTCCGACGAGAAGGTCAAGCTGCTGGTGGAGGAGTACGGGTTCGACGCGGCCTTCAACTACAAGAGCGGCCCCGTGAGCGAGCAGCTCAGGAAGGCGGCCCCGGACGGCGTCGACGTCTACTTCGACAACGTCGGCGGCGACCACCTGGAGGCCGCCATCGGCTCCCTCAACCTGCGCGGCCGTATCGCCGTCTGCGGAATGATCTCCGTCTACAACAACACGGAGCCCGCGCCCGGGCCGAAGAACCTCGCCCGGCTGATCGCCACGCGCGGCCGGATCCAGGGCTTCCTCGTCGGCGACCACTACGACCTGCAGCCGCAGTTCGTCCAGGAGGTCGGCCCCTGGGTCGCCTCGGGCGAACTCAAGTACCGCGAGACGGTCGTCGAGGGCATCGAGAACAACCTTGAGGCGTTCCTCGGGGTCCTGCGAGGCGACAACACCGGCAAGATGATCGTCACCCTCTGACCCCGACGCCGGTGGGGGCAGGCCGCGCAGTTCCACGCGTCCCTTAAAAGACTGCGCAGTTCCCCGCGCCCCTTCAAGGGGCGCGGGGAACTGCGCAATCCTTTGGCCCGGCCCCCACCGGCCCGCAGCCGACGAACCACCTCAGTGCTCAGGCCGGCGCCAGCGCCAGCGCAGCCGCGTGCACCGCAAGAACCAACCGCTGATTCTCCGGCGCCGCACCCCCCGGAAACGCGATCCGCCGCCGCGTATACCCGTACGCCAACCCGCTCCGCGGATCCGCGAACCCCTGCGACCCGCCCGCCCCACTGTGTCCGAAGGCCCCCGCCCCCAGGAACGGATGCCACATGTCGGCCGTGGCCTGGAACCCCAGCCCGTACGACTTGTGCGCCCGCGCCACCAGGTCGTACCCCACGGAGTGGATCTGCCCCACCTCCGCCACCGTGTCCGGCTTGAGCAGCGCCGCGCGTCCGTTCACCTCCCCGACCGCCGCCGCGTACATCCCGGCGAGCCCGCGCGCGGAGGCGACCCCACCCGCCGACGCCTGCCCAAGGGCCCGTACGGCACGGGAGTTGGGGAAGTCCACCAGCGGCACAGCCCCCGGCACATGCTCGTTGAACGCGATCGAGGCCAGCGTGTGCGGCCCCCTCGGCGTCGCGTCCAGCAACGCCTGCTCCGGCGGCGTCGGCGCCATCGGCAGCACCGACAGGTACCGGTGCTCCTCCGACTCGGGCAGCCCCAGATGGAAGCCCAGCCCGTACGGCGCGCGGACCCGCTCCTCGTAGACCTCCTGGAGCGTACGGCCGGTGGCCCGCCGGACGACCTCGCCGGTGAGCGCGCCGATCACCAGCGCGTGGTAGCCGAAGGCCGTGCCCGGCCGCCAGAACGGCCGCTGGCCGGCCAGCCGTTCGGCGACCACCCGGTCGTCGGCCAGTTCGTCCAGGGTGAAGCCCGCGTCCGACCCGACCAGCCCCGCCCGGTGCGCCAGCAGCTCCCGCAGGGTCACCGCCGACTTGCCCTGCGCCGCGAACTCCGGCCAGTAGTGGGCGACTTCGCGGTCCAGTTCCAGTGTGCCGTCCTGCACGAGCAGGGCGACCACCAGATGGGCCGCCCCCTTCGAGGAGGAGAAGACACCGAACAGCGTGTCGCCGTCGGTGTCCGCGCCGGTCCACAGATCGACGACCCGCCGCCCCCGCACGTACGCGCTCAACTGGCCCGCGTAATCCGGGCGTTCGGCGGCGACGACGGACGCGAACTCCTCGCGCACCGCCTCGAAGCCTTCGGCGACGGTGCCGTGGATCTCCTGTGCCATCCGTGCTCTCCTCAGATCTCTGTGTGCTGGGTCCCTGTTTTTTCAGGACACTGTCAGCAACGCCTTTGCCACCTGCGCGAATTCTCCCTTCGGATGATCGCGGAAGAGCGGCTCCGTGCCGAACAGCACGGCATGCGGCCCGCTCACCACCGAAGCCCGTCCCGCCGCCTGCGCGGGTCCGCCGCCGCCGTCCTCCAGTGCACGCCAGTGTCCGGAAACGAGCGGACTCCCGCTCGCGCCGCTCGCATACGACTGCTCCACGCGCACCCCGGCACCGAGGCCCGTGAACCACACCGGCGCGTAGACGAAACTGTGGTCGGGGGCTCCCGCGGTCACACCGCCGCCGGACGAATTGACCACCCGTACGACGCCGTTGGCGTCCGGGTTGCCCGCCACCGCCTCGACCGCGAGGAGACCGGCGGCGGCGTTGAGGGCCGCTCCGGTGGCTCCACGGCCCACCAGCCCCTCCCGGGCCAGGAAGGCATCCAGTGCGGCGCGCGCGGCCGGGGCGAGGTCCGCGGGGTCCAGCCCCGAGGACGCGAACAGGACGTCCGCCCGCGACCAGTCGAAGCCCGCGTCGAGGACGGCCGTGGACACCGGGACCACGTCGAAGTTCATCTCCCGCAGCGCGAACAGCTCACCCGGCGTGACCGCCGCGGCCACCCTGACCCGCCGCAGCGGGGCGCCGCCGCTCTCCTTCGTCGCGTCGAAGGCCACGTCGTACGTCCTCGCGGCGACCGCGGCCTTCTCGCGGGCCGACGCGGGCACGACCGCACTGCCGTCGGCCGCCCGCCGCACCGGAACACCGTCCGAGAGAAGGGAGTTGAGCGCCGCGATCTCCCGGGCGTCGTCGAGGCGCAGTCGCAGCCGCGGTCGCTGTGTGCCGCCGGGGGCCACGTATCCGACCTTCGCGGCGGCGCGCACCGCCCGGCCGGGCACGGCGAGCTTCGAGGTCCGTACGGTGTCGACGGTCGCGCCCCACAGACGGCCGAGGCTCCAGCCGGAGATGTCGTACATCACCGACACCTTGTCACTGATGTCCCGCCCGTCCGCCAGCATCACATTGGCCATGCCGCGCTTGGGCTGCCGCAGGTCGACGACGTACGAGCCCTTCGCGTACGTCTTCCCGCCCAGCCTGAAGTCCCGTGTGGCCCGCCGGACCTGGACGTCGTTGGCGAGCAGGTGGTCGACGAGACGGGCGGCGGCCGGTGCCGAGCGCTGGGCGCCCCCGCCCGCCGGAATCACGTAAGCGCGGGGGAAGTCGGTGGTGTAGACGTCCTCCGGACCGATGCCCGGGACACCCGGCACGGTCTCCGGCGAGACCGGGACCTGCGCCGCGCCCGTCACGCTCCGGCGGAAGACCTCGATCTGGTCGGCCACGAGTGAACCGCGGTGTGTACGGGCGTAGTCGAGGCTCGCGCGCATCGCCGCGCCCGCGACGGCCACGTTGACCGACGCGCGGCGGCGCAGCTCGGTGACGGGCAGTTCGTCGTACTCGTCGTTGTTCACCGCCATCGGGAACTCGACCGTGTGCGCGGCGACCGTGCCGTGGAACGGCATGTACTGCGGGGTGAAGATCGGCGGCCAGTCGTCCCAGCCCTCCTCCTGGTCCCGGAAGGGGATCTGGGCGGGCTCGACACCGTCCGCCTCGGGCGTGTATCCGAGGCCGTTGACGACGGCCTCCATGCCGAGGGCGTTGGCGTAGGTGTTCTTCAGGAAGAGGTCGTACTCGTAGTTCTCGCCGTGCGGGGGCGTCGTCGGCTCGATGAGCGTGCCGTTGACGTATCCGTGCAGGTCGACCATGAGCGCGGGCTGCTTGTCGATCGCGATCCGCCGCATCGCCCGTACCTCGGGCTGCGAGGCGGTCACGAAGTCCCGGTTCAGGTCGAAGCCGGCCGCGTTCGCGCGGGTGCCGGCGATACGGCCGTCCGGGTTCGCGGTGATGTTGAAGTACACGCGGCTGTGGGCGAGCAGGTCGGTGGTGGACCGGTCCTGGGCCGTGGCGAGCTTCTCGATCAGCTTGAGGGAGGCGTCCGTGCCCTCCCACTCGTTGCCGTGGATGTTGTTGTTGAAGAAGACCGGCGTCTTGTAGTCGCGCTGGACGGCGGGGTCCTTGGCGGCGGCGACGGGCGCGTTCTCGATCAGCTCGCGCAGACGCTCCTGGGCGCGCGCCCGCCGGGCCGACTCGGGCGCGGTGACGGTGACCAGGAAGAGCCGGTGCCCGCCGGCCGAACGGCCCGCGACCTCCACACTCACCCGGTCACCCAGCCGCTGCAGCGCGTTCAGCTTCGGGGCGATGGCGTGGTACGGGGTGAGGCCCAGCTTGATGGACTTGTCGGCCGGGTTCTCCGGGTCCGGGGCGAGGACCTGCTCGCGCGGATAGCCGCGTAAGGCTCCGGTGCCGGGGGTGAGTTCGGTGACCGGGGCGGTCAGGGCGCGGTCGGTGACGCTCTCGGGCGCCTTGGCCGCGGCGGCGGCGCCGCCGTCGGAGGGGCCGGATCCCTCGCGGACCGGCGCCCCCGGGCGGGGCGTCGGGTCGGCGGCGGCGCCGTTCGGGGTGAGCAGGAGCGTGGCCGCCGCGGTGGCGGTGGCCGTGGCGATCAGGACGGGTCTCGGCAGGCGCACGTGTACCTCCACGGAGGGGGCCCGACAGGGGTCACCGGGGTCACTTCGGTACGGGAGGTCTACCTGCTCGTCCCTCGTGCAACAAGGGGGCGTCGGCGCAACCGATGGGGCGGACGCCGGGCCCCGGGCCGGGCGGAGGGGGCGCCCCGGCAGTACGACGGTGTGGGCCGGTGGGGGTTGGCCGCGCAGTTCCCCGCGCCCCTGAAGGGCGCCCTTCAGGGGCGCGGGGAACTGCGCGAGCAACCAGCCACGGCCCGCAGCCGACAGGACGGCCCCGGTAAGGTGCAGGCATGCGTGATCTTGGGGTGGGGTTCAGGTACTTGCTGCGCGGCCAGCGCTGGGTGGCCAGGCACGGGAAGCAGTTCGGCTTCGGACTCGTCCCCGGCCTCATCACCCTCGTGCTGTACGCCGCGGCCCTGGTCGCCCTGGCCCTGTGGGGCACGGACTTCGTCACCTGGGCCACCCCCTTCGCCGACGACTGGTCGAGCCCCTGGCTCGGCCTCTTCCGCGGCTTCCTGACGGCGGTCCTCTTCGCGCTCGCCCTCCTCCTCTCCGTCGTCACCTTCACCGCCGCCACCCTCGTCATCGGCCAGCCCTTCTACGAGAGCCTCTCCGAGAAGGTGGACCGGGACGTGTCCCCGGACGGCACCGCACCCGAGTCCGGCCTCCCGCTCTGGCGCGAACTGCTGATCTCGACCCGCGACAGCCTCCGGATCGTGGCCAGGGCCTTGGTCTGGGGCGTACTGCTCTTCGCGCTCGGCTTCGTCCCGTTCGTCGGACAGACCGTCGTCCCGGTGATCGGCTTCTTCGTGACCGGCTACTTCCTCACCGAGGAACTGACGGCGGTCGCCCTGCAACGCCGCAACATCGTGCTCCGCGACCGCCTCACCATGCTCCGCTCCCGCCGCATGCTGGTCTGGGGCTTCGGCACCCCGCTGGGCCTCGCCTTCCTCGTCCCCTTCGTCGCCGTCTTCCTGATGCCCGGCGCGGTCGCGGGCGCCACCCTGATGGCCCGCGACCTGCTCGGCGAGGAGACCCGCGAGGAGGAGGACGAGGAGGACGAGCGGGACAGCGGCCCCGTCAGCCGGTGACGTCCGCCGTCGTGTCCGATGTCGCGTCCGCCGCCACCGTCAGGATCGACCGCACCTGGGCGATGATGTCCAACCGGTTCCGCACGAACTGCGCGTCGGTGACCGTCCCGCTCGCCGGATCGGTGTTGCCCGCCCCGAACTCCAGTACCGGAGTGTGGACATGGCCGCCGGGAAGCGAGCCGCCGAGCCCGAGCCGGTCCCGCAGGAGCGTCGCGCGGTACGCGATCTCGTTCGACAGGTAGTTGCCCCCACCGCCCGCCCGGGCCGTCGAGCCCGCGGTCGGACCCTCGGGGCGTACCACGGGATCCGTCCCACCCGCCGGGATCTCGGTCACCGACGTGTTGTCGTACACGGGGAAGCGTCCCGTGTCCGCCGCGACGATGGCCTTGTACGGCAGGGTCGTCGTCGTCCACTGCGGCTGCGAGGCCGGGTCGGTCACCGGGACGGTCTCGGTGCGGGAGAGGTTCTCGTTGTCCGGGAAGCCGCCCCGCCAGGCTCCGTTGGTGCGCTCGATGTCGATACGGCCCACCCGGCCCTGGCTGACCGTCGTGAACAGGTCGACGTGGGGGAGATGCGGGCGCAGTGTCCGCTCCACGGTCCTGTCGGCGAAGTCCTGCCAGCGGACCGGGAAGACGGCCGTCTCGATACGCGCCGGACCGTCCGCGGTCCTGATCACCGTGCCGTCCAGCGCGAGCGCGGTCGCCCCCGACGGGTTGGAGATCCGCACGTCCCGGTCCAGCGTGAACGGGTCGAACCCGGTCACCAGGATCCGCTTGACCTTCTTGGACCCGGACCCGGACCCGGACGTGGAACCGGACTGGGACGTGGACTGGGAATGGGACTCGGACCGGGAACGCGGGTACCGGATGCTGTCCTGGCCCCGTGACGTCCGCTCCAGCGCGGCCAGCAGCTTCGCGCGCCGGGCCGCGGTGAGCCCGAACTCCGGCTGCCACTGCCGTACTTCACGCGTCATGCCGAGCCGGGCCCAGTACAGCGGCCGGTCGTCGTCCCTGCTGAGGTCACCGCCCGCGGGGCCGCGGCCCTGGGCCCGGTCCACCGCCCGCTGCCACAGCCGGGCGCCGTGCCGTTCGACCAACCGCTGGGCCTGCGCGTACGAGCGGGCCCTGTCCAGGACCTGGGCGAACTCCGGTGCCACCGTGTCGAATCCGGACCGGGCGAGGATCTCCTGGGGCGCGGCCCTGTCGAGGCGCTGTTCCTCCACGGTGGGCGCGGCCGCGGGGTTCTCCGCGGCGAGGGCGGGCGGTGCGGCGAGTCCGGCCAGCAGAGCCAGGCCGAGGGCGCCGATCCGAACACGTATGTGCGTCAAGGTGGTTCAGGTCCTTCCGTCGCGAGTGGGGACGTCGTCGGATGGCGGCAGTATGCGCGACGCGAGAGACGCACGCCATGGCGCGTGACCCCTGGGGCCTTCGAGGCTCCCGTGACGGTCAGCCCCCGCCCTCGCCCCCGCCCTCACCCTCGCCCGCGTTCCCGCCCAGCAGCGTGAGGAAGTCCCGGAACGCCGCCGGCATGTCCACCGACTCCGGCGCGAGCAGCCACTGGTACTGCAGCCCGTCCATCACCGCGACGAGCAGCGGAGCCGCCCGCTCCGGTGTGAGCCCGCCCGGCAGCCGCTCCCCGTACTCGGACCGCAGCACCTGCGCCATGTTCGCGCGTACGGCCTCGTACCGTTCGGTGAAGAACTCGCGCGCCGGATGTCCCTCCGTGACGCTCTCGCCGAGCAGCGCCGAGAAGGTCTGCACGATCCCGGGCCGCATGGCGTTGTACTCCACCAGCTGGCCGAGCAGTTCGAGCCGCCACCCGGTGCCGGGGACCGCGTCCCACTGGTCGCGCTCCGCCAGTACGGCGACGAGCAGCGCCTCCTTGGTCGGGAAGTGGTGCAGCAGCCCCTGCGGGGTGAGGGCGACCCGCTCGGCGACCGCCGCCAGGCTCGCGCCCCGGTAGCCGCGTTCGGCGATCACCTCCAGCGCCGCCCGGAGGATCTCCGCACGCCGCTCCGTGCCCCTGGCCGATCTGGGCGCCCCGCTCGTCATGACGTCACCGTACGACGGACACGCCTCTCCACGCGGCTCCGCATACGCAGATTATAACGTCGGAGTAACGAAACCTACCGATCAACAGGTGACGCGGGCAGGATGGCAACAACGCAACGGACCGGAACGGACTCAACGAGGAGGCACCGCCATGGCGGGAACGCGGCCCACCCCGGCCGATCAGGCGCGCGAGGCAGTGGTCGAGGCGGCTCTCGCCCGCCTGGACCTGGACACGAAGGCCCGGCTGCTCGCCGGACAGGACATGTGGTCCCTGCCCGGGCTGCCCGAGATCGGGCTGAGGTCACTGGTCATGTCCGACGGCCCGATCGGCGTCCGGGGCGTGCGCTGGACCGCCGACGACCCGTCCATCGCCCTGCCGTCCCCGACCGCGCTCGCCGCCACCTGGGACCCCGCCCTGGCCCGCCGCGCAGGCCGGCTCCTCGCCCAGGAGGCCCGCCGCAAGGGCGTCCACGTCCTGCTCGCCCCCACGGTCAACCTGCACCGCTCCCCGCTGGGCGGCCGGCACTTCGAGGCGTACAGCGAGGACCCGTACCTCACCGGACGGATCGGCACCGGATACGTGACCGGTGTCCAGGAGGGCGGGGTCGGCACCACCGTCAAGCACTTCGTCGCCAACGACGCCGAGACCGACCGCTTCACCGTGAACAACGTGGTCTCCGGGCGCGCCCTGCGCGAGCTGTACCTGGCCCCCTTCGAGGCCATCGTCGAGAACGCCCACCCCTGGGGCATCATGACCGCCTACAACTCGGTCAACGGCACGACGATGAGCGAGCACCGGTACCTGGTCGAGGAGATCCTGCGCGGCGAGTGGGGCTTCGACGGCTTCAACGTCTCGGACTGGATGGCCGCCCGCTCGACCGTCGGCGCCATCGAGGGCGGCCTGGACGTCGCGATGCCCGGCCCGGTCACCGTGTACGGCGCCAAGCTCGCCGCCGCCGTCCGGGCCGGCGAGACCGACGAGGCCAAGGTCGACGCGGCCGTGCGCAACGTCCTGCGGCTCGCCGCCCGCGTGGGCATCCTGGAAGGCGCGGAACCGGTCGTCACGGACCTCCCCGAGATGGTGGACGGCGACGCCCTGGCCCGCGAGATCGCCCGCCGCGCCTTCGTCCTCGTACGCAACGAAGGCGCCCTTCCCGTCCCCGCCGGGCACTCGGTCGCGCTCATCGGCGCCGCCGCCCGTGACGCCCGCGTCCTCGGCGGCGGCTCCGCGACCGTCTTCCCCGCCCACGTCGTCTCCCCGCTCGACGGCCTGACCGCCGCCCTCCCCGAGGACACGCTGACGTACGCGGTCGGCGCCGACCCGAGCCAGGAACTGGCCGCCGCCGACAAGGGGTTCGAGCTGCGCGCGATCTGCCGCGACACCGCGGGCGACGTCCTCGGCACGCGCTCCGCGCCGAGCGGCCACATCCAGTGGATGGGCGACGACCTGCCCGACGGCGTCACCCACGACCGCCTCGACAGCGTCGAACTGACCGGCACCTTCACCCCGCGCGAGAGCGGCCCGCACACGTTCGGGATCAAGGGGCTCGGCGCCTTCACGCTCACGATCGACGGCACGGAGCACTTCGACGGCGTCCAGAGCACCGACCTGGACGACCCGTTCGTGACGTTCTTCGGCGACCCCGTCGAGCGCGCCACGGTCGACCTGACGGCGGGCCGCGCCTACGACATCTCCCTGCGCCACACCGTCGTCGTCCCCGACGACGTGCCCATGCGGGTCATCAGCTTCACGCTCGCCCACCAGGAGCCCGCGCGTGACCCCGACGAGCTGATCGCCGAGGCCGTCGAAGCGGCCCGGGCCGCCGGCACGGCGATCGTCGTGGTCGCCACGACCGAACGCGTCGAGTCCGAGGGCTTCGACCGCGGGGACCTCCGACTCCCCGGCCGCCAGGACGAGTTGGTGCACGCGGTCGCCGCGGCCAACCCGAACACCGTCGTGGTCGTCAACTCCGGCTCCCCGGTGGAACTGCCGTGGCGCGACGAGGTCGCCGCGGTGCTCCTCGGCTGGTTCCCGGGCCAGGAGGGCGGCGCGGCCCTCGCGGACGTCCTCACCGGCGCCCACGAGCCCGGCGGCCGACTCCCCACCACCTGGGGCCCGCTGGAGTCCGCCCCCGTCACCGGGGTCACCCCCACCGACGGCGAACTCCCCTACACCGAAGACGTGTTCATCGGCTACCGGGCCTGGCAGAAGGAGAACCGCACTCCGACGTACCCCTTCGGCCACGGCCTCGGCTACACCGACTGGACGTACGACGGGATCGAGGTGACGGGCACGACGGTCACGGTCCGCGTCACCAACACGGGCGCCCGCACCGGCCGCGAGACGATCCAGTTCTACCTCGCCCCGACGGACCCCACCCCCGACCGCCCCGCCCGCTGGCTGGCAGGCTTCGCGAACGTCGAGGCCGCCCCGGGGGAGTCGGTCCGGACAGCCATCGACCTCCCGACCCGAGCCTTCGAGGTCTGGGACGAGAAGTCCGACACCTGGACCCCCGTGAAGGGCACCTACGAGATCGAGGCATCCCACAGCCTCACGGACACCAGGCTGAGGACGACCATCACCTACTGACGTCCGGACGGGCGGGGCTTCTCGGGGGCGCGGGGAACCGCGCGACAAGCCCCCACCGGACCCGCACCCGACAACGCGACCCCGTCACCGAGACGGCGTACGGGACGTCACCACCCCGTACGCCATCTCCGCCAGCCGCGCCTGTCCGTTCACACTCGGGTGGAACCAGTCCCAGTGACTCAACTGCGCCGTCCCGAACCGGTACTCGAAGACCGCCCCACCATCGAAGCGGCACCGCCGATCCTTCGCGCACACCTCTTCCAGAACCGTGTTGTACGACTCGACACGGTCCTGCACCCGATCCCGCCGCGACGTCGCCGCCGAACTCAACGAGTCCGCGTCGCCCAGCATCGAAGGACAGATCCCCAGCTTCCAGATCTGCTTGCCCATCGGGTTCGTCCGCCCCTGTGACCACAGCCGCTTCAGATCGGGCACGCTGGACACGTACACCTGCGTCTTCGGCAGAGCGGACCGCAGCGTGCTCAGCGCGTCCTCGAACTGGGTGCGGAAGTCCGCGGCCGACGTCATCGCGGACACCGACGAACGGCAGGCGTCGTTCGCGCCGGCCATCACCGTGACCAACTGGGGCTTCTTCGCCGCGGCCTGCGCCATCTGACCGGGCAGGTCGGCCATGCGGGAGCCGGTCACCGCGTAGTTCCAGCTGCGCTGCGAGGCCCCGGTCCTCCCCAGGAGCCGTACCGCGAGACTCTTCACCTTCGCGTCGCTGCCGGTCGCCCACGAGACCTCGGGACAGTCGGTCAGCACCGAGCAGGCGTCGAACCCGCGGGTGATCGAGTCGCCCACTGCGGCCAGCGAGCGCGGGCTGCGGTCCCAGTCAGGTGTGGGCTTCGGTGAGGGTTTCCCGCTCCGTGCGTCGGAGCCCGTCGGCCCGGAGGAATTTCCGCCGACCGCGTCGCACCCGGTCAGTCCCGCGATGCCGACAAGAGCCGCCACGACGGCCGCGACCAGGCCCCGCGAACGGTGACCACGGTTCCGCATCCCCAGTTCCCCTCGTTCGTCGCGCAACGGCAGCTCACCCCCGAGCGTCCTCCCGGGTGAAACCTCCGTGTTTCCGGGCGCCTGGAGCGACGGTACGTCACACTCCTTGCGCCGCCGCACGGTAGCCTCGCCACGTGGCTGCACTGCCACTGAACGATCCGCCAAGCCGCAAAGTGCCCGCTCTGTCCGGAGGTGCCAGTGACGACACGTGGAGTTCTCTACGTGCACTCCGCGCCGCGTGCGCTGTGCCCGCACGTCGAGTGGGCGGTCGCGGGCGTGCTCGGTACGCGGGTCAGCCTCGACTGGATCCGGCAGCCCGCCTCGCCCGGCACCTGGAGATCCGAGTTCTCCTGGAAGGGCGAGGTCGGCACCGCCTCCAAACTCGCCTCGGCGCTGCGCGGCTGGCAGATGCTGCGCTTCGAGGTCACCGCCGAGCCGTGCGCCACCGCCGAGGGCGAGCGCTACAGCTGCACCCCTGACCTGGGCATCTTCCACGCGGTGACCGGGATCCACGGCGACATCCTGATCCCAGAGGACCGCCTGCGCGCCGCCCTGGCCCGCTCCCAGCAGGGCGAGACCCACCTGGAATCCGAACTCACCAGACTCCTCGGCAAGCCCTGGGACGACGAACTGGAACCCTTCCGCTACGCAGGAGAGGGCGCCCCGGTCCGCTGGCTCCACCAGGTGGTCTAGAGGCGCTTGCTTCCAGGGGCGCGGGGAACGGCGCAGTCTTTCGTCTTTCAGGGGCGCGGGGAACTGCGCGACAAGCCCCCACCGGCCCGCACACACCCACGAACGCCAAGCGGCCCGGACTCCCCGAAGGGGTCCGGGCCACCTGCGTGCAAGGCCCAGCCTCAGATCGTGCGGAACGCCAGAACCACGTTGTGCCCACCGAACCCGAACGAGTCGTTGAGCGCGGCGATCCGCCCTTCGACAGGCAACTTCCGCGCCTCCCCACGAACGATGTCCGCGGTGGCCTCCGCCTCGGGGTCGAGGTTCTCGACGTTGATGGTCGGCGGCGCGACCCGGTTGTAGAGCGCCAGCACCGTGGCCACCGACTCCACCCCGCCCGCGCCACCGAGCAGATGACCGGTCATGGACTTCGTACCGGACACGGCGAAGTGGTCGGCGTCGTCGCCGAAGACCTTCCGCAGTGCCTTCAGCTCGGCCACGTCACCGGCCGGCGTGGAGGTCGCGTGCGCGTTGACGTGCACGATCTCCGCCGGGTTCAGGTCGGTGCTGTCGAGCAGGTGCTGCAGGGCGGCCGCGATGCCGCGGCCCTCCGGCTCCGGCTGCACGATGTCGTGGCCGTCGGAGGAGATGCCCTGGCCGACCGCCTCCGCGTAGACACGGGCCCCACGCCTGGCGGCGTGCTCGGCCGACTCCAGGACCAGGACGCCGGCGCCCTCGCCGAGGACGAAGCCGTCACGGCCGATGTCGTAGGGACGCGAGGCGCCCTGCGGGTCGTCGTTGTTCTTGGACATCGCCATCATGTTGCCGAACGCGGCGATGGGCAGCGGGTGGATGGCCGCCTCCGTGCCACCGGCGACGACGACGTCGGCGCGGCCGGTGCGGATCATCTCGATGGCGTAGCCGATGGCCTCGGCGCCCGACGCGCAGGCGGAGACCGGGGTGTGCACACCGGCGCGGGCGCCGACGAGCAGACCCACGTTGGCCGAGGGGCCGTTCGGCATGAGCATGGGAACGGTGTGCGGGGAGACGCGGCGTACGCCCTTCTCCTTCAGCACGTCGTACTGGTCGAGCAGGGTCGTGACGCCACCGATGCCGGAGGCGATGACCGCGCCGAGCCGGTCGGGGTCGACGGTCGTGCCCGGTTCGGCGGCGTCCGACGTCCCGGCGCCGGCCTTGTCGGTGAAACCGGCGTCCGCCCAGGCCTCCTTGGCCGCGATCAGCGCGAACTGCGCCGAGCGGTCGAGGCGGCGGGCCTGCGGGCGGGGAATGACCTCGCCCGGCTCCACGGCGATCTGTGCCGCGATACGGACCGCCTGGTCGGCGGCCCAGTCCTGCTCCAGAGGGCGGACGCCGGAACGTCCGGCGACCAGGCCCTCCCAGGTAGAGGCTGCGTCGCCACCCAGCGGTGTGGTTGCGCCGATACCGGTGACGACCACGGTGCGATTGGTCGGGCTCACGGGAATTCTTTCTCCAACGGATACGAGGATTCAGCGGCGCCACCGCCGGGTGGCGGGGCTAGCAGCAGTCGGGGGTGAAGGTTGCTCAGCCCTGGTGCTTGAGGATGTACTCGGTCGCGTCGCCGACCGTCTTGAGGTTCTTGACGTCGTCGTCGGGGATCTTGACGTCGAAGCGCTCTTCGGCGGCGACGACGACCTCGACCATGGACAGCGAGTCGACGTCGAGGTCGTCGGTGAAGGACTTCTCCAGCTGGACGTCCTCGACCGGGATGCCGGCGATCTCGTTCACGATGTCGGCGAGACCGGCGACGATCTCTTCCTGAGTGGCGGCCATGTCAGGCGCTCCTTCTTGTGTATCCAGAGGGTGTGGCGGAACTGCCGCCCGGAAGGTTCCGGACGGTGTGCCTAGGGGAGGGTAACGACCGTCGCGGCGTACACGAGACCCGCCCCGAAGCCGATGACGAGCGCGGTGTCGCCGCTCTTCGCCTCGCCGGTCGCCAGGAGCCGCTCCATAGCGAGCGGGATCGAGGCGGCCGAGGTGTTACCGGTGGTGCGCACGTCACGCGCGACCGTGACGTGTTCCGGCAGCTTGAGAGTCTTCACCATCGAGTCGATGATCCGCTCGTTGGCCTGGTGGGGAATGAAGACGTCCAAGTCCTCCGCAGTGAGTCCGGCGGCTTCCAGCGCCTCCTTGGCGACCTTGGCCATCTCGAACACGGCCCAGCGGAACACCGCCTGGCCTTCCTGCGTGATCGCGGGAAACTTGACCTCGCCCTTGGAGTCCAGGGGCAGCTGGGACACGTCACCGGTCAGGAAACGGTCCCAGGGCACGGTCTGCTTGATGGTGTGGGACTTGTCGCCCTCGGAACCCCAGACCGTGGGGCCGATATGCGGCTCCTCGGAGGGGCCCACGACGACCGCGCCCGCGCCGTCACCGAACAGGAAGGCCGTCGCGCGGTCCTCCAGGTCGGTCAGGTCGGAGAGCCGCTCGACGCCGATGACGAGCACGTACTCGGCGGAGCCCTCCACGATCATGCCCTTGGCCAGGGTCAGTCCGTAGCCGAAGCCGGCGCAGCCCGCCGAGATGTCGAAGGCCGCAGCCTTCGCCGTGCCGAGCTTGTCGGCGATCTCGGTGGCGACGGCCGGGGTCTGGCTGAAGTGGGAGACGGTCGAGACGACGACGGCACCGATCTGCTCGGCGCTGATCCCGGCGTCGGCGATCGCCTTGCCGGACGCCTCGATCGACATCGCGGCGACGGTCTCCTCGTCGTTGGCCCAGTGCCTGGTCTCGATGCCGGAGCGCGAACGGATCCATTCGTCGGACGAGTCGATGCGTTCGAGGATCACCTCGTTCGGGACGACACGAACCGGGCGGTAGCCGCCCACACCGAGGATCCGCGCGAACGGGGCGCCCTTGCGGGCCTTGATCTTCGACATACTCAGTCGGCTCCTTACGCGCTCAGGCCGAGGCGTGCTCGGCGATGAGCTCGCGAGCAGCTTCGAGATCGTCGGGTGTCTTCAGCGCCAGCGTCTTCACGCCGGGCAGCGCGCGCTTGGCGAGACCGGTCAGTGTGCCACCGGGGCACACCTCGACCAGCGCGGTCACGCCGAGTTCCGCGAAGGTCTCCATGCACAGGTCCCAGCGGACCGGGTTGGCGACCTGACCGACCAGCCGGGAGACGACTTCGGCACCCGTGGCGACGGCCCGGCCGTCCTTGTTCGAGACGTACGTGACCGTGGGATCGGCCGGCGACAGCTCCGTCGCGGCCTGCGCGAGGACGTCGACCGCCGGAGCCATGTGACGGGTGTGGAACGCGCCCGCGACCTTCAGAGCCACCACCCGGCGTACGCCCTCGGGCTTGTCCGCCTCCAGGGCGGCCAGCTCCTCCAGCGTGCCGGCGGCCACGATCTGGCCCGCGCCGTTCACGTTCGCCGGGGTCAGGCCCAGCTTCTCCAGGTGCGGGATCGTCACTTCGGGGTCGCCGCCGAGCAGCGCCGACATGCCGGTCCGGGTGACGGCGGCGGCCTCGGCCATCGCCAGACCCCGCTTGCGCACGAGCGTCAGCGCGGCCGTTTCGTCCAGGACGCCCGCGAGGACGGCGGCCGTGATCTCGCCGACGCTGTGCCCCGCGACGGCGCCGGGCGCCGTGGCACCGAGTGCCGACGCGGACAGCAGACCCGCGGCGACCAGCAGCGGCTGGGCGACGGCGGTGTCCCGGATCGCGTCGGCATCGGCCTGCGTTCCGAAGTGGGCGAGGTCGAGCCCGAGGGCGTCCGACCACGCGGCGACGCGGTCGGCGGCGCCGGGGAGGTCGAGCCAAGGAGTCAGGAAGCCGGGCGTCTGGGCGCCCTGGCCGGGAGCGACGAGTACGAGCACTCTCACACTCTCTCTTGTGAACGGGCACGGCCGCCCGTGGGGACAGGGACGAAGAACAGGAGGGGGAATTGTAGGTCCCCGACAAAAGCCTAGAGCTGGGGATCTCCATCGGCCAGACGCCCCAGGATCAGCGCGATCCGCAGCGTGAACGCCGAACGTACGTCGGAAGGCGACCAGCCGGTGACGTCAGTCACACGTCGAAGCCGGTAGCGCACGGTGTTGGGGTGCACGAAGAGCATCCGGGCCGCGCCTTCGAGACTGCTCGCCTGTTCGAGATACACGCTCAGCGTCTCCAGGAGCGCGGACCCGGCCTCCTCCAGCGGTCTGTAGATCTCCTCCACCAGCTGGTCGCGCGCCGCCGGGTCACCGGCGATCGAGCGCTCCGGCAGGAGATCGTCCGCAAGCACCGGCCGGGGCGCGTCCTGCCAGGCGAAACACGCCTTGAGCCCGGCGGCCGCGGCCTGCGCGGACCGGGTGGCGGCGAGCAGGTCGGGGACCACGGGACCCGCCACCACGGCCCCCGCCGCGTACGGGCCGATCAGGGACTTGGCGACGGCCAGCGGATTGTCGCTGCCGCCCGCGATGACGACGAGCCGGTCACCGAGGACACCGGTGAGCACCTGGAGTTTGGCGTGCCGGGCGGCACGCCGGATGGCCTCGACGGTCAGCTCGCTGTCACCGTCGGGTGCCGTGCCCAGCACCACGCACACATGCTCGGGCGAGTTCCAGCCGAGGGCCGCGGCACGGGACACCGCTCCCTCGTCGGCCTCTCCGGAGAGGACCGCGTTCACGACCAGCGACTCCAGGCGGGCGTCCCAGGCACCGCGTGCCTCGGCGGCCTGCGCGTACACCTGGGCGGTGGCGAAGGCGATCTCCCGGGCGTACACGAGCAGCGCCTCGCGGAGCACGTTCTCGTCGCCCGGGGCCGCGACCTCGTCGATCGCGGACTCCATCACCTCGATCGTCGTACGCACCATCTCCACGGTCTGGCGCAGGGTGATCGCCCTGGTCAGCTCGCGGGGGGCGGTGCCGAAGACGTCCGTCGAGATCGCCTGGGGGGCGTCCGGACGCCGGAACCACTCGGTGAACGCGGCGATACCGGCCTGTGCGACGAGGCCGATCCACGACCGGTTCTCCGGTGGCATCGCCCGGTACCAGGACAGCGTCTCGTCCATGCGTGCGATGGCCTGGGCGGCGAGACTGCCGGACGACTTCTCCAGCCGCTTCAGGGTCGCGGTGTGCGCGTGGGCGGCGCGCGCGGCGCGTTCGGTGTTGCTGGATTCGGGTTCGGGCACGGAACAAGACTGCCTTATCCGGACGGCGGGATGCGGCGGAGGGTCGCAGGTGGCACGCCCGGCGGGTCTACCGTGGGTCGGGTGATGGACGTACGGCGCGCCGGCGAGCGCTACCGCGGAGGCGACCCGGCGGCCGGGATCGAGTCCCTGCACGCCTTCTCCTTCGGCCCGCACTACGACCCGGACAACCTCCGCTTCGGCGCGGTCCTCGCGTGCAACGAGGAACGCCTGGCACCCGGCGCGGGCTTCGGCGAGCACCCGCACAGCCACACCGAGATCGTCACGTGGGTCGTCGAGGGCGAGCTCACCCACCGGGACTCCACGGGCCACGAGTCGCTCGTACGCCCCGGGGACGTCCAGCGCCTCAGCTCGGCGGGCGGGGTACGCCACGTCGAACGCAACGACGGCGACACGCCGCTGCGCTTCGTCCAGATGTGGCTGGCCCCCCTGGAACCGGGCGGCGACCCCGCGTACGAGATCGTGCACGGCATCGCGGACTCGACTCCGTACGCGGTCCCGGAGGCGGGGGCGATGCTCCACGTACGCCGCCTCGCGCCGGGCGAGCGGACCGCGGTCCCGGACGCGAGCTTCCTGTACGCGCATGTCGTACGCGGCGAAGTGCTGCTGGGCGGCGAGGTGCTGGGCGCGGGGGACGCGGCGCGCGTCACGGACGCGAAGGACGTGGAGGCGGTGGCCCGGGGGAGCGCGGAGCTGCTGCTCTGGGAGATGACGGCCGGCTGAGCGTCGGCGTCGGCGTCACCGTGCGGACAAGCGGCCCAGTGCCGACCTGCTCGCGTCGTCCGCGGGGCGGTAGATCACCACCCGCTGATCCAGATTCTGGATCGGTGTGAGCACCTCGAAGTCCACCGAGACCTCACCGGCCTCAGGATGCCGCATGACCTTCCGCCCGCGGCCCTTGATCTTGACGTCCCGCTCGGCCCACACGCGCGCGAACTGCTCGTCACGCGTACTGAATTCGATGATCAGGTCGCTGAGGGCCCGGTCGTCGGGATGCGCGGCCCAGGCGGCGCGCAGGTGGGCCACCCCCTCCCGTACGACGCGTTCGCGGTCGACGTACAGCTCGCGGGTCCGCGGATGCAGCAGGCACATCCACATCGAATTGCGCTGCGACGGCGGCAGGGTGCCGAAGTCCACCAGCAGTCCCGCCATCTCGGCATTCCAGGCGACGATGTCGTAGCGGTGGTTCAGCACCATGGCCGGCAGGGGTGACAGGTCGGTGACCAGGCGGGCGAGGGTGGGCACCGCGGTGGTGGCCGGCTTGGCGGCGTCGTCGGGGCGGCGCTGCCGGGCCAGGTCGAAGAGGTAGGTGCGTTCGTCGGGGCTCAGGCGCAGCGCCCCGGACAGCGCCTCCAGCACGTCCACCGACGGCCGCAGCCCGCGCCCCTGCTCCAGCCGCACGACGTAGTCGACGCTGACCCCGGCCAGTTCGGCGACCTCCTCGCGGCGCAGTCCCGGGGTCCGCCGGGACCGCCGCCGGGTCGGCAGACCGAGATCGCCCGGGTCGAGGCGTTCGCGCCGGGTCCGCAGGAACGCGGCCAGCTCCTGTGTCGCGTCCACGGTGCGGGTCGTCATACGTGATCCAACAGCCAGGGTAGGACTCGTGTTCCCAGGAACTTCCTTCCCTTACCCCTGGCCCGGGGCGGTCACAGACTCGCTGTCGACAACGGATCACGAGCACAGGAGGACACCATGTCGCTCACTCTCGACACCTACCGGCTGCTGGGCCGCTCCGGGCTGCGGGTCTCACCGCTGGCCCTGGGCACGGCGACCTTCGGCACCGAGTGGGGCTGGGGCGCCGAGCGGGACGAGGCGCGCAAACTGTTCGACCTCTACGTCGAGCGCGGCGGCAACTTCATCGACACCGCCGACACCTACACCGAGGGCAGCTCCGAGCGCCTCCTCGGCGAGTTCACCCGCGCCCGCGCCAACCGCGAGAGCCTGGTGCTGGCGACGAAGTACACGACGCTGCGCCGGCCCGGCGACCCCAACTCCGGCGGCAGCCACCGCAAGAACCTGTTCGCATCGGTGGAGGCCAGTCTGCGCCGGCTGGACACGGACTACCTCGATCTCCTCTACCTGCACGTGTGGGACTTCACGACACCGGTCGAGGAGGTCCTGCGCGGCTTGGACGATCTGGTCCGACAGGGCAAGCTCCTCTACGTCGCCGTCTCCAACGCCCCGGCCTGGCAGGTGTCGCGCATGCAGACGATCGCCGACCTGCGCGGCTGGTCGCCCCTGGTCGCCCTGCAGATCGAGTACAACCTGATCGAGCGCACCGGCGAACGCGACCTGATCCCCATGGCACGCGAGATGGGCCTGGCCGTGGTCCCGTACTCACCGCTGGCCGGCGGGGTGCTCACCGGCAAGTACAGCCGCGACGACCTGACCGCGACGGACGCGGCGCCCGGCGACAGCACCCGCAAGAACTTCAACCTCGCCCTGGGCACGCTCACCGAACGCAACCTCGCCATCGCCGACGTCGTGCGGGAGGTCGCCACGGAACTGGGCCGCACACCCGCCCAGGTCGCACTGGCCTGGACGCTGCGGAACCCGGGCGTGACCGCACCGGTCATCGGCGCGCGCACCCCGGCGCAACTGGAGGGCAATCTGGGTGCCCTGGAGGTCGACCTCACCGCCGACCACCTGGCCCGCCTCGACGAGGCGAGCCGCATCGGTCTCGGCTTCCCGCACGCCATGCTCGCCAGTGACCACATCCGCCGGGTGACCATGGGCGACCTGCGTATCGAAACCCGTCGCTGACACTCGACGAGCAAAGACTCAGCGCCCCAGCTCGGTCAGGACCGCGTCCGTGAACGCGGGCCAGGTCTCCGTCGCCCACGTCCCGAAGGGGCGGTCCGTCAGGGCCACGCAGGCGACCCCCGCGTCCGGGTCGATCCACAGGAACGTGCCGGACTGGCCGAAGTGGCCGAAGGTGCGGGGGGAGGACGAACCGCCTGTCCAGTGGGGGGACTTGGAGTCGCGGATCTCGAAGCCGAGGCCCCAGTCGTTGGGGTTCTGGTGGCCGTAGCCCGGCAGGACGCCCTTCGTACCCGGGTACTGCACGGTCATCGCCTCGGCGACCGTCCGCGGGTCCAGCAGCCGCGGCGCCTGCACCTCGGTGGCGAACCGCACCAGGTCGTCGACGGTCGAGACGCCGTCCTTCGCGGGCGAGCCGTCGAGAGTCGTCGACGCCATCCCGAGCGGTTCGAGCACCGCCTGCCTCAGATACTCGCCGAAGGGAATCTCCGTCGCCTTCGCGAGGTGGTCGCCCAGCTGCTCGAACCCGGCGTTGGAGTACAGCCGCCGCTGTCCGGGTGGAGCCGTCACCCGGTGCTCGTCGAAGGCGAGCCCGCTCGTGTGCGCGAGCAGATGCCGCACGGTGGACCCCTCGGGCCCGGCCGCCTCGTCCAGCTCGACGGCCCCTTCCTCGTACGCCACGAGCACGGCGTAGGCGGCGAGGGGTTTGGTGACGGAGGCCAGCGCGAAGGGTCGGGTGACGGGTCCGTGGGTCCCCAGTACGGTGCCGTCCGCCCGTACGACGGCGGCGGCAGCGGTGGGTACGGGCCACTTCTCGATCAGCGCGAGGCTCTGCAAGGACATGACCCGAAGCCTACGGTCACCGTTCGGCTCCGGATCGGGCAGCGCCCGTCTCTCAGGGGCGCGGGGAACTGCGCGACCAGCCCCCACCGGGCCCGCACCCGCCCACCGCCGGTCAGAACTTCAGCCGCATCAACGGATCCGGAGTCCGGACGAACCCCATCGACTCGTACAGCGGCGCGGCTTCCGGAGAGGCGGTCAGGTCGATCTGCCCGACCCCCTCCTCCCGGAACCACACCACCAGTTCCTCCATACAGGCCCGCGCGTACCCCCTGCGCCGCGCACCGGGATCCGTCGCGACACTGAACACGTATCCGATCCGCCCGTGCGGATTCCCGGGCCGCCCGATCCGGTACTCCAGGGTCCCCGCCACCAGCGCGGCCAGCGCCCCCACCCGCTCGGGATGGTCGACGACGAAGGCCGCGAAACCCCCGTCGGGATCGGCCAGCCGACCCCGTACGGTGGCCAGGGACTCGGCGTGCCAGCCGGTGGACGTGTCCGCCCCGGCCATCGAGTCGATCAGGACCTGACGCAGTCGGAGCAATTCCTCGGCGTCCTCGGGCACGGCCCGGCGTACAAGGCTCATGATCGGCACGCTAGCCAGCGCGGCGCCCCGTGTCGTCGGAATTTCATCCGCTTCCGCTTGCCTGGAGTGCACTCCAAGGTTTTAGCGTGGGGGTCATGACGGTGATGGAGACCACGGAGCCCGGGACCGACATCTGCGTAGCCCCGCCGCAGACGCTCAGGCGCCCCGACGGCCGGGACCAGTACACGATCAGCGAGGTCGTCGCGTTCACCGGCCTGACGGCGCACACGCTCCGCTGGTACGAGCGGATCGGGCTGATGCCGCACATCGACCGTTCGCACACGGGCCAGCGGCGCTACAGCAACCGCGACCTCGACTGGCTCGACCTCGTCGGCAAGCTGCGCCTGACCGGGATGCCGGTCGCCGACATGGTGCGGTACGCGGAGATGGTGCGCGCGGGCGACGACACGTACGCGGACCGTTTCGAGCTGCTCGAAGCGACGCGGCGGGACGTGCGGGCCCGGATCGCCGAACTCCAGGACACGCTCGCCGTCCTCGACCGGAAGATCAACTTCTATGCGGACGCCGGGCAGGCCCTGGCGTCGGAGGGTTCCCGATGACGGACAGCAGGATCGCGAAGGCACCGCTCGGCACGGGCGGCCCCGAGGTGGGCGTGCAGGGACTCGGCTGCATGGGCATGAGCTTCGCGTACGGCCCGACGGACGCCGAGGAGGCCCGGGCCACTCTGGAGCGCGCGCTCGAACTGGGCGTCACGCACTACGACACGGCCGACGCCTACGGGCAGGGCGAGAACGAGCGGTTCCTGGCGCCCTTCTTCGCCGCGCACCGCGACGAGGTGGTCATCGCGACGAAGTTCGCCATGACGATCCCGCCGGACGAGCCGACCCGGCGGATCATCCGCAACGACGGCCCGTACATCCGGCAGGCGGTCGAGGCGAGCCTCAAGCGCCTGGACGTCGACGTGATCGACCTCTACTACATGCACCGCCGTGATGTGAACGTCCCCATCGAGGAGACCGTCGGCGTGATGGCCGAGCTGGTCCGCGAGGGCAAGGTCAAGCAGCTCGGCCTCAGCGAGGTGACGGGCGGGGAGCTGCGGGCCGCGCAGGCCGTGCACCCGATCGCGGCCGTGCAGTCGGAGTGGTCGCTGTTCAGCCGCGACATCGAGGCGGGGGTCGTCCCGGCGGCCCGTGAGCTGGGCGTGACCCTGGTCCCGTACTCCCCGCTCGGGCGCGGCTTCCTCACCGGCTCCTTCACCGACGCCGACAAGGACCTCACCGCCGGGGACTTCCGCCGTCAGCAGCCGCGTTACACGGGGGACAACGCGGCGGCGAACGCGGGTCTGCTGGAGTCGATCCGGGGGGTGGCCGAGGCGCACGGCGCGTCCGTGGGGCAGATCGCGCTGGCCTGGGTGCACCGGCAGGCGGCTGTGCACGGG
Organism: Streptomyces sp. NPDC017991; assembly: GCF_044328075.1. Taxonomy (NCBI): domain Bacteria; kingdom Bacillati; phylum Actinomycetota; class Actinomycetes; order Kitasatosporales; family Streptomycetaceae; genus Streptomyces; species Streptomyces sp. NPDC017991. The sequence continues at coordinate 91,382 of NZ_JBIRGP010000002.1, read as the reverse complement.
CTGCCGGTCGTGCCGATTCCCGGTACGCGCAGGCGCACGCGGGTGGAGGAGAACACGGCGGCGACGCGTATCGCTCTGACCGAGGCGGATCTCGGCGTCCTGGACGCCATCGCCGACAAGGTCGCGGGCAACCGCTACGCCGACATGACGTTCGTATCGGCGGGCCGGGAGTAGCGCGGCCTGCTGCGGCGGGGCGGGACCGGTTCGGCGGGTGCGGCCCGGTGGGGGCTTGTCGCGCAGTTCCCCGCGCCCCTCAAACAAACGGGGCCGGTTCGTCGGGTACCGGCACGTCGTGGCTGAGCGCGCAGTTCCCCGCGCCCCTGAAAAGCGGGGCTCTTTGGGGGCGCGGGGAACTGCGCGGCCGGCTCCCACGCACCCGCAGTCGGCGAGCTGCCCCCGCACCCCACGCCCAGCCGCGGGCGTTAGAGCTCCGCCAGCAGCTCCGCCTTCTTCACGGAGAACTCGTCGTCCGTGACAAGCCCCGCCTCATGCAGCTCACCGAGGTGCCGGATCCGTTCGGCGATGTCCGCCGGATCCCGCCGGGCCCGCGGGACAACCGCGACCGCCCCGGCGGCCGGCCCCGACGCCACCCCCTCGGGCAGCACCGCCGGCCCCCCGGACCGCGCGGCCGACAGCACGGCCGCCGCGAACGGCAGTGACTCGTGCACCGGCCCGTACCCCAGCCCGAAGACGACGGCGGCCGGATCCTGATCCGCCTGCCCCGGCCGGGCTCCGCCCGGACCGCCCTCCTCGCGCCGCACCAGCCGCAGATGCCCCTCGAAGATCTCGGGCGAGCGCCACTCCACCCCGCACAGGTCGGCGACGGCGAACGTCTGGTCGCCGGCCTTCCACTTCGCGGACGAGGCCCCCGTCCAGAACCACCGGAAGGCCACGGACTTCCCGTCGAAGGACGCCTTCCCGTCGTACGCCTTGAACTGGAGCGGCGTCTCGGGCGCCCGCACCAGGTAGCGCTCCACCGGACCCGCGTCCGGCGGCCCGAGCATCGCGCGCAGCTCGTCCGCGTAGTACTCGGCGAGCGTCTCGCGCTCGGCGGGCAGCACGAGGCGGTAGGGATCGCACACATCCCTCAGCTGTCCCGCGGCCGCCTCCATCAACGGATCAGCGCCCGGCCTCGGCTCGGCACGCAGGACGACCGTCCCGCGCTTGCCGGGCGTCAGCGTCACCGACGCGATCGCGTCGAGCGGGATGCGCCGCTCACCGAGTGCCTGGAACAGCTTCGGTGTGCGGATCCCCCGTTCGAAGCGGATGAGCACGGAGTCGGACTCGAACTCCCAGGCGGCATGAAATCCGGCCAGTACGTCACCCATGCGGGCCATCGTATGCGGCATGCGCTTCCTAGTCCCCTCCCTGAGCAGCCCGCACTTTCTTCGTCCTCTACGCGCGTCCGGCTTCGGCGGTGCCGGGCAGACCCTCCCGGCACACGTCGTCCTCGTGCGCGCAGCTGACCGCGCGGTATGCGCCAATACCGATCTCGGCGAAGTTCCGCAGGCTGTCGGTCCCGGGCTCGAAATACCCGGTGTGTCCCTTCGCCCCGCGCGCGGACAGCACCCGCGCGCCGAAGTCCGAGGACATCGGGTCGGCGCCGTGACCGAGCCCGCCGACCTCCAGATGCGGTACGTCCTGGATCCAGTCGTCGGAGTCCCGCACGGCCCACACCCGGGCCGCGGTGCGCAGCTGCGCCGCCCGCTCGACCCGCATGCCGGGGCTGCCCGCCACCGCTATGTCGGAGACCCGGGGCGGCAGCGAGTGGGCGGCCACACCGCAGACCACGGATCCGTAGCTGTGGCAGTACAGGGCGACACGTGAGCGGCCGGGCAGCGCGCGTACGAGGGCGTCGAGCCGGACCGCGCCCTCCTCGGCGCGGATGCCGGTGGCGGCGTCCATGCCGAGCCCGTTCGGTGTCGTGTAGTCGGCCCAGGCGATCACGGCCGTACGCGTCCGGGAGCCGGCCTCCCGCTCGGCGCGGTAGAGCGCCTTGGCCATGCCGACCGGCGCCGTGTACTGGCGCTCGGTGCGCTGGAAGGTCAGCAGGTCGGTGTCGACGCCGGGCACCACGACCGAGACCCGCTCGGCCCTGCCGAGGTCTCCGAAGACCTCCGCGACCCGGCCCGACCCCATGGGGTCGAAGGCGAGGATGCGGCGCTTGCCTGCCATCAGGGCCTCGTAGCGGTGCATCCGGCGGCCCGCGTCGCGCTGCCCGACCGCGGAGAGCCGGTTGTCACGCATGCGTTCGATCTCGACCTTGCGTGCCTGGCCGAGGGCGATCCGGTTGGCGCGGTAGCGCAGGGCCACCGGCGCCCCGTTCATGTTGCCGACCGCGAGCGGATAGCGGGCGGCGAGCCGATTCCGCTGGTGCGCGTCGAGCGAGGCGAAGAACTGGGCCAGCCGGATCGGCGTCGTCCCGTCCGGATCGGGCAGCCGGTGCCCGCCCAGGTGACCGCGTTCCCAGGCGGCGAGGGAGGCCGCGACCGGTGTCGCCGCCCCTCGGTGGCCGCGCACCGCGGTCCAGCCGGTGGTCCCGAGCATCACGAACACCACGGCCAGCGCGAGCAACATGCGCCAGACGTTGAGTTGGGGGGTGGAGTCGAAGGAAGTCACTGAAAGGACACACTAGGAGAACGGGAGGGTCTCGCGTTAACCGAGTGAGGCGGATCACGTTTCCGTTGGGGTAATTGGGGCAAAGTAGCCCTGCTCTTTGCTGGGCCATCACGCTGTGTACGCACATGGGGTGATCCGTGCCGATAGGTTCGCCACCCTGTGTGCGACAGGAGTTACTCGGCGTCCCGGTCGCCGCGTTCGTCACGCGTGTGCCAGTTCTCGATCAACGCGGGCCCCATCCGGTCGAGATACGCGGCGGTCAGCTCACGCATCGCGGCCACGCTGAAGTCCTCGCCCGCGCCCCACCGGCGGGCCGCCAGCCGCATCACTCCGCCGAACAGGGCCACCGCCACGCGCGGGCGCGGATCGGCGTCCACGTCGACGCCCTCACGCTCCGCGATCAGCCGGGCCAGCTGCTCCTCCAGTCCCTCGTGGCGGCGCAGGTGGGTCGCGAGCAGCGCGGGGGTCGACTCGATCAACTGGTGGGTGCGCATGTGCAGTTCGATCGGCACCACGGCCTCGATGGCCTCCCCGATGGTGTCCCAGTTCGCCATGACGGCCCGGCGCAGTGCGTCCAAGGGGGCTTCGTGGGGCGGCCGTTGGCGTACCGCGTCGAGGAAGTGCGACTCCGTCATCTCCTGGACGGCGAAGGCGGCCTCCTCCTTGCCGGCGAAGTAGCGGAAGAAGGTGCGCTGGGAGACGCCGACCGCCTCGACGATCTCGTCGACGGTCGTCCGCTCGTACCCGTGGGCCGCGAACAGCTCCAGGGCGGACCGCACCAGCGCGTCCCGCGTGCGCTGCTTCTTGCGCTCGCGCAGGCCCGGTCGTGGTGCCGTGTCCATCAGTCCTCTTTCTCGTGCCCCGAGAGGTGCCGTGCGCTGGGAGGTTCCGTGCCCTGGGAGGCGACCGGGGGTCCGTCCGTCGCGCGGGTCCGTCCCGCGGATGACTTGTCAGTTACCGAATTGTGAATTGGTTTGTCAATTGTCAGCGACTGTCATTAACCTCGAACGTATGACTAGTCAGACCACCGTCGACAAGACGGGCCCGGCCGACGAGGCCCCGGCCGCCTCCGGCCCGGCACCGGCCGAGGGGCTGCGCGGCCACCCGTGGTTCACCCTCATCACCGTGGCCGTCGGAGTCATGATGGTGGCCCTCGACGGCACCATCGTGGCCATCGCGAACCCGGCCATCCAGAAGGATCTCGGTGCCACCTTCGCCGACGTCCAGTGGATCACGAACGGCTACTTCCTCGCGCTCGCCGTCACGCTGATCACGGCGGGCAAGCTCGGCGACCGGTTCGGCCACCGCCAGACCTTCCTCATAGGCGTGGTCGGCTTCGCGGCGGCCTCGGGGGCCATCGGGCTCTCCGACAGCATCGCCTTCGTGGTGGTCTTCCGGGTGCTCCAGGGCCTGTTCGGCGCGCTGCTGATGCCGGCCGCGCTCGGCCTGCTGCGGGCCACCTTCCCGGCCGAGAAGCTGAACATGGCGATCGGCATCTGGGGCATGGTCATCGGCGCCTCCACCGCGGGCGGCCCGATCCTCGGCGGAGTACTCGTCGAGCACGTCAGCTGGCAGTCGGTCTTCTTCATCAACGTGCCGGTCGGCATCCTCGCGGTCGTCCTCGGCGCGGTGATCCTGACCGACCACCGGGCCAAGAACGCGCCGCGCTCCTTCGACCTGCTCGGCATCGGCCTGCTGTCCGGCGCCATGTTCTGTCTGGTCTGGGCGCTCATCAAGGCCCCGGCATGGGGCTGGGGCGATGTGCTGACCTGGAGCTTCCTCGGGATCTCCGTACTGGGCTTCGGCCTGTTCGCGTTCTGGGAGAACCGGGTGCGCGAGCCGCTCATCCCGCTCGCCCTCTTCCGCTCGGTGCCGCTGTCGGCCGGTGTGGTCCTGATGGTGCTCATGGCGATCGCCTTCATGGGCGGCCTGTTCTTCGTCACCTTCTACCTGCAGAACGTGCACGGGATGAGCCCGATCGACGCCGGTCTGCATCTGCTGCCGCTCACCGGCATGATGATCGTCGGCTCTCCGCTGGCCGGCGCGATGATCAGCAAGACGGGCCCGCGCGTGCCGCTCGCGGGCGGTATGGCGTTCACGGCCGTGGCCATGTTCGGCATCTCGACCCTGGAGACGGACACCGGCAGCGGGCTCATGTCGATCTGGTTCGCGCTGCTCGGCCTCGGCCTCGCGCCCGTCATGGTCGGCGCCACCGAGGTCATCGTGGGCAACGCGCCGATGGAGCTGTCCGGTGTCGCGGGAGGCCTTCAGCAGGCCGCCATGCAGATCGGCGGCAGCCTCGGCACCGCGGTCCTGGGCGCGGTGATGGCCTCCAAGGTCGACAACGACCTCGCGGGCAACTGGGCCGACGCCGGGCTCCCGAAGCTCTCCCCGGCCGAACTCGACCAGGCCGCGGAAGCGGTGCAGGTCGGCGCGCCGCCGGTGGCGCCGGGCACCCCGCCCGAGATCGCCGCGAAGATCACGGATGTCGCCCACGACACGTTCATCTCCGGCATGAGCCTCGCGAGCCTGGTCGCGGCGGGTGTCGCCGTCGTGGCCGTCTTCGTCGCCTTCCTCACCAAGAGGGGCGCCAACGCGGAGGCGGGCGCGGGAGTCGGCCACATCTAGTCCGGTTCCGGAATCCCCTTTACACCCCGCCGAGTTCACTCGGCGGGGTTTTCGCTTATCCGGGTGACACCTCTGCGTATGACTTTCATACCGCCCGTCACCCGAGTCAGAGTGGTCTCAACTGATCTGTACGGAACGGGCAGTTCGGTTGAAGTGGCGGCGTGCTGCCGGAGGGGGGCAGCACGCCGCGCAACCACTTCGGAGAAGTACGCGTCTGAATTGACATGACCGGGGTACCCGACTTCCGAGCCAGAACCGGCCGGCATTCGGTCGGCTCAGAGGTCCAGGGAGTTGATGATGGCGGGCTTCGGTCACACCACGCGCAAACACCCTCGCTCACGTAGCCGTACGAGGTCACGGAGCGGGCCGGACAGCGCGACGCTCGGAATCATCGGAGTCATCTGCGCGGTCGCCGGATTCTTTGTGCTGGGGATCATCCTCGGCCCGGCGGCCATCGTCTGCGGCTGGCTGGCCATGGGACGCCGCTGGAGCGGTACTCGCCAGGTACCGGCGCTGATCGCGGTAGTACTGGGAGCGATCGACACCATCCTGGCCATCGTGTGGATAGCCGGAACGGCGTCCCCCGGCGGAATGATGTTCTAACCGAGCCAAGTTTCGAAGACGTCCCCCGCCGCTCCCACAGGGAGCCGCGGGGGACATCTTTACGCCCTCGCCACCCGTCTGCCTGTGCGGCCCGGTGGGGGCTGAGCGCGCAGTTCCCCGCGCCCCTCCGAGGCGGGGCTGCGCCCCGACAGGGGCGCGGGGAACTGCGCGCTCAGCCCCCACGCACCCGCACGCGGCGCTTTCAGGGGCGCGGGGAACTGCGCGGCCAGCCCCCACGCACCCGCACCCGCACCCCCACCCGAAGGTCACCCCCCGCGCGGAGCGCTACGCGTCCCCGCCCGCGGCTCCGGGATCAGCCGCCGCCACATCAAGCAGCTGATACCGATCGATCGCCTGCTTCAACAGCGACCGATCAACCTTCCCCTCGCGCGCGAGTTCCGTCAGCACCCCCACCACGATCGACTGCGCGTCGATGTGGAAGAACCGCCGAGCGGCCCCGCGCGTATCGGCGAACCCGAACCCGTCCGCGCCCAGCGACTGGTAAGTCCCCGGCACCCACCGCGAGATCTGGTCCGGAACCGACCGCATCCAGTCGGAAACGGCCACGAACGGTCCCTCGGCCCCCGACAGCTTGCGCGTCACATACGGAACGCGCTGCTCCTCCTCGGGGTGCAGCAGATTGTGCCGCTCCACCTCCACGGCCTCGCGCCGCAGCTCGTTCCAGGAGGTCGCCGACCACACGTCGGCCCGTACGTCCCAGTCCTCGGCGAGCAGCCGCTGGGCCTCGACGGCCCACGGCACCGCGACACCGGACGCCATGATCTGCGCCGGGATGGAGCCCGAGGTCCCCGCCGCGTAGCGGTGGATGCCCGCGAGGATGCCCTCGACGTCGACGTCCGCCGGCTCGGCGGGGTGCAGGATCGGCTCGTTGTAGACGGTGAGGTAGTAGAAGACGTCCTCGCCGTGCGGGTGCGCGTCGGACGAGCCGTACATCCGCCGCAGCCCGTCCTTCACGATGTGCGCGATCTCGAACCCGTAGGCCGGGTCGTACGCGACACAGCCCGGGTTGGTCGAGGCGAGCAACTGCGAGTGCCCGTCCGCGTGCTGCAGACCCTCACCGGTCAGGGTCGTACGTCCCGCGGTCGCGCCCAGTACGAACCCGCGCGCCAACTGGTCGGCCATCTGCCAGAACTGGTCACCGGTGCGCTGGAAACCGAACATCGAGTAGAAGACGTACACCGGGATGAGCGGCTCGCCGTGCGTGGCGTAGGCCGAACCGGCCGCGATCAGGGAGGCCGTGCAGCCCGCCTCCGAGATGCCGTCGTGCAGCATCTGCCCGGTCGGCGACTCCTTGTACGCGAGGAGCAGGTCCCGGTCCACGGCCTCGTACTGCTGCCCGAGCGGGTTGTAGATCTTCGCGCTCGGGAAGAACGAGTCCATGCCGAACGTGCGGTACTCGTCCGGCGCGATCAGCACGAACCGCTTGCCGATCTCCTTGTCCCGCATGAGGTCCTTGAGCAGCCGTACGAACGCCATGGTCGTGGCGATCGACTGCTGCCCGGAGCCCTTCTTCACACTCGCGTACGTCTTGTCCTCGGGCAGTGCGAGCGGCTTGGAGCGCACGACACGCGTCGGGACGTACCCGCCGTTCCCCTTGCGGCGGTCGTGCATGTACTGGATCTCCTCCGAGTCCCGGCCCGGGTGGTAGTACGGCGGCGCGCCGGACTCCAGCTCCTTGTCGGAGATCGGCAGGTGCAGTCGGTCGCGGAAGCCCTTGAGGTCGGCGACCGTCAGCTTCTTCATCTGGTGCGTGGCGTTGCGGCCCTCGAAGTTCGGGCCGAGCGTCCACCCCTTGACCGTCTGGGCGAGGACCACGGTCGGCTGGCCCTTGTGCGCCTTGGCCGCCGCGAAGGCCGCGTAGACCTTCCGGTGGTCGTGACCGCCGCGGCCCAGGTGCAGGATCTGGTCGTCGGTCATGTTCTCGACCATGCCGCGCAGCCGGTGGTCGCCGCCGAAGAAGTGCTCGCGGATGTACGCGCCCGTCTCGGTGGCGTACGTCTGGAACTGGCCGTCGGGCGTGGTGTTCAGCTTGTTGACGAGCACGCCGTCGCGGTCCTGCGCGAGCAGCGGGTCCCAACTGCGGTCCCAGACCAGCTTGATGACGTTCCAGCCGGCACCCCGGAACTGCGACTCCAGCTCCTGGATGATCTTGCCGTTGCCGCGTACGGGACCGTCGAGGCGCTGCAGGTTGCAGTTGACGACGAAGGTGAGGTTGTCCAGGCCCTCGCGCGCGGCGATGGACAGCTGGCCGAGCGACTCCGGCTCGTCCATCTCGCCGTCGCCGAGGAACGCCCAGACGTGGGACTTGGAGGTGTCCGCGATGGAGCGCGCCTCCATGTAGCGGTTCATCCGCGCCTGGAAGATCGCGCCGAGCGGACCCAGGCCCATGGAGACGGTCGGGAACTCCCAGAAGTCCGGCATGGAACGCGGGTGCGGGTACGAGGACAGCGCGTGCGGGGCCTTCGACTTCTCCTGCCGGAAGCCGTCCAGCTGCGCCTCGTCGAGGCGGTCGAGCAGGAACGCGCGGGCGTAGATACCGGGGGAGGCGTGCCCCTGGAAGAAGATCTGGTCGCCGCCGTCACCCCCGTCCTTGCCGCGGAAGAAGTGGTTGAAGCCCACGTCGTAGAGCGAGGCGGAGGACGCGAAGGTGGCGATGTGGCCGCCGACACCGATACCGGGCCGCTGGGCCCTGGACACCATCACGGCCGCGTTCCAGCGGGTCGCGTTGAGGATCTTGCGTTCGATCTCCTCGTTGCCGGGGAAGAACGGCTCGTCCTTGGTGGCGATGGTGTTGATGTAGTCGGTGCTGCGCATCTCGGGAACGGCCACGCGCTTCTCGCGGGCGCGTTCGATCAGCCTCAGCATGAGATAGCGGGCCCGCTCCCGGCCGCGCTGGTCCACGGCGGCGTCGAGGGAGTCGAGCCACTCCTGGGTCTCTTCGGGATCGAAGTCAGGGACCTGACTCGGAAGGCCGCCAATGATGATCGGGTTGCGATCGGGTCCGGAAGCCACGCTGTTCCTTCGCTCTCGGGGGGCCGCTTCTTCTCGGTTTCTTCAGTTTTTACTTTGCTTTTTCTCTGGTTTCCTGGGCGTCTGCACCGTTCCCCATCGTGTACCTCGGGAGCGGAAACGTCATCTCTACCGAGAGGTAACCGACACGTTCGTACCGTTCTCCCAAGGGCGGGCCCGGCAAATCGCAACGATACGCCCGACCCGTGACGCGTACCGCAAAGGCATTCGAGTCTCGTACCCTCGTAGGGTTCCGAAATTCACAAACCGGGCAGATTCCTGTGGTGTGTGTCACGAACGGCTGTGATTCCCTGACTGGAGTTGCGGCGACACGGCCTGGATCGTCACCGTTTCGGCGGTCTTGACGGCCGGGTACTTGCGCGATCCGCCCCGCCCGTGTGGACTACGGCCAATGCTGCGCGCACGCGCGTGGCTTGAACTTCCCCAGGATCTCGGCTTCGCCCGGGCCGGGGAGGACCCCATTACCGAACATGATCAGGAGGCAACCCGTGAGCGCGACCGCGGACCACGCGGAGGAGCGGACGAGCCTGGCCGCCAGGCTGGGATTCCAGCCCGAGCAGGTGGTCCAGGAGATCGGCTTCGACGACGACGTCGACCAGGAGCTCCGCTCGGCCATTGAAGAAGTAATCGGCAGCGAGCTCATGGACGAGGAGTACGACGACGTCGCCGACGCCGTTGTGCTCTGGTTCCGAGACGACGACGGCGACCTGACGGATGCGCTGGTGGATGCCACCACGTACGTCGAAGAGGGCGGCGCCGTCCTGCTGCTGACGCCCAAGACCGGCCGAGACGGTTATGTGGAGCCCAGCGACATCGCCGAAGCTGTGACGACCGCGGGTCTGTCCCAGACCAAGGGCATCAGCGTGGGGAAGGACTGGAGCGGCACGAAGCTGGCGACGCCGAAGACGGCCGCCAAGAAGCGCTGAGGCGCAGCCGAGGCCAGGAGGCCCCCGTCGACTTCGGTCGGCGGGGGCCTTGTCCCTTTGGGGGGCGCGGGGGGAACTGCGCGCTCAGCCGCGACGGACCTGTCTTTCGGGGGCGCGGGGAACGGCGCGCTCAGCCACAGCGGACCCGCGGGGACTCACGGGCCTGCCTGCCGGGTGCGAGTACGCCGTGGCTGAGCGCGCAGTTCCCCCCGCGCCCCTGAAGGGGCACTGCCCCTTCAGGGGCGCGCGTCCCGCTTTCAGGGGGTCTGCGTAGGGTGGGTGTCACCCGAACAGCCCGGATCGACGGAAGGGACGCAGGACCATGGCGATCGAGGTCGGCGACAAGGCTCCGGACTTCGAGCTGAAGGACAATCACGGTGCCACCGTGAAGCTCTCCGACTTCCGGGGCGCGAAGAACGTGGTGCTGCTCTTCTACCCCTTCGCCTTCACCGGGGTGTGCACCGGCGAACTGTGCGAGCTGCGCGACAACCTCCCGCGGTTCGCCGACCGCGACACCCAGCTCCTCGCCGTCTCGAACGACTCGATCCACACCCTGCGCGTCTTCGCCGAGCAGGAGGGCCTGGACTACCCCCTGCTGTCGGACTTCTGGCCGCACGGCGAGGTCTCGCGCGCGTACGGGGTCTTCGCCGAGGACAAGGGCTGCGCGGTGCGCGGCACCTTCGTCATCGACAAGGAGGGTGTCGTCCGCTGGACCGTCGTCAACGCCCTGCCGGACGCTCGGGACCTGGACGAGTACGTACAGGCGCTCGACGCCCTGTAGAGCCTGGATGCCGACACTTCGGGATTCTTCGTGCCCCAGGGACTGCGGTGGCGGGGAACCTCTCACTAGGATCGACACGTTGATCCGATACCAACGCACTACGGGGCTTCCCGCCCCCGGACACCAATGGGAGGACTCGTGGGAGTCAGCCTCAGCAAGGGCGGCAACGTATCGCTGTCGAAGGAGGCCCCGGGCCTGACCGCGGTCATCATCGGTCTGGGGTGGGACATCCGCACCACCACCGGTACCGACTTCGACCTCGACGCGAGCGCGATCCTGACGAACGCGGAGGGCAAGGTCAGCAGTGACGCCAACTTCGTGTTCTTCAACAACCTGAAGAGCCCCGACGGCTCCGTCGAGCACACCGGTGACAACACCACCGGTGAGGGCGAGGGCGACGACGAGCAGATCAAGGTCAATCTCGCCGGCGTCCCCGCCGACATCGAGAAGATCGTCTTCCCGGTCTCGATCTACGACGCCGAGAACCGCCAGCAGTCGTTCGGCCAGGTGCGCAACGCGTTCATCCGCGTCGTGAACCAGGCCGGCGAGGCGGAGATCGCCCGGTACGACCTCTCCGAGGACGCCTCGACGGAGACCGCGATGGTCTTCGGCGAGCTGTACCGCCACGGCGCGGAGTGGAAGTTCCGTGCCATCGGCCAGGGGTACGCCTCGGGCCTGCGCGGCATCGCGCAGGACTTCGGCGTCAACGTCTGAGCCGTTCCTCGGGGCCCCAGACGGCCCCGAGTCGCTCCACCGCTTCCCGTCCGGCGCCGCACACTCCTAGTGCGGCGCCGGACGTGCTGGTACCACGGCACAACCAAACGGCTTCACCGGGGAGGACCAAACATGGGTGTCACGCTCGCCAAGGGGGGCAATGTCTCCCTCTCCAAGGCCGCACCGAACCTCACGCAAGTGCTGGTCGGGCTCGGCTGGGACGCACGCTCCACCACCGGAGCGGATTTCGACCTCGACGCCAGTGCGCTGATGTGCAACTCGGGCCGGGTGCTCGGCGACGAGTGGTTCATCTTCTACAACCAGCTCAAGAGCCCCGACGGCTCGGTCGAGCACACCGGCGACAACCTCACCGGTGAGGGCGAGGGCGACGACGAGTCCATCCTCATCGACCTCCACAAGGTGCCCGCCAACGTGGAGAAGATCGTCTTCCCGGTCTCGATCCACGACGCCGACAACCGCGGCCAGACCTTCGGCCAGGTGAGCAACGCGTTCATCCGGGTCGTCAACCAGGCCGACGGCCAGGAGCTCGCCCGCTACGACCTCTCCGAGGACGCCTCCACCGAGACCGCGATGATCTTCGGCGAGGTCTACCGCTACGGCGGCGAGTGGAAGTTCCGCGCGGTCGGCCAGGGCTACGCGTCCGGGCTGCGCGGCATCGCCCTCGACTTCGGGGTCAACGTTTCGTAAAGCCGAGTACGCGGAAAGCGACCCCTGTGATCAGAGGTGATCACAGGGTCGGCCGTGGTGTCACGAAGTGGTGCCAGCACGTGAGACGGCCCAGGTGGCAGAAGGTGCGTCACCTGGGTTCGGATCCCCCGGACCTGCGACTTTCCGAGCGGAAGGGCCCGGCCCTCTCCTTCGGGGAGTCGGCCCTCTAGACTTCGAGGTCAATGTTTCGTAAAGCCGGGTACGGCGGGGGGAAACCCCCTCCGGACTTCGTCCGGGGGTAGCCCCCCAACTCACGATTGGGTAGCCAGTGGTTCTGAAAACCTTCGGCTGGTCGTTCGCGGTCACCGCGCTCGGCCTGGTCGCAGCGGTTTTGATCGGCGGATGGACCGCGTTCGGGATCGTACTGATCCTGTCCATCCTCGAAATCTCGCTGTCCTTCGACAACGCGGTGGTCAACGCCGGAATCCTGAAGAAGATGAGTGCCTTCTGGCAGAAGATCTTCCTCACCGTCGGCATCCTGATCGCCGTCTTCGGAATGCGGCTCGTCTTCCCCGTCGTGATCGTCGCGATCAGCGCCTCGCTCGGCCCCATCGAAGCGGTCGACCTCGCACTGAACGACGCCGACCGCTACCAGGAACTGGTGACCGACGCCCACCCGTCGATCGCCGCCTTCGGTGGCATGTTCCTGTTGATGATCTTCCTCGACTTCATCTTCGAGGACCGTGACATCAAGTGGCTGGGCTGGCTGGAGCGCCCGCTCGCCAAGCTCGGCAAGGTCGACATGCTGTCGGCCTGCATCGCCCTGATCATCCTGCTCGTCACCGCGCTGTTCCTGGCCCCGCAGGCCCATCTGCACGCGGGCTCCGCCGACAAGGCGGAGACGGTCCTGCTCTCCGGCGTGGCCGGCCTCATCACGTACCTGGTCGTCGGCGGGCTCTCCGGGTTCTTCGAGAACCGCCTCGAAGAGGCGGAGGAGCGCGAGCACGAGGCCGAGGAGGAGGCCAGGGCCAAGGGCAAGGAGATCTCCGCCGGAGCCCTCGTCGGCAAGGCCGCCTTCTTCATGTTCCTGTACCTCGAAGTGCTGGACGCCTCCTTCTCCTTCGACGGTGTGATCGGCGCCTTCGCCATCACCAACGACATCGTCCTGATGGCGCTGGGCCTCGGCATCGGCGCGATGTACGTCCGTTCGCTCACCGTGTACCTGGTCCGCCAGGGCACCCTCGACGACTACGTGTACCTGGAGCACGGCGCCCACTACGCCATCGGCGCCCTGGCGATGATCCTCCTCGTGACCATCCGCTTCGAGGTCAACGAGATCATCACCGGCCTCATCGGTGTCGTCCTGATCGCCTGGTCCTTCTGGTCCTCCGTGCGCCGCAACAGGGCGCTGGAGGCCGCGGAGGGAAAAGCTGATCCCTCGGACGACAAGACAGAGGTCTCGTCCGGGGTGTGACACCGGTCAGGTTGAGGAACGCTCTGTGAGGGGCGGCTGCCGAGGAGTCCTCGGCAGCCGCCCCGGCGTATGAGGCCCCGATTCTTCGTCGGGGCGGGGTGAACGGGCAAGCGTGGGGGCGGGAATGAGATTCTGGGAAGGCCTGTGGCGCGGGCGGTCGACGCAGTTCGACTCGGGCAGCGCGGCGACCAACGCCATCGAACTGACCAAACGGAACCAGACGATCTCACTCAGCAAGCAGGGCGCGGCCACCGGCAATCTCCGTATCAACCTCTCGTGGCGGATGCGGACCTCGGACATAGGCGGGCCCCAGCGGGGCAGTCTGCTGCGGCACCCCTTCAAGGCCCTGAAGCCGGAAGTGGTGCAGGCGCACACCCAGTCCATGGTCAACGTCGACCTCGACCTCGGCTGCATGTACGAGCTGGCCGACGGCACCAAGGGAGTCGTGCAGCCGCTCGGGGGCTTCCTGGGTGACCTGAACGGCGCGCCCTACGTGAAGCTCAGCGGTGACGACCGGTTCGGCTCCGGCTCGGGCGAGACGATCTTCGTCAACCTCGACCACCGCAAGGAGATCAAGCGGCTTCTGGTCTTCGTCTACATCTACGACCAGACCCCCGCCTTCGACCGTACGCACGCGATCGTGACCCTGTACCCGAGCAACGGGCCCCGGATCGAGATCGGGCTCGACGAGCGGCACTCCCAGGCCAGGTCCTGCGCGGTCGTCATGATCGAGAACGTCAAGAACGAACTCGTGGTGCGGCGCGAGGTGAAGTTCGTGTACGGCTTCCAGGCGGAACTGGACCGTCTCTACGGCTGGGGCCTGCAGTGGGGCCGCGGCTACAAGGCGAAGGCCGACCGTTAGCGGCCCCCGGGCCCGACCCCGGCCCCGTAAGGGGCGCGGGGAACTGCGCGATCCGCCCCCACCGGGCCGCAGCCGACGCGCTGCCCGCGGTTGGCTTCGCCGGGGCGCCCCCGAGCTCAGGAGTGCGCGTTCGGGGGCGGGTGCGGCGCCGTCGTGGCTGATCGCGCAGTTCCCCGCGCCCCCAAGGGCGCTCGCGCGCCTGAAGGCGAAAGATCGCGCCGTTCCCCGCACCTCTGAGGGGGCCGGGCGCCGGCGCCTGCCCCTAGCGGCCGATGAACTGCGGTCCCTGCGGCGGGAGGCGGAAATCCGGGTCGGGGCCCGGCCCCACCGGCTGCGGGTAGCCGTACCCGGACGGAGCCGCGGCGGGCTGGGGCGGCGGCGGATACCCGTACGCGGGCGCACTGGTCGGCTGCGGATACCCGTACGCGGGCTGCGTGGCCGGCGGCTGCTGCCGCGTCGGCTCCGGACCGGGAGCGGCCGGCGGATACCCGTACGCGGGCTGCACCGGCTGCTGCGGCACCTGCGCGGTCGGCTCCTCGGGCGGCAACGGCTGCGAGCCGGCCCGCCCGGCGGACGCCGCACCCTCCTCGGCCCCGGACTCGTCCACCGAGATACCGAAGTCGGCCGCCAGCCCCTGCAGACCGTTCGAATAGCCCTCGCCGAGGGCCCGGAACTTCCAGCCCTCGCCGCGCCGGTACAGTTCACCGCAGATCAGCGCGGTTTCCTCACCGGTCTCCGGCTTGATGTCGAAGTACGCCAGCGGCTCGGCGTCCCCGATCGTGGCGTCGAACACCACAATCCGCAGCCCGCGTACCAGGTCGAAGGTGACGTCGTCGGCGGAAGCGACAAGGAGAATCCGTCCCACACCGTTGTCAACGCCCGCCAGATCCGACTGAATCGTATCGGTGAGCCCTTCGGCGAGACCGTCGTTCACGCGCTTCTTGCCGAGTCGCCAGACCTTCCCCGAAGGATGCCGGGGCTGGTTGTAGAAAACGAAGTCCTCGTCGGACCGCACACGACCGTCGGGACCGAGGAGGAGTGCGGAGGCATCCACGTCCGGGACACCCCGTCCCGGCGTCCAGCGCAGCACGGCGCGCACCGCCGTGGCATCCAGCGGGACGTTCGACCCCTTCAGCATGGCGTGCGTCATACGGTCATCCTGCCTTCTCGGCCCTGGTCACGACAACGTGGGGGTGCGCACCGGTCGCGCTCCCGCCCGGCCCGCCGCGAGGGCGGACGGCACAATGGTGTTTGTCCGCGTTACCTGAATTTCATGCCCGATGGGAATCCCGGACACGGATCTCTACGTACTATTACCGGCCACATATCGTCAGGCCATCTAGCCGCCCCGGGGGAGACTAATGCGTCATTTCGGGCATATTGCCCCTGAGGTGCGGGAGCGCCTCTTCTTCCAGGAGCCGTGCGTCTTCACCGCGGACTCCTCGCCCCGGGTGCTGGCCGCAGCACTCGGAGCCACGCTCTACAGCCCCGCGACCAGGCCGAAGCTCGCCGACGACATCGTGAAGCAGGCCGGTGCCGGGGTCGTTTCGATGGTGGTGTGCCTGGAGGACTCGATCGGCGACGCGGACGTCGCGGACGCCGAGGAGAACCTCGTCCGGCAGTTCCATGACCTGGCCGACCGCCCCGGGGACGAGCTGCCCCTGCTCTTCGTCCGAGTCAGGGCGCCCGAGCAGATACCCGACCTCGTCCGGCGGCTCGGCACCTCCGTGCGGCTCCTGTCCGGATTCGTACTGCCGAAGTTCACCGAGGAACGGGGCGTCCCGTTCCTGGAGGCGCTCACCGAGGCCGAGGGCACCAGCGAGCGGCGGCTCTTCGCCATGCCCGTCCTCGAATCGCCGGAACTGCTGTACCGCGAGTCGCGGGCGGAGACCCTCGCCGGGATCTTCCGGTCCGTCGACAAGTACCGCGACCGCGTGCTCGCCCTGCGGCTCGGCGTCACTGACTTCTGCTCGGCGTACGGCCTGCGCAGAGCGCCCGACATGACCGCGTACGACGTGCAGATAGTGGCTTCCGTCATCGCGGACGTGGTGAACGTCCTCGGACGGGCCGACGGCACCGGGTTCACGGTGACCGGGCCCGTGTGGGAGTACTTCCGCGTCCAGGAGCGCATGTTCAAGCCGCAGCTGCGCCGCAGCCCCTTCACCCCGGAGGCCGAGGACCTGCGCGCCGCCCTGATCGAGCACGACATGGACGGTCTGCTCCGGGAGATCTCCCTCGACCGGACCAACGGGCTGCAGGGCAAGACCTGCATCCACCCCTCGCACGTACTGCCCGTGCACG
This sequence comes from Streptomyces sp. NPDC017991, assembly GCF_044328075.1. Classification (NCBI taxonomy): domain Bacteria; kingdom Bacillati; phylum Actinomycetota; class Actinomycetes; order Kitasatosporales; family Streptomycetaceae; genus Streptomyces; species Streptomyces sp. NPDC017991. The sequence goes on along the minus strand of NZ_JBIRGP010000002.1, from coordinate 74,754 downwards.
CGCTCTCCGTGGTCAGCCACGAGGAGTTCAGCGACGCCCAGGACATCCTGCGGCCCGAGCGGGGCGGCGGAGGCGTACTGCGGTCCGCGTACACGAACAAGATGAACGAGGTGAAGCCGCACCGCGCCTGGGCGGAGCGCACCCTCCAGCGCGCCGAGGTCTTCGGCGTCACCAACGAGGACATCGGCTTCGTGGAGCTGCTCGCCGCCGGAATCCCCGGCTGACACACATCCCGGCTGACACACAAGGAATCCATGAACAAGGCTGTGAACGACGGGTCCGGCGTCTGGTCCGCGACGGGCTTCCGCCCCGGAACCAGGGCCGGAGCGCGGGCCGCAGCGCGTGGGCCCGTCGACGGGCCCGCCGGTGAGGTCTGGTCCGGGAGCTGGGTCGCCGGACGCCTCGGCGTCGAACTCGTCGGCGACGAGGGGCTCGGGGAACTCCTCGGGCTCGCGCTCCGGCGCAACCCCAAGCGCGCGCACCTGCTCGTGTCGAACGTGCTGGGCAAGCACGTACCGCAGTCACCCGCCGTCGTGTACGGCTACGGATTCGCGCTCGGGCTGCGCGTACGCGACCTGCTCGGAGAGGAGGCGGCGAGCCGGGCCGTCGTCCTCGGGTACGCCGAGACGGCCACCGGGCTCGGCCACTCGGTCGCGGACGGCGTGGGCCTCGCCCCCTGCCTCCACTCCACCCGGCGCCCGGTCGAGGGCGTCGCGACGGCCGGCGGCTTCGAGGAGTCCCACTCGCACGCCACCTCGCACCTGCTGCTCCCGGAGAACCCCGGCCTGCTGGCCACCGACGGCCCGCTCGTCCTCGTCGACGACGAGTTCTCCACCGGCAACACGATCCTCAACACCATCCGTGACCTGCACGCACGCTATCCGCGCGGCCGGTACGTGATAGTCGCCCTGGTCGACATGCGCTCGGCCGCGGACCTCGGACGCCTCGCGGACTTCGCCCAGGAGATCGACGCGACCGTGGACCTCGTGACGGCCGCCTCCGGCACCGTACGGCTGCCCGAGGGCGTACTGGAGAAGGGGCAGGCGCTGGTCGCCGAGCACGAGCGCAAGTACGAGCGTGAGGCGGTGGCCGAGTACACGGGAGCGGCCGAGCGCGGGGGAGCGGCCGTGGCCCCGGAGCCGCGCCCCGAGCCCGGCGTGATCGCCCGGGTGGACCTCGGCTGGCCGCAGGGCCTCGCCGACGGCGGACGGCACGGCTTCACGCCCGAGCACCGCGTCCGTCTGGAGGGCGCGCTGCCCGCCATGGCGGCCCGAATAGCCGAGGCGCTTCCGCCCCGCGCCCGCCGCGGGCGCGTCCTCGTACTCGGTTTCGAGGAGCTGATGTACGCGCCGCTGCGGCTGGGTGTCGCACTGGAGAAGCTGACCGACGCCGAGGTGCGCTACTCCACGACCACCCGCTCACCCGTCCTCGCTGTCGACGACCCCGGCTACGCGATCCGCACCCGGCTCGTCTTCCCCGCCCACGACGGCCCGGCCGACGGACCCGGCGAGCGGTACGCCTACAACGTCGCGGGCGCCGGCTTCGACGCCGTCGTCGCCGTGGTCGACTCCGCCGCCGACACCCCCGAACTGCACGCCCCGGACGGCCTGTTGGCACAGCTCGCCGCGCACGCGGGCAGTGTGCTGCTGGCCGTCGTCCCCTCGTACGTCCCCGAATCCTCCGCGTACGTCTCCGAAACCGCTGAAAGGCCCTTGATGCTGCCCGAGCCCCTCCGTGGCCCCGACTTCTCCTCGTACGCGGCGGACGAGGTCGGCTGGCTGCTGCAGGACCTCTCGGACACCCACCTCGAAGCACCCACCGAGGAGCGCGAGGAGGCCATCCAGAGCGGCGGCGCCCACTACGCGGAGTCGCTGCCGGTGGAGTACCAGCCGAGCCCCGAGTACCAGGAGCTGTTCCGCGACGCGCTCGCCGGCTCCGCCGCCCGGATCGCCCTGGCCGTCGGCGCGGTCACCGAGACCGTCCTCGCGGAACGCTCACCGCGGCCCGTGCTGGTCTCCCTGGCCCGCGCCGGCACCCCCGTCGGCGTCCTGATGCGCCGCTGGGCCCAGTACCGCCACAGCCTTGACCTGCCGCACTACGCCGTCTCCATCGTGCGCGGACGCGGCATCGACGCCAACGCGCTGCGCTGGCTGGCCGCCCACCACGACCCGGCCGACATCGTGTTCGTGGACGGCTGGACCGGCAAGGGCGCCATCACCCGCGAACTCGCCCAGGCCGTCGAGGAGTTCGAGGCCTCCGACGGAATCGGCGGCTTCGACCCGGAGATCGCGGTCCTCGCCGACCCCGGTTCCTGTGTGCGCACGTACGGCACCCGTGAGGACTTCCTCATCCCCTCCGCGTGCCTCAACTCCACTGTCTCCGGCCTCATTTCGCGTACGGTGCTCCGCGCCGACCTGGTCGGGGAGCACGACTACCACGGGGCGAAGTTCTACCGCGAGCTCGCCGGCACGGACGTCTCCGTCGAATTCCTGGACGCGATCTCCGCCCGCTTCGACGAGGTCGGCGACGCGGTGGACGACCGGGTCAAGGAACTGCTCTCCGCCGACCGGGCCCCGACCTGGGAGGGCTGGGCGGCGGTCGAGCGGATCAGCGAGGAGTACGGCATCCACGACGTGAACCTCGTCAAGCCGGGCGTCGGCGAGACGACCCGGGTGCTGCTGCGCCGCGTCCCCTGGAAGATCCTCGCGCGGGCCGGGGCGGGCGCCGACCTCGACCACGTACGCCTGCTCGCCGAACAGCGCGGCGTACCGGTCGAGGAGGTGGCCGAACTCCCGTACACCTGCGTCGGGTTGATCCACCCCAAGTACACGCGCGGCGCGACCGGCGCCGACGGCAGGGCGGTGACGGTCTGATGCCCGGACCCACCCCTCGGGTGCTGGTCGCCAGCGACCTCGACCGGACCCTCATCTACTCCGTCAACGCGCTGGCGCTGACCGGGCCCGACGCCGAGGCGCCGCGGCTGCTCTGCGTCGAGGTCTACCAGAACAAGCCCCTGTCGTACGTGACCGAGACCGCGGCCGGACTGCTCACCGAACTGGGCGGCGTGGCGGACTTCGTCCCGACCACGACCCGTACGCGCGAGCAGTACCGGCGGATCCGGCTCCCGGGCCCCGCCTCGAAGTACGCGATCTGCGCCAACGGCGGCCACCTCCTCGTCGACGGAGTCTCCGACCCGCGGTGGCAGGCCCGGGTGACCGCGCGCCTGGCGGACGAGTGTGCCCCGCTGGACGAGGTGCGCGCGCACATGGCGGCCACCGCCGACCCGGCCTGGGTGCTCAAGCAGCGGGTCGCCGAGGACCTCTTCGTGTACTTCGTCGTCGAGCGCGACCTGCTCCCCGCGGAGTGGGCGAAGGAACTGGCCGTCTGGGCGGAGAACCGCGGCTGGACGGTCTCGGTCCAGGGCCGCAAGGTCTACGCCGTACCGAAGCCGCTCACCAAGAGCGCGGCCATGCGGGAGGTGGCCCGCCGTACGGGTGCGGCCCTCACTCTCGCGGCCGGCGACTCCCTGCTCGACGCCGACCTGCTGCTGGCCGCGGACCGCGCCTGGCGCCCGGGCCACGGCGAACTGGCCGAGGCGGGCTGGACGGCGCCGGGGGTCACTTCGCTTCCGGAGCGGGGTGTGGCCGCGGGGGAGCGGATTCTCCGGGAGTTCCTGGGCGGGGTGCGGAGCGAGGTGCGGGGCGGGACGCGGAGCGAGGTGCGGGGCGAGGTTCGGTAGAAGTCCGGTTCTCCGCGCGCCGTCGGCCGCCCCGCCCGGGCCTGAAGAGGCGCACGCCCACGAGCACCAGCAGCGCGAGCGCGGCACCGGCCAGCACCACCTTCGAGTACGCCGACACGTAGCCGGCGACGTCGGTCCAGTTCTCGCCGAGGAAGTAGCCGGCGAGGACGAAGACCGTGTTCCAGATGGCGCTGCCGAGGGTGGTCAGGCCGAGGAAGACGGGCAGGGGCATGCGTTCGACGCCCGCGGGAACCGAGATCAGGCTGCGGAAGACGGGGATCATCCGTCCGAAGAAGATGGCCTTGGTGCCGTGCCGGGAGAACCACGCCTCGGTCTTCTCGATGTCCGACACCTTGACCAGCGGCAACCGCGCCGCGATGGCCACCGTGCGGTCGCGGCCGAGCAGCGCGCCGACGCCGTACAGCGCGAGCGCCCCGACGACCGATCCGGCCGTCGTCCACAGCAGGGCGGCGAACAGGTTCATCTGTCCGGTGCTCGCCGCGAACCCCGCGAGCGGCAGGATCACCTCGCTCGGGATGGGCGGGAACAGATTCTCCAGGGCGATGGCGATGCCCGCGCCGGGAGCGCCGAGCGTGTCCATCAGGCCGTTGATCCACTGCGGTGCGCTGCTTTCGGTCACGCACCCGACGCTAGAGAACGGAAGCTGAAGGCAGACTGAAGCCGGGTTCGCCGGGGTCGGGCGCGGGTGTCAACGGCTGTGGGCGGACGCCGGCGTCAGCGGCTGTGGGCGGGCGTCAGCCGCAGCAGCCTCCGCCGCAACAGCCGCCACCGCCACCTCCGCCTGCGCCGCCCGGTGCGGGTGCGGGCGCCGAGGAGGAACCGCCGACCGCCACCGTCGACAGCAGTTTCACCGTGTCGTCGTGGCCGGCCGGACAGTCCGTGGGCGCGGACGACTCGGCCATCGGACGGCTCTTCTCGAAGGTGTCGCCGCAGGTCCGGCAGCGGTATTCATAGCGAGGCATGCGCACAGGTTAGCGGGCGGAGCGCCCCTCTCCCAGAGGAGCCGGAGTCGTAGCCCGAGCTGAAGCCGTAGCCGGGCCGGGCCCCGTGGAGCCCGAGCCGCCCTGGGCCAGTGCTTTCGCGCGCAACTCGTCCCCGGCCCGCGCCCGCTGCTCACGCTCGGCCTGTTCGGGGTGGCGGGACCGCCAGTACGGGTTGTCGTGGGGAAGGGCCGAGCCGACCCGTCCGTACATCCCGAAGAACATCAGCAGTACGCCGACCACGAAGCTGAACAGCACGTTCGGGATGCGGAAGGCGAGGAAGTTGAGGTCGGTGTCGAGCAGGGCGAGGTTCACGAAGCCGCTGAGGATGAAGAGGACGCCGAGAACCATGTTGATCGTCGAGGCGACGTTGCCGCCGATCACCATGCCGACGAAGAGCAGCAGTCCGACACAGATGGAGAGCACGCTGAGCGCGCCGTTGGTGCTCAGCCCCGACACCCTGTCCCCGTGGGTGTCGAAGAAACCGACCTTGTCGATCAGCCCCAGGATCCCGAAGGCGAGCAGCACGAGCCCCATGAGCCCCGCGCCGATCCGGTAGAACGTGCTGAGCCGATGATCGACCGGCAGATGCTCGTCGAGCCTGATCCGCCGCCTGGGTGCCGTATGCAGTACATGCGCTGCCATGTCCGCCTCCGCGGGTGTGCTCCTCGGGTGCGATTCTCGGGGCGATCTTCGGGGTGCGATCTTCGGGGTGCGATCTTTGGAGTGCGAGGGGAGGAGGTCGGTCCGCTCTCCACCTCCCCAGCATCCGCCCGGCGAGCCGGTCCCGCCAACCCTGGGATCCGGGGCCACCGGTGGATCAGTGGCCGGTCCGGTCGATCGATGGCCGGTTCGGTCAATCTGTGGTCGGTACCGTGCACTCGATGGAAGTGAATTGCGGCAGCGGACAATAGCTTTTTGCCGCTCGTGCGCACCGGCGCGGTTGGATGGACGTATGAATTTGCGTACCGTGGCCGCGGTCCTCTGCTGCGTGGTCGCCTCCATTGTCCTACTGGCCCTGCTGGTTCGATTCATTCCGCAGCGCTGGCGCGAAGGCCCCGCATTGAAGGATTCCATCGAACATTTCTCCGCCCTTAACAGGACGCTGTTCAGTTTCATCCTTGCCCTCTCCATCGTTTCCGCCGGAACGAGTCTGAGCAAAGCCGCCGACCAGGTCAGCGACGAGGGTGCGAGCCTCACCAATCTCTACTGGGCGACCCGGCCGCTGCCCGACACCATGCGCGGGTCGGTCCGTCAGCTGACCCGCCAGTACACGGCCACGGTGATCAACGAGGAGTGGCCGGCCATGGCGAGGGGCGGGTCCAGCTCCCAGGCGCAGGACCAGTACGACGAGCTGCGGCGGGCACTGCAGGACGCCCCCGGCGGCGAGTCCGAGCAGGCGCAGGCCTACACGCGGGACTCGCTCGTGGCCCTCCGGGCGGTGGGGGACGCCCGGCGTGCGCGGATGATGTCGGTGTCCCAGGAAATTCCGAATTACCTCTGGATCGGACTGATCCTGTCCGCGATGCTTCTGGTGATCGCCGCCGCGATCCAGATCCCGGCTCTGACAGGCGTGGGAATCGCAAGCATCGCCATACTGACCCTGCTGGTCTCCGCGGTGATGGCATTGCTGGCAGCCATGAACCATCCCTTCGGCGGAGGAGTCCACGTGGAACCGGACGCGCTGCAATTCGCACTGCGCCGCTTCGCGGACATCTGAACCCCCGCGGTCCGGGAGGCGGCCCGCACCCCCGACCGAGCCCGCAAACGTAAGGCCCAGGCATCCGGTTCTACACCGGCTGACCTGGGCCTTAGTCGTGTCCTGGGCCTGGTGGACGCGAACGGTTCCGAACCACCGACATCCGCGCGGCGCGGTCACTGGCGGCGCCAGGAACTGGCCTGGTCGCCGTGCACGTACGCGGTCGAGCACGCGGACACCCCGGGCATGACGCTCGTGGTCACCACCGCCCAGCCGCATTCAAGCAACTGGCAACTGCTGCCGCCGGGGCTGGGCTTCGGCTCAGGTCAGCCCTGCTGGTGGCGGCTGGACCGGTGCCCAATGTCCGCGCGAAGAAGGGGGCGCCCATACCGGTCCGTCGCCGGTCGACGGGCGGAAGACGGGCAGCAAGCACCATCTGATCTGCGACGGACGCGGCACCCTGTTCAAGGTCATCACCACCGACCCCGACCTCGACGACGTCACCCAGACCCTCGCCCTCTACGACCGCATCCCGCCTGCTCGGTGACGAAGGCTACGACTCCAACGCTCCAGCAGTGGGCTCGCGGTGACGGGCTACTCTTCGGAATCGGGGTCTCTCTCAGGGGTGTCGTCGTACAGCGTGATCCTCCATGAGAGGTCCTTGCTGCCACCATCGCCGACACGGTGGTACTCGCTGGAGATGTCTATGCCGAGTCCAAGCTCCGCCGCAGACTCCAAAGCACGCTTGACGTCGTCCAGCGTGTTCAACCACATCAGCTTGATCGGGTTCGGCTGAACCTCGTCCGCCATGCGCCCTCCGCACCTTGAAGCCATCTGTCTGCCCAGTCTCAATCCTGCATCAACCCGGCTCTCTAGGCGCCGTTCCGCCGACGGAAATGCTGAGCGCCGGCGTCCGGCAGGTAGGACGCCTTGAAGCGCGGGATGTGGGGACGAAAGTCGAGGCCGAGGGCGCAGCGACGGGCGGGAGCCTTGTAGGCGATCTTGCAGCGAACAGTGAGCACGATGATGTCCGGCCGACCGGCGTCGCTGCAAAGGGGTCCTGATCAGTGGCGGTCATACGGGAAATGGGGAGAGGGTTGGCGTCCGGCGGCGGGTGCTGCACATTGCTGTAGTTGCTGAACCTCGCTGGTGTACCGAAGCAGTCAACTTGGAGCTGCTGCAATCGCGTTCGTCGCTGTTCTCGCTTATGCGCCTGCGTTCTCGGCAACGCAGACGTAGGTGGGGGGCTGTGAACTGTCCTCGTTCGGAAAGTCCAGGACGCCCGGGTAGGTCATCCTTGTGTCCGGATACGACCCCTCACAAGACTGTGGATTGTCCGAGAAGACTGAAGTGCCGTCCGTCCGGATTGCTTGTCCGTCCGAACCGACCAGGTACGCACGTGTCTTGCCGTCCCTGTCGTCCGGTCCCGTCTGCTGATGCAGCACCAGAGCCAGGACCACGCCGACAACGGCCGCGACGGCTCCCCCGGCCATCGTCGCTCCCCAAGGGAACCGCGGAGGTCGAGGGGGCGCGTCATCACGGACGACGGGGATGTTCTCCAGCGTGTCCCCGTTGTGGAAGGCAAGCACTTCGTCAGGACACGGTGGCCTCCGCGGCGGTGGTGTACTCACGGTTCCCCTGCTTGCTACGCGTGACGGCCACCGTAGGACACCTGCTTCACACGCGGGGTGAATACTGCTGCTCAGGTGCGGGGGCGGCGGTGGTGCGACGAAGGGGTGGGGCGGCCATGGGGAAACCGTTGTTGAGCTACGGCGAGCGGGCGATGCTGACGATCATGTTCCCGCCCGCGATCGGGTTCGGTCTGGGCTCCTTGATCGGCATGGCGGTCGTCGGGATCATGGGAAGCGAATCGCCGTGGACCGTGATCTGGTGGCTCACCGTGCCGATCGCACTGGTCTCCGCCGTCCTCATCTGGCGACAGACGGGCAAGCCGGAATCCGACGGCGCCGCCGGCTCCGACTCCGGGACGGACTACGACGGCGGCTTCGGCTGGGACTCGGACTAGCCTTCGGCAGCTGCCGCTGCCCAGGGGCCGCCTTCCCCCACAGCTAGTGGTTTCGGGCACTCGACGCGACCGGCGGGGCCACCACCGGCCATGAAAGACCAAGGCCCAGGCATCCGGCATCACACCGGCTGACCTGGGCCTTGTCCGTGTCCTGGACCTGGTGGGCGCGGACGGTTTCGAACCGCCGACATCCGCCTTGTAAGGGCGGCGCTCTACCGCTGAGCTACGCGCCCGGGACGAGTCGACAGCCTACATTGCCCGGGGTGGTGCCCCGCAAACCCGTTCCGAGGGCCTGGACGGCTCCGGGGGATGCGGGGGTTTTCCCCACCCCGGATCCGGGAGTGGTCCGGATCCCGCGGTGGGGGACGGGTCCGTACGGTCGAAGTGTTCGGGGCGCAGGTGAGGCCTCGGGCGTTCGAATCTGGGGGGAGTCCCGTTATGAGTGGCCGTCAGCGTTCTTCGAGTACGAGTACGAGTACTGGTGCGAGCAGTGGTGTGCGGGGGCGTCGGCGGGGGTTTGCCGTCTTCGGCGTGGGTGTGGTCGCCGTGGGGCTTCTTGTCTCCGGGTGTGGGAACAGCGCGGATGAGGACACGGATCCGGAGACGCGGTCGTTCGCGATCGAGGGGCGGACTCTGACCGTCGACTCCGATGACTCGGCGCTGGAACTGGTCGTGGGGGATGTGGACGACGTACAGGTCACCCGGTGGTTCAAGGCCAGTGTCGCGATCGGCAAGGATCCCGAGATCACCTGGAGCATGGACAAGGACGACACTCTCAAGCTCCGGGTGCACTGCGCCGGTGTCGTCGCCGACTGCTCGGCCAAGCACCGGATCGTCGTGCCGCGCGGGGTCGCCCTCAAGGTGCAGGACCAGGACGGGAGTGTGCGGGCCACCGGGTTCGAGGAAGCCCTCGACATTCGGGCCGCGGACGGGTCCGTGCGGGTCGAGGATGTCTCCGGGCGCCTGACGCTGCGTACCGAGGACGGGTCTGTGCATGCCTCCGGTATCGACTCCCGGCGCGTCGATGTGAACACGCAGGACGGCTCCACCCGTCTCGAATTCGCCTCCGTTCCGGACCGGGTCTCGGCGCGTGGGCAGGACGGTTCGCTGACCATCGGGCTGCCGCACGCGGAGTACCGGGTCACGACCGGTGCCCAGGACGGGTCCGTGGACGTGTCGGTGCCGCGTGACAACAGCAGCTCTCATGTGGTGTCCGCCCACACCCAGGACGGGAAAGTCACGGTGCGTACCGCGAACTAACCGGCCCGTGTGTTCGTCCTTACCTGGTGGGAGAATGAATCGGGGCCACCACCTGGGCAGGACGGATCTCAGCACGGGAGAGGGAAGTGACGGCGACACCGGCGACACCTTCACAGCCGTACACGCCGTTTGTGCCGTGCGCACAGCAAGTACCTCGGTCTCGTGCCGGGTTCAGGCTCGGGATCGGTTTCGGGATCGGGATCGGGTCTGGGTTCACGAAGGTGAGCAGGGCGACCAGTGCTCGTAGGAGCAGTGCCGGGCTTGATCTGCTGGGGCTTGTTCTGCTGCCGGTTCCGCTGGTTGCGCTCATGCTTCCCGCCGCCTTCGCCGGCGGGGGTACCCGGCGGTGGTTCGGCGGGCGTTCCGAGAGCCAGCGGGCCGAGGCGCAGGCCGCGAAGGACGCCGCGGCGGCCGCGTTCTACGAGCTCGATACGGCGCAGCGCGATCTGCGGATCTCGATAGAGACCATCACCGCCGTCGACGACACCCCGCCCGCCCGGCGCGCGGTCGCCGACTTCGAGGCGCTCGGCCGGCGCATCGACGAGGTCAGCCACACGTACATCGACGCGGTGGATGCCCATGATCTCGACCGGGACGACCTGGAGGCCTCTGTTGCCGCCCATGCGCGCACGGAGCTGACCAGGGCCAAGGATGAGCTGGCTCGGGTCAAGCAGGAGCTCGACCGGTTCGAACAGGGGCTCGGGCCGCTTCTCGGCAAGGCCGAGACACAGCTCGCCCGGCTCGCCCCCGCCGTCGAGCGTGCCCGGCAGTCCCTGCTTGCCGCGTCGAACGCGTTGGACGCGGTGCGCGGCACCGGCCTCAAGGCCGACGATCTGGCCGCCCGTCTCGCCGCGCTCGCGCCCGAACTGACCAAGCTCAACCAGGGTGCCGGGCAGCACGGCGTGCCGGAGACGCTGGAGCGGGCCGACCGGGTCGCCCGGGACGCCGGTGCCGTGCGCGCGGAGGCCGAGCGGTTGCCGGAGCGGGCCACCGAGATCGACCGCCGCCTTGTGTCGCTGCGTACGCGCGCGCAGGCGCTCACCACGCGGTCCGGGCAGGTGAATCCGGTGCTCAGTGAGTTGCGGCGGCGGTTCGTGGCCGAGTGCTGGCAGGACCTCCAGCATGTGCCGGACCAGGCCGCGGATGCCGTGCGGCAGGCCGAGGTGAAGCTGGCGGAGGCGCGGACCGCTCGCGAGGAGCAGCGGTGGGCCGACGCGACGGCCCTGCTGTCCACCGTGCGCGCCCTGCTGAACGGGACCGACGAGGCGGTGTCCGCGGCCGGGGATCGGCTGCGGCGGCTGAACGAGGTGTCGAAGGACCCGCAGCGGGAGATCGAGCGGACGCGGTTCGCCATCCGGGACGCGCAGCGGCTCGCCATGGCCGGGCGTAACACGCCCGATCCTCGGCAGGCGCGTCCGCTCGACGATTCGGTGGCTCGGCTGGAGCGTGCGATCGGGTCGTTGGAGGGGCGGCATCCGGATTACTGGCACTTCTTGACTGAGCTTGAGGCTGTGCGTGCGACTGTCGGGGGGGTGGTTTCGCAGATTCGGGAGGAGCGGGGGGCTGGGGCCTGACCGTTCGGTCCGTGCGGGGGTTTTGGCTGCGGGTTCGGTGGGGGTTTGTTGCGCAGTTCCCCGCGCCCCTAGGGGGTGGGGGGCGCCCCGGCTTTTGGCTTGGCCGGCGTTTGGAGCCTGGGTGGGGTGCTTCGGCTGCGGGTTCGGTGGGGGCTGGGCGCGCAGTTCCCCGCGCCCCTAGGGGGTGTGGGGGTGCGCCTCGATTTTTGGCTTTGCCGAGTGGGGGCGGGCGGCGTGTTGCGTCTGCGGGTTCGGTGGGGGCTGGGCGCGCAGTTCCCCGCGCCCCTAGGGGGTGGGGGTGTGCCCCGATTCTTGGCTTTGCCGAGTGGGGGGGGGGGGGGGAGCGGGTGGCGTGTTGCGTCTGCGGGTTCGGTGGGGGCTGGGCGCGCAGTTCCCCGCGCCCCTATAGGGAGTGGGGGTGCGCCCCGGCTTTCGGGGTGCCTCGGGCGTGGAGGTTGGGGTTATGACGGGTCCCGGTTCTTCGGGGCTTGGGGGTGTTTGACGCTCATTCGGGCGTCCACCTTCTCCGTGGGCGTCACCTCCGACCAGAAGCGGTGGCAGGTCACGAAGACCGCCAGTTCGCGTTCGCGCTGCCGGAGCTTTTCCACCTCCGCCTGTTCGTCGGGGGTCCAGCCCGGGGAGGCGGGGCGTTCCACCTTGCGCCAGCCGTGGTCGTCGCTGAAGCCGTCCAGGGGCTCGACCGACCAGGGGAGCCGCTTCAGCAGGGCCAGAAGTTCGGCCCGGACCTGATGCAGCTCCTCCTGACCGGCCAGGAGGTCGCTTGGGAAGTCGTAGGTCGCAGCCACCCGGCAATGGTACGTCTGTTCGATTTTGCGATGCGAGTTCTTCGAGGGACTTCGTAGGGGGACTTCGCACCCACGCTCGCGTTGTCAGTGCCGCGCGCGAGACTGGACGTATGTGCCGCAGCATCAAGACTCTCCGACCGCCCGTCCTGCCCGAAGAGGCCACGGAGGAGGACATCCGCGCCGCCGCCCTTCAGTACGTGCGCAAGATCTCAGGCTTCCGCGCCCCGGCCGCCCACAACCGCGAGGTCTTCGACCGTGCCGTCGACGCCGTCGCCGAGGCCACGGCCGAACTACTGGCCGGACTGGAGGTGAAGGGGCAGAGGGGTCAGAAGGGGCAGAAGGGGTAGGGGGGTAGGAGGGGCGGATGAGCCAGGCTGCCTGCACCTCGTAGGGCAACCCCGCTTCGGTCTCAGGCGTTCTGGCCCGGTTCCGGTACGGATACGGGGACGGGTGCGGGCGCTGGTACGAGAACGGATACCGGCGTCGGTGTCGGGCGTCGCATCAGGTACGCCGCCCCCGCGCCCGCCCCGAAGAGCGCCACCAGCGAGATGCCGGAGGCGAGCCACGTCGCGCCCAGCCACTGGCCGCCGAAATAGCCGAGGGCGACGCTGTACGCGGCCCACGCGAGGCCCGCGAGGATCGACCAGGGCAGGAACTCGCGTACGCGCCGGTGTGCGGCCCCCGCGCCGAGGGAGACCAGTGAGCGGCCCGCCGGGGCGAAGCGGGCGAGCACGACCAGCGTGCTGCCGCCACGGGCGAGGGCCGCGCCGAGACGTTCCTGCGCCCCGCTCAGACGCCGGGAGCGGGCGATGGCACGGTCGAGCCGTTCACCACCGCGCCAGGCCAGCCGGTACGCCACCAGGTCACCGAGGACCGACGCGGTCGCGGCGGAGAGGATCAGGGAAAGAATGTCCGGCACGTGCTGGACCGCCGCCCCGGTGCCCGCCGCGGCAGCCGTCGCCGCCGTGATGACCAGCACGCCGCTCGGCAGCACCGGCAGAAAGACGTCGAACAGAACCGACAGCGCCACTACCGCATAGATCCATTGGCTGTAGATCCAAGGGGTGCCTGACAGCGACCCCACACTCTCAAGCACCGAAACTCCCCTGTGTCTCCCCCGTAGGCCCCGGACCGTGCCGCGGTGCCGCGGTGTCGCGGGGGAGCGGCAGGAGCGGCCTGTGACAGCCATACAGCGTACGCCTCGGGTGCGACAGGAGATCCACAGGGGGCTCGTGTGATCGCCACACCATGTTCACCCGGCTGCCACACCCCCACGAACTCCGGTCCCGCGCCCGGCTACCGGATGCGTATGGACGCCCGCTTCGGGCCGCCCGGCGCCGACCCGGCCGCGGCGAGGGCGGGGCGAGGGCGGGGCGAGTGCGGGGCCATCACGGGGAAGTTCCGGCGCGGCGAGGCCGCTGCCGGCGTGCTGCACACCGAGCCGGGCGGCGCGGGCGCCCGGCTCGTCGTGCCTCACCGTGCCCTCCGGGTGGGCCGGCTGACGTCACGCCCCGCGGAGGGGGCGAATCGGCGTCGTGGGTCACGCCCCGCGGAGGGGGCGAATCGGCGTCGTGGGTCACGCCCCGCGCAGGGGGTGAACCGGCGTCGTGACGGGCACGGTGAGGCCGGTGTCAGGCCGCGACGGGCTCCGAGGGGCGGTTCTCCCCGCTCGTCGCGGACGAACGGCCGGGGATCAGCCGGTCCAGGCCGAACGCGCCCGAGCCGGTGAAGACGAGCAGGAGCATCGACCAGCAGTACATGGCCGCGCCCTCCCCGCTGTTCTCGATCGGCCACAGCGCCTCGGGCTGGTGCACTTTGAAGTACGCGTAGGCCATCGCGCCCGAGGCGATGAACGCGGCGATACGGGTGCCGAGGCCGAGCAGGACCAGGGTGCCGCCGACGAGTTCGATGACGGCCGCGTACCAGTTGGGCCAGGCGCCGGTCTCGACGGTGGCGCCCCTGCCGTCCAGGCCGCCGAGGACGCCGAGCAGCGAGACGGCGCCGTGGCAGGCGAAGAGCAGGCCGACGACGATACGGAACAGGCCGATGGCGTATGGCTGGGCGCTGTTGAGGCGTCCGGTCATGTGGGATGACTCCTTCGGTGTCGGTACGGTCCTTGGCGGACCGGTGGGGGACGTAACCGAGTGAGTGCTCTACGTTAGGTCTGCCTATTCAATGCTTGCAAGTTCAACTTTGGGCCATGGTTTTTCCGTCGATACCGGTGTCGATACGGGTTCCGCGTCCGCCTCCGCGCCCCGTCCGACCTCGGCGGCAGCCGTTCGCAGGACGGCCCGCGCGACCGCGTCGGCGTCCGACAGCGTGACCGAGTCCACCCCTGGACGGACCCCGGCCGCGGTCACCCAGTGCACCCCCTCCGTGGGCACACCGATCGCGAACCGGCGCATATGCGGGCGACCTTGACGGTCTATCAGGTGGTAGGGCCGCTGGGTGACGTCCAGCCCTCCGGTCTCGTAACCGTCCACGGTGTGCGGGCGGCACTGGCCCGTCTTCAGCAGCCGGGCGAGCAGCGCGTCGGCGGTGCGCCGCAGGTCCGGTTCCGGCAGCCGGGCCTCGACGAGCGTGGTCGCCGACACGGTGGAGCCGGGTACGTCGGGGGAGTGCGCCACCCACGCCCCGTCCTCGGCCCGCACCTCCAGGCGCGGCCCGATCACCTCCAGCACGCCCGCCTCGATGAGCGCCGCCATCTCCTCGATACGTCGCCGGGGCGGGCCGATGGACAGGAACGCGTTGAGCGGGGTGTACCAGCGGTCCAGGTGCTCCCGGCGCGAGGGGCCCGCGAGGCCGCCGTGGTCGACGATCTGCCGCAGTTCGTTGCGCAGGTCGCGCAGCACGTCCAGAGCCGCCTTGAGCGGGCCGTCGACATTGCCGAGCGCGGCCTGTTCGGCGTCCTCGCGCAGATGGGCCAGCAGCCAGCCCCGGAAGTCGGCGGGGCCGGTGAAGACACGTCCGCCGTGGGGGCGTGAGACGCGGTCCCAGGACCAGCGAGCGGCAGCCGGGACCCCGAACTCGTCGAGCACCGACGCCTCTTGGGGATCCCGGTGCGGAACGGCGAGGAAGCGCTCACGGAAGCCGCGTACCGCCGGTTCCGCCGGGACATCGGTGGCGCCGCGGGTCAACAGGGTCTCGTAGTAGACCGTTTCGACCTCCTTCGCCACCAACGGCCATATCTCCGTCAGGAAGTCGGGGGCGTCGCCCGAGTCCGCGCGCTTGCGGAAGCCGGAGATGGCCTCCGGAGTGAGCACGAGCGGGATGTGCCGGCCGTACGGGCCCTTCGCGTTGTCACCGCGCGCCTGGTACGGAATGCCGCGCCGGGAGCCGGCCACCAGACGCGGCTCGCGGCCCGAGGGGAGATAGTGCGTACCGGCCGGGGTCCGCACGAAACGGCCGCCGCGGCCCGTCGTCAACAGGGCCATGTGGTCGAAGAAGTTGAGGCCCAGACCGCGCAGCAGGACGGTCTCGCCGGGGATGACACGGGAGAGGTCGAGGTCCGCCGGGTTGGCGGGCGGGACATGACGCAGCCCGTGCCGCTCGGCGTGCGCGGACAGCCGCTCCTGCGCCTGGTCCGCCACGGCCGGCAGATGGCCCTGGGCGAGGACCACGGCCGCCAGGCACGTCAGGACACGGCCGTTGTCGAGTACGAGGGTCTGGAGGCCGTCGGCCGCGTCGTCGAGGCGGGTCGCGCGCGCCCGGTGCGTCTCGATCCGCAGGGCGGGCGGCGCCCCGCGGACCACCTCGCCGAAGACCCACTCCAGGTACCGGCCGTACTGGGCGCGGGTCGGATAGTCGTCCGGGCCCAGCCGTCCGGCCGCCTGCCCGCCCAGCTGTCCTTCGGTCTGTCCGTCCAGCCGTCCTTCGGTCTGTCCGCCCGCCCAGGCGTGCAGACCGGGCCCGGGGCGTATCGGACCCGAGCAGTCCACGCTGTCGTCGGTGAAGAGGGTGACCTGGGAGGCCACGGTGTTCATCAGCAGCTCGGCCGGCTGGGCGGTGCGCCAGACGCGGCCGGGGCCGGGCGGTGCCGGATCGACGACGTGGACCGTCAGACGCGTGCCGGGCATAAGGAGTTCGGGCGCGGAGGCGCACAGGCGTTCCAGCACGCTGGTGCCGCGCGGCCCGGCGCCGACCAGGGCCACGGAGACGCGACCTCTCGGTTCCGTGGACCCGGCGGTTCTCGTTGGTCCCGTCGGTTCCATCGGTTCCATCGGTTCCGTCGGCTCCGCGGTCGCTGCAGACAAGGGTGTGACTCCCGGACAGGTGGGGCATACGCGGCTCACCGCCCCGGTGGAAGCGGACGGTCCGCATCATCATGCCGTCGCACACCACGGGAACCGACCCCTGAAACGGATCAACGACGCCGGTTGTGGGATGCCTCACGGGACGCTAGGGACTCATGCGCACCAAGCAGCAACATCACGGGCAACACACGCAATAGGCGTACGAGGTCAAGCACAACGCCGCGTCAAGCGCAACGCCCCGCCAGGGGCGGCGCCCCTAGGGGCGCGGGGAACTGCGCGCCAAGCCCCCACCGGCCGGCAGACGAAGAACTCCCCACCCCCCACCCCGCCACCCCCCCCGCCCCCCCCCGGAGGGAGGAGCGCTCAGCTGAGGACGGACTCCACGATCGTCCGCAACCGCGCCCCACCCCCACCCTCCTCACGCGCGTGATCGAGCCGCAGCCGAGCCGAACGCCCGGTCAGCGTCAGCGTCATCAACTGGTTGCCGAACCAGGGCCCGCCGGTCTTGCGCCAGTCCACCGGCGGGGCCGTGACCCTGCCGTGCCGGGCGAACCGGCGGCCGAGCGCCCGGCCCACCCCGCTCCAACCGAAGCGGAAACCGACCTTGATGTACGGCGGGATGGAGTTGTGGACGGGGGAGCAGGTCAGCTGGACCACCCGGGCGTCGGGGCCGGGCAGACCCTCACGCCAGACCGGTTCGGCGATGTACGCGTGGTGCACGTCCCCGGACAGCACGCACACCGTCGCGGGCGCCTGGGGCCCCGAACCGGCCTCGGCGATCAGCTCCGCCAGCTTGTCGAAGGACGACGGGAACGCGGCCCAGTGCTCCAGGTCGGCCGCCCGCCGCAGTTTCTCCCCGCGCCGAGCCCAGCGCTCGCCCCGCTCGCCCCGGCACATCGCGGCGTTCCACGCCTCCGCGTCGTGTACGAGGTTCGGGAGCAGCCACGGCAGGGAGGTACCGATGAGCAGGTGGTCGTAGGCGCCGGGGCCCTCGGGTGCCTGCTCGTCGAGTACGTGCCCGTCCATTATCTGCTCGCGCAGCCACTCCCACTCCGCGGGGTCGAGCATCGAGCGGTTCTGCTCGTCGAGGACGCGGGCGGCGCGGCTGTCGACCATCATGAGCCGGGTGCGGCCGAAGTCGCGGCGGTAGCTCCAGCGGACCGAGGCCGGGTCGGCGTCGGCCCGGGCGGCGAAGGCGCGCAGGGCGTCCGTGCCGTCGGGCGTGCCGCGGACCTCCTCGTACAGCGGGTCCTCGGCGAGGCGGTCGGGGGAGAGGTTGCCGAGGTGCTGGTGGACCCAGTACGACATCAGGCCGCTGAGCACGCGCTCACGCCACCAGGGGGTGTCCCGCATGTCGGAGACCCAGGCCTCGCTGGTGTTCCAGTCGTCGATGACGTCGTGGTCGTCGAAGATCATGCAGCTGGGCACGGTGGAGAGCAGCCAGCGGACCTCGGGGTCGAGCCACGATTCGTAGTAGAGGTGCGTGTACTCCTCGTAGTCCGCGACCTCGGCGCCGGGCGGCTGGTCCAGGCCGCGGCGGGTCTGCAGCCAGTGGCGGGTGGCCTTGGACACCTCGTCCGCGTACACCTGGTCGCCCAGCAGCAGGAGGACGTCCGGGCGCTCGCCCTGCGGGTCCGCGGCGATCCGGGCCGCGAGGGTGTCCAGGGCGTCCGGGCCGACCGGGTCCTTCTCGCCCTCGGGCGGTGAGGCCCAGCGGCAGGAGCCGAAGGCGACGCGCACGGTCTCGTGGTCGTCCACGGGGGCGTGGATGGCCGAGGGCGGGAAGGGGGAGTCGGGGAGGGGCCAGACCCGCTCCCCGTCGAACAGCACCTCGTACGCGGTGGTCGTGCCCGGTGTCAGTCCGGTGACCGGGACCAGGGCGTAGTGGTGGCCCGACACCTGGAAGGTACGGGACTCACCGCCCGAGCCGTCCGCACAGCGCACCTCGGCGGTGGCCGGACGGCTCGCCTCGACCCATACGGTCGCGGACGAGCCGTCGACATACCTCAGCAGTGGACCCAGGCGCAGGCTCGCCACGTGATCACCCTCCTCCGTCGCCCCGTACGGTACGGAACGACGGAGGCCGGTGGGGAGGTTCCGGCGAGAGATCGCGTGAGAAACGGGTCCCGGGTCAGGTCAGCAGCCGCTGAGGACCGAGGTGAGCCTGCTCTTCTCCGCGGAGTCGACGGAGAGGTCGTAGTAGTACTTCACCTGGACCCAGGCACGGACGTACGTGCAGGCGTAGGCCGTGCGGGACGGCATCCACTCGGCCGGGTCCTGGTCGCTCTTCGACTGGTTCACGTTGTCCGTGACGGCGATGAGCTGCGGGCGGGTCAGGTCGTTGGCGAAGGCCTGGCGCTGGGCGGTGGTCCAGCTGTCGGCGCCGGAGTCCCATGCCTCGGCCAGCGGCACGAGGTGGTCGATGTCGAGGTCGGAGGCGGCGGTCCAGGTGGCGCCGTCGTAGACGGAGTACCAGGAGCCGCTGGTGGCCGCGCAGGCGGAGCTGGTGACGACGTTCGTACCGTCACGCTTCAGCACGGTCTCGCGGGTGTTGCAGGTGCCGCTGATGGTGATCCAGTGCGGGAAGAGGTCGCGGTCGTACCCGGTGCGGTCCTCGGTCGACACGGTGAGCGAGGCGAGGTAGGTGCGGGCCGTGGCGGCGCTGACCGGGGTGGGCAGGGCGGCGGAGGCGGCCGGGCCGTTGAAAAGCCCGACCATGGCTATCAAACCGGCGAAGGCGGCCACTAGACTCAGCCGTCGACGCGCGTAGACCTTCGGCATGCGAACTCCCTAGGGGTGGGGGGAAGTTGACCTGCGAGCGACTGAATGCTCGCGGGGGTCGGTTTCCGGGAGGTGTGCGTCAGGTGAGAAGTTAGTGACGTGTTCATGACACGACAAGGGGCCGAGCGGGATTCGGTGGGATTCAGCGGGGGTTCGCGGGGTTCCGGTGGGGTTCGGTGGGGTCTCGGCGGGGCTTCGGGGTTTCGGGTGACTTGTTCGCTTTGTTCCGCACTTGCGTGGAGCTGGTGCGGGGTGGGGGCGGAACGGGTGCGCGGGGTGGGTAGCGGGATTACCGTTTTGTTTTGTACCGTGGATGAACAAAGTGGTCCCCGCTCGCACTCCCTGACCGGCGGGCGGGGCCACCTTGTCTCTCGGAGGCGTGCGGGGTCCCACCTCCGCGCCTTGATTCCACGCTTTGGAGCATGCCGATGACGGCCTCGACCGTGTTGACCGCCCGCGCCCTGCTGCTGGACATGGACGGCACCCTCGTCAACTCGGACGCCGTCGTCGAGCGCGTCTGGCGCCGCTGGGCCGACCGGCACGGGCTCGACGGGGGCGAGGTCATGAAGGTCGTCCACGGGCGGCAGGGGTACGCGTCGATGGCCGTGCTGCTGCCGAGCCGGCCCATGGAGCAGAACTACGCCGACAACGCGCGCATGCTCGCCGAGGAGACCGCCGACATGGACGGGGTCGTGGCGATCGAGGGGGCGGCGGAGTTTCTGGCGTCCTTGCGGGAGCTGGGGGTGCCGCACGCGCTCGTCACGTCGGCGGATGTGGGGCTGTCCGCCGCGCGGATGGGGGCGGCGGGGCTTGCGCTGCCCGGTGTGCGGATCACCGCGGAGTCCGTGGGGGCGAGCAAGCCGGATCCTGAGGGGTTCTTGAAGGGGGCGGCGGAGTTGGGGGTCGCGCCTGGGGAGTGTGTGGTGTTCGAGGACTCGGGGGCGGGGATCTCGGCGGGGCGCTCCGCGGGGATGCGGGTGGTGGGGGTTGG
The DNA here is from genome assembly GCF_044328075.1 of Streptomyces sp. NPDC017991. NCBI lineage: Bacteria > Bacillati > Actinomycetota > Actinomycetes > Kitasatosporales > Streptomycetaceae > Streptomyces > Streptomyces sp. NPDC017991. The sequence continues at coordinate 54,624 of NZ_JBIRGP010000002.1, read as the reverse complement.
GCCTCGGGCCGGGGTTCATCGGCCTGATGCGGTTGTTCGGGATCTTCGGGGGGTTTCGGTTGAGGGGTTGGAGGGTGGGGGTGTGCGGTTGCGGTTGCGGGTGGGGCGTTGAGTGTTGGGTGCGGGTCGGTGGGGGCTGGTCGCGCAGTTCCCCGCGCCCCTAAAAACAGCAAGACTGCGCCGTTCCCCGCGCCCCCGGAGGGCGACAAGATCGCGCCGTTCCCCGCGCCCCCGGAGGGCAAGGCTCGGCCCTTTCCGGGCTTCCCCGTGGTTGGGGTGGGGTCAGGGTTCTGTTGTTTCTGATTCCAGGCGGGCGCGGGTTTTTTCGGTGTAGACGCCCTTGTCGTCGTCTATGCCCCGGGTGAACTGGTAGTTGCGTACCGCGTTCTCGGTGCGGTTGTCGTAGTCGCCGTCCGCGTCGCCCACGTAGAGGGCCAACTGCTTGAGGCGCAGCTGTAGTTCGGTGACCTCGGGGCCCTCGTCGCCGCGGCGCAGCACCGCCGGGCCCGTCTTGTCCGTCGGGTCGGCGGACGTCGGGGCGGTGCTGACCGAGTTCTCGGGCGAGGGTGCCTGTGTCGTGGCGGACGTCCTGGTCGGGGTGGCCAACGCGCTCGGCGACTCCGACGTCGAGGGCGTCGGGCTCTCGCTCGCCGACGCGGACGCCGAGGCCGACTCCGACGCCGACGGTGACTCGGAGTCCGACGGGGACGGCTCGTCCACCGCCGTGTCCGGCACGCTCGCACGTATGCCGTCCGGGGCCGCGCCGTTCCGCGACGGCGACTCGTACGAGAACAGTCCGCTCGCGAACCCGGCCGCCGCGACCACGACCGCTGTGGCGCCGGCTCCCACGAGCACGAAACGACGTCGGCGGCCCGTGTTCTCGGGGATGTCCGAGAGGGCCGCGGGGTCGCCGTAACCGCCGTCGTGGTCGTGGGCGCCGGGGAAGTCGTCGGACGGGGCGCGCTGGAGAGGGATCGAGACGGTCGCCCGGTCGTCCGGTCCGTGCCCGGCCCCCGGCGTCGGAGCCTGCCGGCCACTACCGGGGTCGGCGGCGGAGCCCTCCGCGTGCACTTCCAGGTCCACGTAGGGGCGTATGCGCAGCGGGTCGAAGTCCTCCGCGGCCGCCGTCTCGGCGGACCGGGTCTCCAGGAGTTCGTCCGCCGCTCTGCGGGCGCAGCCGCATGTCGGGGAGCCCCCGGACTCCCTGGGTGCCCCGCATTCCGGGCATATATGACCGCTCCGGTCGCTCACGTCGTGGATCCTTCCCCGTACGAACTCCAGCGATTATGCAGACCCCCTCCACACAATCTCCCGGTTACCCCCGGAATCCCGAACTCCTGGCCGGATTCAACAGGCCATAACCGGTCACACCGACCACGATGGAAGAGGAACGGGATTCTCGTGGCCGGGAGGTCTTCATGGCCGAGGATGCGCACGGCAGGGACGGTAGGGACGGTAGGGGCAGTCAAGACGGCCGGAGCGACAGGGGTGGCGGGGGGCGGAGGGGTGGTGGGGGCGTACCCGCGGCGCCCCCCGACTTTCCTCAGCCCCGGCATCCTCGGGACCACTCGCGCGGTGCCACCGCAGTTCCGGAGCACGCGCAGGGCGGTGTCCTCCTCTCCATCGGGGCGCTGCTCCTGGGGCTGCTGCTCGCCGCGCTCGACCAGACCATCGTCTCGACCGCGCTGCCGACCATCGTCAGCGATCTCGGCGGGCTGGACCATCTGTCGTGGGTCGTCACGGCGTATCTGCTGGCTTCCACGGCCGCCACCCCGCTCTGGGGCAAGCTCGGCGACCAGTACGGGCGCAAGAAGCTGTTCCAGGTCGCCGTCGTGATCTTCCTGATCGGCTCGGCGCTGTGCGGCATGGCGCAGAACATGCCCCAGCTGATCGCCTTCCGCGCGCTCCAGGGCCTCGGCGGCGGCGGGCTCATCGTGCTGTCGATGGCGATCGTCGGCGACATCGTGCCGCCCCGGGAGAGGGGCAGGTACCAGGGGCTGTTCGGCGCGGTATTCGGCGCGACCAGTGTCCTCGGGCCCCTGCTCGGCGGGCTGTTCACCGAGCACCTGAGCTGGCGCTGGGTCTTCTACATCAACCTGCCCGTCGGGATCGTCGCGCTCGCGGTCATCGCCACCGTCCTGCACATCCCGGTCCGCTCCCGGCAGCACACGATCGACTACCTCGGTACGTTCCTGATCGCGGCCGTCGCCACCTGCCTGGTCCTCGTCGCCTCGCTCGGCGGCAACACCTGGGGCTGGGGCTCGCCGCAGATCATCGGCCTCGCGGTCCTGGGCGCCGTACTCGCCGTGCTGTTCGTGGCCGTCGAGCGCCGCGCCGCCGAACCCGTGCTCCCGCTGAAACTGTTCGGGATCCGCACCTTCACCCTCGCCGCGGTGATCAGCTTCGTCGTCGGCTTCGCGATGTTCGGAGCGATGACGTACCTGCCGACGTTCCTGCAGGTCGTCCAGGGTGTGTCGCCCACCATGTCGGGCGTGCACATGCTGCCGATGGTGGCCGGACTGCTGATCTCCTCGACGGTCTCCGGGCAGATCGTCAGCCGTACGGGCCGCTGGAAGGTGTTCCCCATCGCGGGCACCGCCGTCACGGCCCTCGGACTGCTGCTCCTCCACCGGCTCGACGTGGACAGCTCCACGGCCGAGATGAGCTTGTATTTCCTTGTCTTCGGCCTCGGACTCGGCCTGGTCATGCAGGTCCTCGTCCTGATCGTGCAGAACGCAGTCTCGTACGAGGACCTGGGCGTCGCGACCTCCGGCGCCACCTTCTTCCGGTCCATCGGGGCCTCGTTCGGCGTGGCCATCTTCGGCTCGGTCTTCACGAGCCGGCTGAGCGGCGAACTCGCCGACGTGCTGCGCGGGCAGGAACTGCCGGCGGGCCTGGGCGCCGACGCGCTGAAGTCCGACCCGAAGATCATCAGCGAACTGCCGGCCGCGCTCCGGCCACCCGTCGTCGAGGCGTACGCCGTCTCCATCACGGACGTCTTCCTGTACGCGGCCCCGGTCGCCGTCGTCGGCTTCGTGCTCGCCTGGTTCCTGCGCGAGGACAGGCTGCGGGGCTCGGTGACGGCGCCCGACGCCACCCAGACGCTCGCCAGCAACCCCGTGGAGCGTTCCTCGTACGACGAGGTGTGCCGCGCGCTGTCCGTGCTGGGCACCCGGGAGGGGCGGCGGCAGATCTACGAGAAGATCACCGCCCGCGCCGGGTACGACCTGCTGCCCGCCGCGAGCTGGCTGCTGCTGCGCATCAGGCGCTACGGCTGGGCCGAGCCCGCCGCCCTCGCCGAACGCAGCGGGGTGCCCCTGCAGATCGTCATCGAGGCCGCACGCCAGGTGGAGGAGCGGCGTCTCGGCGTACGGGAGGGGCTGGACCTCGTTCTCACCGAGGAGGGGCGTGAGGTGGCCGAGAAGCTGGCCGCGGCCCGGGAGGAGTCCCTCGCCGAACTCCTCGGCGACTGGTGGGGCCCGGACCGGCCCACCGACCTCTCCCAGCTCGTGACGGAACTGAACTCCGAGTTGTGCGGCTCCGATGCCGAGCGGCCCTACACCGAGCCGGTGGTGAAACCGGTCGGGCGGACGTGGCTCGCCAAGTGAGGTGACCTGGGCCCTACTTGGGGGCCCTCATGACGTGGATCCGGCCATGGGCCGTTTGTTAGCCGAAGTCCGGGCAACCCGACGGAGGAAGCGGCCCGCTGGGCCCAGAACCCGGAAGGCAATCCATGTCCACAGGCGTGATCATCGTTCTGATCGTGATCGTGGTGGCCGTTGTCGCCGCCGTGATCGCTCGGCTCGTGATGGCCCGCGGGGCGGGCGGCGGGCAGAGCCTGAAGCGGCGCTTCGGGCCCGAGTACGACCGGGCACTCGCCCGGCACGACGGCGACTCCCAGGCCGCCGAGCGTGAGCTTGAGGAGCGGGTGCAGCGGCACGGGTCGCTGCGCGAGCAGCCGCTGGAGCCCGCGGCGCTCGACCGCTACACGGTCCGCTGGACCGCGATCCAGGAGCAGTTCGTCGACTCGCCGCGCGACGCCGTCGTAGAGGCGGACCGGCTGCTCGGTGAGGTGGCGGGCGCGCGCGGCTTCCCGGCGGGCGACCGTTACGAGGAGCAGCTCTCCGCGCTCTCCGTGCACCACGCGCACCACGTGAACGGCTACCGCCGTGTCCACCTGGCCGCGCACCCGAACGGGGCCGGCGCCGACCGGGCCGACACGGAGGAGCTGCGTGAGTCCCTGGTCGAGGCCCGCGCGCTCTTCGACGCCCTGACCACCTCCGCGCGCGACGACAGGGCGCAGCTGCGGAAGGCCGACAGGGACGGCGGCGAGGAAGCGGCCGAGACCACTCGAACCGACAGCTCCCGCGGGCGTTCGCACGCGCCGTGGGCGCTCAACAGGCGCCATGTGAAGGGGAGTTGAGACGTATGCCGGACAACACCGCGGCAGGACCGTCCAAGGATCGGCAGGACGAGCGCGATGAGCGGGGCAATGTGACCAGGACGCCGGGAACGGGCGGCGCGGCGCACGGCGGCGGGTCCGCGGCCGGGCGGCTGACGGGCAACTCGGGCACGGCGGCGGGCGCGGCGGGCACGGCGGGGCCCGAGGCCTCGACGCGGGCAGGCTCCGCCGCGCGTGACGATGTGCTCGGCGGCCGGGACACGGCGGCCCAGGAGCGTGTGCGGGACGGCCAGGACACGGTGGTCGGCGGGCGGATTCCGGGCGCCGGCCCGCGTACGCCGGAGCAGGACCGCTCACCGGCGCGTGAGGGCGTCGCCGGGAAGGCCGTCGGCGGCACCGGCAAGGCGGCTCCGGTCGGCGGCCGGAGCGGCGCGTCCCGTGAGGGCGTCCTCGGCGCCGAGGCGCGGGTGAACGCCGGGACCGGGACCGGGACCGGGCCAGGGACCGGCGCGAGCACCGGCGGGCGGCTCATGCCGCACGACGAGGGCGACAAGTGGTCGCTGCGACTGCAGCACGCGGTCGCCGGGTTCGTCGACGGGCCCCGCGGCTCGGTCGAGGAGGCTGACCAGGTGCTCCAGGAGGTCGCCGAACGGTTCACCGCCGCCGTCACCGAGCGACGGCGCGCCCTGAGCACGTCCTGGCAGAGTTCCGCCGACGACAAGGCCGATACGGAGCAGTTGCGGCTGGCCCTGAAGGACTACCGCGAACTGACGGAACGACTGCTGAAGATCTGAGCACGGCTGCGTCCGCGCAACTCGCGTACGCGGTAGGCAAGTTGCGATGAGCTGAACGAATGTATGAGGCCCCACCCGGGCGACACGCCGGGCGGGGCCTCACACATGAACGCAGACGCGCCCCGGACCTGGAGAACTGGGACCCGGGCCCGTGCCGGCAACTCACGCCCGCCCGAGAAGCCGCCGACCGGTCGAACCCGTGGGGGCGACGCGGGGGCAAGCGACGGCTACGGCGTCCGTACCTCGCCGCCGACCGCCGACCGCCGACCGCTGACCGCTTGCGCGGCAGCGGGCGTGATGGCGGCAGTCGGGCGGCCCGCAAGGGTGCCGCGGGGGCGCGCGACGGCGGTGATACGCCGAACTCGCCGGTGGCCGGTCCAGCCGGTCGGCGGCGGCGGCGTGGCAGCGGGCGTGGTGGCGCCGGGCGGCCCGCAAGGGCGACAGCGTGTGTGACGGCGACGGTCGGGCGTCAGCGGGCGCGTGGTGGTGGCGGGCGGTCGGTGGCCCGACCGGCGTGGCCGTCGGGCGTCAGGTTGTGTGGTGTTTGTGCCAGGCGTGGACGATTTCCTCCACGTCGTACGGCTTCAGGCCCAGTGGTGGGCCCGGCGGCGGCTTGAACATCATTTCGCGGATCTTCGCGTTGATCTCCGTGACGATGCGCCGCACCACCCGCTCCGACGGCGCCGCGGCGGCCTGCTCCAGCGCGTCCTCCGCCTCCTTGCGCAGCGCCAGCGTGGGAGGCAGCACGGACATGCCCTCGCGGGCCATCTTCTGCTCGATCCACCACAGTTCGTCGTACGACGTGTCGGGGCCGCTCGGCAACGGCTCACCCGCGCCGACGAGTTCGGCGAACTCGCCGCGTGCCTCCGCCGCGCGGATCTGCCGGTCGACCCAGGACTCGAAGCCGACCCCGGGAGGTTTGCGCTCGGTCATGCGTCCAGTGTGCCGGAAGCCGTGCCGGAGGCCGCGCGGGGCCGGCGAGCGGTATGCGGCTGTGCCGCACGGTATGGACTGTGCGGAGCGGTATGTGATTGTGCCGGACGTCGTACGTCTTGGCGCTCTATCATTCGGCGGCGATACGTCGCCGGGCGTCGAACACGTCCCGGCGCGGGACAATCGGAACGTCGGAACGCGGAACGCGGAACGCGCGGGAACGAAGGAGCGCACGTGCTCGAACTCACCATGGCCTCGGTGTCCGGGACGGACGCCGGCGCGACGGCCGGAATGCAGATGGCCGACGCGCCGAGCGAGCCGGGCGCCGTGCTGCGGGTGGGGCGCGACCGGGGCGCGTGCCGCCTCGCGACGCCCGACGACTGGCTGTTCGTCTCGCGGGTCCACCTGGAGTTCCTGTGCGGGCCCGAGGGGACCTGGCAGGTGACCTGGCTGCGGGGCACGCACGACGACCCGTCGTCCGAGGTGCGGTTCTCGCTGGTGGGCGGAGGCGGCGGAGTCCAGCAGCCGCTGCCGTACGGCGGGACGGCGACGCTGCCCATGGGCGGTTCGGGCGAGCTGGTCATCCACGACCGCACGGGCCCGCGCAGCGTGAACGTGGGCTTCTACCACGAGGTCTGACCCCCCGGGTCCGGGTACGGCGAACCTCCGCTCGCGGCGCCCACGAACAGGCGGCGCCTGCGAACGAACAGGCGGCGCTCACGAACAGCGGCGCCTACGGAAGGACGCGCGCCAGCGCGAACCCGTCGTACCCCTTCACTCCCACCGTCTGGATCGCCGTCGCGCTCACCTTGGGGTGCGCGGCGAACAGGTCGAGCGCTTCGCGGGTGCCGCGCACACTCGGGTCGTCACTCGTGGCGTCGGTGACGGCCCCCTCGCGGACGACGTTGTCGAGGATGATCAGGCTGCCCGGCCGGGTGAGCTTCAGGGCCCACTCCACATAGCGCGGGTTGTTCACCTTGTCCGCGTCGATGAAGACCACGTCGAAGGGCGCGGGGTCCTCGTCGGCCAGCGTCTGCAGGCCGATCAGGGCCGGCCCCACCCGGACCTCGGTGATCTTGTCCAGGCCGGCGCGGGCGAGGTTGTGCCGGGCCACCTCGGCGTGTTGTTCGCTGTACTCCAGGGTGATCAGGCGCCCGTCCTCGGGCAGGGCGCGGGCCAGCCAGATGGTGCTGTAGCCGCCGAGTGTGCCGATCTCCAGGATGCGGGTCGCGCCCTGGATCACGGCGAGCAGATGCAGCAGCTTGCCCTGGTTCGGGGCGACGTTGATCTGCGGAAGTCCGGCGGCGTCGCTGTCGCGCAGCGCCTCGGTCAGGGCGGCGTCCGGCGGGGCGAGGAGCCCGGTGAAGTAGTCGTCCACGTCGTGCCAGAGCTGCGGCTCGGTCATGCGGTAAACCTTTCGTCTGTCTAGTTAGGTGCGCTAACTAGTTCCGTAGCCGAATATAGCCGGTTACCAGCACGTCGGGTGGTTGTATTCCCGTCACGGCCTCGCGTGGCGGCATGCCGAGGACTCTCTTCAGCCTTACAACACCTCCATCGGGACAAAAGAATGGAGGACGTCAGGTGAAGAGGGGGTTGCCCGCGTCTCACATCGGGGGTGGTGCGAGCCTCTTAGAGTTCGAGCAGGAAACAGACGCACGGGACCCCAGGGACTGATGGGGCTCATGGGGCGTAGAGGACGAACGGGGCGGGAGGGCCGACGGCACGTGGCAAATGTGGAGCACGGCGGACGACCAGGTGATCCCTTCGGGGCGACGGCGCCCGAGGCGGCCAGGGCGCGACTGGGCATGGTCCGCGCGGGCCTGTGGCTGGTCGCCGCCGTCCTGGCCGTCCGCCAGGTCGCCGTCGTCCTGAGTACGCCCAAGGGCGAGCGCCTGACGGATCTGGAGACCTGGGTCGGACCCGACGGCGTGCTGCATGTGAACGGTTCGCTGTACGACTCGACGCGCTTCACGGGCACACCCTTCGGCGGACTCGTCCTCAAGCCCCTCACCAAGGCGGCCGAGCAGGCCCTCGGCTGGGGCTGGACCTTCGGCACGCTGCTGCTGGTGGTCGCCCTCGGCCTGGTCGCCGCCCGCGCCCTCCCCCAACCGGTCAGCCGCCGCACGGCCCTCCTGGCCGCCCCCGTAGCGATCAGCCTGCTGATGCTGTCGCTCCCCGTGCGCAACACCCTGTATCTCGGCCAGACCAGCATCATCCCGGTCCTGCTCGTGCTCCTCGGCTGTTTCGCCGTACGCGGGGAACAGGCGAGCGGGGTGCTGATCGGCGTCGCCGCGGCCCTGCAGCCCACCGTCCTGCTGTTCGCGCCGCTCCTGTGGTTCACCGGCCGCCGCCGGGCCGCCGTCTCCTCCGCGCTCACCTTCGCCGCGCTCACCGCGCTCGCGTGGTCGGCGATGCCGCACGACTCGTACACGTACTGGGTGCATCACCTGGCCGGGGTCGGGCTCGGGCGGCCCGCCGACGATCTCGCCAACCAGTCCCTGCACGGGGCGCTGCTGCGGCTCGGTGTCGAGGGGCCGCTGGAGATCGGCCTCTTCCTGGCGCTCGGCACCGCCGTCGCCGTGCTCGGCCTGCGCCGCGCCGTGCGCTACGCCCGCGACGGACAGCTGCTGCTCGCCGTCGCGGTCACCGGCTGCGTCGCCGTCGCCGTCGCGCCGACCACCTGGCAGCACCAGCTGCTGTGGGTCCTGCTCGCACTGGTCGGCCGCGTCGGCAAGAAGGCGGGCGACCGTTACGTGTGGCCGGTCGCCGTCATCCTGGTGATGACCCTCCCCGCCAAGATGATGCTGCCGAACATGGCGTCCCTCTACCCGCTGCGCGACAACGTCGTGCTGCTCGCCGCCCTCGCCGCCGCGACCGTGGTTCCGTTTCTGTCCCGTACGTCGGAGTACTACCGGTCGCCCCTCCCGACCGAGTACGCGCGGCCGGTACCCACCCGGTGGAAGCGCGTCCCCCTCCTGCCCTTCCTGCGCCGGGTCCTCACCCGGCCGAATCTGCTCCTCGAACTGCTGCTGATCCGCGTCGGCTACTCCGCGTACCAGCAGGTCAGGCTCGCGGCGACCGGCGGCACCAACACCGGTGGCCGGGCCACCGCCGAACAGCACGGCGAGCAGATCCACTCGATCGAGAAGTTCCTCTTCATCGACATCGAGCACTGGGTCAACCACACGGTCGTGCGGATCGGCTGGCTGGAGGACTTCTTCAACTTCTACTACACGTCGTTCCACTTCGTGGTCCCGCTGACCGTGCTCGGCGTCCTGTACGCCCGCCGGCCCGCCGAGTACCGCTGGGCCCGCTCGGCGCTCGGCTTCGCCACGCTGTTCGCGCTCATCGGGTTCTGGCTCTATCCGCTGGCTCCGCCGCGGCTGATGCCCGGCCTCGGCTTCATCGACACCGTGCACGGTGTACAGGACTTCTCCCAGCCGGACTACGGCACGCTGACCGCGCTCACCAACCAGTACGCGGCGATGCCCTCGCTGCACTTCGGCTGGTCGCTGTGGTGCGGGCTCGTCATCGCGATCCTCGCCCCCAGGTGGTGGATGAAGGGACTCGGTCTGCTGCACCCGCTGTTCACGGTCTCCGCGATCGTGGCGACCGGCAACCACTGGGTGCTGGACGCGGTGGGCGGCGCGGCCGTCGTCGGCGCCGGCTTCGGGCTGACCTATCTGCTCCAGGGGCCCAGGCCCCGGCCGCTCGCCCTGACGAAGGCGGCGGAAGGAGCCTCCGGGAAAGCCGGAAACGCAGAGAAGGGCGGGGAGGCCCTGAAGGGCGAGAAGGCCGGGGACGCGGTGGCGGTCAGCACCGCGGGGCCGGGCCCGGCGAAGGGCCGTACCCCGAGCTGATCCGGTACTCGCCCGGCCCGGTCACCGTCAGCCGCGTGAACTCGCCCTCCTTTTCGAGGCAGCCCCCCTCGGCGTACAGCCAGGGCGAGAACGCGACCCGCACGGTCACCGGGCCGGGGCGCGGGACCCGCACCACGACCGCCGCGCTGTCGGCCCGTATCACCGAGGCGGGCGCCGACACCAGCGGTACCGCCCCGCGCACCCGGTAGACCCGCCAGTTCGGGTCGCGCCACACCGGCTCCAGCCACGGTGTGCCGTTCCTGACCAGGCGCGCCTCGTCCTCCGCGAAGCCGTCCGGCTTCCCCGCGGGCAGCACCACGAAGCCGACGGCCCACCGGTCGAGCCAGGCCCGGTAGGTCCTCTCCGAGAACGTCCCGTCGTAGAAGAGCCGGCCGCGCTCCATGTCCAGCTGCCGGTTCCAGCCGCGGGCCAGGTTCACGTGCGGGGCCAGCGCGGTGGCCTCGCGGTGGTTGCGGGCCGGGACCACCTCGACGCGCGTACGGTCCGCGCCGAGCCGGTCCAGGGCCTGCACGACGCTGGTGGTGTCGTGGGCCCAGGCGGGCACCACCGTCGACACCGCCAGATCGTCGACGGTCTTCTTGCCGACCCAGCCCACGGAGAACACCAGCGCCATGGCCAGCGCGACGCGCCGTCCCGCCCGGGCGGGCCCCGGCCCCGGCACCGCGAGCAGCGCGGCCAGCAGCGCGGCCGGGGCGAACAGCTCCGCCAGCCGCTCCACGTTCGTGCCCACCGGCGAGGGCACCAGGTACGTGAGGACCGTCCCCGCCGCGTACACGACCGCGCCGCGGCGCAGCACCCGCCAGCCAAGCGGGGCCAGCGTCAGCACGACGAGCGCGATCAGGACCGGTGGCCAGATCCGGGCGGCGGGCATCAACTGCTCGCCGGTGAACGGGAAGAGCAGGGTCGTCGCACCCACCACCACGACCGGCGGAACGATCAGCGCGGCGGCCCGCGCCCGGTCCCGTACGAGGGCGTGGCCGGCCCCCGCGACGACCAGGAACAGGCCCGCGACCGGGCTGGCCATGGTCGCCAGCGCCGCGTACGCGCACGCCGGCGGCAGGCGCCGCTCCCGGGTCAGCAGCACACAGGCGGCGAGTCCGAGGGCGACCCCGAGCGCGAACGTCGTACGCCCCGACGCGACGTTGCACCACAGGGCGAGCGACGCGAGCAGCGCCGGGCCCAGGGGGCGGCGGATCCCCGTACGGACGATGAGGGCCGCGGCCAGCCAGGCGGCCAGCAGCCCGGCCGCCACGGTGACCGTCCGCACGCCGAAGGCGGCCATCAGATAGGGCGAGATCAGGCTGTAGTTGGCGGTGTGCATCCCGCCGTACCAGAACAGGCTGTACGCCGATCCGCCGTGCCGGGACGCGAAGTCGGCCCAGGCCTCCTGCGCGGCCAGATCGCCGCCGCCGGTGGCCAGGAACAGCCACCACACCACATACAGCGGGACGGTCGGGAGGGTGGCGAGGAGCGGTACGCGGTGCCGTGTCCACACCGGCTCCCGAACCGGTCGGAGGCCCCGCTTCCGGGCGGTCCGCGCGCCCTCCTGCTCGACGGGGGACAGTTCGGCTGGGACCACGGCTCGGCGTTTCCGTTCGAAGTCTTCGAAGGTGTGGGTTGGCTGTGCCACCTGTGAAGACGCGTAACGGGGCAAAATCGTTCACCGGCCGGAGGAATCCTCCGGCCGTTCACTCGGTCGAGTCCTCGGTCGACCCCACAGCCGACCCGCAGCCGACCCGCAGTCGACGCCTCAGTCGACGCCGACCTGCAGTTCCTTCACGCCGTTGATCCAGGCCGAGCGCAGTCGGCGCGGGTCGCCGACCAGGCGCACCCCGGGCATCGCGTCGGCGATCGCGTTGAAGATGAGGTCGATCTCCAGGGTGGCCAGGGATTTGCCGAGGCAGAAGTGCGGGCCGCCGCCCCCGAAGCCGAGGTGCGGGTTCGGGTCGCGGTCGATGTCGAAGACCTCCGGCGTGTCGAAGACCTCCGGGTCGTTGTTGGCGGACGAGTAGAAGAGGCCGACGCGGTCGCCCTTCCTGATCAGCTTGCCGCCCAGTTCGGTGTCCTGGGTCGCGGTGCGCTGGAAGGCGACGATGGGCGTGGCCCAGCGGACGATCTCCTCCGCGGCGGTCGCCGGGCGCTCCCGCTTGTAGAGGTCCCACTGGTCGGGGTGGGTGAGGAAGGCGTGCATGCCGTGCGTGATGGCGTTGCGGGTCGTCTCGTTGCCCGCGACGGCCAGCATCAGTACGAAGAAGCCGAACTCGTCGGAGGCGAGGTTGCCCTCGTCCTCGGCGGCGACCAGCGTGGTGACGATGTCCTTGGCGGGGCACTGCTTGCGGTCGGCCGACATGTTCATCGCGTAGGCGAGGATCTCGGTGGCGGCCTCCTGGCCGATCTCCTCGGTGATCGCGTACTCCGGGTCGTCGTACGCGATCATCTTGTTGGACCAGTCGAAGATCTTGGAGCGGTCGTCCTGCGGGATGCCGATGAGTTCCGCGATCGCCTGGAGGGGCAGTTCGCTGGCCACCTCGGTGACGAAGTCGAAGGAGCCGCCGGGGCCGGCGTTCGCGAGGGCGGTCGCGACGATCCGGCTCGCGCGGCTGTGCAGGTTCTCCTCCAGGGCGCGGATGGCGCGCGGGGTGAAGCCGCGCTGGACGATCTGGCGGACCCGGGTGTGCTCGGGCGGGTCCATGTTGAGCAGGATCAGCCGCTGGGCGTCGATCGCGTCCCGTTCCATGTGCGGGCCGAAGCGGATGATCGCGGTGTTGAGGGTGGAGGAGAACAACTCGGGGTGCGTGGAGACGTACCTGACGTCGGTGTGCCGGGTGACGGCCCAGTAGCCCTCGTCCTGGAAGCCGGCGGCATTGGCCGGCTGCGGGATCCAGCGGACCGGTTCGGCCTGACGCAGCTCGGCGAACTCCGGGAGGGGCACGCGGTGGTGCAGCACATCGGGGTCGGTGAAATCGAACCCGTCGGGCAGCGCTGGACAGGGCATCGGCAACTCCAGGTCGTGAAGTCCAGGTCGTACGACGGTCAGGTTCTGACGGTCCATCAGGCACCGGGAATTGCCGTGAAGGTAGTAACGGGTTCTACAAGAGGCAAGGGGCGCGGCACCCCGAATCTCGATGCGTGCTTCGTTCCCGTGCGGGGCTGCTTCGGTACTGGGTACGCCGAGTTCGCGACTTCGGGAGCTGCACGACCCTTGCGGTGGCGGACGCCGGGTCAGCAGACTGCGTACAGAACTAGAACGCGTACTAGTTCAGCGTGGCGGGTGGGCCGGGACGCCCGCGCCGCGCGGGTGACCCGAGGAGAGGAACTCCCCATGGCCGCGGAACCCGTGATCGTCGAAGCCGTACGCACCCCCATCGGCAAGCGCGGTGGCGCGCTCGCCCATCTGCATCCCGCCTATCTGCTGGGCGAGACCTACCGTGAACTCCTCGGCCGTACCGGCATCCACGCGGACTGCGTCGAGCAGATCGTCGGCGGCACGGTGACGCACGCCGGTGAGCAGTCCATGAACCCCGCCCGCACGGCCTGGCTGACGATGGGACTGCCGTACGAGACGGCGGCGACCACGGTCGACTGCCAGTGCGGTTCCTCGCAGCAGGCCTCGCACATGGTCGCCAACATGGTCGCGGCCGGGGTGATCGACGTCGGCATCTCGTGCGGCGTCGAAGCCATGTCGCGGGTGCCGCTGGGCTCCGGGTCCAAGCACGGACCGGGCAAGCCGTTCCCCGACGAGTCGAACGTGGACCTGCCGAACCAGTTCGAGGCGGCCGAGCGGATCGCGCGCCGTCGTGGGCTGACGCGCGGACACGTGGACTCGCTGGGGCTCGTTTCGCAGGAGCGGGCCGCCGCCGCCTGGTCCGAGGAGCGGTTCAAGCGCGAGACCTTCGCCGTGCAGGTGCCCACCACGGAGGACGAGCAGCGCGCCGGGCAGGGCATGTGGCGGCTCGTCGACCGGGACGAGGGACTGCGCGACACCTCCATGGAGGCCCTCGCGAAACTCAAGCCGGTCATGCCCACGGCCGTCCACACGGCCGGCAACTCCTCCCAGATCTCCGACGGCGCCTGCGCCATCATGTGGGCGTCGAAACGGATGGCGCGGGCGCTGAAGCTGCGCCCCCGCGCCCGGATCGTCGCCCAGGCGCTGGTCGGCTCCGACCCGCACTTCCACCTCGACGGACCGATCGACGCGACGAACGCCGTCCTGGGCAAGGCCGGGATGTCCCTGAAGGACATCGACCTCGTCGAGATCAACGAGGCCTTCGCGTCAGTGGTGTTGAGCTGGACCCAGGTCTTCGGGCAGGACCTGACGAAGGTGAACGTGAACGGCGGCGCGATCGCGCTCGGGCATCCGGTCGGGGCGACGGGGGCGCGGCTCATCACCACGGCACTCCATGAACTGGAGCGCAGGGACAAGGAGTTCGCACTCGTCGTGATGTGCGCGGGCGGGGCGTTGTCGACGGGGACGATCATTCAGCGGCTCTGACGGGAACATTGACAGCGGCTGATCGGGTGAGGGGCTTTCGACCCGGCCGGCCACCCTGGGTGCGGGTGCGGGCCGAGGGATCGTCGGTCGCTGGGACTAGGTCCCGCGCCCCATGCGGGCCGCGGAACTGCTGGCTAGGTTCGACAACCATGGGGATCATGGGAACGGAACCTCGCCGGACGCCGGAACGCAGGCGCGACACGCTGGAACGCCTCGGTGCGGAGCGGGACGTCTGGGTGTCGACGGCTCATCCGGATCACGGGCCGCACCAGGTGCCTCTGTGGTTCCTGTGGGACGGACGAGCGCTCTGGATGTGCACCGGCGCGACCTCCGTGACCGCGCGGAACGTCCGTGCGGAGCCGCGTGTGCGCCTGGCGCTGCCGGACACCTTCGATGTGGTGCTTCTCCAGGGGGAGGCGGAGTGCTTCCCCGAGCACGAGGTGCCTTCGGACGCGGCGGAGGCGTTCGCCGGCAAGTTCGGCTGGGACCCGCGCGCCGAGGAGGGGTCCTTTGTGTATGTACGCGTGACGCCGAGGACCGTGCGCGCCTGGCGCGGCGAGCCGGAACTGCGCGGCAGGGTCGTCATGCGCGACGGGACATGGCTGGGTCACCCCCGCCGGCGCGAGGGTGACCCGCCGGACGCCCTAGCGCCGCGGCAGTGAGGTGTTGGTGATCGGGAGCGACCGGCTCGCGCCGGACACGTACATGTCCCTCGAGGCCGTGCGCAGTGTGAACGTGTCGTCGTAGTCGCGGACCCGCACGAGCATCATGAAGGCACCGTCGGCCCTGGTGGTCGTCCGCACGCGGTACTGGCTCTCCCGGTAGGTCTGCAGGAAGACCTCGGTGTCACCGGGCTCGACCCCTTCGGGGAGGGTGACCCTGCCCTGGACGATGAGGATGTCGCCCGCCTTCAGTCTCTTCCTGTTGACCGTGTAAGTGACGGAGCTGGACCTGGCGTCGGCGGTCACGGTGGTGTCCGCGAAGTAGCCGTCCTGCGGGGTGTCGAGGTCGCCGTCCTCGTCGTAGAGAGCCGTGATCCGCACCCCCTGCTGGACGTTGAGCAGGCTGCTCGCGCCCACGTGGTCGATGTCGACGTCCGGGATCGTGAACCTGCCGTCGGCGTCGCTGACCGGCCTGCCCAGTTCGCGCGGCTCGTAGTAGGTGGGGTCGATCGGGTCGCCCCACGGGTTCCAGGTGGTGAAGCGGACGACTTCCTCGACGGTGACGGGGATGTGGGGCGCCGGGGTGCCGTCCGCCTTGGTGACGGTGCCGGTGACGTCGACGCGGCGGTTGTCGTAGTCGGTGGTGGCCGGGTCGGTGCTCACGGTCAGCACGTAGGCGTCGCCGGGAGCGGCGTCCGCGGACTTCGCGGAGGCGGCGGGCGCGGACAGGGCTCCGGCGGTGAGCAGGAGCGCGGCGACGGCGGCGAGCCGCGTCGGCAGGTACTTCCTGGGCACAGGTCAACTCCGAGTTCGGTCGGGACTGCGAGATCGGGACTGCGGGATCGGGACTGAAGGAGTCGCGCCGGGCGGCACCGGTTCCGCCACGGCGCAGGTGTGCGACGCACCGGGTTCGACCGGCCGGGCGGAACGGGAGTTGTACCTGAGCGGTGCCCGTTACGCGGCTGTGGCAGGAGGGTGATTCGTGCGGGTTTCGGGTTCACCTGGATGTCGGCCGCAGGACGCCGGGAGTGCCCCGGGGGGAGCGGGGTCGGGGGCGGGATCGGGAGTCGGGACGGGGCCGGCGGGGCCGGCGCGGTGCG
This sequence comes from Streptomyces sp. NPDC017991, assembly GCF_044328075.1. Lineage (NCBI taxonomy): Bacteria > Bacillati > Actinomycetota > Actinomycetes > Kitasatosporales > Streptomycetaceae > Streptomyces > Streptomyces sp. NPDC017991. The sequence continues at coordinate 38,360 of NZ_JBIRGP010000002.1, read as the reverse complement.
CGCAGGGCCACTGTGAACTGGCCATCATGAACTGGCCACCGTGAAACCGGGGGACGCTCGGGCACCGGGGACGAAATCCAACAGGCGTGTTCCTGCGAATGCCCAGTGGCGGCAGCGACGTACATGGCTGACATGGGCATGACCTGCCGCCGGACGCCACGGCAGGAGCCACGTGAGCCTACGGAGGAGCGATCGTGCGGGATATATTCGACATCCTGGAGAGCCAGGTCACGGCGAACGCCTCGAACGCCGTCGAGATGTACGCGAAAGAACTCCCCGAATACCAGCGGGCGCAGGGCGAGCCGCGACTCCACGACGCGATCATGGAATTCGCGGTCACCATCCGCCGCCGCACCATCTCCCTCGCCCGGGAGGGAGATCCGCTCTCGGACGAGGATCTCTCCCTCATCTCGTCGATCGGACAGGACCGCGGGGTGAAGGGGTTCTCCGAGTCGTCCCAGCAGAACGCCCTCACGCTGCACACCAGCGCCATGCTGCGGGAGATCAGCGAGGCGCCCGCCACGCACGACATGGACGGCCTGCTGCGCATGGTCACCTGGTTCTCGGCGCAGGCCGGAACGGCTCGTGGCGCCTATATGTTCGGATTCGAGAAGGGGCGCTCCCGTGCGCTGTCGGCGGTGGCGCGGGTCCAGTCGTGCGCGAAAATGCTGCTGGCCGACGATCCCGCGGCCCCCGACGTCAGCCGGAACCTGGGCCTGCCCACTCCTGGCCGCTACGCCGTCACCGTGCTGCGGTTCCCGGCGTCACGCTCCCTGCCGGACAGCGGGACGCGTGCCGCGCTGCTCGAACCGTTCCTCCTGGGTCATCGGGTGCCCATGCTCTGGCGGCGGCCGGAGGAGTTCGTCGCGCTGGTCCCGGCCGATGACACGGACCCGGCCGCGGTGGACCGGCACGTCCTCTCCCTCGCCCAGGACTTCGCGGCGGCCGTCGCACTGCCGTGCGCCGTCGGCACGGCCACCGGAGCGGTCTCCGCGCTGGCCGAGACCGCGCAGAGGGCCAGACTGGTCAGCAGGGCCGCGCCCGTCACCAGTCCCCCCGACCGCGCCTGCACGGCCGCCGACGTCTTCGTCGAGATGGGGCTGGTCCAACTGCCCCAGCTCGACGACTGGTTACGCGACCTCACAGGACGCCTGGCGGAGGGCCCCGACCTCGTGGCGACGCTGGACGCCTACTACCGCGCCGACATGAACCGGCTGCGGGCCTCCGCCGCGCTGCACGTCCACCCCCGCACCCTGGACTACCGGCTGCGCCGGGTGCGGGCCCTGACCGACGTGGACCCCGGCTCCACCAAGGGGGTCCGCCTCCTCAGCGCCGCCGTCACCCGGGTGCGGGCCGGCGCCTGGGGCTGACTGCGCCGCGCGGTGGCGCATGGCGAAGGCGGCGGCCCGGGGATCGGGGCCGCCGCCTTCGCGTACGGGGGGTGGTGCGGGTCGGCTCAGTACCAGCCGTTCGCCTGCCAGAAGTTCCAGGCGCCGACCGGGCTGCCGTAGCGGGAGTTCATGTAGTCGAGGCCCCACTTGATCTGGGTCTTCGCGCTGGTCTTCCAGTCGGAGCCCGCGGAGGACATCTTCGAGGCGGGCAGGGCCTGGACCAGGCCGTAGGCGCCGGAGGAGGAGTTCGTGGCGTCGACGTCCCAGCCGCTCTCGTGCTCGACGATCTTCGAGAACGCCTTGTACTGGGCGTCGTCGTGGATCATCTTCTGCGCGATCGTCCTGGCCGACGCGGAGGAGGCCACCGTGGGGGTCGCGGCCTGGGCGGGGCCCGACGCGAGGACCATGCCGGCGGTGGCGGCCGCCACGGCGGCGCCGGTGAGGGCCTTCTTCGGGGTGGCGACGAGACGGATGCGGGTGGAGAAGGACACGGAGAACCTTTTCTTCGGGGACGGGGCGGTCGCTCGTACGCCCTGACCTCAGCCCTGGCATGCGGTGGCGCCGAGGCCCTGAGGGGCACGTCGGCGCCTTGCGACTCCACCAATGAACCAGGCCGGGAGTGCGTCCGCAATGCCCCCTTTTGCTAGTTGTGGTCGTATCCGCCGCGAAAGGTCCCTCTGTGAGGTGGCTCTCAATCCGCAGGTCAGAGGCCATAAGGCCGTGGGCATGACAAGAGCCGCGCCCTACGGTCGCCCGTAGTAGAGGACCAAGGTCCTGTGGGCCGCCTCACGAGGTGCGCACGGTACGCGTGACCGCACGTAGTTGCGGCTTCTACAGCGTGCGGCCGGGAGGTGTGACGGGCGCCGCACCGCCGTGGTCGGCGTCGGGGCCGCCGAACGTGACCGGCGTCTCGAAAGCCGCCCTGCGCGTGGCCCGGCGGAGCGCCTTGAGGACCGTCGCGCCGAGAGTGAGGGTCAGGACGACCGTCACCGTCGCCCGGCCCAGGTCCCAGCCGAGCGAGGTGGCCAGGCAGTACGCGACGAACCGGGCCAGGTTGGTGTGCACGGCGTCGTGCGCGTCGAAGGCCACGTTCGACGACAGCGCGTCCATGAAGGGCCAGCCGGCCAGGTTCATCGACGTGCCGTACGCGAAGGCCGCCACGAAGCCGTACGCGGCCAGCATCGCCAGCTCGCCCCGGCCGCGCAGCCGGTCCGGGCCCGGAAGCAGCCCCGCGCCCATCGTGAACCAGCCCATGGACAGCATCTGGAACGGCATCCACGGCCCCACCCCGCCCGTGAGCAGGGCGGACGCGAACATCGTGACCGACCCGAGCACGAAGCCGAACCCCGGCCCGAGGACCCGCCCGCTCAGCACCATCAGGAAGAACATCGGCTCGATGCCCGCCGTACCCGCCCCGATCGGCCGCAGCGCGGCCCCGGTCGCGGCCAGCACCCCGAGCATGGCCACGGCCTTGGGGCCAAGACCCGACTCGGAGATCGTCGCCGCGACGACGCCGACCAGCAGCACGAGCAGCCCCGCGAACAGCCAGGGCGCGTCCTTCGAGTGGGCCCCCACCTGCGAGGTCGGCCCGCTGAAGAAGGGCCAGGTCAGCGCGGCGATCCCGATGGCACCGACCAGGACGAGGGCGGCGACGGAACGCGGGCCCAGCCGGATGGGGCGGGCCTGGGGCTGGGCGTGGGGGCGGCTGCTCATGAACGCGCGCCCCCCGTCGGTCCGGACGCGCTCAGCGCCTCGCGTACCTGGGAGACCGTGAGCCACTTCTGCGGGGAGAGGACCTTGGTGACCTGCGGGGCGAACGACGGGGAAGCGACGACGACCTCCGCCGTCGGACCGTCGGCGACGGGTTCGCCGTCCGCGAGGATGACGACCCGGTGGGAGAGTTCGGCGGCCAGCTCCACGTCGTGGGTGGCCAGGACGATGGCGTGCCCTTCGGCCGCGAGGGCTCGCAGCAGCGTGACCAGACGGGACTTGGCCGCGTAGTCGAGACCCCGGGTCGGCTCGTCGAGGAGGATCAGGGGCGGCCGGGCCGTCAGCACGACCGCCAGGGCCAGCGTGAGCCGCTGCCCCTCCGACAGGTCGCGCGGATGCGTGTCGTCCTCGATGCCCGGCAGCAGCTCGGACACCAGGGCCCGGCAGGTGCCCGCCCCGGCCCCCGCGTCGGAGTCCGCCGCCGCGCACTCCCCGGCCACCGTGTCCGCGTACAGCAGATCCCGGGGCTCCTGCGGTACGAGGCCGACGTGACGGATGAGGTCACCGGGCGCCGTGCGATGGGGCTGGAGCCCGCCCACGCGGACCGAACCCGCCGAAGGGGGGACGAGGCCGACGAGGGCGGAGAGCAATGTCGTCTTGCCCGCGCCGTTGCGGCCCATGAGCGCGACGGTCTCGCCGGGGGCGACGGACAGGGTGACGTCGTGGAGTACTTCGGTGCGGCCACGGCGGACGGCGAGGCCGGTGACCACCGCCGGGTGGGCGGTGAGGGGGGCCTCGGGCGGGCGCTTGCGGAAGAGCCGGGGGCGGCGGGCGGGTGCCGCGCCGCCCTCCACCGATGGCACGGAGGCGGAGGCCGAGGCAGGGGCGGAGGTGGGGGTGGGTACGGGGTCGAGGGCGCCCGATCCCTTGTACGGGAGTCCCTGCAGGCGGTTGCGCAGCGGTCCCGCCCTCCGGCGGGCGTCCCGGACCGTGAGGGGCAGGGGGGACCAGCCGTCGAGCCGGCCCAGGGCCACCACCGGTGGGTGGACCGGCGACACGGCCATGACCTCGGCCGGTGTGCCCAGCAGCAAGGGGGCGCCGGGGGAGGGGAGGAGGGCGACCCGGTCGGCGTACTGCACGACGCGTTCCAGGCGGTGTTCGGCCATGAGGACCGTCGTGCCGAGGTCGTGGACGAGGCGTTGGAGGACGGCGAGGACCTCTTCCGCGGCGGCCGGGTCGAGGGCCGAGGTCGGTTCGTCGAGGACCAGGACCTCGGGGTGCGGGGTGAGGACCGAGCCGATCGCGACCCGCTGCCGCTGTCCGCCGGAGAGCGTGGAGAGGGGGCGGTCGCGCAGGTCGGCCAGTCCCAGCAGGTCCAGGGTCTCCTCGACCCGGCGGCGCATCACGTCCGGCGCGAGGCCCAACGACTCCATTCCGTACGCGAGTTCGTCCTCGACCGTGTCCGTGACGAAGTGCGAGAGCGGGTCCTGGCCCACCGTGCCGACCACGTCGGCCAGTTCACGGGGTCTGTGCGTGCGGGTGTCGCGGCCCGCGACCGTCACGCGTCCGCGCAGGGTGCCGCCCGTGAAGTGCGGGACCAGGCCGTTCACGGCGCCGAGCAGCGTCGACTTGCCGACTCCGGAGGGGCCGACCAGCAGTACCAACTCCCCCTCGGGGACGCTGAGTTCGATGTTACGGACAGTGGGCTCCGGTGCCCCGTCGTACGTCACGGAGACATCCTCGAAGCGGATCATGAGGGCTCCTTGCGGGGGTTCTGGAGAGCGGGGACTGGGGCGGGGGCCGGGGCCGGGGCGACGAAGGCGGGGAGGAGGCCGAGGAGGATCGCTGCGGCGGGCCACAGCGGAAGGGTCGGCGCGGTGAGGGGGACGACACCGGGGTGCAGGGCCGCGTAGGCGTACGCGTCGGATGAGGCGTACAGGATGAGGAGTGCGGCGACGGCCGCACCGGACGCGGCGACCAGCCAGGCGCGCACGCCCCAAATGTCCGGCCGGTACCGGGTGCGCAGTGAACGGCGTCCGCCCAGCCACAGGCCGCCGAGGGCGGCGGCGAGTCCGGCGAGCAGCACGGGCAGACCGTAGGTGCCGCCCTCCGCGGTGAGCAGGCCGTACGTGCCCGCGCAGACCCCGACCAGGCCGCCGAGCGTCAGGACGGCGGTGGTACGGCGTACGCCCGGGGGCACCTCGGCGGAACGGCCGTATCCCCGCGCGTCCATCGCCGCCGCGAGGGCCACCGAACGCTCCAACGCGCCCTCCAGGACCGGCAGTCCGACCTGCAGCAGCCCGCGCAGACCGTGGTCGGGACGGCCGCGCAGCCGCCGGGCCGCGCGCAGCCGCTGGACGTCCGCGATCAGGTTCGGGGCGAAGGTGAGGGCGACCACGACGGCGACTCCCGCCTCGTACAAGGCGCCTGGGAGCGATTTGAGCAGACGGGCCGGGTTGGCCAGGGCGTTCGCGGCGCCCACGCAGATGAGGAGCGTGGCGAGTTTCAGGCCGTCGTAGAAGGCGAAGACCAGTCCCTCGGCGGTGACCCGGCCGCCGACGCGGATGCCCTGCGCCCAGTCGGGGAGGGGGAGTTCGGGGAGGGCGACGAGGGTGTGGGTGCCCGGGACAGGCGAGCCCAGGAGGACGGCGAAGGCCAGCCGGATGCCGAGCACGGCGAGCGCAAGCTTCACGAACGCGCCGTAGGAACGGGCCCAGGGAGCCTCCGTCCGGCGCGCCGCCACCACGTAACCGGCGACGCCGACGAGGAGGGCGAGGAGGAGCGGGTTGGTGGTGCGGGACGCGGCGGTTCCGAGGCCCAGGGCCCAGATCCACCAGGCACCGGGGTGGATGGCGTTGGTACGGGTCGCGCGGGGGGCGCGGAGACGGGGGCGTGTCCGGGCGGTGCCGGCGTTGCGTGCGGTGCCGGCGCTGCGTGCGTTGCCCGCGCTGCCGGTGTGCGACGCGGTGAGGCCGGGATCGCGGTCCTGGTCCTGGTTCTGGACCTGGCCCTGGTCCTGGCCGGTGTTTTCGCCAGTGGTCATCGTCTGTGTCCCGTCGTCAGCCGCGGCGACGGCGGGCCTGCCAGGTCGCGGCCGCGCCCAGTACGGCCACGGCGGCGATCCCGGCCACCAGGCCCACCGACGGTCCCCCGTCCTCGTCCCCGCCCCCGTCGCCGTTCCCGGGTTCGCTCGCTCCGCGGGGCGACGGGGAAGCCGTGGGGTTGGCGTCCGACCCGGCGCCGTCCGGCACGGCCTCGCCGCAGCCCGTGCGGGGGTAGCCCGCGATGGCGCACAGCAGGGCGTTCGTGTCGTAGCGCAGGGGCTTGGCGACGGCGGCGAGGGCGTCCGCGGTCGTCGCGTCCTCGTCGACGCGGGCGCAGGCCGTGCGCGGGCTCGGGTCCGGCGGTGTCGAACCGGCCGGCGCGTCCCCGGCCGTACCGAAGTCGAGGACGAGCGCGACCCGCTTGGCACCCTCCCGCGCGGGAGTCTTCGCGCAGATCGCCGCGAAACCGCTCTCCCCGCGGGGCTTCGCCGAGTGCTTCGTGTCCTCGCTCACCGAGAACCGGAAGCCCTGGACGTCTCCGTCGGACGGCCGCGCGGTCGACGGGCCCTGGGTCGCGTACACCCAGGTGCCGCCGGTGGAATCGCGGTCCCAGAAGGACCAGTAGCGATAGCCGACCGCCTGGGCCTGCCCCGCCGTGCCGAGTACGGCGAGCAGGAGGCCCAGGACCAGCAGGGCGAGCAGGGCCGGGCGGTTGAGGGTCACGGCTGCCGCTGCTTCTTGGTACGGCTGCTGAGAAGGAAACCGACCCCGATGCCGCCGACCAGGCCGACCCCGACGATCCACCAGACGCTGACCCCGCCGTCGTCCTCGCTCGCGTCCTGCGTGGCCTGCTTGTCGTCCTTGCTGTTCTTGTTCGCGGGTTCTGCTGCCGGGCCGGTCGCGCCGAGCTGCTTCACCAGGTCGGCGCCGCCGAAGTCGCGCGGGTCCGTCCCCGTGGCGTGCGCCGCGAAGATCAGCTGCGCGTACGCGGCCGGGCCGCTCTCCGCCGCCCAGGAACCGGAGTTCTTCTTCAGCCAGGCCAGCGGCTTCCCGGCGTCGGCCGTCCGGCCCGCCGCCGCGAGCGCGACGACCGTGTCGGCGGTGTTGCCGTAGTCGGGCTGGTCCTCGGCGCCCGCGAGGGCGGACTCCAGGTGACCGGTCTCGGCGACCGCGCCGGCGAGGTACGCGGCGCCGTTGGCCGCCGCCTGCTCCGCGGTGGGGGAGTCGCCGGCGGCGCACTCGGCGTCCTTGCCTGTGCCGGAGGGCGTGGCGGACCGTTCGTCGTCCTCGGGGTCCGTCGTCAGGCCCTCGCCGAGTGCGCCGAGCACGCCCGCGGCCGTGGCGTCGGCGTTCGCCGCGAGCTTGCCCTTCTTGTCGGGCTGGAAGGCGAAGGCGCCGCCGCCGTTCCCGCTGTCCTTGCCGTTCTCGCCGCCTTCGCCGCAGGGGAGGGCGAGGCCGAGCAGGGCCTCGTACGGCGTCCGGTCGTCCTTCGACCGCAGGTCCTGCGTGTCGGTGTCCGTGGCCTCCAGGGCCCCGATCACTACGGACGTCGAGTTGGTGTCGCTGGCGCCGCCGGGGAGGTAGCCCCAGCCGCCGTCCTCGTTCTGCACGGACTTCAGCCACTTCACGGCCGCGGCTGTCGTGTCCGTCGTGTCCGTCGTGTCCGTCGTGTCCGGCGCGTCCGCCGCTCCGGTCCCGGTCCCGGTGTCGTCGGCGTCGAGCGCGGCCAGGGCCTGGAGCGCGGCGCCGGTGCTGTTCGTGTCGGTCTGCGTCTTGGCGTCGCACTTCGTGGCCGGGTCCGCGCGGTACGCCGCGAAGCCGCCGTTCGCGCACTGCTGTCCGGTGAGCCAGTCGACGGCCTTCGCCGCGGGCCGCACGCCCACGGTGTGCTGGGCGAGCAGCGCCAGCGACTGCCGCCAGACACCGTCGTACGTGGGGTCGGTGCTGCCGTACAGGCCGGAGGGAAGCGTCAGGGAGGGGGAGGGGGACGGGGACGCGGTGGGTGACTCGTCGGCGAGGGCGGCCGGCGCGAACGCCGTGCCGATCACGGCGGTGGCGGCCAGTACCGCGGCGCTGCGGCGGACAAACATGATCGGCGGGTGCCTCTCTGTACTCAGCGGTTCGCCGACGGGGGTGCCCCTTCGGCTCTCCCGGTGCGGGAGGGAGCCGGGCAGCCCGGAGCCCCGGGCGGCTCGGCTCCGTATGCCTCGACGGTGCCGGTCACCGGCGGTCCCGGTGACGCGAGCCGGTCACGTTCCGTGCGGGGCAATCCGGCTTGCCGCCCGGTGGGAGCGGGGCGGCACACGGCTGCGGGTCAGCGCCGGATTTGCACCGGCTTCCCCCCGTACGAGTGTGATGGCGACCCGCTCACTGTACCGGCCCGTCGGAATGCGGGTGCCGGGCGGTGGGGGCTGGTCGCGCAGTTCCCCGCGCCCCTTATGGGGTGGCCTGGTGGTGGTGTATCCGCGGGCCGGTGGGGGTTGGCCGCGCCGTTCCCCGTGCCCCTGAAGGCGAAAAGATTGCGCCGTTCCCCGCGCCCCTAAAAGCCAGAAGACTGCGCCGTTCCCCGCGCCCCTAAAGCGACAAGACTGCGCCGTTCCCCGCGCCCCTGAAGGCGACAAGATTGCGCCGTTCCCCGCGCCCCTTATGGGGCCTTTTGGTGGGCCGGGGTGGGGAGGTGGGTGGGCTGGCAGAGGATTAGGGCCAGGTCGTCCGTGGGGGGTGTGATCGTGTGGGTGAGGAGGCGGGTGTACAGGGTGTTCAGGGCCTCGTCGGGGAGGGGGTCGCGCAGGGCGCGGGTCGCTTCCGTGAGGAAGGGGAAGAGCGTGCCGTCGGGGGCGCGTGCCTCCGTCAGGCCGTCGGTGTAGAGGAGAAGGCGGTCGCCCGGCTGAAGGCGTACGCGGTACTGGAGGGGGTCGGGGCGTAGCCCCAACGGCAGTGTGGTGACGGCCGGTTCGAGCAGTTCGACCCGCTGGCCGGAGCGCAGCGGCGCGGGATGGCCGCAGTTGACCAGCCGTACCTCGCCCGGTGCGAACTCCGCGAGGAGCGCGGTGACGAAGTCCTCCGGTCCCAGGTCCGGCGCGAGACGTTCGTCCAGGCCGGTGGCGAGGGACGGCAGGTCCCGCGCGGTGTGGGCGAGTTCGCGGAAGCCGGCCACCGTCTCGGCGGTCAGCCGGATGGCCTCCAGGCCGTGTCCGCGCACGTCACCGACGAGCACCCGCAGGCCGAAGGGAGTCACGGCGACGTCGTACAGGTCTCCGCCGAGCGTCGACTCGCGGACCGCGCAGTGATAGCGCGTGGAGACGTGCGTGCCGGCGAGGTTCCGGGAGAGCGGCCGCACGATGGCCTCCTGCGTCATCCGCGCGACCTCGCGCACCTCGGCGAGCCGCGCGAGGAGCCGGTCCCGCTGCCGCACGGCGTGCACGGTGAGCCCGCAGCCGAGCAGCAGTTGCGTGAGAGTGACGGCGGGCGGGACCCGGTCCAGCAGGAGTGCGGGGACGGCGATGAGCACGCAGATCGCCGAAGGCGCCAGGAGCCGCCCCTCGGAGAGCTTGCGGAGGTCGCGGGACGCGCCGCACCGGGAAGGCCGGCCGGGGTCGCGCGAGCGTCGCCGTCGGCCGGGTCGCGCCTCCTTGCTGTCGCGGGTCATCCGCTCGCTCCACCCTTTCGCCGCCCCTCGCGACGGTCTTCGCGCGACGGTCTCCGAATATCCCCTTCCGCTCCCGCACCGACAGCGAGTTGATCGGATCTCGGCGCAATGTGTCCGCAAATGACGGTGTGGGTCCGAGTTCGTCCGGGGCTCGGGGGAGCGGTTCGAAGTGGCCCGCCGGCCGCGTCACACTGGCCGGGTTGCGCGATCCCGCGGGGCTCGCTCGTATGCCGTGCAGGGGACCGCGCGGAGAGGGGCGTTGCCGTGCCGCAGAACACGACGGCCGGGGGGCGGCCGGGCAATCTGCCGCCGGAGACCCGGAGCTTCGTCGGCCGAAGGCGGGAACTGGCCCGGCTCGAAGAGCTGTTGGGTCCGACGGACGGAGGAAACGGAAGACGCCTGGTGACGCTCGTCGGGACCGGCGGCGTCGGCAAGACGCGCCTCGCGCTGAGCGCCGCCCGCCGCGCCTCGCACCGGTACCCGGACGGCGTCTGGTTCGTGGAACTCTCGCCGCTGCGCGCCCAGGGCCTGGTGGGGTTCGCCGTCGTGGAGGCGCTGCGGCTCGCCGACCGGTCGACGTCCCCGGTGACCGAGGTGCTCGCCGACTGGCTCGCGGACAAGGAGGCGCTGATCGTTCTCGACTCCTGCGAACACGTGCTCCCCGACTGCGCCGACCTCGTCCGCGCCCTGCTGCCCGCCGCGCCCGGCGTGCGGTTCCTGGCCACCAGCCGGGAACACCTCGGCCCTTCGTGCGAACTCCGCGTGGAGATCGACCCGCTGCCGGTGCAGGACGCAGAGGCGCCCGGTGGCCAGGGAGCAGGACGGCCGGGTGACGCGCTGGACCTGTTCGCCCAGCGGGCCGCCGAGGCGTGTTCCGGCTTCGTGCTCGACGAGGACTCGGCCGGCCCGGCCGCCGCCGTCTGCCGTCGGCTGGACGGCATTCCGCTGGCCATCGAACTGGCCGCCGCCCGCCTCGGCGAACTCTCCCTCGGCGAACTCGACGAACGGCTCGGCGAGCGGCTGCCGTCCCCGCTCGACCTCCTCGCGGCGGGACTCGACGAGGGGCCGCTGCGGCACCGCACCCTGCGCACGGCCATCGGCTGGAGCCATGAACTGTGCGCCCCCGTGGAGAGGTTGCTGTGGGCGCGGCTCTCCGTGTTCACCGGCGGCTTCGACCTGGCCGCCGCCGAGGACGTCTGCTCGGGCGGCCCCCTGCCCGCCGGACGGATCGCGGCCCTGCTCGAACGGCTCGTCGAGCAGTCGATCGTGCTGCGCCACCGCACGGACGCCCGGCGCTTCCAACTCCTCGACAGCGTCCGGGATTTCGGCGGCGACTGGCTGCGCGCACTCGGTGAGGAGCGGACCCTGCGGCTGCGTCACCTCGACCACTACCGCAACCTCGCGCGCGGCGGCTGCACGGAGTGGAACACCGGCCGCCAGCTGTCGTGGTGCGAGCGCGTGATCGCCGAACACGCCAATCTCCGTACCGCCATGGACTGCGCGCTGTCCGAGCGCGACGGCCCCACCGCCCTGCGCACGGCGGCCGACATGGGCTTCCTGTGGCGCCACTGCGGCTATCTGCGGGACGCGCGGCACTGTCTCGACCAGGTGCTCACCGCCGACCCGGCGCCCGGCCCCGACCTCGTACAGGCCCTGTGGGCGAGGGCCGCGGTGGCCCTCCTCCAGGGCGACCTGGACAGCGCCGAACGCTGGGCCGCGGTGTGCACGGCGGCGGCCGTGGAACAGGGCGACGCGGTGGCGGTCGTCGGCGCCGCGTACGTCACCGGCGGGCATCTGCTCCTGCGCGGGCGGCTCGGCGAAGCGCTGGTGGTCCTGGCCGCGGCCGACCCGCTTCCCGTCCGCGACGACTGGCTGGGCTCCGCGCAGCTCCAGGTGCGGCTCGCGCTCTCGATGACCCACCTGCTGCGCGGGGAGCCGGCCGTCGCCAGGGCCGTCGCCGACGAGGTCCGCGCGGAGAGCACGCGGCGCGGCGAGCGCTGGGCGGGCGCCTTCGCCGACTGCTTCCTCGCCCACATCGACCTGGCCGAGGGCGACCCGGCCGCGGCGGCGCGCAACGCCCGTACGGCCGTCGTGGCGCACTCTCTGCTGAACAGCACGCTCGGTGTCGCCCACACCCTCGACATCCTGGCCTCGGCGGTGGTGGCGACCGGTGACGGGCAGCGCGCGGCCCGGCTCCTCGCGGTCGGCCAGCGCATCTGGGAACGCCTCGGCAGCGCCCAGCTGCAGTCACCGGACCTGATGTCCGCCCGCCGTGCCTGTGAGGACCTGGTCCGCGCGAAGATCGGAACCGAGGCCTACACGCGGGCGTACGCGGAAGGGCTGGCCATGTCGTACGAGCGCGGCATCGCCTACGCGGTGGAGGACGTCCGAGGCGACTGACGAAGCGTCAAACGACCCTGTACGTCAGTGGATCGCTGCCCGGCACCGGCTCCGCGCGGCCCAGTTTCACCAGGCGGCGCAGATGGGCCTCCGCCTCCGAGACGGCGATGTTCCTGGAGCCGTACGGGATGTCGGCCCAGGGGCGGTTCCACTCCATCCGCCGCGCGACCTGCCACACGGTGAGCGGGGTGGAGAGCAGGGTGAGGAGACCGGTGAGGCGTTCCTCGTGGTGGTCCAGCAACTCCCGCACGCGGGACGGGGCGTCGGTGAAGGCGTGCAGATGGGCCGGGAGCACCTCGGCAGGTTCGAGGCTCCCGATCCGCTCCAGGGAGTCGAGGTAGTCGCCGAGCGGATCGGGCTCGCTGTCGTCGTCCGGGTCCTCGTACAGCCCGATGTGCGGGGTGATCCTCGGCAGGAGGTGGTCCCCGGAGAACAGCCGCCCGTTGCCCGGCAGTTGGGCGGGGTGGCGCTCCTCCAGGTGGAGGCAGACATGGCCGGGCGTGTGGCCCGGGGTCCAGACCGCGCGCAGGCGCCGGCCGGCGAGGTCCAGGAGTTCGCCGGGGACGATCTCCCGGTCGGGGAGCGCGGGGGAGAGGCCGGGGAGCCGCGAGCGGGCGGTGCGCAGCGGTGCCACATGCTCCTCGGGCGCACCCGCGGCGGTCAGCTTGCCCGCCATGTACGTGAACCAGCGGCCGGGCCTGGTCTCGCGGGTCCGCCGCACGATGGCGATGTCGGCGGCGTGCATGGCCACCCACGCGCCCGACGCCTCGCGCACCTTGGCCGACAGGCCGTGGTGGTCCGGGTGGTGGTGGGTGATCACCACGCCGTGGATCTCCCCGACGGCCGTCCCGCAGGCGAGGAGCCCCTCGGTGAGCGCGTCCCAGGAGGCCGGATCGTCCCAGCCCGTGTCGATCAGCACCGGTCCGCGGTCGGTGTCCACGACGTACACCAGTGTGTTCCCGAGGGGGTTGTCCGGGATGGGGACCTCGACGGACCGTACGCCCCCGCCGTGATCGGTCACCTGTGGCATGGGCTCCCCTGTCGCCGACTCCCGGTCACTATAACTAGAACCGGTTCCCATGGGAGTGCTGTGCGCTCCGTGGACTCCTCCAAGTGGAACTGGTATCAGTTTCAGTGTCTGATGCACCGTCAGGGAATGTCCTCGGAGAGGCAGTCGGTCATGACCGAACTCGTGGAACACGCACAGCTGTTCATCGGTGGAGAGCTGACCGCTCCCAGCGGCCGGGACGTCATCGAGGTGGTCTCCCCGCACACCGAGGAGGTCATCGGCCGGGTGCCGCACGCCTCGCGGGAGGACGTGGACCGGGCCGTCGCGGCGGCGCGCACCGCCTTCGACGAGGGGCCCTGGCCGCGGATGTCCCTCGACGAGCGCGTCGAGGTGGTCACCCGGATCAAGGACGCGATCGCCGTACGGCACGAGGAGATCGCCCGGGTCATCTCCTCCGAGAACGGCTCCCCGTACTCCTGGAGCGTCCTCGCGCAGGCGCTCGGCGCGATGATGGTGTGGGACGCGGCGATCACGGTCGCGCGGGGCTTCACGTACGAGGAGACGCGCGACGGAGTGCTCGGGAAGATCCTCGTACGGCGCGAGCCGGTCGGGGTCGTCGCGGCGGTCGTCCCGTGGAACGTGCCGCAGTTCGTGGCGGCGGCCAAGCTCGCGCCCGCGCTGCTGACCGGCTGCACGGTGGTGCTCAAGCCGTCGCCCGAGTCGCCGCTGGACGCGTACATACTCGGCGAGATCACCAAGGAGGCCGGGCTGCCGGAGGGCGTCCTGTCGATCCTGCCGGCGGACCGCGAGGTGAGCGAGTACCTCGTCGGGCATCCCGGGATCGACAAGGTCTCCTTCACGGGGTCGGTCGCCGCGGGCCGGCGGGTCATGGAGGTCGCCTCGCGCAACCTCACCCGCGTGACACTGGAGTTGGGCGGGAAGTCGGCGGCCGTGGTCCTGCCGGACGCGGACATCGAGACCTCGGTGCCGGGCATCGTCTCGGCGGCCTGGATGAACAACGGCCAGGCGTGTGTCGCCCAGACCCGCATCCTGCTGCCGCGCTCGCGCTACGACGAGTTCGCGGAGGCGTTCACGGCGGCGGCGAGCGCGCTGGTGGTCGGCGACCCGCTGGATCCCGCGACCCAGGTCGGCCCGCTGGTCGCGCGGCGGCAGCAGCAGCGCAACCTCGACTACATCCGCATCGGCCAGGAGGAGGGCGCCAAGATCCTCACCGGCGGTGGGCGGCCGGCCGGTATGGACCGGGGCTGGTACGTCGAGCCCACGCTCTTCGGAGACGTCGACAACTCCATGCGGATCGCCCGCGAGGAGATCTTCGGGCCGGTGATCTGCCTGCTCCCGTACGGGGACGAGGAGGAGGCGGTGAAGATCGCCAACGACTCCGACTACGGGCTGAGCGGGAGTGTGTGGACGGGGGATGTGGCGCGGGGCATCGACGTGGCCCGGCGGGTGCGTACCGGGACGTACTCCGTGAACACCTTCAGTCTCGACATGCTCGGTCCGTTCGGCGGCTACAAGGACTCGGGGCTGGGGCGGGAGTTCGGGCCCGAGGGGTACGGCGAGTACCTGGAGCACAAGATGATCCACCTGCCGGCCGGCTGGGAGGCCTGAGGATGGGGGACCGCTGGCACGTGGAGGTCGACCGGTCGCTCTGCATCGGCTCGGCCCAGTGCACGCACCTCGCCCCCGCGGCCTTCCGCCTCGACTCCGCGATGCAGTCCCACCCCACGGAGGCCGGGACGGACGCCAACGAGAAGATTCTGGAGGCGGCGGAGGGATGCCCCGTGGAGGCGATCATGATCACTCTGCTGGGCGGCGGGGAGACGGTGTTTCCGCCCGACGAGTGAGCGGGTTCCGGCCGACCGATGAGTGAGCCGGCTCCGGCCGCCCGGGGCATCTGAACTCCCCTCGGGTGAACGACGCAGGAGGTCTGTGGGAAACTCCGCGTCACGTCCCCGGGCCCCTTGCCCGGGGACGTCGTACAGGGGGCGACGATGCGTGCAGTGGCGCTGACGGCGGGTGCCGTGGTGACGGCCGTACTACTGGCGGGGTGCGGCGGCGGAACCGGTGACGGCGGCGCCAAGTCGCGCCAAGCCAAAGGCAGTTCCGTGTCCGCCTCGCCGACGGAGGAGATGCGGCTGAGCCGCGCCGCGGTGCGGCGCAACATACGGGTGGTGGTCGCCGCCGGCGGCTTCGACGGTGTCGACGACAGTGCCGGGACGTCCGCCCGATGCAGGGTGATCGCCACCGTGCGCACGGACGGCCGGCCGAAGACTGCCGCCGTCTCGAAGGTGGTGGCCGATCTCAAGGGCAGAGGCTGGGAGCAGGTGTTCCGCAAACCGGAGGACGGCGGCGTCACCTGGTTCCTGACGAGGGCGAACTGGGGCATGTACGTCTTCCTGAGCGCCCCGTCCGCGGAGGACCCGGACGCCCCGCTGTTCACCCTCTCCGCCATGCGACTCGACTGCTCCTCCGTGACGACCAGGGCGTTTCTTTTGGATCAGCCCGGGTCCGCGGCGCCCGGCACGGCACCTCGCGGCGTTGTCGCACGACCCGAGTACGCCCAGTACGCGGATCATGCTCCGCCTTGCGATGCACCGCACCGGACACCGCGGCCTGATCCGACCTGATCCAAAAGAAACGCCCTAGCCCCTCTCCCTGACCTCCGGCAGGTCGATGACCTCCGGCAGGTCGATCAGACGGCACACCGTCTCGATGTCGATCTTGACCTGGGCGATCGAGGCGCGGCCGGAGAGCCAGGTGATCAGGGCCGAGTGCCAGGTGTGCTCGATCACGCGGACGGCGGAGAGCTGGGCGGGGGTCGGATCGTCGAGGCCCATCGCGTCAAGGATGATCACCGTCGTCTGGCGGGAGACCTGGTCGACCTCCGGACTGACGCTGCGGTCGGCGAACGTGAGCGCGCGGACCATCGCGTCCGCGAGATGCGGCTCGCGCTGCAGCGCGCGGAACGCCCGCATCAGCGTCTCCGCCACCCGCTCCGCCGCCGTGTCGCCCGACGGCGGCTTCTTGCGGAGCGTGCCGTGCATATGGGCCAGCTGGTCCTGCATGGTCGCGACCAGCAGATGCACCTTCGACGGGAAGTAGCGGTAGAGCGTGCCCAGGGCCACCTGGGACGACTCCGCGACCTCCCGCATCTGTACCGCGTCGAAGCCGCCCCGGCTCGCCAGCTGCGCGCTGGAGTGCAGGATCCGCCGCCGTCGCGCCTCCTGGCGCTCGGTGAGCGGGGGAGTGACCGGCTGCGCGGCCCGTACGGGCGGCTGCGCGGCCTTCGCCGCAGTCTTGGCTTCCGCAGGCATGGATCCCGTTCCGTGACGTTCGTACAACAGAGGGCGGTGGGGCGGGCGGGGGCGGGTCGGGTGACAGCAGAGTAGAGGTCCCGCCGTGGCGTGAATCACCCGATCCACCGCTCACAGGAGGGCTACCTGCCGGTAGATTCAATGCTCCCTGAACGATCAAGTCTGAAACTTGTTCTAGATTACCGTCCCGAAGTAATCTCGCGGGAACGTGCTGGAAGAAGGGGGCCGAGAGTGACCCATGAGGCCATGGAGGCAGGCCTCCACGCGGGCTCGGCCGCCGACGCCGACCGACCGCTGCGCATCGCGCTCCTCACCTATAAGGGGAACCCGTTCTGCGGCGGCCAGGGTGTCTACGTACGGCACCTCTCGCGCGAGCTCGCCCGGCTGGGCCACCACGTCGAGGTGATCGGCTCGCAGCCCTACCCGGTGCTCGACGAGGGCGAGGGCCTGGACGGGCTCTCCCTCACCGAGCTGCCCAGTCTCGACCTGTACCGCTCCCCCGACCCTTTTCGTACCCCGAAGCGCGGCGAGTTCCGCGACTGGATCGACGCCGTCGAGGTCGGCACGATGTGGACCGGGGGCTTCCCCGAGCCGCTGACGTTCTCGCTGCGTGCCCGCCGCCATCTGCGGGCCCGGCGCGGCGACTTCGACGTCGTGCACGACAACCAGACGCTGGGGTACGGGTTGCTGGGGGACGTGGGTGCGCCGCTGGTCACCACCATCCACCATCCCATCACCGTGGACCGGCAGTTGGAGCTGGACGCCGCCGGGAGCCGCCGCAAACGGGCGTCCGTGCGCCGCTGGTACGCGTTCACGCGGATGCAGAAGCGTGTCGCGCGCCGCCTGCCGTCCGTGCTGACCGTCTCCGGCACGTCCCGCCAGGAGATCGTCGACCACCTCGGCGTACGCGACGAGCGGATCCATGTCGTGCACATCGGTGCCGACGCCGACCTCTTCTCGCCCGATCCGTCCGTGCCGAAGGTGCCGGGCCGGATCGTCACGACCTCCAGCGCGGACGTCCCTCTCAAGGGGCTCGTCTTCCTCGTCGAGGCGCTCGCCAAGGTCCGCACCGAGCATCCCGCCGCCCACCTCGTCGTCGTCGGCCGACGGGCCGAGGACGGGCCGGTCGCCCAGCTCATCGAGCGGTACGGGCTCGAAGACGCCGTCGAGTTCGTGAAGGGCATCTCCGACGCGGAACTCGTCGACCTCGTCCGGTCCGCCGAGGTCGCCTGCGTGCCCTCCCTGTACGAGGGCTTCTCGCTGCCCGCCGCCGAGGCGATGGCGACCGGTACGCCGCTGGTGGCCACCACCGGCGGGGCCATCCCCGAGGTCGCGGGGCCCGACGGCGAGACCTGCCTGGCCGTTCCGCCCGGCGACGCGGGGGCGCTGGCCGCCGGCCTGAGCAGGGTGTTGGGCGACCCGGACCTACGCGAGCGGCTCGGTGCGGCCGGGCGTGCGCGCGTACTGGAAAGGTTCACGTGGGCCCGCGCCGCGGAAGGGACGGTAGCCCGCTACCGCGAGGCGATCGCGAACCCCCACCGCTCCGCGCCGGGGGCGCACAGCCGCTCCGCGGCAGAACGACAGAGCCGCTCCGCGGCCTCCCAGGGGGCGGCCCCCGCCGTCACCCCCGTGGACACCCCGAACCGTGAAAGCAGGACCACGTGCTGACCGTCGACTTCTCCCGGTTTCCGCTTGCCCCGGGGGACCGAGTGCTGGATCTCGGGTGCGGGGCGGGACGCCACGCCTTCGAGTGCTACCGGCGCGGCGCCCAGGTCGTCGCGCTGGACCAGAACGCTGAGGAGATCCGCGAGGTCGCCAAGTGGTTCGCCGCGATGAAGGAGGCGGGCGAGGCACCGGAGGGCGCCACCGCCACCGCGATGGAGGGCGACGCGCTGCGGCTGCCCTTCCCCGACGAGTCGTTCGACGTCGTCATCATCTCCGAGGTGATGGAACACATCCCCGACGACAAGGGCGTACTCGCCGAGATGGTCCGGGTGCTCAGGCCCGGCGGGCGGATAGCGATCACCGTGCCGCGCTACGGGCCCGAGAAGGTCTGCTGGTCGCTGTCGGACGCGTACCACGAGGTCGAGGGCGGCCACATCCGCATCTACAAGGCGGACGAACTGCTCGGCAAGATCCGCGAGGCGGGCCTGCGGCCGTACGGCACGCACCACGCCCACGCCCTGCACAGCCCCTACTGGTGGCTGAAGTGCGCGTTCGGCGTCGACAACGACAAGGCGCTGCCGGTACGGGCGTACCACAAGCTCCTCGTCTGGGACATCATGAAGAAGCCCCTCGCCACCCGGGTCGCCGAGCAGGCGCTCAACCCGCTGATCGGCAAGAGCTTCGTGGCGTACGCGACCAAGCCGCACCTGCCCGCCGCCACCCTCACGGACGTTTCGTGACGACTCCGCGCACCGAACACCTCGTCCTGACAGGGGTGCTCACCGCGGAAGAGGCCGCGCAGACCGTCCGGGGCATCCTGGCCGTACAGCGCGCGGACGGTGCCATCCCGTGGTTCCGCGGTCACCATCTCGACCCGTGGGACCATACCGAGGCCGCCATGGCCCTGGACGCGGCCGGCGAGCACGAGGCCGCCGGGCGGGCGTACGAGTGGCTGGCCCGCCACCAGAACGAGGACGGCTCCTGGTACGCGGCCTACGCGGACGGGGACGCGGCCGACGTCACCGACCGCGGGCGCGAGACCAACTTCTGCGCGTACATAGCCGTCGGCGTGTGGCACCACTACCTCGCGACCGGCGACGACACCTTCCTCGACCGCATGTGGCCGTCGGTGTGCGCGGCGGTGGAGTTCGTTCTCGGACTCCAGCGGCCGGGCGGCCAGATCGGCTGGAAGCGCGAGGACGACGGGCGGGCCGTCGAGGACGCGCTGCTGACCGGGAGTTCGTCCGTCCACCACGCGCTGCGCTGCGCGCTCGCCATCGCCGAGGAGCGCGAAGAGCCGCAGCCCGACTGGGAGTTGGCGGTGGGCGCGCTGCGCCACGCGATCCGCCGGCATCCGGAGCGGTTCCTCGACAAGGACCGCTACTCGATGGACTGGTACTACCCGGTGCTGGGCGGCGCGCTGACGGGCGCCGAGGCGAAGGAGCGCATCGAGCGGGACTGGGACCGGTTCGTGGTCCCGGATCTCGGCGTGCGCTGCGTGGTGCCCAACCCGTGGGTGACGGGCGGCGAATCGGCCGAACTCGCCCTGGCCCTGTGGGCCGTGGGCGAGTCCGACCGCGCCCTGGAGATACTGCAGTCGATCCAGCACCTGCGCGACCCGGCGACGGGCCTGTACTGGACGGGTTACGTCTTCGACTCCAGGGCGATCTGGCCCGAGGAACTCACCTCGTGGACGGCGGGCTCCCTGCTCCTCGCCGTAGCCGCACTGGGCGGTGACGAGGCGACGTGCGCGGTCTTCGGCGGCGACCGCCTGCCGTTCGGACTGGACCCCGACTGCTGCCGGTAGCGGTCCAGTCGCGTACGCGGCCCGGAGTGGATCAGCTGCGTACGCGGTTGGCTATCGCGTGCCCGATGAAGAGGTAGACGACGGCCGCGAGACCGTAGCCGGCGACGACCCGTGCCCACTGCTCGTCGAACGTGAACAGGTCGTGCGACCAGCCGGCGAGCCAGCGTGCGGAGTCATGGATGAACTGGACGAACGAATTGCCCTGGTTGGCGTCCAGTAGGTACATGAGGATCCAGAGGCCGAGAATGAAGGCCATGATGTCGGCAACGATGGCGACGACCCTGCCGGCTGAGTTGGAACCGTTGCGATATCGAGGGGACATGTCATGCGGGTAGCCCTTGAATCCCGTATGAAACCTCGGGGTTCGGCGAAGAGCGCGTGACGGTCGTGTCCTGACCCTCCTCATGATGGTTCGTCAGCCTTTATCCTGGGCTCCAACTGCCGTTGGCCGTGAGGTGGTTCGGCGGTCAGCGCAGTCACCGACGATCCTGCCCCACAGTAGGGGGAGACGCCGGTGTCCGCGAACAGAGCCGAGAGACCCGCAAGTCCAACAAGTCCAGCAAGAGCCGTACGGTCCGCAGGATCCGCGCGACCCGCCCGGCCCGATCCGTCCACCGGACCGGTGCGCCCCGCGGACGAACCCCGGCTCGCGGTCGGCGGGCCCGTCCGGAGCCGGCTGCGCCGCACGCTGGCCCTCGCGCTGCCCGTCCCCGTCGTCGGCCTCGTCCTGCTCCTGGCCTCCGGCCATCTGACGCTGCCGCTCGACCGGATCGTCACCATCGAGGCGAAGATGGCCTCCAAGCGGGACTTCTTCGAGAATCCCGAGGTCCGGCGCATCCTCATGAAGCACGGCTTCCGGGTGCACATCACGCGCATGGGCTCCCGGGACATCGCCACGCAGGACGTCGCGGGGTACGACGTCGTCTTCCCCTCCGGGCAGCCCGCCGCGGACCTGATCACCCGGCAACGCGCGAAGGCCGGCCACCCCGTCCTCACCTACCGGCCCTTCGTCAGCCCCATCGTCCTCGCCACGTACCGGGAGTACGCCGAGACGCTGAAGGACGCGGACATCGCCAGGCCTCAGCCGGTCGGCACCTCCGGTGGCTCCTCCGAGCCGCTGTACTACACGCTCGACATGGACAAGTTCCTGCGGCAGACGAAGCAGGGCAAGCGATGGGACGACCTGGGCATCGAGAAGCACGGCGTCCACAACGGCAACAAGATCCTCGCCCAGACCTCCGACGTCTGCGACTCCAACTCCGGCGGCACCTACCTCGGCCTCGTCTCCTTCGTGTGGCACGGCAACGACGCCCCCGGCAACGGCGAGGACGCCGACAGGTACGCCCGTGACATCAAGGAACTGCTCATCGAACAGGGACTGCCGGGCTCCGAGCGTGCCGAGACCTATCTGTCCGTGGACGGCAAGGGCATCGCGCCGATCTCGGTGATCTACGAGCACCAGTTCCTGGCCCACCAGATCCGGTACGAGGCCGAGCACGGCACGCCGGACGACGGACGCGTCCTGCTCTACCCGTCGACCCGGTTCGTCACCGAACCCCAGCTCGTCGCCCTCACCGAGGACGGCGAACGACTCGGCGAACTGGTCACCGAGGATCCCGAACTCCAGCACAAGGCGATGGAGTTGGGCTTCCGGGTGCGGGACGCCACCAGTGACTCGACCAGCGACCAGCTGGCGGCCTTCCTGGCGGACCGCGGTATCCAGGTGCCGGTCACCTCGGCCGACGACACCAAGGCCGTCCTTCCCCGCCTGCCCCTGCTGGAGCGGATGATCCAGACGGTCGGCGAGTGCCCGCCCACGCAGTCCTCCTCGCAGTCGTCGCGGAAGGGCATCAAGTGAGGGGCTCCTTGGGCAACCTGACGTTGTGTCTGACGCTGACGGCTGCCCTGGCCATGACCGCCGCCTGCTCCGGCGGCGACGAGGACCGGACCACCCTGCGCGTCCTCGCCGGCCCCGATCTCGCCGTACTGGAGCCGCTGCTCGACGAGTTGCGGTCCGATACGGGGGTCGAGCTGGAGATGGACTACCAGGCCGACGCCGACACCGGCGAGGCGCTGGCCGCCGCCGGAAAACGCCGTGGCGGCCACGAGGCCGCCTGGCTCTCCACCGACCGCTCCTTCCAGCTGCGCCACAAGGGCACCGCCCGGGGGCTGCTGCGCACCCCGACCATGCTCTCGCCGGTCGTGGTGGGCCTGCGCCCGGACGCGGCACGCGCACTCCACGCCAAGTCCCCCGACGACGGCCTCAGTTGGGCCGACCTCGCGGACGCCGCCGCCACCGGCACCGTGCGCTTCGGCATGGCCGACCCGCGGCGGACGGGGACCGGCCTCGCCGCACTCGTCGGCGTCGCCACCGCGGCGGCCGGCACCGGCGGCGCCCTGCGCGAGGCCGACGTCTCCTGCGACCGTCTGCGCGGCTTCCGCTCCGGTCAGCGGATCACCGCCGACTCCACCCGCGACCTGCTCGACGACTTCGTCGACCACCCCGGCACGGCGAACGCGCTCATCACCTACGAGTCCGACCTCCTCGCCCTCAACTCCGGCGGCCGGCTGGACGAGAAGCTGGAGATCGTGCGCCCCAAGGACGGCACGGTCCTGGCCGACTTCCCGCTGCTTCTCCTCGACCCGGGCCGACGGGCCGCCTACGACAAGGTCGTGGAGTGGCTCCGGCAGGACTCCGTACAGCGGAAGATCATGCGGACGGCACTGCGGCGCCCGGTGAACCCGTCGGTCGCCAGGGAGGGGCAGCTACGGGCACCGGTCGGCAACGCGCTCTACTTCCCCGACGGTCCGGACGTCCTGGAGCGCCTCCTCGACGACTACGGAGACCCCGCCCACCGCGTGGCGGACCAGGTGGTCTTCCTGCTCGACTTCTCCGGCTCGATGCGCGGGGAACGCATGGCGGAGCTGCGCGAGGCCTTCGCCGACCTCAGCGGCGCGGACTCCTCGGCGACGGGCGCCTTCGCCCGCTTCCACCTGGGCGAGCGGCTGACCGTCGTACGGTTCGGCGGACAGGTCCTGGAGGAGCGGACCGTCACCGTCCGGGGAGAACGGGACCTGCGGACACTCGCCGACGTCGTCGCACGCGGCGACTACGGCGACGCGACCGCCGTCTGGACCGCGCTGGACCACGGCTACCGCACGGCGTCCTCCGCGGTGGCCGACGAACCCGGACGGTCCGTGTCCATCGTGCTGATGACGGACGGCGAGAACAACGCGGGCATCGCGTACGAGGAGTTCGTACGCCGTTACGAGGCGCGGTCCGCCGGGACCCGTACCGCGGTCCATACCTACCCCGTGCACTTCGGGGAGGCGGACGCCGTGGCCCTCCGGCGCGCCGCCGCGAAGACGGGCGGTCGCATGGTGGACGCGGACGCGCGGGGATCGTCCCTTTCCGAGGCATTCAAGGAGATCCGTGGCTGTCGTTGACGCGCAGTGGTGGGGTGTGTGGTGGCCGTGGATGACGGTGTGGCTCGTCACCGCCGCCGGTCTGGTGGCGCTCGGTGCCGTGCTGGTGCGGCATGTGCGCGGACGGGGACGGGGACGCGGACGCGGACGGGGGAGCGTGGGGCAGCGGTCCGCGTACAGCGTCTGCTTCTACCTGGACGAGAAGGCGGTGATGGACCTCTACCGGATCGGCAACTACAGCGCGGCGCTGGAACAGGCCGTCGAGCACCGCACCAACGTCAACACCAGTGTGGGGGTGTGGGGCAGGCTGCTGCCGTGGACCGTCAAGGCGAACCGGGACGTCACGCAGGAGAAGTTCAGCAGCTACGTGGCCAGGAGTGAGCCGATCTCCGTGATCGGGATGCTGCTGGACGCCTTCGAGCGGGCCGATGTCATCGTCCACGCGGATCTGCGCACCGGGGACGTCGTCCCGAACCGCGCGCTCGCCGAGGCGCTCGGCGCCGGGGCCGGCCGGGGTGGGGTCGCGTTGAGCGACATCGAGGAGTTCGTGTCGCTCAGGGGCCGCTTCCTGGTGGAGCCGGAGCCGGAGCGGGAGCCGGAGTCCGGGGCGACGGAGGGGATCGTGCTGCGGGCCCCGTACGGTGACGATCCCGAGCGGCCCGCGCATGTCCGGGTCACCTGCGCGGCGGGCGGTCTGCGCAACGAACGCCTTGCCGACGGGACGTTCCAGGCGCGCTGCCTCGGCAAGATGACCGGCTGGCGGCCGGACACCCGCGAGGTCACCCTGGAAGCGATAGCCATATTCCGCTGACGGGTCCCACGGGGGCGGGGGGCGGGGCAGATGTCGTACCTGCACGCAGGTGGGGGCTGACCGCGCAGTTTCCCCGCGCCCCTTGACGGGCGTTCCGCCCGGGGCGGCCGGGTCTTGTCTGCACGCGCGTGGGGGCTGGCCGCGCAGTTCCCCGCGCCCCTTGAGGGGCGTTCCGCCCGGGGGGTTGGGTTTTGTCTGCGCGTGTGTGGGGGTTGGCCGCGCAGTTCCCCGC
Organism: Streptomyces sp. NPDC017991; assembly: GCF_044328075.1. Classification (NCBI taxonomy): domain Bacteria; kingdom Bacillati; phylum Actinomycetota; class Actinomycetes; order Kitasatosporales; family Streptomycetaceae; genus Streptomyces; species Streptomyces sp. NPDC017991. Next base: position 13,881 of record NZ_JBIRGP010000002.1, on the reverse strand, counting down.
GCCCCTGACGGGGCCAGCCGAAGGCGTCGGTTTTTTTGGGGGCGCGGGGAACTGCGCGAGCAACCACGACGCACCCGCAGACGACAGCGTGCCCCCGTCTTTCAGGGGCGCGGGGAACTGCGCGGTCAGGTGGCGGTTGGCTGCAGGCGGAGAAGCGGAGCGGTCAGTTCAGGTCGGCCAGCGTGCGCAGCGTGCGCGGGTCCGGAGACAGGAGCAGCAGATCCGTCACCGGACCCTTGCGCCACAGCTCCAACCGCTCGGCGATCCGGGCACGCGGCCCGATCAGCGAGATCTCGTCCGCGAACACGTCCGGCACGGCAAGGACCGCCTCCTCCCGCCGCCCCGCCAGGAACAGCTCCTGCACCCGCCGGGCCTCCTCCTCGAAACCCATCCGCGCCATCAGATCGGCATGGAAGTTGCGCGCGGCGTGTCCCATGCCCCCGATGTAGAAGCCCAGCATCGCCTTCACCGGCAGCAACCCCTCGGCGACGTCGTCGCAGACCTTCGCCCGGGCCATCGGAGCGACGAGGAAACCCTCGGGCGCCGCGCCCAGCGAAGCCTCGTACACATCCGTCCGCATCGGCGACCAGTACAACGGCAGCCAGCCGTCCGCGATCCGGGTCGTCTGGGCGATGTTCTTCGGCCCCTCGGCCCCCAGGAGCACGGGCAGCCGGGACCGGAGTGGGTGCGTGATCGGCTTGAGGGCCTTGCCGAGCCCCGTGCCGTCGGCGCCCCGGTACGGGTGCGAGTGGAAGCGGCCGTCCAGTTCGACCGGGCCCTCGCGCCTCAGGACCTGGCGTACGACATCGACGTACTCCCGGGTCGCCGTGAGCGGTGACTTCGGGAACGGCCGCCCGTACCAGCCCTCGACGACCTGCGGTCCTGACAGCCCGAGGCCGAGCATCACGCGCCCGCCCGACAGGTGGTCCAGCGTGAGCGCGTGCATCGCCGTCGTGGTGGGGGAGCGGGCCGCCATCTGGGCAACCGCCGTACCCAGTTTGATCCTTGAGGTCTGTGCGGCGATCCAGGTGAGAGGGGTGAAGGCGTCCGAACCCCAGGACTCGGCGGTCCACACCGAGTCGTAGCCGAGCCGCTCCGCCTCAAGGGCGAGGGGCACATGGTCCGCCGAGGGGCCGCGACCCCAGTAACCGAGGGCGAGTCCGAGCCGCATACACCACTCCTGACGGTCCGTCAGATGCCAGTTCGACGGGCCGACTGTACGGGAACGGCCCCCCGCCCGGAAGGGCTCCGAGGAGCACCCTGGGCGGAGGGCCGTGACGGACCGGCGGTGACGGGGTCAGCCGCGCTGGATCCCGGACGTGTCCTGCAGTACACCGCGGCGGCCGTCCTGCGTCTGGGCCACCAGGCTCGGACCGCGCTGCTCGACGGCCAAGTACCAGGTGCCCGGCGCCAGTTCGGCGATCGGGGTGGGCGAACCGTCCTCCGCGAACAGCGGACGGGCCACCGGCACCGCGAACCAGAACGGGGCGAAGTCCCCGGCGGGCTGCTGCGCCTGCGGAGCCTGCGCCTGGTGGGGCTGCTGCGGCTGGGGCTGACCGGGCTGGGCGCCGAACGGCTGACCCTGCTGCTGCGGCTGGCCGGGCTGTCCGGGCTGGCCGCCGAAGGACGGGCCCGGCTGCTGGGCGCCCGGGTAGCCGTAACCACCCTGCGGCTGACCGCCGTAGGGCTGCGGTGCGGCAGGCTTCGGGGGCGGCAGCAGCGCGCCCTTGAGGGCCGGGACCAGCGGGGTGGCGACCGCGGCACCGGCGAGCACCAGGGTGGCGATGAAGCTGAGGATGAGGCCGGTGCCGCTGCCGATGGCGTCGCTGCCACCGTTGTTGTCGAAGCCGCCGGCCGGGTCGAAGATGTTCCCGAGGGCGCTCCAGGCGGCGAACACCGTGAAGGCGACACCGAACGGGCCGAGGTCGAGACCGGCGACCTTCGGCGCCTGCGGCAGGCCGCGGGCGACGACGATCAGCGCCGCGCCGATGATGCCGGCCAGGGTGACGCTCAGGAGGACCGGGCCACTGCCCCAGGCGTTCGGGATGTCGGCGCTGTCGGGGGCCCCGTCGATCGAGTAGATGTCGAGGAACGACGCGATCAACAGCAGAACCGCTGCTCCGATCACCACGCCGTCGCCTCGACTGAGGGAGCGGATATTCACTTCAGGTCCTTCGTCAGTCGTCTCGTCATCGGTAGAGGCGTCGCCGTCACCACGTCGTCGTCCGGCCGTGGTGTGAAGCGAAGGGGTGGCCCCTTATCGTAGGGAGGACACTATCGCCCGCCCTACACGGGTGTCCGCCCGGATGTCCCCTCTGATCGCTACCCGCGCAGGAAACTCACGATTCCCTCAGAGATTCCCTGCGCCGCCTTCTGCCGCCAGGCGCCGCTGGTCAGCTGCGCGGAGTCCTTGGTGTCGCGCATGTTGCCGCACTCGATGAACACCTTCGGAACCGTTGACAGATTGAGACCGCCGAGGTCTTTGCGCACATCGAGGCCGGTGCCGTCACCGATGTAGTTGGAGGGCGGGCCGCCGGTGGTGCGCAGGAAGCCGCCGGCGATGCGTTCGCCCAGCGCGCGGGACGAGGCCACGATGGGGCGGGTGTCGGCGGCGCCGGAGTGCACCGAGCCCGGCAGGATCACATGGAAGCCGCGGTTGCCGGCCGCCGAGCCGTCCGCGTGGATCGACACGACGGCGTCCGCCTCGGCCTTGTTGCCGATCTCGGCCCGCTCGTCCACGCACGGGCCCCAGGCGCGGTCGTCGTCCTGGGTGAACTTCACCGTGGCGCCCTCCTTCTTGAGGATGGTGCGCAGCCGGTGCGAGACGTCGAGGGTGAACTCGGCTTCGGTGTAACCGGCGTTGGTCGACGTACCCGTCGTGTCGCACTCCTTCCAGTTCGTCCCGATGTTCACCTTGCGGTTGATGTCGGACGGGTGCCGGAAGTTGCCCGGGTTGTGACCGGGGTCGATGACGACGACCTTGCCCCGGAGGGGCCCGGAGCCGGCGGGGGCGGAGGCCGAGGAGCCGGACTCCTCGCCGCCGCCCGACTGGCCGGTGCCGCCGGTCCGCTCCTTGCCGTCCTCCGAGGGGCCCGGCAGCTCGGACGCGCGCGCGGACGCGCCCGCCGAGGCCGACGTCTGTGCGGCCGCCGAGCCGTCCCCGTCGGAGTCGCCGACCGCCTGCCACACCAGCCAGCCCACCAGGGCCCCCGGCACGAGCGCGGCGACGGCGACGGTCAGGGGGGCGCGCAAGGGGTGGCGCGGGGGGCGTGGGGGTTCGAAGTCCGGGCCTACGTATGACACGGCCAACACCTTACGGGTCGACCGGCCGGTGTGCGGGCAATGAGGGGCCGGGAGGGAGGCAGGGAACGGGCAGGGAGGGGGGCCGGGGTGGCTCTCGCTCAGCTCCCTTTGCCCGTACGGCTGCCCGTACGGCTGCCCGTACGGCGCAGCACCCGCAGGGAGTCCGTCGCCGAGACCTCCGTGAACGCGCCGGACTCCAGCGCCCGCAGATACACGCGGTACGGCGCCTGCCCGGTGAACTCGTCCACCGGGTCGGGGAACACGTCGTGGATGAGCAGCAGCCCGCCCTCGGCGACGTGGGGCGCCCAGCCCTCGTAGTCGCCGCTCGCGTGCTCGTCGGTGTGGCCGCCGTCGATGAAGACGAGTCCGAGGGGGGAGTTCCAGAAGGCGGCGATCTGCGGGGAGCGGCCGACGACCGCGACCACGTGGTCCTCCAGGCCGGCCCTGTGGAGCGTACGGCGGAAGGTCGGAAGGGTGTCCATACGGCCGAGCTCCGGGTCGACCGTGGAGGGGTCGTGGTACTCCCAGCCGGGCTGCTGCTCCTCGCTGCCGCGGTGGTGGTCGACGGTGATCGCCGTGACACCGGCCTCGCGGGCCGCGTCGGCGAGCAGGATCGTGGAGCGGCCGCAGTACGTGCCGACCTCCAGCAGGGGCAGGCCGAGCCGTCCCGCTTCGACGGCGGCCCCGTACAGGGCGAGCCCTTCCCTCACGGGCATGAACCCCTTGGCCCCCTCGAACGCGGCGAGTACTTCGGGCGCGGGTGCCGGGGGCATGGAGTTCCTCCAGGTCTTCACGTACAGGGTGTGCGTGCCCGCCATGGTGCCGCACGCCCGCGGCAGCGCCGCCCGGGGGGCGGGGAGCGGGGGGAAACGGAGCGGCGACCCCCGCCGTGCCTGCACCCGACGGTCCGCCCGGCAGGGCGCTTTCAGGGGCGCGGGGAACGGCGCGGCGAGCCACGACGCGCCTGCACCCGACGACCTGCCTGGCGGGGCGCTTTTAGGGACGCGGGGAACGGCGCGGCGAGCCACGACGCGCCTGCACCCGACGGCCTGCCTGGCCCGGCGCTTTTAGGGGCGCGAGGAACTGCGCGGCGAGCCCCGACGGGCCCGCAGCCGACGGTGTGCCCGGCGCAGCCCCCAAGGGGCGCGGGGAACTGCGCGGCGAGCCCCGACGGGCCCGCAGCCGACGGTGTGCCCGGCGCAGCCCCCAAGGGGCGCGGGGAACTGCGCGGCCAGCCACGACGGTCCCGCAGCCGGCGATGGCCCTGGGCTTCGGCTGCGGGCCCGCTGTGGCTGAGCGCGCAGTTCCCCGCGCCCCTGAAGGCGCCCGCCGGGCTGCCCCGTCGGGGCGGATTGCGGCTGCACGTGCGTCGTGGCTGAGCGCGCAGTTCCCCGCGCCCCTGAAGGCGCCCGCCGGGCTGCCCCGTCGGGCCGGATCGCGGCTGCACGTGCGTCGTGGCCGGGCGCGCAGTTCCCCGCGCCCCTGGCGGGCGCCCTTCGGGCTGCCCTGCCCGGGGGGTCGGCTGCACGTGCGTCGTGGCTGGCCGCGCAGTTCCCCGCGCCCCCGGCGGGCGGGTGCTGCGCGCTATGCCAATACCGCGGCGCCCGGAAGCGCGAGGTCCACCTCGATCGACCGCTCGCCGCCGGGGTGGCTCGCTCCGGAGGCCAGCGGGCCGTGGCCGCCCGCCGTGACGGCCAGTACGTACGCCCCCTGCGCCGGTACGGCGAGCACGTAGCCGCCGTCGGGCGCGGACAGCGTCGCCCCCGCCTGCCGCCCCCGCCGGTCGATCAGCGTGACCTTGGCCCGCGCGACCGGCTCACCGTCGGAGGTGAGGACACGGCCGCGGAACCCGGTCGCGACCGGGCTCGCCGTCTCGGACCCGGGCTCGGACAGAGGGTCGCTGGAAGCGACCAGATGCGGCTTCGCCGGGTCGGCAACCGCCCGCCGCCCCGGCAGGAACGCCGCGAACACCAGCCCGAGCAGCACCGCACCCGTAGCGATCATGAACGACACCCGGAAGCCGTGCATCGTGGGAACCGCGACACCGCCCACCTGGTCCGCGGTGTTCGCCAGCACCATGCCGATCACGGCACTCGACACGGACGTACCGATCGAGCGCATCAACGTGTTGAGCCCGTTGGCCGCACCCGTCTCCGACGCCGGCACGGCACCGATGATCAGCGCGGGCAGCGAGGAGTACGCGAGACCGATGCCCGCGCCCAGGACCACCGCGATGACGATGGTCTGCCAGGCGGCGCTCATCAGGCCGAGCCCGGCCCCGTACCCGACCGCGATGATCAGCATGCCGGTCATCAGGGTGACCTTGGGGCCGTACTTGGCGGAGATACGGGCGTACACCGGCGCCGTGAACATCATGGTCAGGCCGAGCGGCGCCACGCACAGACCCGCAACGACCATGGACTGGCCTAGGCCGTAACCGGTCGACGCGGGCAGCTGCAGCAGCTGGGGCAGGACGAGGGAGACGGCGTAGAAGGCGACACCGACCATGATCGAGGCGAGGTTGGTGAAGAGCACCGCGGGCCGGGCCGTGGTGCGCAGGTCGACCAGCGGAGCCTTGACGCGCAGTTCCATCACGCCCCACAGCAGAAGGACGGCCACCGCCGCGCCGAACAGGCCGAGCGTCGTGGCGGACGTCCAGCCCCAGTCGCTGCCCTTGGTGATCGGCAGGAGGAAGAGGACGAGGCCGGCGGAGAGTCCGAGCGCGCCCAGGACGTCGAAGGTGCCCACGGCACGCATCGGCGACTCGGGTACGAAGATCAGGGTGAGCACGATCGAGACGACGCCGAGGCCCGCCGAGCCGAAGAACAGCGCGTGCCAGTCGGCGTGCTGCGCCACCAGGGCCGCGACCGGCAGCGCGAGTCCGCCGCCGACTCCGATCGAGGAGCTCATCAGGGCCATCGCCGAGCCGAGCTTCTCTCGCGGCAGCCCGTCGCGCATCAGGCCGATGCCGAGCGGGATGGCGCCCATCGCGAAGCCCTGCAGGGCCCGGCCGACGATCATCACGAGCAGTTCGCTGGTGAAACCGGCGACGAGCGAGCCCACCACCATGACGGCGAGGCTGGCTATCAGCATGCGCCGCTTGCCGTAGAGGTCACCGAGGCGGCCCATGATCGGCGTGGACACGGCGCCCGCGAGCAGGGTCGAGGTCATGACCCAGGTGGCGTTGCCGGGGGAGGTGCCCAGCAGCTCCGGCAGGTCCTTGATGACCGGCACGAGCAGGGTCTGCATCACCGCGACAACGATGCCCGCGAAGGCCAGTACCGGGACGATTCCGCTGCCGCTCGACCTTCGGGTGCGCGGGTCCGTCGTTGTCCGGGTCATACGTGCGGCCTCCAGAGGCATGAGACAAGTAGATAGGTGCAGGTGCAGGTGCAGGTGCGGGTACAGGTAGGTGCAGGGTGAACCCCGTGCGCCCAGGCAACTATTCCGTTGCTTCGAGCCGCTAACGAATTCTTGACCTTCTCATTACATCGGCCCCCGAACATCTCCCCCCCCCCGCGAACATCGCCCCCTGAGCTTCCATCCGACTGGAACGTGTTCTAGTCTCCGGCCGCACCAGACCCGGACCGTGGGGAGAGCCATGAGGACGAAGGCGTACGTCGTCGGTGTGGGCATGACCAGGTTCGAGAAGCCGGAGACGCGGGACCGGCAGTACTGGGACATGGCGCGGGAGGCGGGCACCGGCGCCCTCACCGACGCCGGGATCCCGTACGACGCGGTGGAGCAGGTCCCCGTCGGCTTCTGCTTCCAGGCCTCCACGGCCGGGCAGCGGGCCGCGTACGAACTCGGCCTGACCGGTGTGCCCGTCTACAACGTGAACAACAACTGCGCGACCGGCGCCACCACGCTGATGCTCGCGCGGCAGTTCGTCGAGGGCGGCGCGAGCGACTGCGTACTGGCGCTGGGGTTCGAGAAGATGGCGCGCGGTGCGCTGGGCGCGGGGGCCGACGGGGGCGACTTCGCGACCTCACCCGTCGCCCGCCACTACGCCGTCATGGCGGCCCGGCACGGCTTCGGGACGACCCCGCCCACCGCCCAGATCTTCGGGAACGCGGCGCGCGAGCACATGGAGAGGTACGGCACGACGGAGGCGCAGCTCGCGGCCGTGGGCGCCAAGAACCACCGGCACTCGGCGAACAACCCGTACGCGCAGTTCCAGGACGTGTACACGGTCGACGAGGTCCTCGCCGCGCGTACCGTCCACTCCCCGCTGACCAAGCTCCAGTGCTCGCCCACCTCGGACGGGGCGTCCGCCGCCGTCGTCGTGTCGGAGCGTTTCGTCGAGCGGCACGGGCTGGGGGAGCGGGCCGTGGAGATCGTCGCGCAGGCGATGGCCACGGACACGGAGGAGTCGTTCGCCTCCGGGTCGTGCGTCGACGTCGTCGGGCAGCCGATGTCACGGGCCGCCGCCCGGCAGGTGTACGAGAGCGCCGGGCTCGGCATCGAGGACGTCGACGTCGTGGAACTGCACGACTGTTTCTCCATCAACGAACTGCTGACCTACGAGGCCCTCGGCATGTGCGGGCCCGGCGAGTCCGGCAAGCTCGTGGAGTCGGGCGCCACGACGTACGGCGGGCGGTGGGTGGTGAACCCCTCGGGAGGGCTCATCTCGAAGGGGCATCCGCTGGGGGCCACCGGCATCGCGCAGGTCGCCGAGCTGACGTGGCAGCTGCGGGGCGAGGCGCAGGCACGGCAGGTGGCGGACGCGCGCGTGGGGCTCGCCCACAACATCGGGCTCGGGGGCGCGGCGGTGGTGACACTGCTCAGGCGCGCCTGAGCGGATCCCGTACGTGCGGCCGGGCGGCCCTCAGTCGGACGGGAGGCCGGACCTAGGTCCTGCGGCGGACCGGCCGTGCGGCGAAAATCTGATGTACGGGGCAGGAAGCCGCTGCGACCATGACCTCTATGCCCCCGCACAGAGCCGCCGCAGCCGCAACCGCAGAGATACCCGTGTCCCGGCGCCCCGCGCCGCCCACCTGGGTGGTGGTGGTCGCCCTGGCCTGCGCGGGCCAGTTCCTCGTCGTCCTCGACGTGTCGGTCGTCAACGTGGCGTTGCCGTCGATGCGGGCCGACCTGGGGCTGAGCGCGCCGGGCCTCCAATGGGTCGTCAACGCCTACACGATCGCCTTCGCCGGTTTCATGCTCCTCGGCGGCCGGGCGGGCGACCTGTACGGGCGCAAGCGGATGTTCCTGGTCGGGCTGGCGCTCTTCACGCTGGCCTCGCTGGCGGGCGGGCTCGCGCAGGCCGAGTGGCAGTTGCTGGCCGCGCGGGCCGTACAGGGTCTCGGCGCGGCCGTGCTCGCCCCCTCGACGCTGACGATCCTGACCTCGGCCGTGCCCGAGGGACCTCCACGGGCGCGTGCCATCGCGACCTGGACCGCGGTCGGCGGAGGCGGCGGCGCGGCGGGCGGGCTCGTCGGCGGACTCCTCGTCGACGCGCTGAACTGGCGCTGGGTCCTGCTGATCAACGTGCCCGTCGGTGCCGTGGTGCTGGCCGGCGCCCTGTTCTGGCTCGCCGAGAGCCGCGTCGGCGGCAGCCGGCGGCTCGACCTGCCGGGTGCCGTACTGGTCACCTCGGGCCTCGCGACCCTCGCGTACGGGATCGTGCAGACCGAGGCCGAGGGGTGGGCGTCGGCCGCGACGCTGGTCCCGCTGGTCGGCGGGGCCGTCCTGATCGGGCTCTTCCTGCTCGTCGAGGCGCGGACCAAGGCACCGCTGATGCCGCTGAAGCTGTTCCGGTTGAGATCCGTCTCCTCGGCGAACGCGGCGATGTTCCTGTGCGGCTCGGCGATGTTCTGCATGTGGTTCTTCATGACGCTCTACGCGCAGAACGTGCTGGGCTACACGCCTCTGGAGGCCGGTTCGGCTCTCGTGCCCAGCTCGCTCGCGGTGATCCTGGGCTCGAAGGTCGCGCCCAGGTTCATGCGGGCCGTCGGGGCGCGCAATGTCGCGGTGATCGGGGCGGTGGTGGCGGCGGTCGGGTTCGGCTGGCAGTCGAGGATGACCGCCGACGGGGCGTACGTCACCACGATCATGCTGCCCGGGGTCCTGATGATGCTCGGTGCGGGGCTCTCCGCGACTCCGCTCGCCGCGCTGGCCACGTCGGGGGCGGAGGTGGGGGACGCGGGACTGGTCTCGGGCCTGGTGAACACCTCCCGCACGATGGGGGGTTCGCTTGGCCTGTCCGTGATGGCGACGATCGCCGCGGCGCGGACGGGTGGGGAGCCCTTGCCGGGGGCGTTGACGGAGGGGTATGCGCTGGTGTTCCGGACGGGGTGCGGGGTGTTGCTGGGCGGGGCGCTGCTGATGTGGCTGTGGCTGCCGGACGGCTCCGCCGGGGGACGTTCCCGAGTACGGCCACGTCGCAGCCGGCCACGCAGTTCCCCGCGCCCCCGCCTCTAGGGACGCGGGGAACGGCGCGCTCAGCCCCCACGCACCGGCACCCGACAACGCATGTCGAAGGCCGGGCTGCGCCTTTGCCTTCAGGGGCGCGAGGAACTGCGCGGCCAGCCCCAACGCACCGGCACCCGACAACGCATGCCGAAAGCAGGGCTGCGCCTTTGCCCCCAAGGGGCGCGGGGAACGGCGCGGCCAGCCACGACCCACCCGCACCCGACAACGCGGCACCCGTGCCAAAAGGCCTACAGCCACCCCTGGTGGCGAGCCTCCCGCATCGCCTCCATGCGGTTGCGCGTCGCCGTCTTGCCGATCGCGGAGCTGAGGTAGTTGCGGACGGTCGACTCGGAAAGATGCAGCGTGGACGCGATGTCGGCGACCGTAGCCCCGTCCGCCGAAGCCTTCAGCACATCGCACTCGCGGGCGGTGAGCGGATTGGGCCCGGCGCCCAGCGCGGCTGCCGCGAGCGCCGGGTCGATGACGGTCTCCCCGGTCAGCACCCGGCGGATCGCCCGCGCCAGCTCCTCCACGGGCCCGTCCTTGACGAGGAACCCCGCGGCGCCCGCCTCCATGGCCCGCCGCAGATAACCGGGCCGGCCGAAGGTGGTGAGGATCAGCACCCGGCAGTCGGGCGTCTCCTCCCGCAACAGCGCGGCGGCGTCGAGACCGCTGATGCCCGGCAGCTCGATGTCCAGCAGCGCGACATCGGGCCGTGACTCCAGAGCCGCTCCCACGATGGCGTCCCCCGTCCCGACCTGCGCCACCACCTCGATGTCGGCCTCCAGCCCGAGGAGCAGCGCCAACGCGCCCCGCATCATCCCCTGATCCTCGGCGAGCAACACACGAATGGACTTGGCAGGCCGATGATCCCGGGGCATCTCGTTCACACCCCAACATTAGGCGCCCCGGCCCCAACATTCAGGGGCGCAGCCCCCAAGGGGCGCGGGGAACTGCGCGCTCAGCCCCCACGCACCCGCACCCAAAAACCACCCCCGCCCCCCACCCTCAGGCGGCAGCCACCCCCACCGCCTCCCCCGGAAGCTCCGCCATCACCACGAACCCACCCCGAACCCCCGGCCCCGCCTCCAGCAAACCCCCCGCCGCCGCAAGCCGCTCGGTCAGCCCCTTGAGCCCGGTCCCACCAATACCCGTCCCACCAATACCCGTCCCCCCGATGCCCGTCCCCTCGATACCGGGCAAAACAGCCGGCGAGGCCCCCGCGGACACACCCCCACCGTCGTCCGAGACCCGCACCCGAACCCGCTCCGACCCCCCGTCCACCGTGATCGAACAGCGGCGAGCGCCACTGTGCCGCACGGCATTGGTGACGGCCTCCCGCACGACCCACCCCAGCAGTGCCTCCGCCCGCGCGGACAACGGCGGCCCCGACTGCCGTACGACCGGTTCGATCCCCGCCGCCAGCAGCGCCGACCGCGCCCGGTCCAGATCCGTGGCCAGACTGCCCTCGCGATAGCCCGTGACCGCCTCACGGATCTCGGTGAGCGCCTGCCGGCCGACCGACTCGATGTCGGAGACCTGGACGAGCGCCGCGTCCAGGTCCCGGTGGGCGAGGCGCCGGGCCGCCTCCGACTTCACGACGATGACGGAGAGCGTGTGGCCGAGCAGATCGTGCAGGTCGCGGGAGAAGCGCAGACGCTCCTTCTCGACGGCCTGGTGGGCCAACTCCTCCCGCGCGGCCCGCAGTTCACGTACGGCGTCCGACAGGGACAGGATCGCGGCGGTCACCATGGTGGACAGGAACGTGCCGTACGCGACGTTCACCGCGCCCCAGCCGTCCCGCACCCCCGCCACGACACCGGCGAGCACACTCAGGCCGATACCGGTCCTGCCGAGCCACGGCCCCCGGACGATCGCGCCCGCGGCCAGCCCGAGCAGTGGGAAGAAGAGGAGCCAGCTGCCCCCGTACAGGCCGCCGAGGAGGCAGGTCACCACGCCCAGTGCGATCAGCGCGCCCCGGGTGGAGCGGGCCTCGCGGGCCTCCTTGGTGAAGGCGCGGAACACCACATGGATGTAGAGGGAGTTGAAGACGAGGAGTCCGATGCCGCCGATCCAGGGGTTCGGGGTCCTGCCCTGGAAGAGGTTGGAGAAGGCGCCCATTCCCATCAGGAGCCAGGGCAGCAGCGCGAAACCGCTGGGCGGCGGGCCCAGGTGCTCGGGGAGCCTCCCGGTCCTGTGCCCGGCCCGCTCCTCCCGCCGGGCGGCCATCCGGCAACTGACGCTCCGCAACCAGGACATCTCCCCAGCCCCCGTTCCTGTACCCGTTCCTGACCCTGACCCTGACCTGTACCTGACCCTGTACCTGTTCCCGATTCCGTTCCCGTGCCAGTTCCCGTGCCAGGTTCCGTCAGACGGTCCGCGCGGTCCTGCGGTACGAGACCACAGCGTACGAGCCGAAGAGCAGCAGCCAGCCGGTCAGCACCAGCACGGCTCCGAGCGCGGGCGCCCGCCCGTCGGCGACGGCCGTACCGAGCTGCGCGAAGCGGTTCGTGGGTGTGTAGGACGACAACGACCGCAGCCAGCCGGGGAACAGGGCCAGCGGGAACCACAGCCCGCCGACCACCGCGAGCGTCAGATTGCACACCATGTTCACCACGCCGGTGGCCTGCGCGGTCAGCCGGTAGCCGTTGCCGAGTCCGAGCAGGGTGAAGGGGACCGAGCCGAGCCACAGCGACAGCGCGATCACCGCCCACTTCCAGGCGTCCAGCCGTACGCCGTTGACCAGGCCGCCCGCCGCGAGGACCGCCACGATCGCGGGCAGGACCGTCACCGCGCCGGTCAGCGCACGCCCGGCGACCACCTGGCGCGGACTCATCGGAGTGATCCGCAGCTGTCGCAGCCAGCCGATCGAGCGGTCCTCGGCGACCCCGCCGCCGGTGTTCAGGGCCGAGCCCATCGCACCGTACGCGGCCATACCGATCATGGAAGCGGTCTTCCAGTCGCCGTCGGCGCCGCCACCGAGGTTCGTGAACAGCAGATACATCACCACCGGCATCACGACCCCGCCGATCATGAAACCGACGTCACGCAGCGTCCGGCGCACTTCGAGCCGCAGATAGTCGAGCACCATCACACCGCCTCCAGGGAAGCGAACCGGGCCACCGTGTCGGAGGGGGTGCCGGAGGGGGTGGCGGTCAGGGCCAGGAACGCGTCGTCCAGCGAGGCCGGAGCGACCTCCAGGCCCCGTATCGCACCTCGTTCGGCCAGCGCGATCACCGTCGCGTCCGGATCGTCGGTCCGCAGCCGGGCCCGGTCCCCGCGGACCTCCACGGAGACCACGCCGGGCAGCAGGGACAGCCCGTCCGTACCGGCGCCCGCGAGGTCGAAGGCGGCACCCGCGAGGTCGAAGCCGACGAGACTGCCGCCCGCGGCCCGCCTGAGCTGGTCGCCGGTGCCGTCGGCGACGATCCGCCCGTGGTCGACGACCACGATCCGGTCGGCGTTGGCGTCCGCCTCCTCCAGGTAGTGCGTGGAGAAGAGGACCGTGTGGCCGTGGCGCGCGTACGCCCGCATCGAGTCCCAGAAGGCGTGCCGGGCCTCCACGTCCAGTGCGGCGGTCGGTTCGTCGAGCACGAGCAGCGAGGGGTTCCCGACGAGGGCGACCGCGAACCGCACCCGCTGTGCCTGGCCACCGGAGAGCCGGTCGAAGCGCCGCTCGGCCAGTTCGCCGATGCCCGCCAGCGCCAGCGCCTCCCCGACGGGCATCGGCGCGGGACAGGTACGGGCCACGAACCCGACCAGCTCACCCACCGTCACCCGCGGCACGGGCCGCCCGTCCTGCAGCATGGCACCGACCCGGCCGGCCCGTACGGCGTGCTCCGGAGCGGCGCCGAAGAGGCGGATGGTGCCCTCGTCGGGCTCGTCCAGGCCCAGCAGGAGGGAGAGCGCGGTGGACTTGCCCGCGCCGTTGCGGCCGAGCAGCGCGACCGTCTCGCCGCGGGCGATCTCCAGGTCGAGACACCGTCCACGGCCCGTACCGCACCGAAGACCTTGACCGCCCCGCTGAGGGAAACGGCCGCCCCCGCCCCCGTCGTCCTGGTACTCGTACTAGGTCGTGTCTTCAATTGATCTTGAGTAGTGGATCATGGTCGGGTGATACGTCGACATGAACTGTCCGATGAGGAGTGGGAGTTCCTCCGTCCG